>NZ_JBFRGG010000002.1:0-929571 GCF_052115225.1 Mesorhizobium sp. 2RAF45 | reverse complement strand
TTTAGCCGTGGTGCCCGGCGAGTTAACCCTCATCAGCCGTCCGCAACGAGGCCTTGCCGACGCCGCCGGTCAGAAACGCAAAGCCTCTCCCCAAAACCAAATCATAAACGGCCCGCCTGGCTCAAACCAGCGGGCCGTTTTGCGTTTGGGCACGATCGAAACACGGCTAAGGCCAAAGCGTTCCGATGTAAGCCTCCACTGACATTGCGTTCTGTGTGCGGAGTCACCCCCTGGCGACGCCGCGTGCTCGCTTTCGCTCGGCCGCGGCGAGCAATTCGACGAAGGCGCGCACCTTGGCGGGCCGGAAGCGGGCCGGCGGGAACACCGCGTGGATGCCGCCGGTCGGCAAGGTCCACTGCGCGAATATCCGCACAAGCCGACCCCCGACGATATCCTCATCGACCGCATAGTCAGGAAATATGCCCAGACCGATGCCGGCGAGCACGCAAGCATAGGCCGCCGGGCTTTTGTCGCAGACGACGACGGGATTGAGTTCGGTCAGCACCGTGTCGCCGTCCTTAGAGAACAACCATTGGCCGACGCCGCGCAACTGGGCATTGCCGACCCAGGCCAGCGATCGCGCCTGGTTCGGGTTCGCATCCGCGGGCAGGTCTGCCGCAAAGGCTGGGCTCGCAACGACGATCTGTTGAATCGTGCCCAGTCGCCGCGCCTGGTTAGAGGAATCAGCAAGCCAGCCGACGCGGATGCCGAGATCGATCTGCTCGTCGACCAGATTGCTCACCGCGTCGTCGAAGATCGCTTCGACGCGCATCTGCGGATAGGCTTTCAGATATGCCGCCATGACCGGCGCCACCACTCTGGTGCCGTAGTCGAGCGGCGCGGTCAGCCTCAGCGTTCCGCTCGGCTCGACCGCTGCCTGCGAAATCTCGCCATAGGCCGACTCCGCCTCACGCAGGATGATCATCGCGCGATCATAAAAGAGGCGACCGTCTTCCGTCGGGGTGACGCGCCGCGTCGTGCGCTGCAGCAGCGTCGCGCCCAGTTCCTCTTCGAGCCTGCCGACTTGATGGCTGACCACGGCCTTGGCGACGCCAAGCCGGTCCGCAGCTGATGTGAACGAGCCGGTTTCCATGACGGTGGTGAAGTAGACGAGCCGATTGAGGTTCAGAAGGTCGGCCAAGGCGACTGCTTTTGTATGATTAAATCAGACAGTTTGTATTATTGAGCGCTGTTTATAGCAAGACCTCCGCCTGCCACATACGGCCAAGACTTTTTGGCGGCCCGTCAGCCGACAGTCCGTACCAAGGAAGGCAGCGCTCGTGAGTAATTCAGACGTGACTTACCTTTTCGATCCGCTCTGCGGCTGGTGCTACGGCGCCATGCCGATGCTGGACAGGCTGTCGGCCAGCGGCGTGCGCATCGAGCCGCTGGCGACCGGGCTGTTCTCCGGCGCCGGTGCGCTGCCGATGGATGAAGGCTTTGCCGCACATGCATGGGCGAACGACCAGCGCATCGAGCGTCTGACCGGACAGGCATTCACGCAGGCCTATCAGCGCAATGTCCTCGGCATCCGTGGCACTTTGCTCGACTCGCATGCGGCAACCCTCGGCATCAGCGCCGCCGGACTGGAAGATCCCAGCCGACGGCTCACAGCACTGAAGGCGATCCAGCGTGCGCGCTATGTCGACGGCCGAGATATCGTGACTGCCGAAGGCGTAGCCGCCGTGCTCGCCGATACCGGCATGGCCGATGCCGCCGCCATGCTGAGGAAGCCGGCCGAAACCGTGCTGACGGTTCATGCCGAACTGGTCGGCCGTGGCCGAGAGCTGTTCCAGCGCCTGCATGCCAACGGCGTGCCTTCGCTGGCAGTCATCCGCAACGATGCACCGCGGCTCATCGGTTCGAATGCGCTGTTTGGCAGCTTCGACAATCTCGTCGCCCATATCGCGGCGGCGTGATCCACAACTGACCTCCAACAAGGACTGGAAAAGGACATGGCAAAAGTCGCTCTCATCGGCGCATCGGGCGCTGTCGGTTCGCGCCTGCTCGAGGAACTCTCCGACCGTGGCCATACGGTCACCGGCATTGCCCGCCACCCCGAAAAAATCGCCGCGCTGCCCCGTGTGACGGCCAGGAAGGGCGATGTCTTCGACAAGGAAGGTCTCGCCAGGCTGATCCATGGTCATGATGTGGTGATCAGCGCCGTGCATTTCGTTGACAGCGACCCCGACACGCTGATCGCCGCAGTGCGTGCTTCCGGCGTCAAGCGCTATCTCATTGTCGGCGGCGCCGGCAGCCTTGAGGTCGCGCCCGGTAAAAGGCTGGTCGACACGCCCGAATTCCCTGCGATCTACAAGGCCGAGGCACAGAAGGGCGCCGACTTCCTCGACAAGCTGAAAACCGTCGGCGACCTCGATTGGACGTTCCTGTCGCCCTCCGCCATGTTCGTCCCGGGCGAGCGCACCGGCAAATACCGTCTTGGCAAGGACACGCTACTGGCCTCGGACAAGGGCAGCAGCATCTCCTTCGAGGACTACGCCATCGTCATGGTCGACGAGATCGAGAAGCCGGCCCACATCAGGCAGCGTTTTACGGTCGGCTATTAATCAGACGGCAGCGGCCGTGTCTCGATCGGGACCGGCCGACGCCAGCCGCATCAGGGCTTCGCGGACGCCGACGCGCCGATAAGTTTCGGTGACGAGGCCGTCCTGTCTCAGCTCCTGGCGGCGGCGTTCGACGAAGGCGCGTTCCTCGGCGCTCAAATCGTGCTCGCGGGACTCCTTCCCCATCAACGTCGGTGCCGCTAATGTTCCAGACTTCGCGGAGGACAGATCATGGAGCAGAGCCGGCTGTCGAAGAAGGAGCGGCATGAGCTCATCCTGTCGGAAGTGCGCCGCTCGGCCTCGATCCGTGTTTCCAGGCTCGCTTTGCGCCTGGGTGTCGCCGGCGAAACGATCCGGCGCGACCTTATCGAGCTTGGCGATGCGGGGTTGCTCAACCGAACCTATGGCGGTGCGACGATCTCGCTGGCGACATCCGAGCCGGTGATCGCCGAGCGCAGCCAGACCATGATCGAGGAGCGTGCGCGGATCGGGCGCGGTGCGGCCGGACTGGTTGAGAAGGGCCAGATCGTGATGATCGATGGCGGCTCGACGACCTATGAGGTGGCGCGCGGTCTCTCGCAGCTGAAGCGGGAGCTGACGATCATCACCAACTCCATCGGCGTGGCCTCGGTGACCGGCGCCAATCCGAGCTTTCGGGTCATCCTGTGCCCCGGCGCCTATGACAGCCGAGAAGCCAGCGTGGTCGGTGAGGATACGGTGGAATTCGTCAGGCGCTACAATGCCGACATTGCCATCATCGGAGCATCGAGCCTGTCCGCGGACGGGCCCAGCGACATGATCTCGGGGGCGGCGGCGGTCAAGCGGGCTATGATCTCTCGCGCGCTGTCCACAGCGCTTGTGGTGACCAACGACAAGTTCGGCCGCAACAGCCTCGAACGGATCTGCGCTCTCAGCGCGCTTTCCGACATCGTCACGGATCGTGAGCCGCAACCGGCGCTGCGCGCGGTCATCGAAGCGGCCGGAACGGAACTTCACGTCTATAGCGGCGACTGAACGGGTCTTCCGACTGTCTATGCGCCGCCGGCCATCGTCGCCCGCAACCAGGCCGTGATGGCATCGAAGTCGATCGGCTTCGTCGTGTCGACGTCGAAGAGCGGTCCGCGCCGCAGCGGCTCGGCGCGCTTGGCGAGCTCGATCAGTTCGGGAATATAGGCGGCACCGGGATGGCCAGCGGGGCGCTGGTCGAGGCGGGCGCCATAGCGCTCGGCGAGCACCTTGCCGGGCGCGTGGCACCAGATTTCGAAAGTCTGCTCGACGCCGGCATTTCGCAGATGATCCTCGAGAACCTCGCGCGGCTGGAAGCCGAACCAGGCATCGACGATGAAGGTGGTGCCGGCCGGCGCTTCGCCGACCACCGACCAGATCGCCTGGTAGCTGCCGCGGCCCAGCGTGCGGTTGAACAGGCGGTCGCCGCCGCCGAGCACTTCGAGAAAGGGGTTCTTAATCGTGTCGAGCGCCAGCAGCGGCCAGCCCATGCGATCGGCGATGCCGCGCGAGACGGTGCTCTTGCCGCTGGCGGGGATGCCGTTGACGAGCACGGCGCGCCGCAGGCGGCTGGACTGGGTCGAGGGCGACGTGTGCTGGTCCCCCGCCAGTGCCTGGAGGCCGGCGCCGATCACGCCGGCGTCGTCGCCGAGTTGTGCTGCTTCGACCTGGCATTGGTACCAGGGGGCCAGCGCCGGCGCGCGGCCGAGTGCTGCGTGAGCCGCCCGGCCAAGGCCGCCGCCAAGCAGCACCAGATCGGGAGCGAGCATGGCAACGGCGGTGTCGATGGCGGCCCGCAGCGGTTTCGCCCAGGCGTCCAGTACGCCGCGCGCCTGGATATCGCCGGCTGCATCGCGGGCAAAGAGCTGATCGACCGAAGTATCGGCGCCGAGCCCGGCGCGCGCAATATGACGGCCGAGCGCGGTTCCCGAACTGGTGGTCTCGACGCAGCCGCGACGGCCGCAGGCGCAGACCTCGCCATTGACGTCGACGGTGATGTGGCCGAGCTGGCCCGCCGTTGCCGAACCACGCGTGATCCGCCGATCCTGGGCGACGGCGCCGCCAATGCCGGTGCCGATGGTGAACATGACGATGTTGCCATGGCCGCGCCCGGCGCCGAGCGCCATCTCGGCGGCCAGCGCCATGTTGCAGTCATTGTCGATGACGACAGGCTTGCCTGTCATGTCTTCCAGGCGCTGGGCCAGCGCAACCGAGGCGAGGTTGACATAGCCGCCCGACAGCACCGCGCCGCGCCGCGCATCGACGCGGCCCGGAACGCCGACGCCGATGGTCTTCACATCCGGCGTGTCGAGAAGGCGCACCATGTCAGCGATACGACCGAGCACCAGCTCCGGGTCGGGCGCGCTTTTTTCGGAAACGCGCTTGAGGATTTCACCGGTGCCGGAAATGCGGGCGGCACGCAGATTGGTGCCGCCGATATCTATTCCTATGCTCTGAGGCATGGCGTCCTGCATCTGTGTTCACGCAATTCCGGACGCAAAGCCGCTTCACACTTTCGCTGGATCAGCTCTCGTCCAACGCAACTGTCAGGCAGCGGCTTTCTGCCGGTAGTGCCCGATCACGGCCTGGATTTCACGCAATCGCGGCACTGCGATGGTCTTAAGCCTTTCGCGCTGGATGTCACGGTCAAGCGAGATGCAATCCTTCCACAGCGAGCGGCCGGCGATGACGCCCGAGGCGCCATTCTGCATGGCGATCTCGACCTGGCCGAGAAAGGTCGCGTGGTTGACGCCGGCCGACAGCACCGCCCAAGGCACGTCGCCGGCCATTTTGGTGATGTTGGCGCAGGCTTGCTGCGTTCCGGGGTATGGAAGCTTCAGCACCTTGGCGCCACACTCCAGCGAAATCCTGGTGCCTTCCTCGACAAGCCATGGCGTCTTGGCCGCATAGTCCTCGGGGCTTTCCCCGTCGAGCTGGTAGGTCAGGAACTCGACGACCAGCAGCAGGTCTTCCTGCCCGAAATCGGCGATGCACTGGCGCAGGATGGCGATGTTGTGGTCGTTGGCTTCAGGCTTGTCGGCTCTGAGATACACCATGATCTTGCCGCCGGTGCCGCCGAGTGCGCGGACGCGGCGCGCGTCGATGCCGGGAACGAGGCGCGACAGGCGGTAACCTTCGGGAGAGATATCGAAACCGGAAGCGTCGAGGCCGATGAGCAGCGCCGTATCGCGGTTCAAGACGCCTTCGTCGACAATGCGCGGCACCGCGCAGAGCGGGTCGAGCAGCACGCAGGACGCCGCACTGGCGAGGTAGCGCGTGATGTCGGCCTTGGTGTCGCCGAGCATGTCATTGGTGATCTTGGCCTGTTCGTCCGGGTCCGACGCCAGCAAGGTCCGCATGCCGCCGCGCTGGTCGCAGGCGATGGCCAGCATGGCCCCGTCCTTGCCACATATCTGCTGGTAGCCGCGCAGTTCCGCGGTGGTCATCTTGGTCATGGTCTCAATCCGATGTTGGCGCTCTCTAGACGAAGGGCGCGGATCCCGTGGAAACAACGATGTTCAGTTCTGCCCGCCTGCCGGCAGGAAGCCGCGACGCGCCATCGCCTTCGAAGAAAGCGCCTCGCCGGGCTCGCGGCCCGCGAGCCGCCGCACGTTGCGAGTTGGCTGGATTTGCGCGATAACTCCCGTCGGCCTATGTGTATGTAACACGTTGCTGAAAGGAATTGCAAGCTGTCTTCCCCTCCCATCCAGGATGCGACCGCATCGCGGACGATGCTGCACACGGTGGCCAAGCTGCATTATGTGGAGGAGATGTCGCAGGTCGATATTGCTCGCCGGCTCGGCGTCTCCACCGCGACGATTTCGCGCTTGCTGCAGCGGGCGCGGGCCGAGGGCATTGTCCGCATCGAGGTTCTCGACCTGGCAACGCCGGAGGACATCACCAGGCAGCTGATCGACGGCTTGAAATTGCGCGATGCCGCTGTGGTCGAGACGCCGGCGGCGGGCACGCTTGCGGCGCTCGCCGCACCCCTTGGCGGGTTGCTCAGGCAGGCGCAGCTGGTGGCGGGCTCCGTCGTCGCCATCGGCTGGGGGCGCGCCGTGCGCGAAGTCATCCGGGCCGGCCTGCCGCGGATGCCTGGCGTGCTGACCGTGGCCGCCACCGGCGGCATGCAGCAGCAGGCGGCGCATTTTCAGGTCAATGAATTCGTGCGGCTTGCCGCCGAGGAGTTCGGCGGCACGCCGCATTTCATCCATGCCCCCTATCTGCCGTCCAGCGAATTGCGCGAGGTCTTCCTGCGCGACACCGCCATCCGCGATGCCGTCGCTTTGTGGGAGAGGACCGATGTCGCGATCGTCGGTATCGGCCTGCCGCATGCCATCAATGCCCCAGAGGCGAGCGCCGCCACGCCGAGCGAGCAGGCGCTGGTTCATGCCGCCGGTGACGTGCTTCGCCACTACTTCGATGCCGAGGGCACGCTGATTGCCTGGGAAGGGGAGAGCCGGATGATCGCCATGTCGCCGGCGCAGTTGCGCGCGGTGCCACTGGTCATCGGCCTTGCCGCGTCGCCGGAAAAGGCGACGGCAATTATTGCAGCCGTTCGCGCCGGTCTCATCAACACGTTGGTGACGGATACCAAGACGGCGCAGGCCATCCTCGCAGCGCTCGCGTAACGAATAGTCCAGGCAGGACGCCGTCACGAAAACCAGTTGTGCCGCCGAAAGCCCCGGGTGATAGTTGACCGGGGCTCTGCGGAGCAATCGGATGTCGTACGGTGTGAAAAGCCCGGCGCTACCAACTCGGAAAAACCGAGTTGCAATTTATTTCTGCAAAGTGTTACAAGTTCGAACGCCCGCCGGCAAGGCGAGGCGTGGGACACAGTTTGCCGGACCTCGCGGAGGCTAGGAACGAGGCTGTGGCCAGGTGCGCCGGCGACTGACCGGCCGACATATCGACTGGAGGGCGCTTGGGAGGAGCTGCCCGCAAAAGGCAAACAGGCGTTCCCGGCCGTCGGCATCCGAACGGATGACGGCCATTCCAATGTCACTTGCAAACGGCAGATCTGCCAACAATGAGGAGGATGTCATGAAGAAGATCGTTGCCGCGCTCGCGGCGCTCGCCGTCAGTGCCACGGTGCTGATTGCGCCCGCGCAGGCGCAGGACAAGAAATACACCATTGCGCTCATTCCCGGCCTGACCACCGACGGCTTCTACATCACCATGCGCAAGGGCGCCCAAGCGGCGGCCGACGCGCTTGGCGTCAACCTGGTCTTCCAGGGTGCGCCGGACTTCAACCCGGTCACCCAGGTGCCGGTGCTCGACGCGGTCATCGCCAAGAAGCCGGATGCAATCCTGATCGCGCCGACCGACAAGGTTCAGCTGGTCGAGCCGCTGCGCAAGGCCAATGACGCCGGCATTCCGGTCATCACGGTCGACACTTTCATCGGCAGCGGCGTCTACCAGACCGGCGCCGGCGATGCCGATTTCCCGCTGTCTTACATCGCGTCGGACAATGTACTGGGTGGCGAGATCGCGGCGCGGGCTCTGGCCACGTCCATTGGCGACAAGGGCAAGGTCTACGTCTCGAACGTCAAGCCCGGCATCTCGACCACTGACCAGCGCGAAGAAGGCTTCAAGAAGGAGATGGCCAAGCATCCGGGCATCACCGTGCTGGAAACCCAGTTCAATGACGACGACGCCAACAAGGCGGCTTCGCAACTGCAGGCGGTGTTCGCGCGCAATCCCGATCTGGTCGGTGTCTTCGGTGCCAATCTGTTCTCGGCGCTGGGTGCCGCCAACGGCGTCAAGCAGGCGGGACAGACCGGTACGGTCAAGGTCGTCGCCTTCGATGCGCCGACCAGCATCGTCGACAACATCAACACCGGCCTGGTCGACGTGGCGATCGCCCAGCATCCGGCCGAGATCGGCTATTACGGCGTTGTCTCGGCCTATGCCCACCTGACCGGCCATTCGATCCCGGTCACGATCGGCACCGGCTTCACGATCATGGACAAGTCCAACATCGCGGACCCGAACATCTCGAAGTATCTCTACTCCGAGTAAGTCTAGCACAGTCTGGCTCCTCCCGGTCCGCCGGGGGGAGCCTGCACCGGGTCCCTCGCCAATCGAGACCTGTCTGAAGGCGCCGCGGAGTATCCATGACCTCGACATCACCAGCCCAGCCTGCCGAGAAGCATGTCGCCCCTCAGGCCGATCATGGCGATCCGGCCCGAAGCCTGGTCGCACGCATCGCCGAAGGGCGCGCTTGGCTGTTCCTGGCCGGACTGCTCATCTGTTTCGAGGTCTGGTCGCGGCTCGCCTTCGGCGCGACCTTCGTCCTCAATCCATTCAACCTGCAGTCCATCGCCATCTTCGCCGTGGCGCCGCTGCTGCTGGCGACCGGGCAGACCTTCGTCATCATTTCCGGCGGCATCGACCTGTCGCTCGGCTTCATCATGGGGCTGGCCGCCGTCATCGCCGCGCATGCCACCAACATGGCGGGCGCCGCCATTCCCCTGCCGCTGGCCATGCTGGCGGGCATCCTTGCCTCGGTGATCGTTGCCGGCGTGCCGGGTGTTATCAACGGCCTGCTGATCTCGCGGCTCAAGGTGCCGCCCTTCATCGGCACGCTCGGCATGTTCGGCGTCGCGCGCGGCGCCGCCTTCCTGCTTGCCGGCGGCACCACCGTGCCGGTGCAGAATTCCTGGTTCGCGCTGCTCGGCAACGGCAAGTTCTATGGCGTGCCCTATCTGGTGCTGATCACCGCGGTCTTCGTCATCGTCATGCACTACCTGCTCAGCCAGACCCGGTTCGGCCAGCACAATTATGCCATCGGCGCCAATGTGCAGGCAGCGCGGCGGGCCGGCATCGACATCAGGGGCCACATATTGCGGCTCTACGTGCTGTCGGCGATGTGCGCCGGCCTCGGCGGCGCGCTCTATGCCGCGCGCTTCACGGCGGGCGCGGCGCAGGCGGGCGAGCCACTGCTGCTCGACAGCGTCGCGGCGGTGGTCATCGGCGGCGCCAGCCTGTTCGGCGGCTCCGGCACCATTTTCGGCACGGTCGCCGGCGCGCTGGTGATCGCGGTCATCCAGTACGGGCTGGTCTTCGTCAATGTCGAGCCGTTCTGGCAGTTCATCGCCGTCGGCGTCGTCATCATCATTTCCGTCCTTATCGACCAGGCGCAGCGCCGGTTCAGTGGAGCCCGTCAGGATGAATAGCACCAACCAGAACGCACCCCTGCTGGAAGTCCGGAATCTCTCCAAGCATTTCGGCGCCGTGCGTGCGCTCAACGACTTCTCCATGGCCGTGCGGCCGGGCGAAGTGGTGGCGCTGGCCGGTGACAACGGCGCCGGCAAGACGACGCTGATCAAGGCGATATCGGGCGTGTTCCAGCCGACTGGTGGCGAGATCCTCCTGCGGGGTCAGCCGGTGACGTTCGCGACGCCACAGGAGGCGCGCGAGAAGGGCATCGAGACGATCTACCAGGATCTGGCGCTCGCCGACAATCTGTCGATCGGCGCCAACATCTTCCTTGGCCGCGAACCGATTCGCAAGGCGTTCGGCTTCCTGCCGGTGCTCGACCGCAAGGCGATGGCCGAAGCGGCCAAGGCAACGATGGGACGGCTCGACTTCCATGTCAGCCGGCTCGAGGCCCCGGTCAGTAATTTCTCCGGCGGCCAGCGCCAGGCCGTCGCCATCGGCCGCGCCGTCTACTGGGATGCGCAGATCCTGATCATGGACGAGCCGACGGCCGCGCTTGGCGTGCCGGAGCAGCGCAAGGTGATCTCGCTGATCCACCAGCTCAAGGCGCAAGGGCGCGGCGTGATCTTCATCTCGCACAATCTGCAGGACATCTTTGCTGTGTCGGACCGTATCGTCGTGCTGCGGCGCGGCATCCAGGCCGGCGAGCGCAAGATCTCCGAGACCAACCATGACGAGGTCGTCAAGCTGATGGTCGGGGGCTAAGCTGTGTGATGTTCTGCCGGCCTGCAGACGCTCGGCCTGACCTGAATCTCAACACACCTTAGATCGTCAATGCTTAGCCGGCATCGCGATCGGTCAGCGCGATGTGGCAGCAGCCGGAGCCGTGGCCGGGCGTCCAGGTGACGTTGTGGAAGCGCACGCCGGTCGCCTCGAACCGACCGCGGTCGAAGGCGCCGGCGATGCGGCAAAGCGTGCTTTTCGTCGCCGACGCCAGCCTCGACCCAGGCATCCTTCAACGGGCAGCGCTTGACCCTGAAGGCGATGCGGTCATCGCCGCGTTCGACATCGGTCGGATACATCAGGCCGCCATCCGGGCTGACCGCCAGGAAGGCCTCGCCGATCGCAGGCGCATCATTGGCGCCGAAGCTGGCGAAGGCGGCCGCCGCCACTTCCTTGCCGCGCTGCTCGATGGCGCGGATCATGATCGCCTCGGCCTTGTCAGAACCCAGCTCTCCGGTCAGTTCTTCGAGGAAAGGGCGATAGAGATCGGCGCGATTGCGGAAGGAGGAATCGAGTTCACGCGACAGCTTTTCGGCTCTGCCTTCGGGGTCGGTCATGATGCGTCCTGTGAGGTTCTTTTGAGCCTTGGTGCTGCCGCCACCAACGCCTTGCCGATGGCTGACTGCGGGGCGTCGATGACGGCGCGGGCATCGCCGCTCTCGGCGATCCGGCCGGCATCGAGAAGGATGACGCGGTGGGCGACGGCGCGCACGACGCCGAGATCATGGGAAATGAAGAGATAGGCGATCCGTTCCTGCCTTTGCAGGTCGAGCAAAAGGTCGAGGATCTGTCCGCGCACCGAGACGTCGAGTGCCGAGACCGCCTCGTCGAGCACGATCAGCGATGGTTTTGTGGCGATGGCGCGGGCAATGGCGACGCGCTGTCGCTGGCCGCCGGAGATTTCGTGGATGGCGCGGGGCGCGAGATCGGCCGCCAGCCCGACACGCTCGAGCAAGGCGGCGATGCGGTGTGGGCGCTCGGAGCGGGAGGCGATGCCGTGGATGCGCAAGGGATCGTCGAGGACATGCGCCACCGTGGCGCGCGGGTTGAAGGCGGCCAACGGATCCTGGAACACCATTTGCAGACGCGCGCGGCGTGCGCGCAACGCAGCACCACCCAAGGCGAGGAAATCATTGTCCTCGAATTCAATGGCGCCGGCGTCCGGCTCGATCAGGCGCAGCACCAGCCGCGCGATCGTCGACTTGCCGCTGCCGGAAGGGCCGGCCAGCGCCAGTGTTTCGCCGGGCTCGATGTGAAAAGACACGTCGTCGACTGCAATGACGGTCTTGCCGCCGCGACGGTAGTGTTTGGTGAGGTTGGACACTGCGAGCAGGCTCATGCGGGGAGCCCGGCTCGGTTCAGCAATGGTGCGGCGTCGAGGCCGATATGGGCGTCGAGCAAGGTGCGGGTGTAGGCTTGAGTTGGGGCGTCGACAATTTGTGCCGTCGCGCCAAGTTCGACGAGTTGGCCATGGCGGAACACGGCGATACGGTCGGCGAGTTCGGCCGCCAGCGCGATGTCATGGCTTATAAACAGCAGCGTCATGCCGTCCTCGGCCACCAGCCGCCGGATCAAGGCGACGATCTCTGCCTGCACGATGGTGTCGAGCGCGCTGGTCGCCTCGTCGGCGATCAGCAGTTTCGGCCCGGCCGCAATGGCTGCGGCAATCGCCACGCGCTGCTTCTGACCGCCGGAGAGCTGGTGCGGGAAGGCGTGCAGGGCCGAGTCCGGGTCGGGCAGGCGGACGCGTTCGAGCAAGGTTTTGGCCTTGGCGTATGCCTGGGACCAGGTGAGGCCGAGATGGGTGCGGGCGACTTCGGCGATCTGTTTGCCGATGGTCATGACGGGATCGAGGCTGGCGGAAGGGTCCTGGAAGACGAAGCCGATGTCGCGGCCGAGGAGGGGTGTGCGACCAAGGCCGGACCATTCAATTCTTCCGGCAACCGCTGAAGAAGCCGGCAGCAATCCCGCAATCGCCAGCGCCAGCGTGCTCTTGCCGGAGCCGCTTTCGCCGATGATGGCCAGGCGCTCGCCAGCCACGATGTCGAGGCTGATGTTCCTCAGCGCCGCCACTGCGTTGCCGTCGCGGCGATAGGTCACCGTCAGGTCGCGGATCGAAGCGAGCGCGCTCACGACAGACTTCGCCTGACCGCCGTCGTCTCGACAATGCCTTCACCGGCGAGATAGGCGCCGAGCACGGTCAGCACCAGCGCAATACCTGGCACGATCGACAGGAAGGGCGCGGTACGCAGCACGGCGCGGCCTTCGGCGATCATGCCGCCCCAGGTGACGCGGTTGGGGTCGCCGAGGCCGAGGAAGGACAGCGCCGCTTCGGTGAGGATGGCGGCGGCGACGATCACCGAGGACATTGCCAGCACCGGCGGCAAGGCGTTGGGCAGCACTTCGCGAAAGGCGATTTCGAGCGGATGCATGCCGATGGCACGCGCGCTGGCGACATAATCGCGTTCGCGAATGGAGAGGACTTCCGCGCGGGCGACACGGGCAGGCCCGGTCCAGGTGCCGAGCGCTATTGCCGCAACGACGATGCCGAGCGACGGGCCGACGACGCTGACGAAGGCCAGCGCCAGCAGGAAGCTCGGCACGGTCTGGAAGGCATCGGTGATGCGCATCAGCACCTCGTCGACGAGGCCGCCGGCAAAGCCGGCAAGCGTCCCGACCACCGCGCCGATGGCAAGTGCCGCCGCAGCAGCAGCAAGGCCGACAGCGAGCGAGGTGCGGGCGCCGTGGAAGAGTTCGGCCAGCACGTCGCGGCCGAGCCGATCGGTGCCGAGCGGCAGCGACCAATCCTGGAAAGGCGGCAGCAGCGCTGGGCCGGCGATGGCTTGCGGATCGCCGGGAAACAGCAGCGGTGCGATGAGCGCCATCGCAATCAATGCGGCCAGCAGGATGGCGCCAGCGACCGCCTCGGGCGTGCGCAGGAAACGGCGGAGCGGGCTCATGCGCCGGCCTCGCCGGTGCCGACGCGCGGATCGAGGAAAGCATAGGCGATGTCGACCAGCAGGTTGATGACGACGACCAGGACGGCGCTGGTGAGGATGATGCCGAGCAGCAGAGGCGTGTCGCGCGAAGCCACCGCTTCCTGCGCCAGCCGCCCAAGGCCGGGCACGGAAAACACGCTCTCGATGACGACGCTGCCGCCCAGCATCTGCGCCGATTGCAGGCCGAGCATGGTGACCAGCGGCAGCAGCGCATTGCGGGCGACGTGGGCGAGCACGACGCGGCGGCGCGACAGCCCCCTGGCGCGGGCGGCGAGGACAAAATCCTGCCGCCAGGCTTCGGCCATGCCGGCGCGCATCATGCGCAGGTAGAGCGCGAGGTAGATGAAGCCGAGTGCGGCCACCGGCAGGATGAGATGGATGGCGATGTCGGCGGCGCGGTCGAGGCCGGTCTTGTCCGAGGCGAGCGTCTCGATGCCGCCGATCGGCAGCCATCGCAGGTCGACGGCGAAGACGACGATCAGCACCAGGCCGAGCCAGAAACCCGGCACGGCATAGAGGGCCAGCGAGCCGATCGACAGGAAGCGATCGCGGGCGCTGCCGGGCCTTGCGCCGGCATAGATGCCGAGGGCGGAACCCAGCCCGAAGGACAGCGCGGTGGCGCTGACCATCAGCAGCAGTGTGTTGGGCAACCGTTCGAGAATCACGTCGCGGATCGGCCTGGAGAAGGTCACCGACTGGCCGAGATCGAGATGCAGCAGAGCCCAGAGATAATTGGCGAGCCGCGTCAGTTCCGATTGGTCGAGGCCCCAGCGATGGCGCAGCAATTCGATCATGCCGGCGTCGCCGCCGGTCGACACGATATAGGCGTCAACGGCATCGCCGGGGGCGGCTTCGAGCAGCAGGAACGTGCCGATGACAACGATCAGCAGCACGAAGACGCTGCCGACGAGACGGCGGCGGAGAAGGATGAGGGCGCGGGTCATGTTGGCTTACCCTCCCCCTTGTGGGGAGGGTCGCTCCGCAAAGCGGAGCGGGGTGGGGGTCTCTTTCAGGCCTGCGCCACACCCCCCACCCCGCCGACCGGCTGCCGCTTCGCGGCATCCACTCGTCGACCCWCCCCACAAGGGGAAGGGTGAAGCCGGCAGCCTTACCCGGCAAGATAGAGGGATGCGCGAAGGGACTCTCATCGCCGATGATGAGCACTCGCCCAAACGATGCGCAAGCATCCCGTGACGATCTTGCTAGCCCGCCAGATACGTGTCCGCCCAGTTCGACACCGCCCAGCGCGGATTGTTGGCGATGTTGCCCACCGTGTCGCGCGCGACGCTGATGAAACTCCATTCGGCGACGTTGATCAGCGGCAGGTCGGCGGCCACCACTTGCTGGAACTCCTTGTAGAGGTCGGTGCGGGCCGTCGTGTCGAGCGTCTCCGACGCCTTGGCGATCAGCGCGTCCAGCGCGTCGTTCTTGTAGCCGCCCTGGTTGGAGAACGGCACACCGTCGGGAATGCCGCTCTGCACCAGGATTGTGGTCGAAATCGCCGGGTCGCCGCGGAACACAGGCGGGCCGACGGCGAGGTCGAAGGCGTGGTCGGTGTAGACGGCCTTGATGTGCGCGGCGGAGTCGTTGTTGACCAGTTGCGCGTCGATGCCGATGGCCGCGAGCGCCTGGCGCAGATAGTCGCCGAATTGCTTGGTCTCGTTGAAATAGGGCGCGGGCAAAAGTTTGAGCGAAAAGCGCTTGCCGTCAGCGCCCTTCTTGTAGCCGGCCTCGTCGAGCAGCGCGTTAGCCTTGGCGACGTCGAAGGCATAGGTCGGGACGTCGGCGGTGTAGAATTGCGGATCGTTCTTCGGCACAGGGCCGGTAGCGGTCGCGGCATAGCCGAGGAATACCGTCTTGACGACGAAGTCCTTGTCGATGGCATGCGCGATCGCCTGGCGCACTTTCACATCGGCCAGTTCCTTGCGGCGATGGTTGATCTCGACGACGAGCTGGTAGGTCAGCCCCTCATAGCCCTTGGTGATCACCTTCAGGCCCGGCACCTTGGAGATGCGGTCGAGGTCGGCCAGCGGGACCGCGGAGAAGGCGGCGAGCTGGATCTCCTCGACTTCCAGCGCGCTTGCCGCGGACGTGCGGTCGGGCAGCACCTGGTAGATGATCTCGTCGAGATAGGGTTCGTCCTTGCCCCAATAATCGGTGTTCTTCGTCAGTCGGTAATACTGGCCGGCCTTGTACTCGCCGAACTTGAACGGGCCGGTGCCGATCGGCGCGGTGTTGGCCGGGTTGTCCTCGATCTTGCCGACCTCGTAGATGTGCTTGGGCACGACGCTCGACAGCGCCGGCAGCGCGTTGCGGATCAGCTGGAACGGCGTCGGCTTGGCGAATTTGAACACGGCGGTGAGATCGTCGGGCGTCTCGACGCTGGCCAGATCCTTGAACACGGTGCGGCCGAGATTCTGCAGCGGTTTCCAGATCTGCAGCGCCGAGAAGGCGACATCGGCCGAGGTGAACGGCTTGCCGTCATGCCATTTGACGCCGTCGCGCAGCTTGAACGTCGCCGACAACCCGTCGGCGGCACCTTCCCAGCTCAGCGCCAGGCGTGGCGCGAGCCCGTCCTTACCGTCGAAGGAGGCTTCGGCCAGCGTCTCGACGATCTTGCTGGAGATGAAGAAGACGCCGTTGGAGGCGACGATCGCCGGGTTGAGGTTGCGCGGCTCGGAATCGGCGGCGAGCACCAGCCGGCCGCCCTTCTTCGGCGTCTGCGCCAAGGCCAATTTCGGCATGGCCGTGGAGGCCAGCAGCATCGCCGAGCCGGCAAGCATCTTGCGTCTCGAGATCGTGAAACCTGACATGATCGAACTCCGTCCTCTGCGCGACCCGATCGGCGCGACAACACCCCTCGGATGCCGGCGCGTGCATCCTTGCGACAGTGATTATGAGCCTTGTCATGGGTTTCGCCAGAGACGGAATTGGCGCATCCTGGCTTGGCTTTGAAATTTTCGTCCGCTGGACCAGTTTAAGAGAACGGCTCAATTCGATCTATCTGGTAAGACCAGATTTGGCGAATACGCGACAGATGACGAGTTGGTGACCGTTTGGCTGCGCCGTTGGTAGATTTCTGGCTAGACCAGAGCGGGCAAAATGGTGCAGATTTGATCCACAGCCAAGGGATTGGGAGCGAAACAGCGTCGATCCCGGGCAAATTCAGGGAGAGAGAGATGAACATTGCGCCGGGCAAGAATGCCGTCAGCAATATTCCGTTCGACCAGGCCAGGGTCGACCGGCTGATGGAGGAGGCCGGCATCGATGTGCTGCTCGCGACCTCCAAGCACAACACGCAGTATTTGCTGGGCGGTTACAAATTCATCTTCTTTGCCGCCATGGATGCGATCGGCCATAGCCGCTACCTGCCGATCGTCGTCTACGAAAAAGGTGGACCGGAGCACGCGGCTTATATCGGCAACCGCATGGAAGGCGGTGAGCATCAGAACAACCCGTTCTGGACGCCGACGCTGCATGCCGCCTGCTGGGGCACGCTCGATGCCGCCAACCTCGCCGTCGAACATCTGCAAAAGATCGGCAAAGCGGGTGCGCGCATCGGCATCGAACCAGGCTTCCTGCCGTCGGACGCCTACACGCTGATCCGCAAGGCATTGCCGGAAGCGAAGCTGATCGACGCGACCGACATGCTGGAGCGCATGCGCGCCATCAAGACCGACGCGGAGCTGGAGAAGCTTCGCACCGCCTCCGAGCTGATCACCGATTCCATGCTGGCGACCATCGCCTGGGCGCGCGAAGGCACGACCAAGGCCCAGATGATCGAGCAGATCAGGCGCGAGGAGACCAATCGCGGCGCGCATTTCGAATATTGCCTGCTGACGCTGGGCTCCAGCCACAACCGCGCCGCCTCGCCGCAGGCGTGGAAGAAGGGCGAGGTGCTGTCGATCGATTCCGGCGGCAATTATCACGGCTATATCGGCGACCTCTGCCGCATGGGCATTCTGGGCGAGCCTGATGCCGAGCTTGAGGATCTGTTGGCCGAGGTCGAAACCGTGCAGCAGGCGGCGTTCTCCAAGGTGAAAGCCGGCACGCTGGGTGGAGACATGATTTCGCACGCCGAGGGCGTGCTGAAGAAATCCAAGGTCGCGCCCTATACGGATTTCTTCGCCCACGGCATGGGCCTGATCACGCATGAGGCGCCGTTCCTGATGACGAACCACCCGGTGGCCTATGAAGGTACTTATGCGGACAAGCCGCTGGAGAAGAACATGGTGCTGTCGGTCGAGACGACCATGCTTCACCCGACGCGCGGGTTCATCAAGCTGGAGGATACGCTGGCGGTCACGGAGACTGGTTATGTGATGTTCGGTGATCGCGGGCGCGGGTGGAACAGGGGCGGGACCCTATAAAGGAAGGCCGGCGCCGCCCCTCATCCGCCTGCCGGCACCTTCTCCCTGTAGAACGGGGAGAACACCCCGTTGTCCAGGAAAGTTACTTCCCGCCCGCCGGAATCAGCCTGAAATCCGGCAACTCCCGCAACACTAGTTCCGGTCCAGCCGGCGAATAAACAACGAACAGCTGCATTGGGCCGTCGCCCGTATTCAGCGTCGAATGGAAGCGGCTCTCCGGCACATAGATGGTGCAGCCGGGGCCGACCTTCGCGACCACCGGATTGCCCTTCTCGTCCTCGACCATCTGCTCGCCATGGCCGGAGATAACGAAGATGATTTCCTCGGCGCCCGGATGGTTGTGGCGGGTGTGGCCCTTGCCGGAGGGCAGGTCGACGACACCGCCGGAAAAGCGGGTCGCGCCGTTAACTTCCGGAGCGACCGTCAGCGCCAGTCGGCCCCAATCGAAGCCGAAGGCGCTGACGTCCTTCGGATAGACAAACACCTTGCTCTTGTCGGTCATGGTCTCATCCCTTCTTTTTCTTTGGTTTGGTCTTCTCACCACCGAGCGTCACCGCTTTGAAATCGGCTGTCTGCCTGGCGATCGCCGCCTCCGCCGGCAGCCGTTCCATCGAGCTTGCACCATAGAAACCATGCAGGCCTTTGCAGCGGTCGAGGATGTAGCGGGCATCGTCCGGCATCGAGATCGGGCCGCCATGGCAGAGCAGGATGACGTCCTTGCGCACCGAGCGGGCGGCATCAGCGATGGCGTCGATCGCGACGACGCAATCGTCGAGCGATTTGGCCGAGGTGGCGCCGATCGAGCCACCGGTCGTCACACCCATATGGGCGACCACGATGTCGGCGCCGGCCTTGGTCATGGCGCGCGCCTCGTCGGGATTGAAGACATAGGGGGTGGTGAGCAGATCGAGCTTGTGCGCCTCGGCGATCATGTCGACCTCGAGCCCGAAGCCCATGCCCGTCTCCTCGAAACTCTGCCGCATGCTGCCGTCGAACAGGCCGATGGTCGGAAAATTCTGCACGCCGGAAAAGCCCATCGTCTTCAGCTCGGCCAGAAGCAGCGGCATGATGACGAACGGGTCGGTGCCGTTGACGCCGGCCAGCACCGGCGTGTGCCTGACCACCGGCAGCACTTCATAGGCCATTTCCTTGACGATCTCGTTGGCATTGCCATAGGCGAGCAGGCCGGCGGCCGAGCCGCGCCCGGCCATGCGGTAGCGGCCGGAGTTGTAGATGATGATCAGGTCGATGCCGCCGGCCTCCTCGGCCTTGGCCGACAGGCCGGTGCCGGCGCCACCGCCGACGATCGGCACGCCCTTGTCGATCATTCCCCTGAATTTCTTCAGTATGTCCTTGCGCGGTATTGCGGGCATGTCTGGGCTCTCATTGTCTGGCGATGTCGAGAAAAGCCGCGACCGCGGCCTTGGCGAATTCGGGATCGTTGATATGCAGCGGCAGGCGCGTGACGCGACGATTGGCATTCGGCCTGATCGTGCGCTCGATGGCGTCAAACAGCACGGCGTCGGCCTGCGGATCGAAGAAGGTGCCGCCCTCGATGTCGAGCGCCGAGACGCCTTTCTCCGGGATCAGGAAATGCAACGGCCCCTCGCAGAGGGCGAGCCTGGCGCCGATCCACTCGCCGATCTGATGGCATTCGTCGGCGGTGGTGCGCATCAGCGTAACGTTGGGATTGTGCTCGTAGAACAGCCGTCCGCTGTAGCGTTCCGGAATGGTCGAAGGCGCCCAGAAATTGACCATGTCGAGCGCGCCGACCGAGCCGACATAGGGCAGCTTGCGGCGAGCGATCGCGCCGAAGCGATCCTCCGTTGCCGGCAGGACGCCGCCGAATAGGAGGTCGCAGACCTCTGTCGTGGTGATGTCGATGACGCCGGACAGCAGGCCGCTGTCGGCCAGCTTTTCCATGCTGCGGCCGCCGGTGCCGGTGGCGTGGAAGACCATGCAATCATACGCGGTGCGAAGCTGGTCGGTGACGGCGGTGACGCAAGGCGTGGTGACGCCGAACATGGTCAGCCCGATCGACGGCTTGCCGTCGGGCGGCGGCGCCGGCCTTGCCGCCATGCCCGCTATCGCCTGGGCGGCATTGTGCAGCACGACGCGGGAGAGCCGGTTCAGCCCGGCCATGTCGGTCACCGACGGCATCATGATGATGTCGGAGACATCGACATAGGGAGCCGTGTCGCCGGAGGCGAGCGTCGAGACCATGATTTTCGGCAGGCCGAGCGGCAAAGCGCGCATGCCCGCCGTGATGATCGAAGTGCCGCCGCCGCCGCCAATGCCGATCACTGCGGCGATGTCGTTCCGCGACTGGACGAAGCGGGTGAAAGCGACGCCCATGGCGGCTACCGCGGCGCCACGGTCATCGTCGCCGAGCACGGCCGCGTGGCCGCGCGGATGGTGGCCGGCGATTTCCTTCGCCGCAATATCGACCGGGATCGTTGCGTCGCGTGTTCCGACATCGACGCGGCAAACATGAGCGCCCGTCGCGGCAATCGCATCGGCCAGGAAGGCGAGCTCCTCACCTTTGGTGTCCGCGGTGCCGACCACATAGATGCGCTTCATTGGCGCCTTCCAAGGTTATTGCAAATTTTTGAGACGCGCGTATCATATTGATATGGATGTCTCACGTCAACGATCCACAGCAACAGGCGACACCGAGCGGGGAAGCGGCCCGGCTGCAGAGCGTGGACCTCGGGCGCGCACGAAACGGCTGATGCTGGAGACGGCGACACGGCTGATGCAGGCGGGCGTCACGCCGTCGGTCAGCGAGGTGGCGGAAGCGGCGGAAGTTTCCCGCGCCACCGCCTATCGCTATTTCCCCAGCCAGGCGGCACTGGTGCAGGCTGTCGTCGACGAGGGGCTTGGTCCGATCCTGACCTGGCAATCGACCTCGGCGGATGCCGAGCGCCGGGTCGCGGAGCTGTTCGATACGGCCATGCCGCGCATCGAGGCTTTTGAAGCAACGTTCAAGGCGGCGCTGAAGCTGTCGCTCGATCAATGGGCGCAACGCCAGGCCGGCACGCTGGGCGGTGAGCCGGCCTTTACGCGCGGTCATCGCGTCGATTTGCTGCAGCAGGCGATCGCGCCGCTCAAGGGCCAATTGCCGCCGCGTGAGTTCAAACGCCTTGCGCAGGCGCTGTCGCTGGTCTTCGGCGTCGAAGTGCTGATCGTGCTCAAGGACATCTGGGGCCTGGACAGCGGCAAGACCCTGGCCGTCGCCCAGTGGGCGGCCTCAGCGCTGGTGCGGCAGGCGCGACTCCGGACGCCATCCTGACCAGCGGCGGTGGCGGCGTGAGTTGGGCATGGAGGAGGGCTGGACGAAGGCGGATGCAGGATATGAGACTTCTCCCGATGCGGACCGATTGGGGGGTCGTCGAGGGCAATCCGGGGCGGTAGCCGCGGTAGCTCGGAGCGAATCTGGTTCGACCAGATTTGAAGGTCGGCGATTTCAATAATTTTGGGGATTGGCGTTTTGCGAACGGGATGAAGGTGGAGAACTGCCAAAAATGAAGGAAATACGAACATATAGCGGACGTATTCAGCTTATTTTGGTGACGGCGAATTTCAAGAAAGCGCTTGACGGACATCTTAGATTGGTAATACCAGATTAGGAAAGAAAAGGCGGATCGGGAATGACAGCCGCAGTCCATTTCGGTAGGGCGAGGAGGATCATACGGATGTCACGTGTTCCGTCCGCACGAGGTGGCGCATCGTGACGCAGACGTCGCCTCGCGCCAGTGCCGGCAAGGGGATTGCGCTGCGCCTCGATGGGCTCAGCAAGGCCTATGGATCCGTGCGCGCCATCAACGACCTGAGCTTCTCCGTCGACGAAGGCCGCTTCTTCGTACTCTTCGGGCCGAGCTCGGTTGGCAAGACGACGACGCTGCGCACTATCGCCGGCCTCGTCCAGGCCGACTCCGGCACGCTTGAGATAGGCGGCCGCGACATGACCCATGCGCCGATCGCCGGCCGGGGCATCTCGATGGTCTTCCAGTCTTTCGCGCTTTACCCCCACCTCACGGTCTATGACAATCTCGCCTATCCGCTGCGCGAGGAGAAAGCCGCGCGCGCCGAGATCGACAAGCGGGTGAAAGAGACCGCCGAGATCCTGAGACTGACACACCGCCTGAAGGCCAAGCCGGCAACGCTGTCCGGCGGAGAGCAGCAGCGCGTCGCGCTCGGCCGCTCCCTGATCCGCCGGCCAAAGATTCTTCTCCTCGATGAGCCGCTCACCAATCTCGACGCCAAGCTTCGGCACGAGACGCGCGCCGAGCTGAAGCGGCTGCACCGCCAGTTCGGCATGACCGTGATCTATGCCACGCCCGACGAGCTCGAGGCTCTCTCGATGGGCGAGGCGATCGCCGTCATGCGCGATGGCGGCATCGTCCAGATCGGCACGCCGGACGAGCTTTACGAGCAGCCGACCCATACCTATGTCGCCAGCAAGATCGGCTCGCCGCACATGAATCTGTTCACGGCCTCGGTGCGCGCCGACACCAGGTCTTTCGACACGCCGCTCGGGACTCTGGTTCCGGCGACGGCGCCAAAGACTGCCGATGCCGGCGAGGCCGCGCTGATCGGCATTCGCCCGAGCGACATTCGGCTCGCCGCCAAGGGCGAAGCCGGGGTTGCCTCGAAGGTGCATCTGGTCGAACCGCTCGGCGACATCACGATCGTCTCGGTCGTGGCCGGCGGCGAGATGTTGCGCATGGTGCTGCCGGAAGCGATCGCCGCCAGCATCAGGACCGGCGATTCGGCATCGATCGCCATCGATAACAGGAAAATCCACGTCTTCCGCGCCGCGAGCGGCCAGGCAATGACCTGACGCGAACGGCGAGAAGCAATCCGGTTAACCAAGGGAGGAAACGTGAATGACGGCGATGACCAAAGTGAAAGGGCTAGCGACAGCCGCAAGCTTCGCTGCCACGCTACTGGTGGGAGGCGTGACCTATGCCTCTGCCGAAGAAGTGACGTTGACGATGGCGGTGCCGGATTGGCCCCCGACCCGCATTATGAAGAAGTTCTTCGACGAGCAGTACAAGCCCAAGTCTGGCAATACCGTGAAGCTCGATGTCGATTTCATTCCGTGGCCGGATTTCTACACCCGCGTCAACGCCTCGTTGACCTCGGGCGAAAAGAAGTACAACTTCATCGTGTCGGACTCGCAATGGCTGGGCGCCTTCGTCGAAGGCGGCTACTTCCGCAAGATCAACGATCTCATCGATGCCGACCCGGAACTCAAGGCGACGATGGACTCGATGCATCCCGCCGTGCTCAACGCCTATTCGACCTATCCCAACAGCACGCCGAACTACTACGGCTTCCCGCAGTTCCCGGACGTGCTGGTCACCTACGGCCGCAAGGACGTGCTCTGCAACGCCGACGAGCAGGCCGCCTTCAAGGCGAAGTACAATGAGAAGCTGCCCTGCACCGGCGAAGAAATCGACGCCATGGACTGGAACACGTTCGAGCATGTTGGCGAATTCTTCCAGCGCAAGAAGGGCGACAAGCTCGCCGGCCAGGTGCTGGATGACGATTTCTACGGCATCGCCTATCAGGCAGGCAAAGGCTACGACTTCTCGACGAGCTCGGTCCACTCGTTCGTCTGGCAGCATGGCGGCGGCATCTGGGATGAAACCAAGGCCCCGACCGGACATGCCGAAGGCGTTGTAAACTCCCCGAAGTCCATCGAGGGCATGGAGCATTTCCTCAAATTGCTGAAGTTCATGCCGCCGGTGGTCAAGACCGGCACCATGGACATCTTCGTCTCGGACCAGTTGTTCCGTGAAGGCAAGGTGGCCATGAACATCGACTGGATCGGTCTCGCCGAAGCCTCGCTCGATCCCAAGACGTCGAAGGTTGCCGACAAGCTGGTGTTCGGATTGGCGCCAGGCCTGCGCGGTCCCGACGGCAAGGTGAATCGTACGTCACAGATCGGCGGACAGCCTTTCGTTCTCACCACCTGGACGACGCCTGAGCAAATCAAGGAAGCGGTGGGCTTCGTGAAGTGGTGGCTCTCGCCTGATATCCAGAACCAGTTCGCCGCCGGCGGCGGCCAGTCCGCGATCAAGTCGGTCTACAGCGATCCGAAGTATGTGACCTATCGTCCGTGGGACCGCGCCTGGGCGAACTCGCTCGACTGGCAGAAGGACATGTGGCACGTGCCGCAGTTCTTCGAACTGCTCACCCAGCAGCAGGACCAGTACGACCTGGCCATCACTGGCAAGCAGGACGCCAAGACCACCCTGGATAACATCGCCAAGTTCCAGGAGGACCTTCTGAAGAACGCTGGCCTTATCCAGTAACCTTCCGACATAGCTGCGGGGAGCGGGCAAAAGCCGCTTCCCGTCATTGCCACGTCAGGCGCTCCATATTTCGGACTCCCATGACCGCTGTTTCAAGCACGCTGCTGACACCACGCCTTACCACGGTTGTTGCCCACAACTGGAAACTCGCCATCGCTGTCGCTGTCGTCGTGTCGGCCATATCAATGGCGGGCTTGCCGGCGGCTGTCTCCTTCTGGGTGGTGGGCGCCACGGCGGCGTTGGTCGCGGCCGCATTTACCGTCAACGCGTATCGCCGCCACTACTTCGGCGCCTTGCTGGTCGCTCCGGCAATCGCCGTTCTGTTTGTAATGAATATCTTCCCCCTGCTGTGGTCGCTGGGCCTTTCGTTCTTCGCCTACCAGGCAAACCAGCAGACGATCCGCTTCGTCGGACTCGGGAACTACACCCGGATCCTTACCAACGATCTGGCTGCTCACGCGACTTGGGGCGCGCTGATCAATACCGCCATGTTCGTCGTGTTCACCGTCTCCGCGCAGATGATCGTCGGCTTTCTGCTGGCCATCCTGTTCGCCAAGCAATTTCCCCTGCGCAAGTATTTGTTGATCCTGGTGCTGACACCGATGATGCTTTCGGTTGTCGCCTCTGGCGTGTTCTTCACCTACTACTATGACCCGACATTCGGGATTCTCAGCTACGTCATCAATTCCATCTCCGGCAACCAGTTCATCCTGATGAGCAACAAAGTCGGTGCCGTGGCGGGAATCGTTTTCGCCGACGCATGGATGTGGTCGCCCTTCGTCATGCTCCTTGTGCTGGCGGGCCTCGTCTCGGTGCCGAAATACCTTTACGAGGCCGCTGCCATCGACCGTATTTCCAGCTGGCGGCAATTCTGGATGATCACCTTCCCCTACATCCGCGGCCTTCTGATGTTGGCCCTTCTCTTCCGCACTATCGAGGCATTCAAGCTGGCGGATCTCGTCATCCTCCTCACCAAGGGCGGCAACGACACACTGACGATCTCCTATCACTTGATCCGCATCGCCAACGAGCAGAACAAGACGAGTGAGGGCGCGGCGATCTCCTATCTGATGCTGTTCATGGTGATCGTTCTCACCAACCTCTACCTGTACCTCGCAAACCGCCGTACGCAGGGAGCATAACCCGTGGTCGAATCGATATTGGGAAAGCTCGGCTTCCGCAGGGCCAGCGGAGTAGACGAGGCCGGCTGGGGGCGGACGCTCGCCGTGGCCGTCGTCGCTTTTATCTATTTTCTGCCGGTGCTGTTCATCATATTCACCGCCTTCAAACCGCAGGGCGACGCGCTCCTGGTGCCTCCGACGCTGTCGCCCACGTCGCTGTTCGGCTTGATTCCGGACCATTTTGTGTTCAAGCCAACCCTCGAAAATTTTGGGTCCGTCTTTTCCCGCTCGATGACGCCGGACGGTGCCCCGGAAGCGACAGGATTCGACCGTTATTTCTTCAACTCGATCTTCATCGCCTCGGCGTCGGTGCTGCTGGCGCTGGTGATCGGCACCCTGGCGGCCTTCGGCTTCTCGCGCTATCCGCTGAAAGGCAATGACACCTACCTGTTCATCATCCTGACCACGCGCATGCTGCCGGCGATTGTGGTGATCATTCCGGTGATCCTGATGTTCCGCGTGGTGGGCCTGTCGGGCTCGTATCTCGGCATCATCATGCTCTACACCGCCTTCAACCTGGCCTTCACCATCTGGATGATGAAGAGCTTCTTCGATGAATTGTCGCCAGACGTCGAGGATGCCGCCCGCATCGACGGATCGTCCGGAATGCGGGTGTTCTTCAAGATTTGCCTGCCCCAGGTCATTGCCGGGCTCGCCGCCACGTTCGTGTTCGGCCTGATCCTCACCTGGAACGAGTTCCTCTTCGCCCTGTTGCTCTCGGGGCCTGACACGAGGACGGTCCCGGTCGCCATGAACCAGGCCGTGTCGTCGGGTGGACGCGGCACCGACTGGACTTTGCTTGCCGCCATCGAAACCCTGTTCCTTGTCCCAGTCTTCCTGGTCACCTTCTTCTTGCAAAACCATCTGTTGCGCGGCGTTACCTTCGGCACGGTGAAGCGCTGAGATGTCAACCATCGAACTCCGCAAAGTCACCAAACGCTTCGGCTCCTTCACCGCGGTCAAGGACGTTGACCTGTCGGTAGCCGCCGGTGAGGTCGTCTGCCTTCTCGGCCCGTCCGGCTGTGGCAAGACGACGACCTTGCGCGTCATCGCCGGGCTGGAACGCGTCACTGACGGCGAGATCGTCGTCGCCGGCAAGGTGATGAACAACCTGCCGCCCGAAAAGCGCGACATCGCCATGGTGTTCCAGTTCTACGCGCTCTACCCGTCGGCATCGATCGCCGAGAACATCGCCTTCCCGCTCTATCACGACGGCATTTCCGGGGCTGAGCGGACTGCCCGCGTCAACCGCGTCGCCGCGATCCTCCACTTGGAGCACGTTCTCGACCGGCTGCCGAACCAGATATCCGAGGGCGAAAAGCAGCGCGCCGCCATGGCCCGCGCCATCGTCCGCGACCCCAATTGCTTCCTCTTCGACGAGCCCTTGTCGCGTCTCGATGTCGAACTGCGCCAGACCATGCGTGGCCAGATCAAGGAAGTGCTGCAGGGCCTCTCCAAAGCGACCGTGATCGTGACCCATGACCAGCTCGAAGCGCTCACCATGGCCAACCGAATCGCCATCATGAAGGACGGCCTGATCGAGCAAGTCGGCTCACCCCACGAGGTATTTGCCAAGCCCGCCAATGCTTTCGTGGCGAGCTTCATCGGCACGCCGCAGATGAATCTTCTCGAGGCCGACCTCAAGACCTTCGCCGATGGCACGGCGGACATGACCGTGGCCGGCACTAGTCTGGCGATCCGCACGGACGCGGCGGTCGCGCGCCTGCAGCCCGGCAAGGTGACGATCGGTGTCCGCCCCCGCGCCTTCACCCCGACCGATACGGGGGACCGTGGCACCATCTCCGCCCGGGCCGAGCTCATCGAGCCCATGGGCGCCGAAACCCTTATTCATGCCCGCACGGCGGCAGGCGCCGACATCCGCGTCGTGGTGACGAGAAGCCAGCGGGTCAAGGTCGGCGAGGCGCTGAATCTACGCCCCGATCCCAGGCAAACGCATGTCTTCGATGGCGCCGGAAAGGCGGTGCGGTCATGAGCGACAGTTCTTCCGGCATGAGCCGGGCCGGCGCGTTCTGCCTCGAGGTCTTCATCATTGGTCTCGGCGTCGTGGCGCTGGTGCTGATCTTCCAACCCTTTTCCATCGGCCTGTACGCGGTCGGCAGCGGTCTCGTGGTGCTTGCCGGACTCATCAACAACCTGCTGCCGTTGGCCCAGCCGGGCGTCAAGGTGCGCAGTGTAGTGACAGTAGCGCTGGTCGTGGCGCTGGTCTTCTGCATTGTGCTGCTGGTTTCGATCACGGCGGCGCATCTCTACGGCGTCTTCTTCCTCAATCCACCGGACCCCAACACTCTCGCCGGCAAGGCGCAGCTCGCCACGCCGCCTTTCTACAAGCAGGCTTTCGTGTGGGAAATCGCCGCCGCGGCGGTGATTCTCGCGCTGGCCGTCACCGCTCTCAACAAGACAGCGCGATGATCAGCAGCTGACGCTATCCGGCAGCTCGCGCTCGCGCCGGTCCACGACGGTCGGTGTGCGTCGCCTCTCAACTCTCACGCCGTCATCCTCCGGCTTGACCGGAGGACCCGATGCCGAGATCAAGGATCGTGTCGATCGCGCGGCCCGTACGCTACGCATCGAGCATCTGCTCGACCGCAAGACCGACCGGCTCTCGGGCGGCGAGATGCAGCGCGTCTCGATCGGCCGCGCCATCGTGCGCAAGCCGCGCGTGTTCCTGATGGACGAGCCGCTGTCGGCGCTCGACGCCAAGCTGCGCGAGGCGCTGCGCACGGAACTGAAGAACCTGCAGATACAGTTCGGCGCCACCTTCCTGTTCGTTACCCACGACCAGATCGAGGCGATGTCGATGGGCGACACGGTCGGCGTCTTGAACCACGGCCGCATCGTGCAGACCGGCACGCCGCACGAGATCTACAACAATCCGCGCGACACCTATGTGGCGAGCTTCGTCGGCTCGCCGCCGATGAACCTCATCGACGGCAGACTGGTGAACGGCCGCGCGGTGATGGCGCCGCTGAATTTCGAACTGCCTTTTTCGGGGGGAGCCAAGGCGAGCTCGGCGACCGATGGTCGCCCGCTCGTCTTCGGCATCCGTCCGGAAGACGTCTATCTCGAGAGCGGCGCGCCGGTCGAGGCGCGCGTCCATGATGTCGAGAACCATGGCGTCGAAAAGATCCTGACGCTGCGCGTCGGCGATACGACGCTGCGCGCCACGGTGCCGGCTAGGACCGATGTCGCCATCGAGCAGCCCGTGCGCTTTGCCTGGAACCCGGACAAGGTGGTGCTGTTCGACAAGGGCAGTGGCGTCAGCTTGCGTCACGCCGGATAGAGCGTCCGGTTATTTTGCCAAGTAGGTCTCGTAGGGCGTGTCGTTGATCAGCAAGATCACGCACTCCGTGTCGGACAGGCAAGCGTCGTCATGCATCTCGTTGGCCTTCTGGGTCCAGTAGGATCCCGGAGGCAGTTCGACCTTGGTCGCTTCGCCGCCTTGCATCTGCCAATGCGCCCACAGCCCCTTTATGACCACCGCACGGTAGTCGGCGGTGTGCGCGTGAACCGGAGCGCGCCAGTTGCCTGGGACTTTCAGCAGCGTTCCCGCGGGGCCCTTGGCCCTTTCGCCCCACAGCGGTCCGAGGCGCTGCGGCTGGTCTGGCGCCTCGGCGACATAGGGGATCTTGTTGGCCGGAAGATAGCTGTCCTCAAGGGCGAAAGCCTGGCCGGAGACCACGAGCATGGTGGCGAGCGTCAGGACCCTCAGATGATCTGGCATGGCTTTCTCCTTGAATCGGCCCGCTCACGGCTGGCAACGGCAAGCTATTGCATGCAGCCGGCCCGGCAATGACACAGCGTCCGGAAGACTTGGCAATTCATCCAGCCATCCAACACGGCAAGGTCCGTGCGGCGTTAGTCTAGCGTTCCTCGGAGGTGCCGTTGACGGTGCGCAGATGGCTGGGCGCCGTGCCGACGATCCGCTTGAACGCCCGGCTGAACGAAGCTTCGGACTCGTAGCCCAGTCGGGCGGCCACCACCGACACCCGCATCCGGTCTTCGATCAGCCACTGCCGCGCCTGGTGCATGCGCAGCCGGGCGACATATCGCGCCGGTGTTTCGCCGGCGATTGCCGTGAACCGTTCGGCGAAGGCCGAACGTGAGGCGCCCATTTCGCGGGCGAGGGCTTCGACGGTCCAGTTCCGGTCGGGCTGGCGATGAATGGCCGCCAGCACGCGGCCGATGTCGCGATCCCTTATCGCCGCGGTCCAGCCGGTGGTGCCGTCGCCACCGTTCTCCACCCATGAACGGATGATGCTTGCGGCCAATACGTCGGCCAGCCGCGCCAGCATGCCGCCAGAGCCGGCGCGATTGCCGGTCACTTCGCTGGCCATGGCTTCCAGAAGGTGCGGAATGCCGGGCTCATCCGCCATCAAGTCGCGGGCGCGCATCATGTCCGGCATCATGGCGAGCACAGGATGCGATCCACCCAGATTGAAGTGCATGCTGCCGCAAAACAGCAGGGTTTTGGCGCCATGGCCGCCGTTCGAGACGGCGTAGACATTATCCTGCAAAGGCTCGATGCTGTAGCTTTCGATCGGCACGGCATGGACGTCCGGCGCGCTGGCAAGGATGTGCTCGGCGCCACGCGGCAACAGCAGCGCATCGCCGGCTTTCAGCTCCGACCATTGCCGGGATGGCGAAAACAGCCAGCATCGGTGCCGGCCGATGAAGTGGAAACGCGCCGCCTCCTGGGCTGGAAAGAGCACGGCCCACGGCTCGCCAAGTTCGCAGCGGCCGTAATCGACGCCATCAAGCCGCAATCCTCGCAGCATGTCGGTCAGCGGACCGCCTGAAGCCGGCGAGACACCCTCGGATGATGTGAAATCCATGCCCGGGTTCTAGCGCGGAATCGTCAGTCCGTCACGGCCGAGATGCGTTACCCGGCCTGGCGGATGTCGGCCTGCTCCTTTGCGCGCAGATGGCTGGGCGCCGAACCGATGACGCGCTTGAAGGCACGGCTGAAGGCCGCGTCCGATTCATAGCCGAGGCGTGCGGCAACGACCGAGATCTTCATCCGGTCGCGGACCAGCCACTGCCGCGCCTGATGCATCCTGACCTGGGTGACATATTTTGCCGGCGTTTCGCCGACGATGGTGGCGAAGCGCTCGGCAAAGCCCGAACGCGAAGCACCCATCATCCTGGCCAGCGACTCGACCGTCCAGTCATGGTCGGGTTCGAGATGGATGGCGGCCAACACGCGGCCGATGTCGCGGTCCCGGACAGCGGCGATCCAGCCGGAGGAATCGCCGCAGCCACGCTCGACCCATGAGCGGATGACGGTGGCGGCGACCACATCGGCCAGCCGCGCCAGGATGCCGCCGGAGCCGACGCGCTCCATCGTCACTTCGCGCGCCATGGATTCCAACAGATGCGGAATGCCCGGCTCATAGGCTTCCAGCTCATGCGAGCGCACCACGTCCGGCATCATGCCGAGCAGCGGGTGCAGGCCGTCGATGTTGAAATACATCGCGGCGCAGAACAGCAGCGTTCCCGGCTGGCAATTCTTGTCGCACATCTCCGCGTTCGACGTGCAATAGACGTCCTTGCAGACTTCCTCGAGCTTGTAGCCATGGATCGGCCAGGCCTTCGCCCCGGGTTCGCTGGCCAGTACATGGGCCTCGCCGCGCGGCAGCAGCACCGCATCGCCGGCATTAAGCTCCACCCATTCGCCGGAGGGCTGCTTCAGCCAGCAGCCCTTGCGGCCGATGAAATGAAATCGCGCCCCTGGCTGAGCCGGGAACTGGATGCCCCAAGGCTCTTTCATCTCGCAGCGGCCATACTCGACGCCATCGAGGCGCAGGCCGCGCAATATGTCCGTCAGCGGGTCGCCCGTGATTGGAATTTTGGACGAATGGTCAAGCATAATGGGGTTTTTAGCATGGAAACTCCAGGGCGTCACTTCCTATGTTGCACTGCAGCCAAATGTTGCGCCGCAAACAAATCGCAGACCGGCCCCATGGCCAAGCCGTGACGGCAAGGCATGGAACGGGGGGAAGCCCCGGGCGGTCGTTTCTTATGTGGCGCTGCAACAGATCGGAGACTGACCATGGCCGAACCCGCAACTGATGTCATCGACGCCACACTTCTGAACCCCGCAGACACCGATGAACGAACCGAGCCGGCCTGGGGCGCCGTGGGTTCGCTGGCACTTGGCGTTTTCGGTCTCGTGACCGCCGAATTCCTGCCCGCCAGCCTGCTGACGCCGATGGCGCGCGATCTCGGCGTCACCGAGGGCGTGGCAGGACAAGCGGTGACGGCAACCGCCATCGTCGGCGCCATTGCCGCGCCCACCATGGCGATCATCACAAGGCGCATGGACCGCAGGCTGGTGATGTGGATGCTGACCTCGTTCCTCATCCTGTCCAACCTTCTCGCCACCTTTGCCGCGTCGCTGCCCATGCTTCTGTTGGCCCGCGTCGTGCTCGGGGTGGCGCTGGGCGGCTTCTGGGCAATGTCGGCGGCCATGGCGCTGCGGCTGGTGCCGATGCGGCTGATGCCGCGCGCCATGTCGATCATCCTGACCGGTGTTTCACTGGCCACCGTCACCGCCGCTCCTGTCGGCGCCTATGTCGGCGACATCTGGGGCTGGCGCACGGCGTTCATGGTCGCGACCATCGTCGGTGCCCTGGCGCTGCTGGTGCAGTTGGTCACCATTCCGAAGCTGCCGCCGGTGGGTGTCGCGAGCTTCCGCACCTTGCTCTATGTGCTGGAACGGCCGTCGATCCGGGTGGCCCTGCTGGTGGTGCTGCTGGTCGCGTCGGGGCATTTCGCCGGCTTCACCTATGTGCGCCCCTTCCTCGAAAATGTGCCGATGCTCCACATCGAGACGATCTCATTGGTGCTTCTGGCCTATGGCATTGGCGGTTTCTTCGGCAATGTCGCCGGTGGCTTCCTGGCCGAACGCAACCTCAAGATAGCCGTGGCGCTGGCGCCCCTGCTGATCGCCCTGGCAGCCGCCTCGATGCTGATCTTCGGCACCTCGCCGACGATCGCTGCGGTTGCCGTCGCCGCCTGGGGCTTTGCCTTCGGCGCGGTTCCGGTCGGACTGCAGAGCTGGCTGGTGCGGGCGGCACCCGACCAGGCCGAAAGCGCCGGCGGCTTGATGGTGGCGACTTTCCAGGTGGCGATTGCGCTGGGGGCCTTCCTCGGCGGCCTGCTGGTCGATCATGCCGGCGTGGCCAGCGCCTTCGCCTATTGCGGCATCGCAACGCTGCTGGCGGCCATCGTGGTGTTCCTGCGCGGCCCGAAGCAGGCCGAATAAGCTCTCATCTCCGCCTCATCCAGCGGCCCGAGAACCATCATGGTTTTCGGGCCGCTGCCGTCGTGATGGCGGCAACGAAACGGTTGAGGCTGTCCTCGACGTAGACGGCGACTTCAATCGTCGGATCGAAACTCCACCACAGCAACGATCCCTGCCAATGCGACGCCATCAGCAGGCCGATGTCCTGCGGTGAGCCGGGCGTTCCGGCAAAGCAAGGCGCGAGGGCATTGCACAGGGTTGTTTTCCAGGCGGCACCGCGCGTCCTGAGCATGGGGTCACGCAGATCCTCGCGCAGGACAAGCAGGCCCTCGGCATAGGATTCGATGCCGCCATAGCCCTGCGACAGCGCGACCAGCAATTCGACCGCGCCGGCAGGCGTTCTGGGAACGGCGGCCGCCAACGTCCTGGTCTTGTCGTCAAGACCGTCCCAGGCGTGCAGCAAGGTGCGCTGCTTCAACCGAGCCTTGTTCCCGAAGCGCTGCACCAGGGTTGCACCGGAGAGGCCACAGGCTTTTGCCAGGCGCTCGAAGGTGAGCGCTTCCGGGCCGTGCTCGTGGATCAATCGCAATGCGGCTTCCAGCACCTGCTCGTCGGACTGGGTTTTGGGCCGGGTCATCTTGACATCCTGATATAACCGAATGATCATTTATATATGATGCGAGCGGCGCGAGCCAGCCCGGCTTTCATCGATGGTGCCGTTTTTGGGAGAGTTCAATGATGTTGCAAGGAAAAGTTGCCCTGGTCGCCGGCGGCACACGAGGCGCCGGACGCGGCATAGCGGTCGAACTCGGCGCCGCCGGCGCAACGGTCTATGTCACGGGGCGGAGCACGCGTGCCCAGCAATCCGAATATGCCCGGCCCGAAACAATCGAGGAGACGGCGGAACTGGTCACGGCCAACGGCGGCAACGGCATCGCCGTCCAGGTCGATCACCTCGTGGCCGATGATGTGCGCGGGCTGGTCGAGCGCATCCGCAAGGAACAGGGCCGCCTCGATATACTGGTCAACGACATCTGGGGTGGCGAAAAGCTGTTCGAATGGGACAAGCCGGTCTGGGAGCACAATCTGGACAATGGCTTGCGTATGCTGCGTCTGGCCATCGACACCCATCTGATCACCGCCCACCACGCGCTGCCGCTCATGATCGAGCAGCCGGGCGGACTGCTGGTGGAAGTCACCGACGGCACGGCCGAGTACAATGCCGAGCACTACCGGCTGTCACCCTTCTACGATCTTGCCAAGGTCGCGGTGAATCGCATGGCGTGGGCTCATGCCAAGGATCTTTCGAAACACGGCGCCACCTCGGTCTCTTTGACGCCAGGCTGGCTGCGGTCGGAGATGATGCTGGAGGCCTTTGGCGTGCGCGAGGTGAATTGGCGCGATGCCACGGCAAAGGTGCCGCATTTCATTATTTCGGAGACACCGCGCTTCATCGGCCGTGCCGTTGCCGCTTTGGCGGCGGACACGGACCGCTCGCGCTGGAACGGGCAGTCGCTGTCCAGCGGCGGACTGGCGCAGGTCTACGGCTTTACCGATCTCGATGGTTCGCGGCCCGATGCCTGGCGTTATCTACCGGAGGTTCAGGACGCCGGCAAACCCGCCGATGCAACGGGTTACCGGTAAGGCAATCCGGAATCGCTTCACAGCGAGCGTCCGTCGAAGTCGAAGATCGGCAAGGTGGACGGCTCGATATCGGCGACGCAGTTGAGGTTGACATAGGCGCTGCGCTCATCGCCTTCCCGGACGTCCTCGGCGAAAGGATGGATGCCGCAGGTGCGGCAGAAGCGGTGCGCCATGGCGTGGTTGCCGAACGTATAGGTGCCCAGATCGTCGCCCCAGGCCAGGACCGTCAGGCTCCCATGCGGGATGGCACATAGGAGCGCGCCCTTGCGCGAGCAGATCGAACAATTGCACCGCACGGCGCCGGTCAGTTCCGCCTTGAATTGGAAGGCGATCTTGCCGCAATGACAGCTGCCTTTGTAGAGCATCAGTATCTTCCTATCGCTGACAGGTGCAAAGGCACGCTGGCCGGGTTATCCCTTTCGCAGGCCCAACCGGCTGCCTGCCTTAAAGACGTTGCATCCTGGCGGAGTCCGACATCGACATGCAATCCATCCGCGACCGTCTCGAAATCATCCTGTCACGCCTTGCCAATCGTGCGGCCGACGAAAAGGTCTTTACCAAGCTCTATATCGAGGCCGCGCGGGCGGCGGCTGATGCCAGCGACGCCCGCGGCCGAGCCGGCGTGACGCTCGGACCGCTCGACGGCGTCATCGTCTCGATCAAGGATCTGTTCGACGTTGCCGGTGAACCAACCACGGCCGGCTCGCTGATGCGAAAGACCGCTACGCCCGCCGCGTGCGACGCCGCCATCATCAGCCGGCTTCGGCAAGCCGGTGCGGTCCTCATCGGCAAGACCAACATGACCGAATTCGCCTTCACGGCGATCGGCGACAACATGCACTACGGCACGCCAGGCAATGCCGTCGATGCCAGCCTAATTCCTGGTGGTTCGTCCTCCGGCGCCGGCGTTTCCATCGGCGAGGGGACGAGCGATATCTCCATCGGATCCGATACCGGCGGCTCCATCCGCATTCCGGCGGCGCTCAATGGTGTCGTTGGTTTCAAGCCGACAGCGCGGCGGGTGCCGCTGACCGGCGCCTTTCCGCTGTCTGGCACCTTGGACTCGATCGGGCCGCTTGCCCGAACCGTTGCGCAATGTGCCGCCACAGACGCGGTGATGGCCGGCGAGGTGCCGACCGAACTGGCGGCCATATCGCTCGCGGGACTTCGCGTCGGTGTGCCGCGCGGTGTTCTTTTTGGCGACACGGAAGGTGAAGTTGCCGGGGCGTTCGAGCATTGTCTCGGCAAGATAGAAAAGGCGGGCGCGCGCATGGCCGATCTGGTGATCGACGACATGATCGCGGAGTTCAGGACCGCCACCAAGCGTGGCTCGATCGCTGCCATGGAAGGGGCCGAAGTGCATGCCGACTGGCTGGCGACAGGTGCATCGGTACCGGTCGACCCGCATGTCAGCGGACCTTTGTCGCGGGCGGCGATGCTGCCGGCGCCCGTCTATATCAGGGTCCTGCGCCGCCGCAGCGCTCTCATTGCCGCCATGGACGAGCGGCTGGCATCGGTCGATGTGCTGGCCCTGCCGACCACGCCGGTGATGGCGCCGACCATCGTTTCCATGGCCGAGGATGCCGAACTGCGGGACCGCGTCGAAGGCCTGCTGCTGCGCAACACGCAGGTGGCCAACCAGTTCGACCTCTGTGCGATCTCGCTGCCGATGCCCGACATGGCGCTACCGGCCGGACTGATGCTGGTCGCGCGCAACGGCCACGACCGGCATCTGCTGCGGATAGCCGCCGAAACGGAGCGGCTGCTGGGCGGCTGACCGGCAATTGGCCGATCAGCGCGAGGAACAGTGCTTGCGTTCGCTGTCCTGGGCGGTGCGCACGATGCGTGTCGCGACCAGCCAGGGCAGACTGTAATCCTTGCCGGTGATGGTCTGGGTACGCTGCTCGATCGAGCCCCTGACGACGATCCTCCCCGAGTAGAGCACGTCGGACTGATCCGTTATCGCCTTGTCGGCCTGCGGTAATCCGCTGGCGTCGATCAATACACCCTTGATGATCTTGCCTGTGGCAAGGTCGAGAGCGCTGTTCGACGGGCAGGGCGCCTTGAGGCAGCGCAGCCCATTGTCGCAATAGACATAGCTGCTTTCGGCCGCCGCGAATGCCGGCAGGGCGAAGATGGACGAGGCTGCGGCAATCAGAAATGCGAGGCGAAGACTGGACATGGCTGCAACGTCGCCGAAAATTGGGGCGAAACAGCGATTGCTATAGGTCGAGCGGAAAGCGCCGCCGGTAGTGATCGACCGCTTCCGGATTGCGCAGATTGACCGGCAGCTTGCCGTCCAGCACCAGCAAGGCTTCGCCCGCCGCGCCGATGCCCATGCGCATCATCGATTCCTCGGTAATGCCTGCCATATGCGGGGTGATGATGACGTTGTCGAAGCCGAAATAGGGATGATTGGACGGCAGCGGCTGCGTCGAAAACACATCGAGTGCCGCACCGCCGATGCGGCGTTCCCGCAAGGCCTCGATCAGGGCGTCGTCATCGACGACCGGCCCACGCGAAACGTTGATCAAGAGCGCATTGGGTTTCATGCGGGCGATGCGCTCGCGGCTGATCAGGCCGCGCGTCTCCGGCGTCAGCGGACAGCAGAGCACGATGATGTCGCTCTGTTCGACCAGCGCGTCGATCGACAGGAAGCCGACTTTCTCGGGCGCCGGCTGCATGCTGCGCGTCGTTGCCACCACCTTCAGGTCGAAACCGTGCGCGGCGATATGGCCGACGGCTTGCCCGACGGCGCCGAGGCCGACAATGCCGATGGTCTTGCCGGCAAGCTCGATGTTGGAATTGGCGTGCTCGCGCCCGGCGAGCCAGCCTTTGGCGCGCAGGTCGCGGTCGACCCTGCGGAATTGCCGCAGCAGCGCAAGTGCGGTGAACATGACGTGTTCCGCCACCGAACGGGCATTGACCGCCGGCACATTGGCCACCAGCACGCCGGCCGCCGTCGCCGCCTCCATCGGGATCATGTCGAGCCCGGCGCCATGGCGGATGGCAGCCCTCAGCTTCCAGGCGCCCTCGAACAGCGCCGGCGGCAGCGGTGCACGCACGATGACGATGTCCGCGTCCTTGGCCTCCCGGGTCAAGGTGGCGGGATCGAGCGCCGATGCGATGACGAGCTGGCCGGCGCCCGCGAGCTTGGCCGAAGCGCGCGGATGCAGCGGATGGGTCGACAGGATCTTTGGCACGGTCTGGGCCACGCTCAGGCCTTTTCGAGCGCCGGGCTCGCGGGCGTAGCCGCATTGCCGCCCTCGATCAGGCCCTTCCAGTAGCTCTCCGCCCCTTGCAGATGGGCGCTCATCAGTGCCTGGGCGAGATTGCCGTCACGGCGCAGCAGCGCCTCGTAGATCTGCACATGCTCGGCATGCGAACGCACGCTGCGTTCGGGATCGTTGAAATAGATCGGCAGGCGCTGCTCGCCCATCAGATAGTAGACGCTGCAGATGTTGTGGAAGACGCTGTTCTTGGTGGCGCGCACAATCTCCAGGTGGAACTCGCGGTCCTCTTTGGCCAGACCTTCGCCGGCAGCGATGCGTTCCTCGGAAGCCTTGAGGATCTCGCGCAGTCGCTCGAAATTCTCCTCGGTGGCGCGCGAGCAGGCAAGTTCGGCGGCCTTGATCTCGTGGATCTTGCGCAACTCGACCGTCTCGTAGATCTGCAAGGGATCGAGCGGCAGGCCGGCGCGCGCGAACAGCGCCAGCGCCTCGACGCTCGCCTGCTTGGTGTCGATGTAGATGCCGGATTTGGCGCGCCGCTCGACGATGCGCATGGCTTCGAGGATGGCCAGCGCCTCGCGGATCTGGCCGCGGCTGACGGCGAAATGCTCCGCCAGCTCACGTTCGGATGGGGTGCGGCCGCTCTCCTTGTCCGAGTGGGAGAACAGATAGGCTGCGAGTTCCGCGAGAAGGTTCTTTTCTTTCATCGTCAATTGCGTTGCGCGTGCGCCTCCAGGAATCGCTCAGAAACGGTGAATCCCAATCCGGGCTTTTCCGGGATCGCTATCATACCGTCCTGTGCTTCGACAGTCTCTTCGATCAGATCGTGGATCATCGGGTTGGCGCCGAGTGAATATTCGACGGTGAAACTCGACGGCGAGGCGGCGCAGACATGCAGCCCGGCGAAGAAGCAGGGCGCGCCGGCCCACAGATGCGGCGCAAAGCGCAGATTGAAGGCGCTGGCGATGGTGCCGATCTTCATCGCTTCGCTGATGCCGCCGCAAAAGGCGGGATCGGGCTGGAAGATGTCGGCGGCCTTGAGCACGGCGAGGTCGCGGAAGGCATAGCGCGTCGCCTCGCTTTCGCCAGTGGCGATCGGCACGGCGCCGGAGGCGCGCACTTCCGCCATGCCCGGCTTGTCGTCGGCGATCACCGGTTCCTCGAACCAGGCAAGATCGAGGTCGTTGACGAGGTGGATGAAGCGTTTGGCCTCCGCCACCGTATAGGTGCCGTGGGCGTCGACCATCAGCTCAACATCGGGGCCGAGCGCCTGGCGCGCGGCGCGGACGCGGGCCGCCGAGATGTGCGCGGCGCCATCCATGGCGCCGACCCGCATCTTCAGCGCCTTGAAGCCGCCCCGGGCGATGTAGGATTTCAACTGCTCGCCGATGGCGTCGGCGGACGCCCAGCCGCCCGAGGCATAGGCCTGCATGCGGTCGATCTTGCGGCCGCCGAGCAGCCGCCAGACCGGCTGGCCGAGTGACTTGCCCAGGATGTCCCAAAGCGCGATGTCGACGGCGCTGATGGCAGCGATGCTCATGCCGCGCCGCGCCAGTTGCGGCATGGCGTGGCCGGCGCGGGCGGCACTGTCGTGGCGCACGCCGTTGTAGAGCATTTCCCAGATGATGCCGATGTCGGCCGGATCGCGGCCGATCAGCTGCGGCCCGACCTCCTGGTTCAGCATGTGGACGAGGGCGCCGTAGCTGCCGGCGCTGCCGGCAGCGTTCTTGCCTTCGCCCCAGCCGACCAGTCCGTCATCGGTTTCGATGCGCAGGATGGCGGCGTCGAAGGTCGTCACCTGGCCGAAGTCGCTTCGGTGCTGCCGAGCGGCTTCGATCGGGATGCGGACCCACCAGGCTTGGACGGTCTTGATGCGCATGTCTTTCCCCAGCCCCGCCGCCGGTCAGGGCGAAAGGGCGAATTTCCCAACAGTCGTCGACTACTTGATCAGCGGCAGCAGCGTTTCGGCGGTGATGCGCATCTGGTCGGTGTAGAATTTCTCGGTCAGCACGCTGGAGCCGTGGTCCTGGATGAACTTCAGCTGCTCAGGCGAGATATCGACCGGGTGGCGCTCGACCATTTCGGGATAGGGTGCCGCCGGCGTGCGGTCGACCGGGGCGACGAATTCGTTGGTCAGCGCGCCGTCGTAGCCGACCTCCTTCAAGGTGGCGACGATCTTCGGCCAGTCGATCTGGCCGAGGCCGGCTGCGAAGCGGTTGTTGTCGGCGACGTGGAAGTCGAACAGGCGCTTTCCGACCTGACGGATGGCGTCGTAGACGTTAAATTCCTCCATATGGATGTGGTAGGCGTCGAGGCAGACGCCGCATTCGGGGCTGACCGCGTCGGCCAGCGCCAGCGCCTGGGCGCCGCGATTGAACAGGTAGGTCTCGAAGCGGTTGAGCGGCTCGACGGCGATCTTGACGCCGACCTTCTTGGCATGGGTGAAGCATTCGCGGGTCGCGTCGACCACCCATTTCCATTCCTCTTCCTCGGTGCCGTCCGGCACGACCTTGCCGACCGTCGCGGGGACGAGCGTGATGATCTCGCCATCGAGCTCGCTGACCATGGTCAGCACGTCCTTGACGTACTGCACCGAGCGCTCGCGCTGACCCTGGTTCTTGGCGGCAAGGTTGCGTTCGCCCAGCATCAGGGTCACCGCGCCCCAGCAGCGAATGCCATGCTCCTTCAACAGCGCCCGCGTCTCCTTGGTCTTGTACTGCTCGGGCTCGCCGGAAATCTCGATCGACTCATAGCCGAACTTCTTGATGCGCTTGAGCGTCGTCTCCAATGGTTCCGCCCGCATCCAGTTGTGCGTCGAAAGATGCATGGTCTGTCCTTCCCAAATTCGTCCGTATCGTTTGCCTTCGACATGCACCGCCGAAAGACGGCGCAAGGGTTCCTCCCCAAGGCATCCCCAGCCTTTTTCCTGCAAACTGGTTCGACCAATTGGGCCTGAAGTGAGGTCTACAGCAAATTGCCTGGAACGGCAAGAAGCGCGGATGCGCAACTTGCTGTGCGAATTATTCCGTTGATTATATTGTGATATATGCCGATGCTTTGGACATTTGCAGATCTCGATCGATGCATTGCCAGGCTTGACCAAATTCCCCTATTTGGTAATACCAGAATGGCAGTGCCTGCAAAGCGCCCGATGCAAAAAGACCAAAATGGCTGGCCCTGCTTCCAATCGGCGCTATGCTTGGTCGCGACACAATGAGGGAGGATGCCGATGCCGACGACAATGAAGGGCCCTGGACTGTTTCTGGCGCAGTTCGCGGGTGACGCAGCGCCATTCAATTCGCTGGCCGCGATCACCAAATGGGCCGCCGGTCTCGGCTATAAGGGCGTGCAGATCCCGACCTGGGACGCGCGCCTGTTCGATCTCGAGAAAGCGGCGTCTTCCAAGACCTATTGCGACGAGGTGAAGGGCATTTGCGCCGATGCCGGCGTCGAGATCACCGAACTGTCGACGCATCTGCAGGGTCAGTTGGTGGCGGTGCATCCGGCCTATGACGCGCAGTTCGACGGCTTCGCGCCGGCCTCGGTCCACAACAATCCCAAGGCGCGGCAGAAATGGGCGGTCGAACAGATGAAGTTCGGCGCCAAGGCCTCGAAGAATCTCGGCCTCAAGGCTTCGGTGTCCTTCTCCGGTGCGCTGGCCTTCCCCTACCTCTACCCCTGGCCGCAGCGGCCGGCCGGTCTGATCGAGGAGGCCTTCGCCGAACTCGGCAAGCGCTGGAAGCCGATCCTCGACGTCTATGAGGACAATGGTGTCGATGTCGGCTACGAAATCCATCCCGGCGAGGACGTGTTCGACGGCGCCACCTTCGAGATGTTCCTCGAGGCGGTCGGTGGCCACAAGCGCTGCAACATCAACTACGACCCGTCGCACTTCCTGCTGCAGCAACTCGACTATCTCGAATTCATCGACATCTACCACGAGCGCATCAAGGCCTTCCACGTCAAGGATGCCGAGTTCAACCCGACCGGCCGGCAAGGCGTCTATTCCGGCTATCAGAGCTGGACCAACCGCGCAGGACGCTTCCGCTCGCTCGGCGACGGGCAGGTGGATTTCGGCGGCATCTTCTCCAAGTTGACGCAGTACAATTATGATTCCTGGGCGGTGCTGGAATGGGAGTGCTGCCTGAAGCACCCCGAGGATGGAGCTGCCGAAGGGGCGCCTTTCATCCAGCACCACATCATCCGCGTGACGGAGAAGGCATTCGACGACTTCGCCGGTGGCGCTACGGACAAGAAAGTGCTGCGCGCGATGATGGGAATCTGACACGGCTTTCCCTTCCCCGGAGGGGAGAAGTATCCAAGACACGAGGGACAAAACATGGTCGGCGCATCGAAATCGGAAACGGGAGGCGGCCCGATCCGCTATGGCATGGTCGGCGGCGGGCAAGGCGCCTTCATCGGCGCGGTGCACCGCATAGCGGCGCGCCTGGACAATGAATTCGTGCTGGTGGCTGGTGCGCTGTCGGCGAACCCCGAGCGCGCCAAGGCTTCGGCCGCCGAACTCGGGCTCGATCCGGATCGCAGCTACGCTTCCTATGCCGAGATGGCCAAGGCCGAGGCCAAGCGCCCCGACGGCATCGAGGCGGTGGCCATCGTGACGCCCAACAATGTCCATGTGCCGGCAGCCAAGGCGTTTCTCGAGGCCGGCATCCACGTGATCTGCGACAAGCCGCTGGCGACGACACTGGCCGAGGCAAAAAAGCTCGCGGCGATCGTCGAGAAGACCGGCAAGGTGTTCGTGCTCACCCACAATTACACCGCCTATCCGATGGTGCGGCAGGCGCGCGAAATGGTGGCCAAGGGCGTGCTCGGCGACATCCGCATCGTGCAGTCGGAATATCCGCAGGACTGGCTGACCGAGGACCTCGCCGCCACCGGCCAGAAGCAGGCATCATGGCGCGGCGACCCCAAGCAGGCGGGCGCCGGCGGTGCGCTGGGCGACATCGGCACCCATGCCTACAATCTTGCCCGCTTCGTCTCCGGGCTAGAGCTGGATTCGCTGTCGGCCGATCTCGATGCCTTCGTGCCGGGGCGGCTGCTCGACGACAATGTCAACGTCATGCTGCGCTTCAAGCCCACCGGCAAGACGCATCCTGCCAAGGGCATGATCTGGGCGAGCCAGGTGGCGCCCGGCCATGAGAACGGGCTGAAGCTGCGCATCTATGGCTCGAAGGGTGGGCTGGAATGGGTGCAGGCCGATCCCAACTATCTCTGGTACACCCCATTCGGCCAGCCCAAGCAGTTGATCACCCGCAACGGCGCCGGCGCGCTGCCGGTGGCGGGCCGTGTCAGCCGCGTGCCGTCAGGCCATCCGGAGGGCTATCTCGAAGGCTTCGCCAACATCTATCAGGAGGCGGCGCGCGCCATCCGCGCTGCGCGCAAGAAGGGTGGCAAGCCGGCAAAGGATGTCGTCTTCCCGACCATCCAGGACGGCGTCGAAGGCATGGCCTTCATCGAGGCCTGTGTGAAATCGTCGAAGAAGAATGGCGCGTGGACCAAGCTCTAAAACAAAAATGATCCGGGGGGATTAAACGGGGGGAGGGCGTCGATGAAAATCGGCATGTGCATGTTCTTGTGGACGACGGCGGTGTCGAAGAAGCATGAGCCTCTGCTTCGCGACATCAAGGCGACGGGCTTCGACGGTGTTGAGATACCGATCTTCGCCGGCATGCCGGACGATTATAAAAAGCTCGGCGACCTGCTCGATCGCATCGGGCTGGAGCGGACCGCGGTCTCGGCGATGGGCGATCCCTCGATGAACCTGATCTCGGCCGATGCGGCAACGCGCAAGGCCGGTATCGCTTACATGAAATGGGCTGTTGATTGCGCCGATGCGCTTGGCGCCAGAACGCTCAGCGGGCCGCTGCATTCGACGCTCGGCGCCTTTTCCGGCAGCGGGCCGACCCCCGCCGAGAAGAACCGTTCCATCGCCTCGCAGCGCGCCATCGGCGACCATGCCGGCACGCGCAACGTCACCATCGGGCTGGAGGCGCTGAACCGCTTCGAATGTTATCTTTTCAACACGATGGCGGACCTCTCGGAGCACATCGATGCCGTCGGCCGTCCGCACATCAAGGCGATGTACGACACCTTTCATGCCAATATCGAGGAGGCCGACCCGATTGGCGCCTATACGAAGCATCGCCGGAATGTCGTGCATATCCACATATCGGAAAACGATCGCGGCGTGCCGGGGCGCGGCAACATCCCGTGGAAAGAGACGTTCGCGGCGATCCGCAAGAGCGGCTATGACGACTGGCTGACAATCGAGGCGTTCGGGCGGTCGCTGAAGGACCTGGCTGCGGCGACCAAGGTTTGGCGCGATTTTTCCGAGAGCCCGGAAGCTGTCTATCGCGACGGGTATAAGCATATCAGGAATGGGTGGAAGAAGGCGGCTTAGGCTCCTCTCTTCGCGAGATGCAGCCGCCAACCATGGCATCCAGGCCTATCACCCCTGCTCGACCTGGATCCTGTTGTAGTCGTGGATGGTGCGGCTCAGCCGGCGGCGCAGGAAATTCGAGATGTTGTCGAAGATGAAGACGACCAGCAGGATCAGCAGCACCATGTAGAAGACGTTGGCCCAGTTGGAATTGGTGCGCATCGCTTCCCACAGTTTCAGGCCGATGCCGCCGGCGCCGACGGCGCCGATGATGGTAGCGCCGCGTGTGTTGGATTCCCACTGGTAGAGCGTCTGGCTGATGAAGACCGGAATGACTTCCGGCATGACGCCGTAGCGCTGCACCAGGAGACCGTTGGCGCCGGTCGACAGCACACCTTCGCGCGGCTTGTCGTCGATGTTCTCCAGCGCCTCGGAATAGGTTTTGCCGAGCGTGCCGATCTCGGTGAAGAAGATCGCGGCACTGCCCGCAAGCGGACCAGGGCCGAAGGCGCGGGTGAAGAACAGCGCGCAGATCAGCATGTCGACCGAGCGCATGAAGTCGAAGAAGCGTTTCAGGACCTGGCTGAGCACACCGCTCGGCGTGATGTTGCGGGCGGCGAAGAAGGCAAGCGGGAAGGCGACGATACCGCCAAGCAGGGTGCCCAGGAACGCCATGACGATGGTCTGCAGCAGCTTCGTCCAGACGTCACCGTGCTGCCACTGGGCGTTGTTCCAGATGTTGTCGCCCGCCAGCGCCAGGTTCGAGGTGCCCGGCTTCAAATCAGGCCCGGACACGATCAGCGAGATCACCTCTCCCGACGATTTGCCGAAGAAGGGCGAGCGTGTGTCGAAGACGAAATTCGCCCAGCCGAGGAAGCGCTTGCGCACCTTGACGCGATCGACGGTGACGCGCACTTCGCCGACGAAGCCCATCTTGGCAACCACCTCGTCGTCATGCGCGGCGATCCAGTCCGGCACCGGGCCTGATATCACCGGCTTGCCGCTGGTCAGCGAAACCGGCACGGTCTGGCCGTTGGCCACGATCGTTGCCTGCGCCTTGCCGAAAGTCACGGATTTCGCCGGGCCGTCGATCAGCACGGTGAAGGTGCCGTCCGGATTCTTGATCACCCAGTCGGGGTTCGGGTTCTCGCCAAGCGCGGAAAAGCGCGGGTATTTTGGCGTGATCTCAGGCTGGTCGAGGCGGAATTCCGGTTGCAGGTCGTAGCTGATCCATTGTGTCAGGAACAGCGGCAGACGCTCCCAGTGCGATTCCCGCAGCACTTGCGGCAGGCTGAAGAACCACAGGACATAGATGAGATAGGTCAGGATGCCGATGAACAGGAACAGCGGAGCGAAGCGCTTGTACAGCGGCCGCCGGAACACTTGCGGATAGCGCTCCTCGATCGACAGTATCTCCTCGGCCGTCATGGTCGCCATGATTCACGCCCCCATCATGAAAGCTTGCTCGCCGACCAGCTTGCGGCGCAGCCAGGCGGAGAACTGGTCGATGATGAAGATGGTCGTGAACAAGAGCAGCACCAGCGCCAGCGTCTTGGCGCCGAAGCCGCGCGAGATGGAGAGCTTCAACTCCTCGCCGATGCCGCCGCCGCCGACGGCGCCGATGATGGTCGAGGCGCGGACATTGATCTCGACGCGCAGCAGTGTGTAGGACATGAAATTGGGCAGGACCTGCGGCAGGTCGGCGAAGCGCACGCGCTCGAACCAGTTGGCTCCGACCGCGCGCAGGCCTTCCTCGGCACGCATGTCGATGTTCTCGTTGATCTCGTAGAACAGCTTGCCGAGCGCGCCGATCGAATGCAGGCCGATGGCGATGATGGCGGCGATCGGGCCGATGGAGACGATTGCCGCGAAAAGGCCGGCAATGACGATCTCAGGGAAGGCGCGCAGCAGCTCCATAAAGCGCTTGACGATCAGCCGCAGCGCCGGATGGGGCGTCAGGTTGCGGGCGGCGATGAAGGAAAACGGCACGGCGAAGATGAAACCGACGAAGGTCGAGACCAGGGCTACATTGACCGTCGTGATCATCAGCTCGAAATATTCGGGAATGTAGAAACCGCCCCAGACATAGATCCGGCCGAGCGGGAAATTGTATTCCTGGGTGCCGGTGTCATGCGGCGAGGCGATGTCGAACAGTGCCCGCCAGACGTCGTTCCAATCCTTTGGGACCAACCAGCTCAGAAAATCCAGAATATGCGGCAGCCGGTCGAAAAAGTGCCCGGCATTGGCTTCGTCGGCGAACCACATGCTGGCGAGCAGCGCGGCGAGCAGCAGGCCGACGCCGAGCACTGTATAGAACCGGCGCAGCGACGTCTGGCGTCGCCAGGCATCGGCCATCTGCTGGGGGGCGCCAGAAGAGGCTGTCAATGAGGGGGCTGTCACGGAAAGGGTCATGATCGGAGATGCAAAAAGGGCGGTGCTTTCGGCACCGCCCTTTCCGATTTCGCCGTTAGCCGCCGATGGCTGCCTTACGGGCTTCGACGATGACGTTGTAGAAGTCTGGCTTGACCGGAACGTAGCCGGTGAAATCGCCACCTTCGACGCCCTCGAAGCAAGCCTTGTCCTTCGTCGGCAGCTCGGTGAAGAAGGCGGCGAGCTTGGCGGTCATCTCGTCACCGAGCGCGGTGCGCACGACCAGCGGGCCGTTCGGGATCAGGCCCGAGCGCCAGACTTCGACGAAGTCGTTCGGGTCGACGGCGCCCTTGGCGACGACCTTGTGGAAGGTGCCGGACGTGAAGCCGTTCTTGAAGTCGCCGATGCCGGAGGAATCATCGACCGCGACATCGACCTTGCCGTCGCGCACGGCCAGGATGTTGTTCTCATGGCCGCCGTTGAACTGGGTCGAGGCGAAGAAGGTTTCGTTCGAGGCGCCGGTGTCCTTCGGAATCTGGGTCAGCGGGATCAGGTACCCCGAGGTGGAGTCCGGATCGGCGTAGCCGAGCTTCTTGCCCTTGGCCGACTTGATGTCGGTGATGCCCGAGGTCTTCAGAGCCAGGCCGATCGAATAATAGCCGGTGGAACCGTCGGTCTGCTTGGTGGTGAGGATCGGGGTCACCGCCTTCGGGTCCTTGAGATAGACGCTGGCGTAGCCGGAGGCGCCGAGTTCTGCGAAGTCGAGCGTGCCGCCGAGCAGGCCCTGGATGACGCCGTCATAGTCGGCGGCAGGAAACAGCGAGACCTTCTCGAAGCCGAATTCGGCCTTCAGATGATCGGCCAGGCATTGGTAGTTGCGCAGCCGGTCGGTCTCGTTTTCACCGCCCAGAATGCCGACGCGGAATTCCTTCATGTCGGCGGCGTGGGCGATGCTGGTTGCCATGGCAAGCACCGAAACGGCGCTGAAAACCATCTTCCTGAACATTTGATGTCTCTCCTGTAAGTTCCGGCCCCGCGCCGGCAGCGTTCTTGATCTTGACAAGTGCCCTTGACGCGGGCGGACGATCCCAACCGCCCTTTCTTGGCCCATGATCTTTCCCGAAAACCGGATTCCACTTTTCGGGATCATGGGCTCAGTAACCCGGGAATGCGGGTTCGAGCGGTCCGGCGGATGCTGCGATCTTCTGCTTGAAGGCAACGCTGGTGGAGGTGATGGCCTCCGATATTTCGGCACCATTGCTGTCGGCGCCATAGACGAGGCGCACGGCCTCACGGTTGAGCTCCTCGGGCGGGCCGTCGAAGACGACCTTGCCGGCGGCCATGCCGATGATGCGGTTGCAATAGGCGCGGGCGGTGTCGAGCGTGTGCAGATTGGTGACGACGGTGATGCCCTCGCGCAGATTGATGTCCCGCAGCGAATCCATCACCACCTTGGCGTTGAGCGGGTCGAGCGAGGCGATCGGCTCGTCGGCGAGGATCACTTTGGGCTGCTGCATCATGGCGCGGGCGATGGCGACACGCTGCTGCTGTCCGCCAGACAAGGTGCCGGCGGGCTGAAGCGCGGTGCGGGCGATGTCGAGCCGCTCGAGCGCGGCGACCGCCTCGGCGCATTCGGCGCGAGAGAACATGCCGAGAAGGTTGGACAGGGTCGAGCGATGGTTCAATTTGCCGAGCAGGACGTTGGTCAGCACGTCGAGGCGCGGCACCAGGTTGAACTGCTGGAAGATCATGGCGCAGTCGCGCTGCCAGCGCCTCAGCGGCGAGCCGCGCAACCGGGAGACCTCGGCGCCGTCAAAAAAAATCGACCCCTGGCTGGGGTCGACAAGTCGGTTGATCATGCGAAGAAGGGTCGACTTGCCAGCGCCCGAACGGCCGATGACGCCAACCATCTGACCCTGCGGGATCGAGATGTTGACGTCGCTGACGGCGGTGTTCTTGCCAAATCGTCGGCTGACACCACGGATTTCGAGTGTGGCAGAGCTTGCTGACATGAGCAGGTTCCAGTCCGGACCTTGTTGATCGTCAGGCTCTCGCCTAGCGCAGCCACATGAACCTGCCGTGTCGCCAGCATGTCAGTTTTGTTACGCTCCACAGGCGCGACGGCTGAAGCGCGTCGCGCTGAAACGAATTCACGCGGCGCGCTTCGGGTCTTTGTTTTTATGCATGTCGTTCGCCCAAAACCGGGGCCGCTTTCGGGCGACATGCATTGGCGCGTGACCGGCGATCAGCCAAGCACCAGCAATTCCTCGAAGTGCTTCATGTCGCGAAAGGCGCAGAAGGCGGGCGCCTTGATCTCGATCACCGGAGCCTGCCTTGTCAAAAGCGTCAGGCAATCGTCGAACAGAGCCTGCCATGCTGCCGCACGGTCGTCGGCAAGACGCCGGATCTGATACGCGAAGGTGATGTGGAAGACGTAGGCGTCATGATCGGGGTGCCGGTAGCCGAACGGCACCGCCAACGCATCGCGCCATTGACGCATGATGCGCACGTCCTCGTCGGTCGCGCCGGCAACGGTGAGACCGGTCGGCACGACCTCGATCACCTTGATGTTGAAAGGACCGAAGCCCTCGAAGCCCTTCAGGTGCTCCAGATAGAGGCGGGTCATGGCGTCGATGCTGGTGTCGAGCGGTACGTCCTGCGGCCAGTAAGGCAAGCGGCGGCGATATTCGATGATGCCCTGGAACAGCGTCATATGCAGGCTGGAAACGGGCGTGAAGGCGAGCCGGTCGGCGTCGGGCATCGCCAGCATCTTCTCGCGCACCGCAAGCACGGCGGCTTCGGAAGGCGATCCGCTGACGAGATGGCTGACGACGGTGTTGCCGGGCTCGGTCAGGAAATTGCCCGAGGTGTCGTAGCGCGTGCCGAGATGCGCCGGCGGGGTCGGGTTGGTGCCGGCAAAGAATCCGAAAAGCGAGGGTCTGACGGTGTCGAGCATGGCAATCTCCTTGGGGAGATGGCGTCCTGTCCGAGTCCTGTGTCAGAGATATGAACAGGCCCCCTCATGACGGCAATGTGAGGAACTATCCCTCGTATTTCTCCAGGAATGCCTCGGCCGACAGCTCGCGAAAATCATCGAGCGAAATGCGCAGCCGCGCGTGGTCCCAGTCCCACCAGGCAAGCGCCTGATAGCGTTCGGCGGTGCGGCGGTCGAAGCGCTCGCGGATCGGCTTGGCCGGCACGCCGGCGACTATGGTGTAGGGCGCGACATCCTTCGAGACGACCGCGCCGGCGCCGACCGCCGCGCCATCGCCGACAGTGACGCCGGGCAGGACGGTCGAGCCGTGGCCGAGCCAGGTATCGTGGCCGATGGTGACGCGTTTGGCGCGGCGCTGGGCGAAGAATTCGCTCTCGTGCTCGGCGTCGTCCCAATAGTCCGAGGCGCGGTAGGTGAAATGATGCAGCGTCGGCCGCCAGGTCGGGTGGTTGGTGGCGTTGAGGCGCACGCTTGCCGCGATGTTGGCGAACTTGCCGATCGTCGCGCACCAGACAGAGCAATCCTGCATCATGTAGGAATAGTCGCCGAGTTCGCTCTCCGAAACCCGGCTGCGGTCGGCGATCTCGGTCCAGCGGCCAAGCGTCGAATTGTGTACCTCCGCCGTCGGGTGAACCAGCGGCGTCTCCGACAATTTCCTGGTCATGCGGCGAGTTTTCCTGGAGCAAAAGCGGTGACGTCGATGATGCGGTCGGCAACCGCCTCGCGAACATCATGATCGTGGAAGATGCCAAGCAGGGCGACGCCCGCCGCCTTTTTGGCGGCGATGAGTTCGATCACCACGTTGCGGTTGGTAGCATCGAGCGAGGCGGTCGGCTCGTCGAGCAGCAGGATAGGGTGCTCGGTGATGAAGCCGCGCGCGATGTTGACGCGCTGCTGCTCGCCGCCGGAGAAGGTCGCCGGCGGCAGCGCCCAGAGTTTTTCCGGCAAATTGAGCTGCGCCAGCAGGGCGCGTGCCTTGCCGCGTGCAACCTCGCGTTCCTCGCCGCGCTCGACCAGCGGTTCGGCGACGACGTCGAGCGCCGAGACGCGCGGCACGGTGCGCAGGAACTGGCTGACATAGCCGATCGTTTGCCGGCGAACGGCAAGCACGGTGCGCGGGCTGGCGTTGGCAAGATCGATCAGTCCGTCCTCGTGCCTGACGATGATCTGGCCCTCGTCGACGGCATAGTTGCCGTAGAGCATCTTCAGGATCGAGCTCTTGCCGGCGCCCGATGGGCCGCCGAGCACGGTGCATTCGCCCGCCCTGATCGAGAACGAGACACCGGCGACGACAGGCAGTTTGATGCCATCGCGCAGATGCATGGTGAAGCTCTTGGCGACGTCGGAAACAACGAGCGGGGTTGGCATCGTTACACCTGCAAAATGGAAGAAACGAGAAGCTGCGTGTAGGGCGCGCGCGGATCGTCGAGCACGCGGTCAGTGAGGCCGCTTTCGACGACGCGGCCGTCCTTCATCACCATCATGCGCTGCGACAGCAGGCGCGCCACGGCGAGATCGTGGGTGACGACGATGGCCGCGAGGCCGAGATCGGTGACCAGTCCACGCAACAGGTCGAGCAGGCGGGCCTGCACCGAGACGTCGAGGCCGCCGGTTGGCTCGTCCATGAACACCAGCCGTGGGCCGGTGACGAGGTTGCGGGCGATCTGCAGGCGCTGGCGCATGCCGCCGGAAAAGGCGCGTGGCTCGTCGTCGATACGGTCTTGCTCAATCTCGACGCGCGACAGCCAGTCGACCGCCGTGGCGCGGATCTTGCCATAGTGGCGGTCGCCCACCGCCATCAGCCGTTCGCCGACATTGGCGCCGGCAGACACCGTCATGCGCAGGCCGTCGGCCGGGTTCTGGTGGACAAAGCCCCAGTCGGTGCGCATCAGGAAGCGGCGCTCGGCCTCGCTCATGCGGTAGAGCTCGCGGAACTGGCCGTCGCGCATGCGGTAGCTGGCGGTGCCGGAAGACGGTAAGAGCCGCGTCGACAGGCAATTGAGCAGCGTCGTCTTGCCGGAACCGGATTCGCCGACGACTGCCAGGACTTCGCCCGGCCACAGGTCGAAGGAGACGTTGTCGCAGCCGACGCGCGAACCGTAGAATTTGGAGAGCGCCGAGACGCGCAGCAGCGGTTCGTCGGTCATTGTGCCGGCTCCATTTTTTCGGAAGCAAGATGGATTTCCGGAGCAAGATGGCCGCGATGGCCCTCTTCACGCCGCTTCTCGCAATGGTCGGTGTCGGAGCAGACGAACATGTGGCCGCCATGGTCGTCGAGGATGACCTCGTCGAGATAGACATTTTCGGCCGCGCACAGTGCGCAGGGCTGGTCGAAGGTCTGCACCTCGAACGGATGGTCCTCGAAGTCGAGGCTGACGACATCGGTGAAGGGGGGCACCGCATAGATGCGCTTCTCGCGTCCGGCGCCGAACAGCTGCAGCGCCGGCGAGCGGTGCATCTTGGGATTGTCGAATTTCGGCGTCGGTGAGGGGTCCATCACATAGCGGCCCTCGACCTTGACCGGATAGGCATAGGTCGTGGCGATGCGGCCGTGCTTGGCGATGTCCTCATAGAGCTTCACATGCATGAGGCCATACTCCTCCAGCGCATGCATTTTGCGCGTCTCGGTCTCGCGCGGTTCGAGGAAGCGCAGCGGCTCGGGGATCGGCACCTGGTAGACCAGCACCTGGCCCGCGGTCAGCGGATGTTCGGGGATGCGGTGGCGGGTCTGGATGATGGTGGCGCCGGCGGTATCGGTGGTGACAGCGACATTGGCGACCTTCTTGAAGAAGGCGCGGATCGATACCGCGTTGGTGGTGTCGTCGGCGCCCTGGTCGATAACCTTCAGCACGTCATCGGGGCCGAGGATGGAGGCGGTGACCTGGACGCCGCCGGTGCCCCAGCCATAGGGCATCGGCATTTCGCGCGAGGCGAAGGGCACCTGGTAGCCGGGAATGGCGATGCCTTTGAGGATCGCCCGGCGGATCATCCGCTTGGTCTGTTCGTCGAGATAGGCGAAGTTGTAGGTGGCGATGTCGGTCATGGTGATCACATCCGCTTTGTGCTATCGAATTGGCGTCCAGGACGCGGAAACAGGGGCGAATTCAGATGAACTCGACCGGATGGATGCATCTCGGAATTGTGCTGGTGGTGTTCGCCGGCGTCGTTCTCTTTTTCCTTCGGCGCATGGGTTTTCCCGCTCCCAAAGAGGGCTCTCAAGGTGAATCCATGGGCGTCGGAGGTGGCGGCTACTCCGGGTATGATAGCTATGGCGGTCATTCTCACGACGGTGGCGGCCACGGGGGCGGGCACTAAGTTCATTGCGCAGCCTCCAACCCCTTGGCATAGCGCGCCAGCCGCTCGGTGAGCGTGCCGGTATGCAGTTCGAACATGTGGTTGTCGTCGTAGAAATAGATCGAGCGGCCTTCGCCCTCGACGCGTGGGCGCGGCGGGCGCATGTCGAGGCCTAGTCTGCCGACGCGCTCGGCGTAGCGGTCGAAATCGTCGTCATCGATCTTGAAGGCGATGTGGTTGTAGCTGCGCTCGGCCAGCTTCTCGCCTTGCATGATGGCGATCCAGATGTCGCCGATCAGGAAGAATTTTTCGCGCGACAGCGAAAACTGCGCGGCGTCGCTGGCAAAGACCTCGCGGGCGTCGAAGACGCCCTCGAGTATCCTTGTCATCTGCTCAAGGTCGCGGACGATGAAGGTCATGTGGGACAGGCCTTCGATCATTCCGCGGCCTCCCGCTTTTCGTCGACCTTGGCGGGGTTCTTACGGGCCTCATGTTCGGCGCGCATGCGGCGCACGAGGTCCAACTCGGCCTGGAAGTCGACATAGTGCGGCAGCTTCAGATGCTCGACGAAGCCGGTCGCCTGGACATTGTCGGAATGCGAGATGACGAATTCCTCGTCCTGGGCGGCGGCGATGATGTCCTCGCCAAGCTCGGAGGCGCGCAGCGCGCGGTCGCAGAGCGCCATGGCCATCGCCTTACGCTCGCTCTGGCCAAAGACCAGGCCGTAGCCGCGGGTGAACTGCGGCGGCGCCTTGGCCGAGCCCTTGAACTGGTTGACCATCTGGCATTCGGTGACCCGCACCGTGCCGAGCGGGGCTGCGAAGGGCAGTTCGGGAGCGTCGAGTTCCAGCTCGACCTCGCCGATGCGGATTTCACCGACAAAGGGATGGTTGCGGGCATAGCCGCGCTGGGTGGAATAGCCGAGCGCAAGCAGGAAACCCTCATCGCCGCGAGACAGCGCCTGTAGGCGGATGTCGCGCGCCATCGGAAATTCCAGCGGTTCGCGGGTGATGTCGCCGGGGACATGGTCCTGCGGCATGTCGCCATCCGGTTCGATCAAGCCTTCGCGGGCCAAGATCGCCGAGACGCGTGGCATCGCTTGCGCTTCGCTCTCACGCTGCAGCGGTTGGGCGACATCAGAGCCGGCTGCAAGCTCGGGATCGAGCAGCCGGTGCGTGTAGTCGAAGGTCGGGCCGAGCAACTGGCCGCCAGGCAGGTCCTTGTAGGTCGCCGAGACGCGCCGCTCGACTAGCATGGCGCCGGTGTCGATCGGCCTGCTGTAGCCGAAGCGCGGCAGCGTCGTGCGATAGGCGCGCACCAGGAAGATCGCCTCGATCATGTCGCCACGCGCCTGGACGATGGCGAGCGCGGCGAGTTCACGGTCATAGAGCGAGCCTTCGCTCATCACCCGGTCGACGCCGAGCGCCAGCTGCTCGACGATCTGGTCGAGGCGCAGGGCCGGAACCGAACGGTCGCCGCGCCGGCGATCGGCAAGCAGGCTGTGGGCGTTACGAATAGCGGCTTCGCCGCCTTTTACCGCGACATACATCCTATGCCTCCATCGTCTTGATGCGCGTGGTACGCGGCAGGCAGGCTATGCCTTCAGCGGTGGCGAGGATGATGTCGACGCCGCGCGGAAAGCGCTGGATATTCTGCTTCCACTGCTCGATGAAATGACGCGGCATCTGCGCCGGCGCGATCGTGGCGCTGGTTTCGATGCCAGGCCCTTCCAGCAGCAACGGAGTGCCTGAGGTGAGGTCGCTGACCTGCAGGATCAGGGTGGTCGACCGGTCGGGATAGTCCTGCGTTCCCTGCGCAAAGCCGTCGAGCGCCATCATCTCGGCCGGCGTGGCGACCAAGGCGAAATGCGCGTCGGCAGGCGTGTTGGCGAGCGGCGCGCCGGTGTGGAAACCAAGCCAGGAACCGATCGCGGCGGAGACGTGCAAGGCGGGGTCGAGCCAGAGCGGCGTGTCGTTGTCGCACAACGCCAGTGCCACGGCGCCAGCGGTTGCCGAGAGTGGCGCCGGCGGGCGGGCCAGGGCCGGCAAAGGCTGCACGCTGCCCGGCCGTGCCATCGCGTCCATGACCGCGCGAAACACCGTCTGGGCGTTGAACACCGGATCGGCAAAGCCGCCCTCGATCGATTGCGCTGCGATATCCATCAGTCTTCTCCGCGAACCATGGTGAAGAAATCCACCTTCGTTGCCGCCGTCTCGGCACGGCGTTTTTCCTGGGCAGTGGCGAGCGCCGACCTCAAAGGCCCGATCAGCCTGGTCTCGACCTCGGTCCGGCGGGCAGGGTCCTGCCAGAGCGCGTCGGCGATCGCCGCGAGCTTCGCCTTCTGCTTGTCGCGGCCAAGCGCGTAGCAATGGCCGACCTGTCCGGACGGCAGCCTGACGGTGGCGCGGGTGACGGTCGCCTCGCCGACATTAAACGGCGCGCCGCCGCCGCCGATGCGGCCGCGCAGCGTCACCAGTCCGGTCTCGGGACCGCGCAGCAGCTCGGCTTGCGAAGGCAGACCGGCTTCGTTCCAGAGCCGGACGATGTCGTCGCCATTCGACTGCGCCAGCGTCGCCATGGCGGCCTTGCGCTCGGCCTGGTCGCGGGCTTCCTGTCCTCGCATCGGCAGTATTCCTCTTTGCTAAATTTGTCTATTGATATAGACAACTATACAAATTATACATATTACCTAGCGCGAGTCCATGACGGGTGGATGACAGGGGATAGATGGCTGGGGGCAATTCATGATCGGGCGACAGGAAGCCGACAGTATCGAGCGGCGCAGCGGCGTCTCGCTGTGGCGGCAGATCGCCGACAGGATCCTGCAGGCGATCGCCACCGGCGATTTCGCCGAGAATGCCGCGCTGCCGCCGGAGGTGACGCTCGCCGAGCGTTATGGCGTCAACCGTCACACGGTGCGCAGCGCCATATCCGCACTTGTGCAGGAAGGAGTGCTGCGGGCAGAGCAGGGGCGTGGCACCTTCGTGCTGTCGCGCAAGCGACTGTCCTATCCGATCGGCGCGCGCACACGCTTTTCAACAGGCCTGCAAGGGCAGACCTCGGAACGCCACATCGTGCTGCTTTCCTCATCGGTCGAGCCGGCCAGTCAGCGTGTCGCCGAGGGTCTTGGACTGGCCAGGGCGACCGAGGTGATCAGATTGGAGACACGCGGTGAAGCCGATGGACGGCCTGTGTCGCGCGCTGCCGGCTGGTTCGATGCCAGGCGCTTTGCCGGCATCGACAAGGCGATGGCAGAGACTGGCTCGATCACCGCATCGCTGGCCCGCTTCGGCATAGACGATTATCTCAGGCAGTCGACCGTGCTGTCGGCGCGCCATGCCGATGCGGCCGATCTCGGCGACCTCGACCTTCAGCCAGGCGCCATCGTGCTGGTCACGGTGGCCGTCAACATCACGCCGGACGGCCGACCGATCCAGTTTTCGGAGTCACGCTTTCCGGCGGAACGGGTGGAACTGAAGCTGTCGGCGCTGTGAGCCGGATTCTGCCGACTATCCGACCTCGATCACCGCTTTGATCAGGCCGGATTTCTCGTGCGCCCAGCGGGCGAGATCGCCCGGCGTATCGGCAAGCGTGGTGCGGTGGGTGACGAGCTTGGCCAGGGGCACGGCGCCGTTGCCGATCGAGGCCGCGACATGATCGAAATCGGCACGCAAGGCATTGCGGCTGCCGACCAGCGTCATTTCGCGTTTGTGGAATTCCGGATCGGAGAAGACGATGTCGTCCTTGACGACGCTGACGAGCACCAGTGTGCCGCCATGCGCGACATGGGCGAAGGCCGACTGCACCGACCGGGTGTTGCCGGTGGCGTCGAAGACCACGTCGAAGCCTTCGCCTGATGTCGCTTCCTTGACCAGGTCCGGCACCGCTCCGCGCGAGCCGTCGAGGATACTGAAACCAAGTTCGTTTTCGGCGAAAGCGAGGCGTTCACTGCTCATGTCGAGCAGCGTCACGTCGAGCCCGGCGATGCGGGCGAAGATGGCGTTGCCGAGCCCGATCGGGCCGGCGCCGATGACCAGCGCGCGGGCGCCGGGATCGGCGCGGGCGCGACGTACGGCGTGCGCGCCGATGGCCAGGAATTCGACGGCGGCTGCGTCGGCCAGCGACAGGCCATTGGCCGGATAGAGATTCTGCGCCGGGACAAGAATGCGTTCGCACATCGCGCCGTCGCGATGGACGCCGAGCACCTCGATCTTGACGCAGCAATTCGGCTTGCCATGCCGGCAGGCGATGCACTTGCCGCAGGAGAGGTAGGGGTTGATGACGACCGGTTCGCCAATGGCAAGGTCGACGCCCTCGCCAGTCTCGATGACGGTGCCGGAGACTTCATGGCCCATGATGCGGGGGTAGGCGAGGAACGGGTGCTTGCCCTCGAAAATGTGGTAGTCAGTGCCGCAGATGCCGACATGGCTGACCGCGACCAGTGCCCAGCCGGCAGGGGGGGCACCGGGCGCGGGGCGATCTTCCAGGACGAGCTCCCCGGGCGAGCGGCAGATAACGGCTTTCATGTTTCAGTCCAGTTGGGTTTCCGACCCGTCTTCATGCCGGGCCGCAGATCGATTTCAGCAGTGGTCACTTGCCGCCGCGGCGGCGCAGACCGTCGAAATAGACGATGACGATGATCAGCACGCCGGTGATGATGCGCTGCCAGAAGGCGTTGACGTTGAGCAAGTTGGCGCCGTTGTTGATGGTGGCGAGAATGAAGGCGCCGAGCAGCGGGCCGTGCACCGAGCCGACCGCGCCGAACAGCGAAGTGCCGCCGATGACCGAGGACGCGATCGCCTGCAGTTCCCAGCCCTCGGCCTGGGTCGGGTTGCCGATGCCGATGCGCGAGGCCAGGAGCACGCCGACAAAGGCCGCGCACAGGCCCGACAGCGTGTAGGCCATGTAGATGGTGCGCTGGACATTGACGCCGGAGAGGCGCGACGCCTCGGCGTTGGAGCCGACCGAGAAGAGATAGCGGCCCCAGCGGCTGTGATGCAGGAAGATGTAGGCCGGGATGCCGACCAGGATCACCATCCAGAACAGATTGGGCACGCCGAGGAAGGAGTTGCGCGAGAATTCCTGGAAGGCATCATTGTTGATGGAGATCGAGTTGCCGTTGGTCATCAGAAGGCCGATGCCGCGCAGCGAGGTCAGCGTCGCCAGCGTGATGATGAAGGGCGGCAGGCCCATCTTGACGATGCCGAAGCCGTGGAACAGGCCGATGGCAACGCCGACCAGCAGCGTGATCAGGATGGCAAGGAAGACTGGTATGCCGGCATTGATCAGCATCGCCGCAATGACGGTGGCGAAGCCGACCACCGCACCGACGGACAGATCGATGCCGCCGGTGATGATGACGAAGGTCTGGCCGACCGCCAGGATGGCGATCATCGAACCCTGACGCAGAAGGTTCGAAATGTTGTTGGCCGAGGCGAAGCTCGATGTCGACAGCGACAGGATGACCCAGAGCAGCACCAGCAGCGCCAGCAGCGTCAGCCCGAACAGGGCGTTGTAATTGCGCTTGGGTTTTTCGGCAGGAATCGCCTCGGTGCTCATATCTTTCCTCCCAGCTTTTCTTGTTTCTCGGCGAGCGCCTGTGTGAGAATTTCCTCGTGATCGGCGGTGCGGAATCCGTGTGTCGCCACCAGCTTGCCGCGGCGGAACACATGCAGCGTGTCGGCCAGCTCATAGACTTCCGGCAGATAGGACGAGATCAGGATGATGCCGGCGCCCTTCGACAAGAGCGCGCCGAACAGCCGGTAGATCTCGGCCTTGGTGCCGACATCGACGCCGACTGTCGGCTCGTCGAAGATGAACAGCTTGGCGCCATGCGCCAGCCATTTGCCGATGACGATCTTCTGCTGATTGCCGCCCGACAGGCTGGAGGCCAGCGCGTGGCGTGTCGGCGTCTTGATGCGGAGATCGGCGATCTGGCGGTCGGCCTGGGTCTTCTCCTGCGCGCCGGAGATCAACATGTTTTTGGAGATGCGCTTGTAGATCGGCAGGTTGAGATTGAGGCCGACCGGCAAATTGAGGCAAAGGCCCTGGTCGCGGCGGCTTTCCGGCGCCAGCGCCATGCCGAGCTTGATCGCGTCATGCTCCGAATTGACCTGGACCGGCTTGCCTTCCCACAGGATCTGGCCGGCCGATTTGCGATGGCGGCCGTAGAGCGTGGTGACGAATTCGCTGCGCCCGGCGCCGATCAGCCCGTAGAGCCCGACGATCTCGCCGGCGCGGACCGTCATCGAGACATTTTCGAAGCCCTTGCCCGACAGGTTCCTGGTTTCCACGATCGCGACACCCGGCGTGAAGTGCTCCTTGTGATAGACCTGCTCGATCGAGCGGTTGATCATCAGCTTGACCAGTTCGGCATCGTTGGTCTCGGCGATGTTTCTGGTGCCGACCAGCGTGCCGTCGCGCAGCACGGAGACGCGATCGGCGAGCTCGAAGACTTCCTCCATGCGGTGGCTGATGTAGATGATGGTCACGCCCTCGGACTTCAGGCGGCGGATCAGGGTGAAGAGCTGGTCGGCCTCCTTGCGGGTGAGGTAGGCGGTCGGCTCGTCGAAGATCAGGAATTTGGTACCACGCACGGTGGCGCGGGCGGCGGCGATCAGCTGCTGCTGGCCGATGGTGAGGTCGCCGAGCACGACATGCGCCGGCAGATCGAAGCCAAGATCGTCGATGATCTTCTGCGCTTCCTTGACCATGGCGCGCTGCTGCAGGATGCCGAAGCGCGAATTCTCCTCGCCGAGGAACATGTTGGCGGCAACCGTCAAATGCCGGCAAAGCACGACTTCCTGGTGCACGGCGTTGATGCCGAGCGCCATCGCCTCATGCGGGGTCGCCAGCGGCGCGGGCTTGCCTTCCCAGATGACATCGCCGGAGGTACGCGGCATGACGCCGGTCAGAAGCTTGATCAGAGTGGATTTGCCGGCACCGTTCTCGCCGACGATGGCGTGGATTTCGCCCGACTTGAAGGCCAGCGTCACCGGCTTCAGCGCATGGGTGCCCGGATATTTCTTCTCGAGGCCACGCAGTTCGAGGATCGTCCTGCCGGGCTCGAGCACAGGGGCGGGGTGCAGCTCTTGCGCCGTCGATGTCATGACAATCCTCCTCCCAGATTGGCCTCACGATTTGGCATGCGGCGAGGCTTTGAAATGCCATCCAGAGCAACCTAGCCCAGGCTGGCGGATTTCCAAGCGATATGACTGTCGTTTCCGGGGCGCGAGGCCCCGGAAACTGTGCGGTTGCGCCTAAGGCTCAGTTGAGCTTCGGGTTGAGCAGCGCGTCGATCTTGGGTTCTTTCATATTCGCCTTGGTGACGAGGTTGGCGCCGGTGTCGACATTGGCCTCGACCTTCTCGCCCTTCGAGGCGGCGAGCGCGGTCTTGATGCCGTCATAGCCCATCCGGTAGGGGTCCTGGACGACGAGGCCGGAAATGACGCCGTCATTCAGGAACTTGATCAGCTTCTCGTCGCTGTCGAAGCCGATCAGGCCGACCTTGCCGGCAAGCTTGTTCTCGGCGATCGCCTGGCCGACGCCCTGCGCCATGATCAGGTTGGAGGCGAAGATGCCCTTCAGATCCGGATTGGCGGTGATCAGGTCGGTCGCGATGTTGAGGCCGGTGGTGGCCTGACCGTCGGCATATTTGTCGGCGATCAGTTCGAGGCCGGGATACTTGGCCTTGAGCTGTTCCTTGAAGCCCTGGGCGCGCTGCTCGAGCGAGCCGGCGCCAGGGAGTGCGGTGATGAGGGCAACCTTGCCTTCGACCTTGCCGCCATTGGCCGCACCGATGGCTGCTGCAAGACCGTCCGCGGCGACGCGGCCGCCCTGGACGTTGTCGGTGGTCAGGAACGAGGTGAAGGCCTTGGAGTCGGCGCCGGAGTCGATGCCGATGACCTTGACCTTGGCCGCTGCCTCGTCGATCGGCTTGCCGAGCGCCTTGGCTTCGGTCGGCGCGATGACGACGGCGGCCGGGTTGCCGGCGACGGCGTTCTCGAGGATGGAGATCTGGCCGTTGACGTCGGTTTCAGCCTGGGCGCCGAGTTCCGGCACGTTGACGCCGAGATCCTTGCCGGCCTTGCGGGCGCCGGCGAGCACGATCTGCCAGTAGAAGGACGTGGTGTCCTTGACGATGATCGGAATAGTCACATCCGCCGCCGAAACCGGCGCCGAGTGCATGACGCCGGCGAGCATCGACGCTGCTGCCAGGGCCATGACGGCGCGGCGGTTGAGAATGCTGGTCACGAATTTCATAGGATTCCTCCCTAAGTCGCCCGGTGAACGTTACGGAAGCTCCGTTCGGATAGGCGTGGCCCAAACAGAACTTTATCAATAAAAAACATTTACGCTGTTTTGATAGTGCATCGATCTGGACGATGCAAGCGGTGTTTCGCACCTGATTCCCATGTCAGGCACGGACACATTCACGCGCCGCTCCTCCCTGGACGCAGCCGAACGCTCCCGTTTAGTGAATACATGGAATATTAATTCCATGTATTAGTCAATATGGAACATTCATTCTTTCCGCGGAGTCGCGCGTTTGTGAAGTCGAGCCTCCCCCGTCAAGGCTGGTGGACGCCGGTTTCACGCCAGGCTCTGCACCACCGTGTAGGGACGATATTTGGCGTATTCCGCCCCTGGCACGTCGGTGTCGAGCAGTTCGAGGTTGCGTGTCAGGTTTGCCAGTTTGGCGGTGCCGGTCAGCACGGTGGCGACCGTCGGCTCGTGCAGGGGAAACTGAAAGGCAGCAGCGGCCAGCGGGTAACCGCCTTCGCCGGCGATCTTTTCCATGGCGTCGACCCGATCGAGTATATCGCGGCCGGCGGGCTGGTAATCGAAATGCGCTCCTTGCACCGGCCCGGTCGCCAATATGCCGGAGTTGAACACGCCGCCGATCACCAGCGATGTCTGCTGCTCCCGGCACAGCGGCAGCAGTTCGGCTTCGGCGCTGCGGTCGAGCAAGGAATAGCGGCTGGCGAGCAGGATGCAGTCGAGTGGGGCCTGGCGCATCACGTCGAGGCAGATCTGGACTTCGTTGACGCCGAGACCGTAGGCGGAAATCGTGCCGGCCCGCTTCAACTCCTCGAGCGCCTTAAGCCCGCCATCCATCAACTGGCGAAAGTGCAGCTTGTTCTTCTCGACGCCATGCGTGTAGGCGCCAATGTCGTGCACATACAGGATATCGATCTTGTTCAGCCCAAGCCGCGCATAGCTGAAGTCGACCGACCGCATGATGCCGTCATAGGAATAATCGTAGTCGAGCGCGAAGGGCAGCGGATCGACATAGGAGTGATCGGGCACCTGGTCTTCAGGCACCGGGCGGAACAGGCGTCCGACCTTGGTGGACAGCACGTAGGAATCACGCGGCTTGTAGCGCAGGAAATCGCCAAAGCGCCGTTCCGAAAGGCCGAAACCATAGAAGGGCGCGGTGTCGAAATAGCGCAAGCCCGCGTCCCAGGCGCCTTGCAGCGTTTCCATCGCCGCCTCGCGTGGACAGGCGCGGTACAGGCCGCCGATCGCGGCGCCGCCGAAGCTGACTTCGGTGACCTCGAGCGCCGTCTTGCCGATGCGGCGTTTTTTCATGCAAACCCTCCCCGTTGCCGGCCGTTGTCCAGCCCGGCAGTTCTACCACATTTCAGTTGAATTCAGAGCGTCGCGCCGAGATGCCAGGGCACGAACTCGTTGTCGCCATAGCCGAAATCCTCGCTCTTGGTCTTGCGGCCGGAAGCCGTCTCGACGATGAGTTCGAAGATCTCGCGGCCCATGCCGGCGATGGTCTTTTCGCCCGAGGCGATGACGCCGCAATTGACGTCCATGTCCTCTTCCATCTGGTTATACATGGTCGAGTTGGTGGCGATCTTGATCGACGGTGTCGGCCGGCAGCCGAAGCAGGAACCGCGGCCGGTGGTGAAGACGATGACATTGGCGCCGCCAGCGACCTGGCCGGTGGCCGAGACCGGGTCGTAGCCGGGCGTGTCCATGAACACCAGTCCGTTGCCGGTGACCTTCTCGGCATAGCCGAACACACCATTGAGCGGCGTCTGTCCGCCCTTGGCGACCGCGCCCAGCGACTTTTCCAGGATGGTGGTGAGGCCGCCGCGCTTGTTTCCAGGCGAGGGGTTGTTGTCGATCGAGGCGCCATGCTTGGCGACGTGATCTTCCCACCATTTGACATATCCATCGAGCTTCTTGGCGATCTCGGGCGTCGCGGCGCGGTAGGCGAGCAGATGCTCGGCGCCGTAGATTTCCGTGGTCTCGGAGAGGATGCCGATGCCGCCGACGCCGGCCAGAATGTCAACGGCCGCCCCCAGAGCCGGATTGGCGGTGATGCCCGACATGCCGTCGGAGCCGCCGCATTGCAGGCCGACGACGATCTCGCTGACCGGGATCGGCTCGCGCTTCAACTGACCGACTTCCTCGGCGATCTCGGCTAGCACGCCCATCGCCTTTTCCACCGATTTGCGCGATCCGCCGGCGTCCTGGATGTTGAAATGGCGTTTTCCGGCGGCGGCGCCCTTCTGGCCATAGAGGGTGAGCTGGTTGACCTCGCACCCCAGGCCGACCATCAGCACGCCGCCGAAATTCGGGTGGCGGGCATAGCCGGCAAGCGTGCGGTGCAGCACCATCATGCCGTCGCCAGTGCCGCTCATGCCGCAGCCCTGACCGTGGACGATCGGCACGAAACCGTCGATGCCGGGATATTTCGGCAGCAAGGTCCGGTTGGCGGTGTCGGCGATGGAATGGCAGACCGTGGCCGAGCAATTGACGCTGGCGATGATGCCGATGAAGTTGCGCGTGCCGGCGCGGCCATCGGCGCGGCGATACCCCATGAAGGTGCGGGCGCGGTCGGCCGTTGTCGCGTGCTCGGCCTCGCTCGGCGGCACCACCGGCAGGCGGCCGGCCTCGAACACCAGATTGTGCGAATGGACATGCTCGCCCGGTGCGATGTCCTGTGTGGCGCGGCCGATCGCCTGGGCGTATTTGACCACGGCTTCACCGGCGGCAATCGGCTTGATCGCCACCTTGTGGCCGGGCTCGATAACGGCGGTGGCAAGCGCGCCGCCCGGCAGGGCCGTGCCGATCTCGATGCGGCCATTGGCAACGGCGACATTGTCGGCGGAGGACAGAAGAATGGTGTTCGAGACGTTCACGGGCGGTTTCCTGGGTGATCCTGGGATGCGCGGATTGACACGCGCTTGTTAAGAGTTAATGTCTTTTATCGTGAAAAAACAGTTTTGCGTCAATTGTTTTTTCGCAGGCGCTCCGCACGCCTCTGGCTAGCGGCGGTGCTGCAAACAATGGACCGTGCCCTGGCGAAAGCAATTCCTGCTTTCCAGGGTCATGGGAACGTCATATTGCGCTTCAAGCCGGCCGCCGCAAGCGCTGGCATGAATGGGTCAGGGGATGTCCAAGAGCAACAACGTCTACAAGGACGCCTATAACAGGTGCCTCCGGCTGCTCGACGAAACGCGCAGCCTGCCGTCGGAACCGGAACTGGGCACGCTGCTCGGCGTCAGCCGCACGACCGTGCGCAGCATCCTGGCGCGCATGGAGGAAACCGGCCTGATCGCCTGGAACAAGCGTGCCAAGACGGTGCTGCGCGATCCGCGACCCGACGATTTTTTCCCTGAGGAAGAGACAGACACACTGGCCGAGATCATCGAGCGGTCGTTCATGCGGCGCCTGCTCGCCGGCGGCGCCGAGGCCGGCATGCAGATCAACGAGCTTGAACTGGCGCGCGAGATTGGTGTCGGCACCACCAGCGTGCGCGAGTTCCTGATCCGCTTCTCGCGCTTCGGCCTGATCGAGAAGCGCCGCAACAGCCATTGGGTGCTGAAGGGTTTTACGCGGGCTTTCGCGCTCGAACTGACCGAGATCCGCGAGATGTTCGAACTGCGTTCGGCGGCTGCCTTCGCCGCCCTGCCGCAGGACAGCCCGGTCTGGGCCGATCTCGACCGCCTGGAGGACGAACATCGCCTGCTGGCACAAGAGATCGCCACGCGCTTCAACGCGTTTTCCGAGCTGGACGAGCGCTTCCACCGGCTCATCCACCGGGCCTCGCACAACCGTTTCATCGTCGATTTCTACGACGTCATCGCCATGATCTTCCATTACCACTACCAGTGGAACAAGGCGCAGGAGCGCGAGCGCAACGAAGTCGCGGTCGGCGAGCACCTTGCCTATATCGAGGCGCTCAAATCGCGCGACCTCGGCAAGGTCGACGCCGCCTGCCGCAAGCACCTGAAGTCGGCGCGCCAGACGCTTTTGACCTCCATCCCCGAAAGCCGGTCCTTGCAGAAATCCTGATCGCGCCGCGTTGCCGCAGCATCGAATTGGCGATTTTCGACCTGCCGCTGCCATGATAGGTATCTTTCCAGGAGTTGCTTGAAGAGGCAGATGGCTTGAACCGCCGGGGCAAACGCTGGAGCTTGCCGACCGCGCTTGTCGCGGCCTGCCTGCTGCTGCTCCAGTCGACGCTCGGCGCCTTCGCTTTCGCTACCGGGCCGAATGCCGCGCAACTCGACGCCTTCGGCAATGTCATCTGTACCCGCGACGGTGCCACCCAGCTTCCCGGCGGTGACCAGCACCCATCGCATCTGCCGGCCTGCTGCACGCTTGGCTGCAGCATGTTTTCATCCGCGTTTGCGCCGCCGCCCGACGCCGGGCTGGCCGTGGCCAGCCTTTCGTTTGAAGCGGTCGCCTTCGTTTTTCCGGCGAGCATTTACCTCGGCTTCGCGCGTGAACGCTCGCCGTCGAACCCGCGCGCGCCGCCGCTGGCGGCCTGAGCTTGCTCGCCCAGCGGAACCTTTCGTGGGCGCACCCATCCAACGACCAAACAGCTCGCGACCGGTGACGGCGCGATCATCACTTCATGGAGCAACCATGTCCCATTTTTCCGATATAGCGGCGGGCACTCTGTTCAGCCGCATTCTGTCCCACGTCCAGGAGCGTCTCGGCACTGCCGTGCTTGCTTTGGCGATCATGCTCGCCGGCGCTCAATCCGTCCTGGCGCATGAGTTCAAGGTCGGCGATATCGAGATCGGCCACCCCTGGTCACGCGCCACGCCGGCCGGCGCCAAGGTGGCCGGCGGCTATTTTACCATTACAAACAACGGCAGCGCGCCGGACCGGCTGCTGTCGATTTCCTCCGATATCTCCGAAAAGGCCGAGCTGCATGAGATGGGCGTCAAGGACGGCGTCATGACCATGCGGCCCGTTGTCGGCGGCCTGGAGATTCCAGCCGGCGGCAAGGTCGTTTTGGGTCCCGGCAGCTATCACGTGATGTTCATGGATTTGAAGCAGCCACCCAAGCAAGGCGAGATGTTCGCCGCCACGCTGACCTTCGAAAAGGCCGGGACGGTGACGATCAAATTCGCCGTGCAGGCCATGGGCAGCGCGGCGCCTCAAGAAGACAACGACTGAACTGGCCATAGTACCGAGGGGCATCATGAACAAGTATCTTTTGTCGGCGGCAGCACTTCTGGTGCTGGGGACAAATGCCGCCTTCGCGCACATCACGATCGAAACCCAGGAGGCGGCGGTCGGCTCGACTTACAAGGCAGTGCTGCGGGTGCCGCATGGTTGCGACGGCAAAGCGACGACCGCCGTGCGGGTGCAGATTCCGGAAGGGGTGATCGCAGTGAAGCCGATGCCGAAACCCGGCTGGACGCTGCAGACCAAGAAGGGCAAATATGAAAAATCCTATCAGCTCTATGGCCAGGCGGTGACCGACGGCGTCAAGGAAGTCGACTGGAGCGGCGGCAATCTGCCGGATGAATTCTACGACGAGTTCGTCTTTCGGGCCATGCTGACGGCGGACCTGCCCGTCGGCCAAAAGCTCTATTTCCCGGTGGTGCAGGAATGCGGCGATGCCGTCGACCGCTGGATCGAGATCCCGGCGGCGGGGCAGGATGAAGACACGCTGGAGACCCCGGCGCCCGGCATCAAGCTCACACCGAAGAAATAGGTTCTCCCTTGGCGCGCTCTGCTTGCCGGAGCGCGCCGCATCCTCGTGGCATGGCATGACCGCAATACCCTCTCGGATGGTCGATACCAACAGCAAGCGCGTCGGCCGGATTGCCGGCGGGCTGTTGGGCTTGCTCATGGCGCTTGTCGTCATGGCCTCGACCAGTCAGGCTTTTGCCCATGCCGCGCTGATCAAGACCGACCCGGCCGATGGTGCCGTGCTGGCCCAGACGCCAACCCAGTTCTCGCTGACCTTCAGCGAACCGGTTTCGCCCTTGGTGCTGACGCTGGTGAAGCCGGACGGCACTCCGGTTGCGCTGACATCCTTCCGCCTCACCGACCAGACGCTCGAGATCGACAATCCGCAAGCGCTCAAATCCGGCACGCATGTGCTGAGCTGGCGCGTCATTTCCGCCGACGGCCATCCGGTCGGCGGCTCGCTGCTGTTTTCCATCGGTGCGCCGACCGAGCCGCCCGTCGTGTCCGAAGCCGTCGACTGGCCGTCGCGGTCGGCGATCTGGATCGGCAAGGTCTTTCTTTACATCGGTCTTTTCCTCGGTGTCGGCGGCGCCTTCGCCCTTGCCTGGCTGGCCGGTGAGGGACGTGCCGGTCAGCGTTTTGTCACGGCCGCGATCCTGTGCGGCCTGGTGGCGGCACCCCTGTCGCTCGGCTTTCAGGGGCTCGACGCGCTCGGAGCGCCGCTCTCCCATCTGGCACAGCCGGTGATCTGGCGGACCGGGCTGGGCACCTCCTTCGGCTGGACGGTGCTGGCCGCCCTGACCGCGCTGGGGCTCGGTTTGCTGTCGCTGGCCGGACCGCGTGTGCTCGCCAGGCCATTGGCGCTCGCCGGCCTGGCTGGCGTCGGCGTCGCGCTTGCCGCCAGCGGCCACGCCAGCGCGGCCGAACCGCAATGGCTGACGCGGCCGCTGGTGTTCGTGCACGGTATCGGCATTGCCTTCTGGGCCGGCGCGCTGATGCCGCTAGGTCTCGCGCTGAAGCGCCAGACGGCTGGCGCCGTCGCCTTCCTGCGCCGCTTCTCCTGCGCGATCCTGCCTGTGGTGGCCGTGCTTGCCGCGGCCGGCATCGTGCTTGCCGTCATCCAGGTGCAGACGCCCTCGGCGCTGGCCGGCACCGCCTATGGCCGGCTGCTGCTGGTCAAGCTGGCGCTGCTGGTCTTCCTGTTCACGTTGGCCGCGGTCAATCGCTGGAAACTCACTGCTTCCGCCGAGGCGGGCGCCACGGAGGTGCAGCGCAGGCTCACCCGCTCGATCGGTGTTGAAATGCTGATCGTGCTGGCGATCTTCGGCGTTGCCGCGGGCTGGCGCTTCACGCCGCCGCCACGGGTCCTGGCGATCGCGGCGGCGCAGCCGGTCTCGGTCCACATCCACGCGTTGGAGGCGATGGCCGATCTCAGCATCACGCCAGGTCATGCCGGGCCTGTCGCCGCCTCGATGATCATCATGACCGGTGATTTCGGGCCACTCGACGCCAAGGAGGTGACGGTGGTGCTGTCGAAGCCCGATTCAGGCATCGAGCCGCTGAAGCGCGCGGCGACCAAGCCCGGCGACGGCAGCTGGCGTGTCGACAACCTCGTCATTCCGGTTCCCGGGCGCTGGACGGTGCGCATCGACATCCTGGTCTCGGATTTCAAGATGGTGAAGATCGAAGCGCCTGTGGACGTCCGGCCGTAACCGACAGATGGGATCGTTGTCGAACGGCTTGCATTGTGCAACTGCAACACAATTCGGCGAGGCGGTTGACGCGGCCCGAAAGGCCCGTCAATCATCCCGGGAAGAACGGGCATCCGGCAAAATCGCGGGCTCCAACCAACAAGATCCGAAAGCAGGGAAGAAACGATGGAAAAAGCCGAAATCGGCCTGATCGGCCTTGGTACGATGGGCTCCAACCTGGCGCTGAACATCGCCGAGCACGGGCACCGCATCGCCGTCTTCAACCGCACAAGGGCACGCACCGACGCCTTCGTCGAGAATGCCGGCGCGCTGAAGGACATGGTTGTGCCCTGCTACAGTCTGGAAGAACTTGCCGCCGCGATCCGGCCGCCGCGCCCGATCATCATCATGGTGCTGGCCGGCAAGCCGGTGGATGAACAGATGGAAGCCTTGCGCGGCGTGCTGTCCGACAACGACATCGTCATCGATGCCGGCAACGCCAATTTTCGCGATACGATGCGGCGCTTCTCCGAACTGTCCGGCTCGGGCCTGACCTTCATCGGCATGGGCGTGTCCGGCGGCGAGGAGGGCGCGCGCCACGGCCCGTCGATCATGGTCGGCGGCACGGAAGATAGCTGGAAGCGTGTCGAGAAGGTGCTGACCGCCATCTCCGCAAAGTTCAAGGACGAGCCCTGTGCCGCCTGGCTCGGCACCGATGGCGCCGGCCACTTCGTCAAGACCATCCACAACGGCATCGAATATGCCGACATGCAGATGATCGCCGAGATCTACGGCATCTTGCGTGATGGCCTCGGCATGGGGCCGAAGGACATCGGCACGGTGTTCTCCAACTGGAACAAGGGCCGGCTCAACTCCTACCTGATCGAGATCACCGCCAAGGTGCTTGCCGCCGACGATCCCAAGACCGGCAAGCCGGTTGTCGACATCATCCTCGACCGGGCAGGCCAGAAGGGCACCGGCAAATGGTCGGTCATCGAGGCGCAGCAACTCGGCATTCCGGCGACCGCGATCGAGGCGGCCGTGGCGGCCCGTGTTCTGTCGTCGATCAAGGACGAGCGGCTGGCGGCGGAACAGGCCTATGGCGCTATCGGCGTGTCGAAGATTTCCGGCGACAAGGATGCGCTGCTGAAAGATCTCGAACTGGCGCTTTTCGCCGGCAAGATCGCGGCTTACGCTCAGGGTTTCGCGGTGATGAGCGGCGCCTCGAAGGAGTTCAACTGGAACCTGCCGATGCCGACCATCGCCAGGATCTGGCGCGCCGGCTGTATCATCCGCTCGCAGATGCTGGATACGATGGCCGAGGCCTTCAGCAGCGGCGGCGCTTCGACCAATCTTTTGATGGCGCCGGCTTTCATCAGCTTGATGCAGGAAGCGCATCCGTCGCTGCGGCGCATCGTGGCGAGGGCTTCCGAGGCCGGCGCGCCGGTGCCGGCGCTGTCTTCGGCACTTGCCTATTTCGACAGCTATCGCCAGGGCCGCTGCACCTCGAACCTGATCCAGGCGCAGCGTGACTTCTTCGGCGCGCATGGCTTCGAACGCATCGGCGAGCAGGGTGCCTTCCACGGTCCGTGGGGCAGCGGCGCGGCGGCTTAGAGCAATTCCAGGAAAAGTGTGAGCGGTTTTCCGTCTGGAGTTGCGTTTAGCTCAGTCGTCAGCGCGCTGGTAGGCCAGAACCTCGCCCGGCACGCTGAGACTTTGCAGCGAGCCGGGTGCGGCGCCGCCGATCCAGCCAAGCACGGAGCGGGCGAGCTCCGAGCCCGCCAGCCGGAAGTTCTCGTTGACGATCAGCAGTTCGGGCCTGAACAGATGCAAAAGGTCCGATGACTGCTTGGAGACGATGTCGACGTCGCGGCCAAGCTTGAGGCCGGCATCCTCGATGCCGGCGACGAGCGCAAGCGTGGCGGCGGCGGCGCTGCTGACAAAGCCGTCCGGCCTGATGTCGCGGCGCATCAGTTGCGCGGTCCTCGTCCGGATCTGCTCGATCGAATGGTCGATCGATACGGTACTGAACGGGATCTCGCTGGCGCCGACCTCGCTCAGCGCATCGGCAAAGCCGTTGACCGTATGGCCGTAATAGGTCAGGCCGACGGGTGGCGTCAGCAGAGCGAGCTTGCGGCGTCCCATGCTCGCAAGGCGCCGTACGGCTTCGACCGCGAAGGCATGATTGTCGAAATCATGATAGGGGTGGACCAGCCCCATATCAGTGCGGCCATGCGTGGCAAAAGGAATGCCATGCTCCAGCATATAGCGGGCCCTAGCATCGTTCGGCTGCGTGCGTGAAATGATGACGCCGTCGGCGGAACCGGTCTCGACCAGGTAGCGTATGGGGTCGAGCGGATCCTGCGAGCGCGAATAGGGCGTGACGATCAGGTGGTAGGGCGTGTCGGCAATGACTTCCGAGACACCGTAGATGATGTCTGAGACGAAGCTCATGATCTCGCGGTCGGTGTTGAGCACGAGGCTGATGACATTGGTCTTGCCGGTTCTGAGCCTGACGCCGGCGCGGTTCGGGCGGTAGCCGATCTGCTTGGCGACGAGCTGGACGCGGCGCCTGGTTTCGGCGCCGATCTCGGGGGCATCCTTCAAGGCGCGCGACACGGTGGTGACGCCGAGCCCGGTCATGAAGGCAAGCGTCTTCAGCGTTGGTCGCTCTTGCGCCGACGCTTCCTCGTTCTTTTCCGTATGCCGTCTGTCCATTCGTCCCGCCCGTCAGGCGCATAGCAGCCGCAGGCCGGGTCGGCAATCGCCGTGATTGGCGGCGTCGCATGATTTCAAGCCCGGCAATCCGTCAATATACTGAAACGTTACAGATTGCCAATCGCACTGCGCTGGCGGGCGAATTCGCAGGACGACATGGAGCCGCGAATTCCCTTGAGAATCCAGAGCGAAACGCCGTCCTGGCGACGCTCTATGCCGGCTTTCATGGACCTTTTCTTATTTTGCACTGCAATTGCTCATATTGCGGCGCACAACGGCAAGGCCGGTCGATAGATTTTATTCGCGACTCGAAAAAATATCGAACGGTCTCCACGCCTGGGGTTGCGCCATCCACGCAATTGCCGTATCGAAAATCTGTAACGTTTCAGATTCTGGGAGGAACCGAAATGCGATACAAGCTTTTGATCGCTGCCCTTGCGGCCACGGCCGCGCTGCAGTTCGCCGGCCCGGCCACCGCGACGGACCTGGAAGTCACTCATTGGTGGACTTCCGGCGGCGAGGCGGCGGCGGTCGCGGAACTCGCCAAGGCATTCGACGCCACCGGCAATCACTGGGTCGACGGCGCCATTGCCGGCTCCGGCGGCACGGCACGGCCGATCATGATCAGCCGGATCACCGGCGGCGACCCGATGGGCGCCACCCAGTTCAATCACGGCCGGCAAGCGGAAGAGCTGGTGCAGGCCGGCCTGATGCGCGACCTGACCGATGTCGCCACCAAGGGCAAGTGGACAGAGGTCGTGCGGCCGAAGAGCCTGCTCGACAGCTGCACCATCGGCGGCAAGATTTATTGCGTGCCAGTCAACATCCACTCCTGGCAGTGGCTGTGGCTCTCGAACGACGCCTTCCAGAAGGCTGGCGTGCCGGTGCCAAAGGACTGGAATGAGTATGTGGCCGCCGCCCCGGCGCTCGAGAAGGCAGGCATCGTCCCGCTGGCGGTGGGCGGGCAAGCCTGGCAGTCGTCCGGCGCCTTCGACGTGCTGCTTGCAGCGGTTGGCGGCACCGACACCTTCCTCAAGGTCTACAAGGACAAGGACGCCAAGTTCGCGGCCGGTCCTGAAGTCGCCAAGGTGTTCAAGGCGGCCGACGATGCGCGCAAGATGGCCAAGAACACCAATGTGCAGGACTGGAACCAGGCCACCAACATGGTCATCACCGGCAAGGCCGGCGGCCAGATCATGGGTGACTGGGCGCAGGGCGAGTTCCAGGTTGCCGGCAAGACCGCCGGCAAGGACTATACCTGTCTTCCCGGCCTTGGCCTGAACGAGGTCATTGCCACGGGTGGTGATGCCTTCTATTTCCCGGTGCTCAAGGATGCCGACAAGTCCAAGGCGCAGGAAGTCCTGGCCGAAACCTTGCTCGATCCCAAGACCCAGGTCGCCTTCAATCTCAAGAAGGGCTCGCTGCCGGTGCGTGGCGACGTCGACCTTAACGCTGCCAATGACTGCATGAAGAAGGGGCTCGCCATCCTAGCCAAGGGCGCCGTCATCCCATGGACCGATCAGCTGCTTTCGCAAGACAGCCAGAAGCAGAAGGAGGACCTGTTCTCCGAGTTCTTCGCCAAGCCCGAGATGACCGTGGAAGAGGCGCAGAAGCGCTTCGCCGACATCATCGCCACGGCGGACTGATACCGCCGGCAAAGTCCCATTCCTCCCGGTCCGGTGAACTCCAGGCCGGGAGGGCGCGCCCTTACCCGATCCAGCATGGCTGCACCGATGAGCAAGAGCGAACGCCCCAGCCGACTGTTTCGCAATCTCAATGCGAAGGTCGCGTCGATCCCCATGATCCTCACCGCGCTGGTGGTTTTCGTCGGCGGCACGGCGTGGACGGTGCTCTATTCCTTCACCAATTCGAAGCTGTTGCCGCGGCTGAATTTCGTCGGCCTCGACCAGTATTACCGGTTGTGGGCGACCCCGCGCTGGCTGATCTCGATCGAGAACCTGCTGATCTACGGCGTGATCTCGCTGGTTTTCTCGCTGGTGATCGGTTTCATCCTCGCTGCCCTGCTCGACCAGAAGATCCGTTTCGAGGATACGTTCCGCACGATCTTTCTCTATCCCTTCGCACTCTCCTTCATCGTCACCGGCCTTGTCTGGCAATGGCTGCTCAATCCTGACTTCGGCATCCAGGGCGTGATACGAAACCTTGGCTGGACGAGCTTCGCTTTCGATCCGCTCTACAATTCCAGCATCGTCATCTACGGCATATCGATCGCCGCGCTCTGGCAGGGCACCGGGCTGATCATGTGCCTGATGCTGGCCGGCCTGCGCGGCATAGACGAGGATATCTGGAAGGCAGCGCGGGTGGACGGGATCCCGATGTGGAAGACCTATCTGTTCATCATCATCCCGATGATGCGGCCGGTCTTCATCACCACGCTCGTCATCATCGCGTCCGGCATCGTCAAGGTCTACGACCTCGTCGTCGCCCAGACCAGCGGCGGGCCGGGCATCGCCTCCGAAGTGCCGGCAAAATATGTCTACGACTACATGTTCTTCGCCCAGAATCTCGGCCAGGGTTTCGCGGCCTCGACCATGATGCTGCTCTCGGTGATGATTGTCATCGTGCCGTGGGCTTATCTCGAATTCGGAGGCAGGAAGCGTGTCTGACCAAGCCGTCTCCTTGTCCGCGCCGTCCGGCGCCGGCCATGCCGATGCCTCGGGGCCGAGCGGACCGAAGCCGCGTCACATTTTCTCGCGCCGCAACATCTTCCTCTATGGCACGCTCATCGTGGCGGCGCTCTACTACCTCCTGCCGCTCTATGTGATGATCGTCACCTCGCTCAAGGGCATGCCGGAAATCCGCCTCGGCAACATCTTCTCGCCACCGCTCGAGATCACGTTCGAGCCCTGGGTCAAGGCGTGGTCGACGGCCTGCACCGGCCTCAATTGCGACGGACTCTCGCGCGGCTTCTGGAACTCCGTTCGTATCACCGTACCTTCGGTGATCTTGTCGATCGCGATCGCCTCCGTAAACGGCTATGCGCTGGCCAACTGGCGCTTCAAGGGCGCCGACACGTTCTTCATCATCCTGATCGTCGGTGCCTTCATCCCCTATCAGGTGATGATCTATCCGATCGTCATCATCCTGCGCGAGATCGGCCTCTATGGCAGCCTGAGCGGCCTGGTGGTCGTCCATTCCATTTTCGGCATGCCGATCCTGACACTTTTGTTCCGCAACTATTTCACCTCCATGCCGGAGGAATTGTTCCGGGCGGCGCGCGTCGACGGCGCCGGCTTCTGGGGCATCTATCTGCGCATCATGCTGCCGATGTCGCTGCCGATCTTCGTCGTCGCCGTCATCCTGCAGGTGACAGGCATTTGGAACGACTTCCTGTTCGGCGTCGTCTACACGCGCCCCGACACCTATCCGATGACGGTGCAGCTCAACAACATCGTCAACTCCGTGCAGGGCGTGAAGGAATACAACGTCAATATGGCGGCGACCATCCTGACCGGGCTGGTGCCGCTCGTTATCTATTTCATTTCCGGCAGGCTTTTTGTGCGTGGCATCGCTGCCGGCGCGGTGAAAGGGTGATGATGGCAGAAATCGCGAACCCCAGCGTATCGATCCAGAACCTGTCGCTGAACTATGGCGCGGTGTCGGTTCTGCAGACACTCAATCTCGATATCGCCGAGGGCGAGTTCATCGTGCTCCTGGGGCCCTCCGGCTGTGGCAAGTCGACCTTGCTCAACTGCATTGCCGGGCTGCTCGACATTTCGAAGGGCCGCATCTTCATCAAGGGCAAGAACGTCACCTGGGAGGAGCCCAAGGATCGCGGCATCGGCATGGTATTCCAGTCCTATGCGCTCTATCCGCAGATGACGGTGGAGAAGAACCTGTCCTTCGGCCTGCGCGTCGCGGGCCTGCCCAAGGACGAAATCGCCAAGCGTATCGCGCGCGCCGCGGAGATCCTGCAGATCGAACCGCTGCTGCAACGCAAGCCCTCCGCACTGTCCGGCGGCCAGCGCCAGCGCGTGGCGATCGGGCGGGCGCTGGTGCGCGATGTCGACGTTTTCCTGTTCGACGAACCGCTGTCCAATCTTGACGCCAAGCTGCGATCGGAATTGCGCGTCGAGATCAAGCTGCTGCATCGCAGATTGCAGAACACCATGATCTACGTCACCCACGACCAGATCGAGGCGATGACGCTCGCCGACCGGATCGCGGTGATGAAGGGCGGCGTCATCCAACAGCTCGACGCCCCGCAAACCATCTACAACCGTCCGGTCAATCGCTTTGTCGCCGGATTCCTCGGTTCGCCGGCGATGAATTTCATCGAGGGTCAACTGGAAGCCGGCGATGCCGCGGCGTTCACCGCCGACGGGGTTTCGATACCGCTCGACCGCTATGAGTTCGACAAGGATCGCGGCAGCGCGGGCAAGCCCTGTGTGTTCGGCATCAGGCCCGAGCACGTCGCCTTTGGAGATGCGGCCAAGGCCATGCCGTTCACCGCCGAGTCAGCCGTCGAGATCGTCGAGCCGATGGGCTCCGACACGCTGGTGTGGACCAAGCTCGGCGGCCGCAATTTTTCCTTCCGCGTCGAGGCGGAAAAGACGCTGCGCACCGGCGATCCAATACGGATCGGCTTTGACCCAGCCCGCGCCTCGCTTTTCGACACCCCATCCGGCAACCGCCTATAGCTCCCAAGCCCTCCTCCCAAGAACCCACCCTACCAAGCAGAACGGACAGAGACGATGAACTGGTCATTCCAACTTTACAGCGCCCGCAATTTTCAACCTTGGGAGGGCGTGCTCGCCTCGCTCGGCAAGCTCGGCTACGCGCAAGTCGAAGGTTTCGGTGGCGTCTATGAAAATCCCAAGGCCTTCCGCGCGGAACTCGACAAGAACGGGCTTTCGATGCCGACCGGGCATTTCTCCATCGATGCGTTGGAGAAGGATTTCGACGGCGTGCGCAAAACGGCCGAAGCGCTCGGCATCAAGCTTCTGATGTGTCCCTATCTGATGGCCGAGGACAGGCCGTCAGACGCCGCCGGCTGGCGCGGCTTTGGCGAGCGACTGGCCAAGGTTGGCGAGGTCGCCTCGAAGGCCGGCTACGGCTTTGCCTGGCACAACCATGATTTCGAGTTCAAGGCACTCGCCGACGGTTCGGTGCCGCAGGATCACATCCTGTCGTCCGCTCCCGATATCGGCTGGGAGATGGACCTTGCCTGGGTGGTGCGCGGCGGCGCCGATCCGCTGCCCTGGATCGAAAAGCACGGCAAGCGCATCGTCGCCGTGCATGTCAAAGACATCGCCAAGCCGGGCGAGGGACTGGACGAGGATGGCTGGTCGGATGTCGGCCATGGCACGATCGACTGGGCCAACCTGATCAAGGTGTTGCGGACCAAGAGCGCGGCAAAATACTTTGTCATGGAGCAGGACAACCCCAACGACATCGAGCGCTTCGCTCGTCGCTCGATCGCATCCGTCAAGGCTTACTAGGAACAATCATCATGGCAAAGAAACTGGGTATTGGCGTCATCGGCTGCGGCAACATCTCGAAGGCGTATTTCTCGCTGGCACCGCTGTTTCGCGGCATCGAGATGCGCGCCTGCGCCGACATCGACATGGACGCGGCCAGGGCGCGGGCGAAGGAGTTCAAGCTGCGCGCCGAGACCGTCGAGGACCTGCTCAAGGCCGATGACATCGACATCATCGTCAACCTGACGATACCGGCGGTGCATTACGAGGTGTCCAAACGCGTGCTCGATGCCGGCAAGCACGTCTATTCGGAAAAGCCGTTCGTGCTCTCGCTCCAAGAGGGCCAGGACCTCAAGGCCCGGGCTGAAAAGAAGGGGTTGCGCATCGGCTCGGCGCCCGACACGTTCCTCGGCGGCGCGCACCAACTGGTGCGTGAACTGATCGACGAGGGGAAGCTCGGCAAGATCACCAGCGGCACCTGCCATGTCATGGGTCACGGCATGGAGCACTGGCACCCGAATCCGGATTTCTTCTTCCAGCCGGGCGCCGGACCGGTGCTCGACATCGGGCCGTATTACATCACCAATCTGATCCAGCTGATCGGGCCGGTGAAACAGGTGGCGGCCTTTGCGACGACCCCGGCCAAGGAGCGGACGATTTCGTCGAAACCGCGTGCGGGCGAAAAAATCCCGGTCAACACGCCAACCACCATCCATGGCCTGCTGGAATTCGAGAACGGCGCCGTGGTGACGTTGAACACCAGCTGGGATGTCTGGGCTCACGGCCATGCGCCGATGGAACTCTATGGCGAAGCGGGCACGGTGTTCGTGCCGGATCCGAATTTCTTCGGCGGCGACGTGCGCTTCACCGAAGAGGGCAAGCCGGTCAAGAAGCTGCCGAAATGGAAGCACCCGCTTGGCGTGCCCAATGAAATGCACGGCCAGGGCATGATGGCCAACTACCGCACGGCAGGTCTCGCCGACATGGCGTTGGCGATAGTCGAGGGGCGGCCGCATCGTTGCTCGATGGAGTTGGCGCTGCATGCCGTCGATGTCATGACCGGCATCCTGCGCTCCGGCGAAACCGGCAAGTTCGTCGCCATGCAGACCACTTGCGAGCGGCCGGCGGCACTTGGCGTCAAGGCGGCCAAGGAACTGCTGGCGAAGAAGTAGGCGCAAAGATTATCGATAATGTTGACTTGCCCCTCTCCCCGTTCGGCCGGGGAGAGGGTAAAAGGGCGCCGGGCCGGCTCACCGCTTTGCGATGAAGCTGCCCGGTCTGTTCACATTCGAGGATCTTTCCCAATGCCCTATGTCGCCGCCGAAAATCGCTACGAAAAAATGATCTACAATCGCTGTGGGCGCTCCGGCCTCAAGCTGCCGGCGATCTCGCTCGGCCTGTGGCACAATTTCGGTAACGACACGCCGCACAAGACCAAGCAGGCGATCGTGCGCAAGGCGTTCGACCTCGGCATCACCCATTTCGACCTCGCCAACAATTACGGGCCGCCGCCCGGCTCGGCCGAAACCGCTTTCGGCGAGATCCTGCGCACCGATTTTTCCGCCTATCGCGACGAGCTGATCATCTCGACCAAGGCCGGCTATGAAATGTGGGCTGGCCCTTACGGTGAATGGGGCGGGCGCAAATACATGCTGGCCAGCCTCGACCAGAGCCTGAAGCGGATGGGGCTCGACTATGTCGACATCTTCTACTCACACCGCTTCGACCCCGACACGCCGCTGGAAGAAACCATGGGTGCGCTCGACCATGCGGTGCGCTCGGGCAAGGCGCTCTATGCCGGCATTTCGTCCTACAACTCGCAGCGCACCCGCGAGGCCGCCGACATATTGCGGCAGCTCGGCACGCCCTGCATCATCCACCAGCCGAGCTATTCGATGCTGAACCGCTGGGTCGAGGAAGACGGCCTGCTCGACACGCTGGAAGGGCTCGGCGTCGGCTCGATCGTGTTCTCGCCGCTGGCCCAGGGCATGCTGACCGACAAATATCTTGGCGGCATCCCCGAAGGCAGCCGCGCCTCGCAGGGCAAGTCGCTGAAGTCGGCCTTCATCAACGACCGCACCATCGCCAACATCAAGGCGCTCAACGCCATCGCCGGCAAGCGCGGCCAGACGCTGGCGCAGATGGCGCTGGCCTGGGTGCTGCGCAAGGGCAAGGTGACGTCGGCGCTGATCGGCGCCAGCCGGCCGGAGCAGGTCGAGGACTGCGTCGGCGCCCTGAAGGTGCTCGACTTCAGCGATGCCGAATTGGCCGAGATCGATAGCTACGCGCGCGAATCCGACATCAATCTGTGGGCGGCCTCAGCCGAGCGCAAAGGCCCGCCGAGGAAATAAAGCTGTCGGACAAGCCGGCAAACGACAACGGCGGGAACCCTTCCCGCCGTTTTCATGGCAAGCAAAATGTCGGGCAAGATGGCTGGGCCTCAGGGCGTCTTCGGCTTCTGGGCCGTGCCCAGCCCGGCTTTCGGCTTTTCCGGCGCAGGAGCAGGGCCCTTCATCTTCGCCTCGATCCAGCCGCCGTAGTTGGCCAGCCGCGTGTAGATGCCATAGGCGTCCTTGTGGCCGCAAGCCGCGCTGCCGTCGGCGGGGCCTTCGCCCCAGCTGACGACGCCGACCTGAACCGGGCCGTCGGCGCCGGTCATGAACAGCGGGCCGCCGCTGTCGCCATTGCAGGCATCGCGTACGCCGCTGGCGGTGCCGGCGCAGATCATGTTGCTGGTCAGCGGATCGGTCATGTCGGCGGCAATCGCATTGGCGGCGGCATCGATGCCCTTTTCCGAATAGCGCATGCGGTGGGACAGATCGCCGAGCGCGGCCTTCAGGTCGTGCGCATAGATGGCCTTGATGCCAGTGTTGCAGGCGCTGTTCGGCTGCAGATCGAGGTCGGCGACCATCAGCGTGGTCGGGAACGTTCCGTCCTGCATCTTGCCCCAGCCGGTGACGGTGGTCTTGCCGGTGTCAGGGGTCGCCTGGCGGGTAAGCTTGATGGTCGGCGCATCGGCCGGCTCGGCAAGCCGGAGCAGGCCGAGGTCGTTGTCGAGCGTCTGCTCGCTGTAGCCTTCGTTGACGATGACCTCCACCACCTTGTGGCGCTTGCCTTCGCCGAGGTCGGTGGCACCCGTCAGCACGGTAACCGAATCCGGTGAGATCGGCTTGCCCTTGTCGTTGAGGCAGTGTGCCGCCGTCAGAACCCATTGCGGGGCGATCAGGCTGCCGCCGCAGAATTGTGCATTGGCCTGCGAGGCCGGGTTCTCGTCCAGCCTGGCGGTGGTGAGCAGCGCGACCTGGAACGGATAGGCGCCCTTTTCGGCCTGGTTGCCGCCATAGACCCGGTCGGCGCCGTCAGGGTTCTCAGCGGCTGCCTTGGCCCTGGCCTCGGTCACCCGCTGCATCGGCGAGACCGCCGCTTCGGGCCTTGCGGCGCTTTCATCCGCCCGGCCGGGGTTGATCGATACAAAGGCGGCGGCAATGCCAAGCAGCGATGCGGCAACGATTGGTCCGAACCGATTTGTGATGTGCACCTGAACCTCCTCAGACAATTTTCCCGCGCGGATCGACGCCGGGCATTGTGCAAGGAGGTGTCGCCGGTCCGGCGATCCGCACGCGTGCCGTATCGAAAACGGCGCGCGATCGGTCACAAAACCGAATCCCACTTTTGCTAACCGTGCCCGCGAGCAGAACCCGCACAAAATCCTATAGCCCCCCACGGGCTAGGTGGAAGCGATTTATCATTGCCAATCTTGGATTATTTTAGGCAGTATACCGTTGCAGAGTTTTTTTGGCGGGGGCCTTGAAAATGACAGCCTAGAACAACGCTCGCGGGGAATGCCGGCGAGCAGACTCATTTTTCGGCGTCACCACGATCTCGACAATATTTCTCTATTTTGATCCAGTCCTTGCTGACTTTTGGGAGAGTCTCACCATGACAAAACTGACAAACGCACTTATTGCGTCCGCTTTGCTTTCCACCGCAATGTGGACGGTCCCGGTTTTCGCCGCCGACCCTGGGTCCGCCAGTGCCGGCAATGGCGAAAGCATGCGGGACGTTACTTCAGGCGACTTCAAGGCCGGCCGGGCAAAGCCGATCACGACACCAAAGCTTACTGATGAAGACAGCCGTGCCGCGCCGCTCACCGACGAGAAGGCGGCAGTCAAATCCTATGGCATCGTCGGGCGTTCCGCCGATGGCAAGGAGATCAAGATCGAGCCGAGCGAAGCACTGCGCGAGCTCATCATCAAGGAACTGAATGCGCCGGCCAATGGCGCGGATGGGGCTGAGCGCAAGACCGAGGACCCTGGGCTCGGCGAAGGCGAAGCCGGGCGTCAGGTTTTCGGTCCCGACGATCGTGAGCAGGTCAGGAACACCAAGACCTATCCGTTCTCGGCCATCGGCTATCTGGAAGCCAAATCGGCGAAGACGGGCAGCTATGGCAGCTGCTCGGCAACGCTGATCGGCCCGCGCACGGTGCTCACCGCGGCGCATTGCCTCTACAGCCATGAGGACAAGGACTGGCTCTCGGAATATCTGTTCGTGCCAGGCCTCAACGGCAGCACTGCCGACGACGCACCGTTCGGCGCCTTCGCCTATGAAAGCGCCTATGTGCTGCAGGGCTTCATCGACAACTACCAGGGTTACTACGGCTCGGTGATCCCGTGGGATCTCGGCATCATCACGCTAAAGCAGGATGTCGGCACCAACCTCGGCTGGCTGGGCTACGCCAATTATGACGATCTCGGCGACTTCACCGCCAACCTCGTCGGCTATCCCGGCGACAAGCCGATGGGCACGATGTGGAAGGCGAGCTGCGAAGTGCATGCCGAGAACATCGCGCCGGAATATTTCCAGTATGATTGCGATACGTTCCCGGGGTCGAGCGGCAGCTCGGTCTATGCCTACGACACCAAGTCCAAGCAGCGCATCATCACCGGCGTCAACGTGGCGGAAAGCCCCGAGGCGAACACCGCGGTGCGCCTGAACGCCGCCAACGTCCAGTGGATCAACAGCCTGTACAAATAGGCACTGCGCGTTCGCGGTGAAGGCAGAGGCGGCGGGTCGATCCTGCCGCCTTTTTCGTGCCGATCCTTCCCTCATGGCTTCCCTTGCACGAGGCCGGCGCCCCGACTACGCTTGCCTTGCCAAAGGGGCGAGGCGTCCAGGGGGCTTGAGGGATGGGGCGGACAAGGGCAGTGTTCGGGGTCGCGGCCGCATCGATGCTGGGCGCGATGATGCTTTCACCGGCTTTTGCCGATCCCGCCCCTGTCGGCGGCGCCTGGGCGGAGCGCGTGCAGATCCTCTATCAGGCCGACACACGCTCAGTGCTGCGCAGGACCGTGCGTGTGTGGGATTTCCATCCCGAGAAGAACCTCGACTTCGTCTGGGAGCCGGCCGCGGGCCGCTCGCCCGACAGGACGATCGCCGAGGACGGCACCATCAACGGCAAGGGCAGGCTGGTGTGGCGGGTGCGCGGCTCGGCAAGCTATGACCCGAAGACGGTCTACTCCAGCTATTTCGGCGATGTCAGGAACGGCCGGCCCGACGGGCAAGGCCGGCTCGAATTGCGCTCAGGCGAGATTTTCGACGGGCATTGGCTTGGCGGAGAACTCAACGGCGAAGGTATCCATGTCGATGCCGAAGGCAACCGCTATGAGGGGCAGTTCGTAGACGGCATTCCGAATGGCGAGGGCCGGTTGCTGTCGAAGACAGGCGAGATCTTTGCCGGCTCTTTTGTCGGCGGGTTGAAGAACGGCAAAGGCACCACGCGGCTCCCCGGCGGCACGGTCTATGAATCGCAGTGGGTGATGGGCAAGGAGGTCGGCGGCACGCGTCCAGACGTTCTGGCCGATGCCAAGGTCGGAGGCCTCCTCAAGGCGCAGGCCAGCGGCGGCGATGCAGGCAAAGTCGAGATCGGCGTCATCGTTGACCAGCGCATGACCCAGCAGGCCGACATGAAATACCAGCACCTGGTGCGCGACGAGGACATCGCGATCTATCCGGAAGACACCCTCTACAACGACGCCTGGAACGGCACCGGAACGGTCAATACCACCAATGTCTATGAAGGTGCGACCTGGGAGGACACGCCGGCCTTTGCCGAGGTCGACCTGACGACGACGGACGAGTTCAGGGTCAAGCTCGACAGCCTGGAAATGAAGGTCGCTGCCAGCGACGCCTACCGCAAACCGATGTTGTCGATCTCGGAGCATTTCGGCTGCATCGGCTTCCGGCCCGATTTCTCCATCGTCAACAATGGCTGGGGCGACGCCAAGGACATGAAGATGTCGGTCCAGTTCACCACGGTGGACGAAGAAGGCAATCCGACCGGGCAGCCAAGCCGCATGTTCACCAAAGACATCGGCGGTTTCAGCGATGGCGTCGACGTGTCGATCAAGAGCGTGCTCGACGAGGCCGGCGTCGACACGGCAAGCCTTGAGACCGGGCGTTTCCCCTGTCCCTCGGTCGATAGCCTCAATGTCTGCCGCAGCCAGCTCACCAACAAGATCAAGTTCGGTGAGGTCGGCGACTATCTTGGCAATTTCAACCAGGCGATGACGCTGAACGCGATCGGCAAGTTGGACTATTCCTGGGCGGACGATCAGGGCAATGTCTACCAGCAGAGCGAGCCCTTCCGCGCCCAGATGACCATGGCGGTCTTCGAGACTCCCGAATCGATGGCCGAATGCGGCGATGGCGGTGGCGGCAGCCCGGAAGCGATGCGCTACCAGAACATCGAATTCCCGATCGGCAAGCACGACTACACGATCGCCATGCCGGTGCGCGGCAACAAGACTGTCAGCGCCTATACGGCGCGGCTGAAGATGTGGTCGGCGATGTCGTCGATCCACAGTTTCAGCATCGCCGCGCATTTCGCCGACGGCAGCGTGCGCGAGAGCAAGCCGGTGACCTTCTTCTATTTCCGGCCGAAGCAATCGCTGTTCGAGACCAGGACCGAACCGGCGGCGTGCTATCTACCCCGCCAGATGATGGGCTGCGGCTAAGGTATGTCGATATTCAGGTGAGGCCGGTCTGCAAACGGCTGATACCTGCGCTTCCCCGTTATACTGCGTCGCAGTAGAACTGTGCTCACGTACGAAAAGTACGCTCCGCTCCGGTTCTCGGTGTCAGCCGTTTTCGACTCGGCCTGACCTGAATCTCAACACACATTCAGGTTCTTCACGTCGAAAACGGCAGTCGCCTATTTGCGACCCATCTCGAAATAGTTGGGCAGTGGGATGAGCCTGGCAAAGATCGTGCCTTGGGAAAAGACACGCAATTCCAGCATCGAACCTGAGGAGCGTTGCGCACTCTGGTCGAACAGGAAATTGCCGAGCGAATAGACCTCTGCCACATCGCCGCCGGCAACCGGGACGATCGCCTCACTCGAGACATGCGGATGGCCGCCGACAATGGCCGAGACGCCGCGCAGCCGCATCCCATCGGCAAGCATCTCTTCGCGCGCCGACGGTTCGGTCTTGTACTCGCGGCCCCAATGGACGAAGGCGACGACCGGGCGCTGCGCATTTTCGTGCAGCAGCCGGTCGAGCAAGGCGGAGGTGAGCAGGTCGGTGTTCTTCGAACCGTTGGTGTCGATGTCGGTCAGGCCGACAAGGTCGACATCGGCCAGCGCCAGCGTCTCGCCCTGGCCGAAATGCGGGATGCCGGCTTCGTCCAGCGCGCGCAGCGTCTCGGCATAGCCGGACGGGCCGAGATCATAGGCGTGATTGTTGGCGAGACTGACGCCGGCGACATGCAACCGCTTCAGCATGCTGACGGCGAGGTCTTCCGGCATGGCCAGCGTCATGTCGTCAATCGCTTCCGGCACGTTGGGCAGGATGACGCCTTCGAGATTGACGATCAGCGGCCGCGCTCCGGTCAGCGAAAGGATGCTGTCGACGATCTTGTCGGCAACGCCGTCGCGGACCAGGATCTTCTTCATGGCACGACCGAAATTCACGTCACCAGCGAGATAATAAATCCTGTCCTTTGGCCGCGCCGGGTTGTTGAAGCCGGGACCGAAGGCGCCGAACAGCGCCACGACATAGCTGGTGGTGCGCTCGACATAGTCGGACGTGTGTTCCTGCGAGTTCTCGTTGGCGACCACCAGCGGCTGGGCGCCGAACAATTCGCGCTGCAGCCGGGTCTGGATGTAGAGCGCGCCGACGGAATCGGCATGATCGGGCTGACGCAGGGCCGCTATGCCGTCGAGCGATCCGGCGGCCAGCATGTTCAGCGTCTGCTGGTCGAAACGCCTGGAATCATGCTGGGGCAGATAGTGCGAGAAGTCGGTGGATTCGACGATCAGCGTGTCCTGGTCGAYGAGCGGTTTCAGCGCCTCGGCCAGCCGGTCCCAGTCGCCGCGCTTCGCCTTCACCGACATCGCCACCGGCACGATCTTCGCCTCGGGGAAGTAGTGATGCAGGAAGGGCAGCATGGCGCGTACGCCATGTTCCTTGTCGAACAGGCAGGATTCCTCGAGCATGTCGCCGTGGGCTTCCAGAAGGCGCACGGCATCGGTGTCGGCGGCCACCGGACCAAGCACGGTGTCGAAGCCGCGCGCCGTGGTGGCGTAGAGCTTGTGCGTCTTGTGGAAATGGTCCGGCGACAGGATGACGATGCGCTTGTAGCGAAAGCCGGACGCTGCATGAAAACCCAGTGCCACGAGGTCGGCGGCCAGCAGGTGATGCGGCACGGTGATGCCGGTCAGCCGCTGGTTGGAGGGCCGGACAGTAGCGACGCTGGCGATGGCGTCCTTGAACAGCGTGGCGTCGTCGTAGAACGTCGGGAAGTTTTCGGTTCCGGGCGGGCAGGCGATCGGGGCGGCCTGTGCCGTGCCGCCGAGAACCAGGGCGAACATGATGACCGTCAGCAGGCGGGCTATCACGGCTCGGCCAACACGATGTTCTCCACGCCGCCGACATAGTAGAACGGCTTCTGCTTCGACGCCGTCAGCCGCACCACTTCGTGCGAAATGAAATCGGCGAGCCCGAACAGCGTGACGCCGCCATCCGAGGTCTTCGCCTTGCCGCGCAGGCCTTCGAGTATCGAATAGGTGAAGACGCCGTGCCCGAGCTCCGGCAATTCGGCGGCGGTGTTGTTGGCCGCGGTCGCCGAAAACACGACGATGCGCGCGTCCTGCGCGTCCTTTTCCAGGCGCGGATTGAAGGCGTTGGCGGCATGGCAGGTGTCGAGCAGCATGAAGCGCATGCCCTTGGCCCGCTCGACCGATTTCTGGACGTCACCCCAATCGACAAGCGAAGAGCGCTTCCAGCGGTCGGCATCCTGTTTGCGGCCATCGGTCGGGATGAAATAGTAATCCTCGTCGATGTTGATGCCATGGCCGGCGACGAAAACAATGGTGGTGTCGTGTTCGCCAGGCCTGTCGAGGAAATCGGCAAGCTGGTCGTCGATCGTGTGCGAGTCCGGCTCCATGATGTTGTCGGCGCTGGCGACGGTGTAGGTCTGTTGCGCCTTGTCGGGGCTTTCGTCGAGCGCCTCGCGGTTGACCAGAACCAGCGTCTCCATCGACGAGAACAAAGGTGCCGATTTCTGCGCAACCACCTTGAGGAACTCGGTGGCGTCGTCGACGGGGTAGCGCAAATCGCAGGCATGGCCGGAACAGGCGTCGGTCAGGAACGGATATTTGTCGACGCCGATCACCGCGACATAGAGCTTGCCCTTGGCCTCGGCCTTTTCAGTCTTCCTTGCCAGCGCCGTCACGCTGCGCTCGGTCAGATAGCCATAATCGTTGATGCCGGTGATGCGGATAGTGTTTTGACCATCCTCGACCGGCACCTCGACTGTTGTCTTGTTGCCGTCGACCGAGCGCGTCGCGATGTCGCCGACATTGCGGCTGTTCGACAGGATCGAGAAGCCGGCGGCATCGGCTCCGGCTTCCTTGGTGCCTGTGATTTCGACGGCGACATAACCGTCGCGGACGTTGCTCTGGTCGTCGGCGAGGCGAATGCCGAATTCCGGCGGCTTGCGCTGCAAGAGCTTCTGCAACTCGTTGTCGACGCCCGGCCGCATCTCCTGGACTGCCTGTTTGGCGCTGCGCAGGATGATGGCGCGGCGCACCATTTCCGGGCTCCAGAGGTATTTCTTCAACTGGCCGGCGCGGATGAAGCGGCCTTCATGGTCACGGTCCTGGTTGACGTGCCAGCCCATCAGCTTGTCTCCCTCGTCGGAGGAATAATAGTAGCCTTGCGGCATCCAGGCGATCCATTGTGAGCCGGCAAAGAACATCGACACGATCAGCTCGTGCGTCTTCAGGTTCCACAGCCTCACGGTCTGGTCGGCGCTGCCGGTGACCAGCAGGCCGGCTTTCTCCGAGGCGACCATGGCGTTGATTTCGCCGGTGTGGCCGGTGAATTCGCCGGAGACCCTGGCGGTCGCGGCCTTGTATTCCAGCAGCGTGCCGTCATTGCCGCCGGTGATCAGGCCAAGCCCGTTGTCGATCAGCGTGAAGGCGGAATGGGCAAAGCCGTTGGTGGCGTCGTTCTCGATCGAGCGCACCACCTTGCCGCCATTGGCGATCTCCAGCAACGCGTTCTCCAGCGCGTCCTTGCCGCCCACCGTGGCGTGCAGGGACCACTCGCCATCGCTCAGCGCGGCGCGGGCAAACGAGGCCGGCTCGGTCAGCGGCTGCGGGTCATCGAAGAACCGCTCGGTTGTGGGCAACTCCAGCCTCTTGTCCAATGCGCCCAATTGTTCCGGGCAAGCCACGCGCTCGGGGCAGGGGTTGGCGTTGCCCCAGGCGATGATGCCGTTTGCCGGATCGATGCCGATAGCGGTCACCGGTTCGCCCACTCCTTGGAGCAAGGCCTTGCGTTCGCCGGTCGCCGGGTCCCAGACTTGGATGGCGTTGCGGGTGCCGCCGGCCGTCGCCACCAGCGAGCCGCCGGCATTGGCGGCGCTGGCATAGACCGTGCCGTCATGGCCGCTGTAGTCGAGCAGCTTCTCGCCGCTGTCGGTGTTCCAGACGACGGAGCGGTGCTTGTCGGCGCAGCGATAGCCGCAGGAGGCGACCAGCCGCGATCCCTTGGCGAAGGTCAGCGAGCCGATGAGGAAATCCTGCTTGGGCATGGCGCGCACCAGCGTCCCGTCGGCCGCGCGCCTGAGCTGGACCTGGCCCTCCTTGCTGCCGGTGGCAAACAGGCTGCCGTCCTGCGAGATCGCCAGCGCCAGCACACTGACGTCCCGCAACGGCTCTGTGTCAGCGGGCAAGGCGATCTCGTCGCCCTTGGCGACATCCCACAACCGGATGCCATTGTCGGTCGTGGTCGCCGCCAGCCGGGTTCCCGCGGCGGCGAAAGCCAGCTTGTCGATGTGCCAGGAATCGGCGTCGAGCTTCTTGTCCAGCGTCCAGCCCGTCGCTGATTTGTCGTCGAGCCGCCAGAGATAGACTATGCCGTCGCCGCCGCCGGCAGCCAGTATCTTGCCATCTGGAGAGAAGGCGAGGTCGTAGGTCGCGTAGTCGGCGGCCTTGAGAACGGCCTTCATCTTGCCGGTGGCGAAGTCGAACAGCCTGATGTCGCCATAGGGCGGCTTGTCGCCGAGACCGGCGCCGAAATAGCCGCCGGCGGCGATCGTCTTGCCGTCCGGCGAGACCGTGACCGCGAAGATCTTGCCGTCGCTGCCATTGCCGAGATAGCCGCGAATGGTGCGTAGCGTCACGCCGCTCTGCCAGTCCCAGATGCGGATGGTCTTGTCATCGGATGCCGAGACAACGTCCTCGCCATCGGGGGTGAAGGCGAGGTCGGCAATCCGTGCGGTATGGCCTCCGGTGTCGAGGTCGAGATGGAAATCCGGGGCGTCCTCGGCGCGGGCGGCAGAGGACGTGATCAAGGCTCCAGCCATGGCCAGCCAGCGGCAGGCACGCATGAGGCACAAGGTGATTCCGGGTTTCCCCATCGCTATTTGGCTTCGCCCGCTGGTTGCCCGTTGCCAACATAGGCCTCGATCGCCGTGGCAAAAGTCGGCGAACCCGCCTTGCGCTGCTTGTCGACATAGCCGGCAAAATAGCTCCAGAAGGAGACGGCGTAGTCGCGGAAATAGGCATCGGTCACCTTGCGTGAGCACAGGTCGCCGTCGACGCAGAAGGACAGCCGGTTGAGGAAATAGACAATGCGGTCGAAATTCTCGCTGAAGTCGGCGAGCGGCATGTCGCCGCCGGAGGCGCTCATCGCCTCGATGCCGATGCGCTGGCGGAACACCTGTTCCTCGGTCGGCGAAGGATTGGCGCTGAGCAGATTGTCGTATTTGGCGTTGAGGGCGGCAAGGCGATCCTTCAACGCCCGTTGTGCCTGCTGATAGTCCTTGGTTTCCCAGAGCTCGACCAGGGACATGGTCTGCTCGACGCGCTTCTGCTCCTGGTTCGCCAGGAATTGATAGACCGAGAATGCCAGGGTGAAGATGATGGCGAAACGCACCAGCATGCCCGACCAGGCATAGACCAGCATGCGCCAGTCGCGATCGGTGAAGGGATTGCTCTCCTTCTTGATCTCATGGCTGCTCGGCCAAGGAAAACCTTCGGTGGTTTCCGGCAGCGTCTCCTTCGCCGCCGGCGCCTTTGCGGGCGCGGCCACCGGTGTCTGCTTTGTCGTGCCCCCCGGCTTCTTCATTTGCAACTGTCCAGTTCGATGGTGGCGGAGGGATCAAGCACCACGCCCGGCGCTTCAAGCTGCTTTTTCAGACATGCCAGCTGCGGGCGCGAAACAATGAACTGCATGTCCGGCTCCGCCGGCGCCTTGTTCGGCGACGGCAAGGCCTCGACCACGCCGCGCGAGGCGCAGCTCGAGAGGTCGACCACCACCGCGTCACTGCTGGTCTTGGCGAACTGGTCGTACTGATCGAGGAAGCACGTCGCCAGTTCCGAATTGATGACCACCTGCTTGGCGCAAAGGCCGCACGTGTCCTGCGCAGACGCGTTGACGATCAGCAACAGGCCGCCGGCAAGTCCGGCAACCGTCGTGCGCCAGGAGAAAAAAGGCTTCTTCACAATCGATCCTATCTGCTTCGTCAGTCGCTGAACCCTTGGCCGCGGCTGGGGATGTTCTCATATCGCGCCGATCGCGCAAGAGCCTGATATACTAGGCCGTGCGGCCTTGGAGCCGGAGTTCAGGCGCGCGGCACCGTCTCCATCGGGAAGATCATCACCGCCCCCTTCGGGCCGCTCTTGTCGGCAAGCCGCATCACCGAGCGGGTCGGCGGCGCCATGCCGATATCGGCGAGCATGTCGGAGAAGCTGGCGGGGCCGAGGCCGCGCGTCATCGCCGCGACGCCGTCCTGCGCCAGGAAGCTCAAATCCTCCTTCTCGCTTTCCGGCGGCGCCTCGGTCAGCACCGCGATCATCCGTTCCATGCCGAAGCTGTTGTCGGTGAAGGCGAGCAGCCCTTCCTCCAGCGTGGCCTGCGGTGCCAGGCGTTCGGCGACGATGTGGGTGATCGAATAGTCGCTGCCGACATAGAGCACGTTGATGTCGACCAGCTGGTCCGAGCTGTTCTTGGCCAGCACATGCACCTCGTCGCCCGGCGAGACACGCGGCACCGCGGAAGCCTGCAGGGGCTCGAGACCATCCTTGTCGCGGCGCTTGACCTGGAACTGGACGTCGACATCCTCGGGCTTGTAGTCGGAGGCGGCCGCCAGACGCGACAGCCCGGTGGCGCGGAAGATGGTGCGCAAATTCCTGGTCGTGGCGTCGACCAGCTTCTGGCGGTCATCTAGATGGATAATGATCAGCGGCGGCTTGCTGCCGTCCTTCAGCGTCACGTCACCCGACGCCGGCAGGAACCACAGCGCCGGCTTGTCTGACGCGTCCTTGCCGGCGCCGGCAATGGCATTCTCGCGCATCACGGCAAAGCGCAGCTCGGCGCTCTTGCCCGGGTCGACCAGTTCGATGTTGAAGCCGGTTTCCTTGGCCGTGGCCAGTTCGTCGAGAACCGAATTGACGAGCTCGGCTTCTTTCTCCAGCCCCTTCGTCGCGGCCGGCCGAGCGACCGTGAGCCTGTAGTCGACGGCGATCTCCGCCACCCGCGCATAGGCGTTGGCAGGAATATCGGCGAGTTTGAGTGCCGGCTTTTTCTCGAACTCGACCGGCTTGACGCGGCTTTCCAGGTTCTTGGCCGACTGCACCTCGACGTAGCCGACCGCGTCGGATAGCGACGACAGCGCCGACGGCAGGATGGCAAGCTTGCTGCCAGGCGTGAGGCGATGCAGCAGGCCCGCACCGATCGTCGCCTCGCCGTCCTTGACGACGATGGGCCACTGCATGACGGCGTCGGTCTTGTCGGTGCCGAAGACGCGGGCGTCGAGTTCGCCCTCGAACAGCGGCGTTGGCCGGGTGCGGCTGTCGGCTGAATATTGCTGCAGCACGGCCTGGCCGAGCTGGCGATAGGTAATGTTGGGGTTTTCGGCGAGCTTCGACAGGATGGTGAAGGTGAAGAGGCCGAAGCGCGGCGCATCCGCCGTGCCCTTGGGCAGCGGCATCTCCGGCGTCGTCTCCACCGTCTGGGCCGCATAGAAGGCGACCAGCTTGCCCTTGGTGATGGGTTCGCCGCCGGTCGGCGTCAGGTTGAAGGCGGGCTTGCGCGCGCCATTCTCGTCGAGGCCGCGCGAGGCGCTTGCGACCGTGTCCTCATAGGCCTTGAGGGTCGCCGCCCTTGCAGCCTCGTCGCCGCCCACCAGGTCGGCGAATTCGACCTTGCGCTCCAGTTCGTCGTCGACTTCGACGGCGCGCGTCGCGGTGCCGGAATGGCAGCAGTCGAAGACCGCCCAGACAAAGGCGCCTTTGTTGCGGATCGCGTCGAGCGCGTCGCCGATCTCATTGTCGACCAGCGCGTTCGGCACGCCGGCATCGCGATTGATCCATTTCTCGATGTCGACGGGCAGGAAGATCTCGTCTAGCCCGTCGGTCTCGTCGCCCTTGACCCTTTCGGGCTGCTGGGCGCCGTGGCCGGACAGATGCAGATAGACGAAATCGTCGCGCTGAACCTTGGCGGCAAGGTCGGCGAGTGCCGCCTTGATCGCCGCATGGGTCGGCAAGCCTTTGGCACCGGGCACGTCCTTGGCGAGCAGCGTGACGTTTTCGGGCGCGAAGCGTACCGGGTCGGGTACGTTCTTCAGCAGGTATTCGTGCACCAGGCCGGCATCGTTCTTCGGCCCGATCAGCCAGTTCCTTTGCGGCAGGGCAGGATATTCGGTGCAGGCGACCAGCAGCGCGTGATAGGTGCGCGATGCCGCCAGCGCCCGGAACGAGAGCGCACCGGCCGCCACGAGCGCGGACGTGCCGACAAGCAGCGTCCGGCGTGTCAATTTGATCATATTGCTTCCCCAAGCCCGATCGAATTTCCCAAGCGAAACCACCCTCGTCGAGGATTTTGTCAGTATTTTGAACGTCGCTGCGCCATCAAGCCTGCCGTCATCAAATGCGCCGGCACGTTATCGATCGGTCCAGGACAACAACAGAAGAGTAGCAAAGACGACGGTTCGTCGCTATCTGAATGGGATCAGGCGGTTTGCGCGGGCAAACAGCCTGCAGATGGCGCAGGACAAGTTGGAACCGGACCATGGCGGCAAGGGATGTGCTGACGAAGAACCAGTTGTGCGTGCTCGAGAAGCTCGAGACCGCGAGCGGACCGCTCAGCGCCTACACCTTGCTCGACCAGTTGCGCGAACGCGGTTTTCGCGCGCCGCTGCAGGTGTATCGTGCGCTCGACACGCTGGTGAAGTCCGGCTTCGTGCACCGGCTGGAAAGCATCAACTCCTTCGTCGCCTGCGCCGAGCCGCATGACCACAGCCATTCGATGACCGCCTTCGCCATCTGCGACACATGCGGGCAGGTGACCGAGATGTCGGACCATGATGTCGACCACCGGCTGAACGAATGGGTCCATTCGACCGGCTTCGCCGCCAAGAAGGCGGTCATAGAATTTCGCGGGACGTGCGCGAAGTGCCGGGCTGTGGCCGCTTAGGTCTTCTCTTCGTAGGATGACGAAGCGTTGGCGCTAATGCGCCTCATCCCAGTTGTTCGCGGCTCGCGCGTCGACATGGAGCGGCACCGACATTGAGACCGCCGGCATCGCTGCGTTTTCCATGACGTGGCGCACGACTGGGATCGTCGCTTCGACTTCGGCCTCGACCGTCTCGAAGATCAGCTCGTCGTGCACCTGCAGCAGCATGCGGGCCGACAGTTTCGCCTTGTCCAGCGCTTCCTCCATGCGCACCATGGCGCGGCGGATGATGTCGGCGGCGGTGCCTTGCAGGCGGGCGTTGATCGAGGCGCGCTCGTTGAACGCGCGCAGCGACGGGTTCGAGGAGCGGATATCCGGGTAGTGGATGCGGCGGCCGAAGATGGTTTCGACAAAGCCATTCTCGCGGGCATAGGCCTTGGTCTCTTCGATGTAGTCGCGGATGCCGGGGAACCGCTCGAAGTATTTCTTGATGTAGTTGCTCGCTTCCTCGCGCGGAATCGACAGCTGGTTGGCAAGGCCGAAGGCGGAAATGCCATAGATGATGCCGAAATTGATCGCCTTGGCGCGACGGCGGACTTCCGAAGGCATGCCCTGCACGGGGACATTGAACATTTCCGACGCGGTGATGGCGTGGATGTCGGCGCCGTCGGCGAAAGCCTGCCGCAGTTGCGGAATCTCGGCGACATGGGCGAGCACGCGCAGTTCGATCTGGCTGTAGTCGGCCGAGACCAGCCGGTTGCCCTTGTCGGCGATGAAGGCGGTCCTGATCTTGCGGCCTTCGGCGGTGCGCACCGGAATGTTCTGCAGGTTCGGGTCGGAGGACGACAGCCGGCCTGTCGTCGTCGCGGCCAGCGCGTAGGAGGTGTGCACGCGCCTGGTGTCGGGATGGATGAAGCCGGGCAGCGCATCGGTGTAGGTCGATTTCAGCTTGGTCAACTGGCGCCAGTCGACGATCTTGCGCGGCAGTTCGTGGCCTTCGGCGGCGAGGTCTTCCAAAAGCTGTGCCGAGGTCGACCATTGGCCGGTCTTGGTCTTGGAGCCGCCGGGCAGGCCCATACGGCCGAACAGGATATCGCCGAGTTGCTTGGGCGAGCCGATGTTGATGCGCTCGCCGATGAGCTGGTAGATCTCCTCTTCCAGCCGGGCGGCACCCTGCGCGAGTTCGCCCGAAAGCCTGGACAGGATCTGCCGGTCGACCGAAATGCCGCGCTGTTCCATGCGCGCCAGAACCGGCACCAGCGGCCGTTCCAGCCGCTCATAGACCGAGACCAGGCCCTTGGCGGCAAGCCGTGGCTTCAGCACCAGCCACAGACGCAACGTGATATCGGCGTCTTCGGCGGCGTGCGCCGTCGCCTTGTCGATGTCCACCTGGTCGAAACCGACCGAGCTCTTGCCGGAGCCGGTTACGTCCTTGAGCTGGAGCGGGGTATGGCCAAGCCATTTCTCGGCAAGCTGGTCCATGCCGTGACCGTGCGGGGTACCGGCATCGAGCACGTAGGAGATCAGCATGGTGTCGTCGAAGGGCGCGACATCGATGCCGTAACGGCTCATGATGACGAGATCGTATTTCAGGTTCTGCGCGATCTTGAGGACGGATTTGTCCTCGAGCAGCGGTTTCAGCTCCGCCAGCGCCTCGCGGAGAGGTATCTGGTTCTCGAGCGCGCCGCCGCCGAGCAGGTCGCCATTGCCGCTCTTGTGGGCAAAGGGAATATAGCCGGCGCGGCCGGGCGCCGTGGCTATCGCCATGCCGATCAGTTCGGCCTGCATCGGATCGCCGGATGTCGCCCTGACGTCGAAGGCGGTGACGCCAGCCTCCCGCGCCTCGGCGACCCAGACTTTCAAGGTCGCGATATCGCGAATGCAGAGATAGGCCGCCGTGTCGATCCTGCCAGTCGCCGCGCGCTCCAGCCGCATGGCCGAGAGCAGGGAAGGGGTATCGCCTTGCTTGGCGGCGTCCACCGTCGGTGTAGTGGTCGCATCACCGTTGGCCTGGCCTGCCTCGGCACCGCTGCGGGCCACAGCCGGCGCTCCGGCGCCGACATCGGGGCCGTGGGCATGGTCGGCGCGCTCGACGATCACCGCGACGGCCTGGACGTCGCTGGCCTCGGTGCTCGTGGCTTCCGCCACGCGGCGGGTCAGCGAGGTGAATTCCATGGTCTTCAAGAAGCCGATCAGCTTCGGCCCGTCCGGGGCATGCAGCACGAAGTCGTCCAGCCCCTCGGCCACCGGCACGTCGTTCTTCAGCGTCACCAGCTGGCGCGAGATCAGCGCCTTGTCGGTGTTGGCGATGATCGATTCGCGCCTCTTGTCCTGCTTGATCTCGCCGGCGCGGGCGAGCAGCCCGTCAAGGTCGCCAAATTGCTCCAGCAGTTGCGCCGCCGTCTTCGGGCCGATGCCGGGCACGCCGGGCACATTGTCGACGGAATCGCCGGTCAGCGCCTGCAGATCGACCATCTTCTCCGGCGGCACGCCCCATTTCTCGATGACCTCGGGAATGCCGATCTGGCGGTCCTTCATCGGGTCGTACATGCCGACCGTATCGCCGACCAGCTGCATCAGATCCTTGTCGGAGGAGATGATGGTGGTGTCGCCGCCGGCTTCGCGGGCCAGCCGGCAATAGGTGGCGATGAGATCGTCGGCCTCGAAGCCTTCCATCTCGATGCAAGGCAGGTTGAAGGCCTTGGTCGCCTGTCGGATCAGGCCGAATTGCGGGATCAGGTCTTCAGGCGGCGCCGAACGGTTGGCCTTGTATTCGGGGTAGAGGTCGTTGCGGAAAGTTTTCGAGGAATAGTCGAAGATGACCGCGAAATGCGTCGGCACAATGCCTACGTCGGTGTTGCGGGCATCCTGCATCAGCTTCCACAGCATGTTGCAGAAACCGGAAACAGCACCGACAGGCAGGCCGTCGGATTTGCGCGTCAGCGGCGGCAGTGCGTGATAGGCCCGGAAGATGTAGCCCGAGCCGTCGATGAGGAAGAGATGATCGCCTTTTTTCATGCCGGCAGGGATAGCGCGGCGCGGTGGCTTGGTCCATGCCAAACACATCGCCAGATATCGGTTCCGTCAACACCCTGACAGATCGGGGGCGTGCAAGCCCGATCACGGGCACGTTACAAAAGTGTAACGTTGGTGCCCTTGAATCGCCACGTTCAGAGACCCAAATACATGTCATCGGCAGTTTTCGCCGAAGTCCGGAGCAAGGCCCGTCCCCCGCCTATCCCGGACAACTGCGGCAGCCTATCCCCCCTCTCCGGGCTGCCGCATCGTTTCGAGTATGAGGCCGCCGTGGTTCCCCCTCCACCACGGCGGTCTTTTTTTGGCCCGCGGCAGCGGACTTTTTTGGCCTGCGGCGGCCGACTGGCGCCGCGGTCCAACACTCCCGGGCTTTTCGTTTCGCCGCTCTGCCTTTACGGTTCCGGCACTGAATCGAAAGGCTTCACAAATGTCCGCAGTTTCCCCCGTCCTCGACCGCCTCGACAAGAATCTCGACCAGAGCCTGGAGCGCCTGTTCGGCCTGCTCAGGATCAAGTCGATCTCCACCGATCCGGCCTATGCCGCCGACTGCCGCAAGGCGGCGGAATGGCTGGTGGCGGAGCTGAAGCTGATCGGCTTCGATGCCAGCGTGCGCGACACGCCGGGCCACCCGATGGTGGTTGCGCATCATGAGGGGCCGGCAGGCGCCCCACATGTGCTGTTCTATGGCCATTACGACGTGCAGCCGGTCGACCCGATCGAATTGTGGGAAAACGATCCGTTCGCACCAGCGGTGAAGGAGGTTGGGCCTGACCACAAGGTGATCACCGGGCGTGGCTCTGCCGACGACAAGGGCCAGCTGATGACCTTCGTCGAGGCTTGCCGCGCCTGGAAGCAGGTGCATGGCAATTTGCCATGCCGCGTCACCATCCTGTTCGAAGGCGAGGAGGAGTCCGGCTCGCCTTCGCTGAAGCCGTTCCTCGAGGCCAATGCCGACGAGCTCAGTACCGATTTCGCGCTTGTCTGCGATACCGGCATGTGGGACCGCGAGACGCCGTCCATCTGCGTTTCGTTGCGCGGGATGGTTGGCGAAGAGGTGACGGTCAAGGCGGCTGACCGCGACCTGCATTCGGGGCTTTATGGAGGTGCCGCTGCCAATCCGATCCGTATTCTGGCCAAGGTGCTGGCTGACATCCACGACAAGGATGGCCACATCACCATTCCCGGCTTTTATGACGGTGTCGAGGAAACACCAACACAGGTGCTGAAGTCTTGGGAAAGTCTCGGCGAGACGGCCGAGACTTTTCTCGGCCCTGTCGGCTTGTCGATCCCTTCGGGCGAAAAAGGCCGCTCGGTGCTGGAACTGACCTGGGCACGGCCGACCGCCGAGTTCAACGGCATCATCGGCGGCTACACTGGAAAAGGCTTCAAGACGGTGATCGCGGCGGAAGCCTCGGCCAAGGTGTCGTTCCGCCTCGTTCACAAGCAGGATCCAAAGAAAATCCGCGCTGCCTTCCAGAAATTCGTCAAGGAGCGCATTCCGGCCGACTGTTCCGTCGAATTTCACCCGCATGGCGGCTCGCCGGCAATCCAGCTTTCCTATGACTCGCCGTTCCTGGCCAAGGCCAAGGACGCGCTGTCGGACGAATGGGAGAAACAGGCGGTCACGACCGGCAGTGGCGGATCAATCCCGGTTGTCGGCGATTTCCAGACCTATCTCGGTATCGAGTCCCTGCTGGTCGGCTTCGGCCTCGACGACGACCGCATCCACTCTCCCAACGAGAAATACGAGCTGTCGTCCTTCCACAAGGGCCAGCGCTCCTGGGCGCGCATTCTCGATGCGCTGACGCGCTGAGCGGCGGAAAGTCGTTTTCCTGTTGATTTTTCACCGGATCGCGGCGAGGACGGGGAACGCCGCGACCGGAGAAGACCATGGCCGACATCCGTTTCCACAAGCATGATTTGCCCGACCTTTCGCATTACAACGTCGGGGCGGTAGCCATCGACACCGAGACGCTGGGTCTGAACCCGCATCGCGACCGGTTGTGCGTGGTGCAGATATCGCCTGGCGACGGCAGCGCCGACGTCATCCAGATCGCACCGGGCCAGAAGAAGGCGCCGAACCTCGTCAGCCTGCTGAAGAACCGCAACGTGACGAAGCTGTTCCATTTCGGACGCTTCGACATTGCCGTGCTCTACAACGCCTTCGGGGTGATGCCTGAGCCGGTGTTCTGCACCAAGATCGCTTCGCGGCTGACCCGCACCTATACCGACAGGCACGGGTTGAAGGACATCTGCTTCGAGCTTCTCGGCGTCGGTCTGTCCAAGGCGCAGCAATCATCGGACTGGGCGGCCGAAACGCTGTCGCCCGAGCAGCTCGAATATGCCGCCTCCGACGTGCTCTATCTGCACCGGCTGCGGGATGTGCTGGCCGGGCGGCTGGCGCGCGAGGGGCGGACCAAGGAGGCCGATGCCTGCTTCCGCTTCCTGCCGACGAGGGCCAAGCTTGACCTGATGGGCTGGGACGAAGAGGATATCTTCGCGCACAGCTGACGACTTGAGAGCCTGCTGGCCGGTGGCCGACTGGAACCAGACGCTGACCGCCGCGTTTTGTCGGCGCAGTTCAACGGCTAAATGGGGGATAGGATGGCCGACCGAAAGCCGATATCGACAGCTCCGACCGATGGCTCCAAGGTCTCCATCATGTGGCAGGACGGGGACGGCGTCATCAACGAATCCATCGGGCAATACCGTGATGATGGCTGGTGGGTCTACACCGACAGCCACACGCAAAAGAAGGTCGAGCCGACCAGCTGGCGGCCCGCTTCCGGCGACGACGACGATCAATGAGCGCCGCTGGCGGGGCCAGCTGCTTTCGAATAGCCTGAAGCCGTTGATATCGGGGCCGATTCGGAGCCTTCCGCTCCGCGCTCGCCCCCTTGCTCGGAGGAAATCGGCATGGGCGTAGAAAGCCTTCTCGTCTTCATCATCATCGGTGCCATCGCCGGCTGGCTTGCCGGTCTCATCGTTTCCGGTTTCGGCTTCGGCCTGATCGGCAACATCATCGTCGGCATCGTCGGCGCGTTCATCGCCGGCTGGCTGTTGCCGCGGATCGGCTTCTCCATCGGCGGCGGCATCATTGCTTCCATCATCCACGCCACGATCGGCGCCATCATCCTTCTGGTGCTGGTCAAGGTACTGAAACGAGCCTGAGGCTCGAAACGACAAAGGGCGCGCCATGAAGCAGAATACGCTCTATCTCATCATTGGCGCGCTCGTCGTCGTGGTCATCGCGCTCGGCGTCTATGTCTACCGCGAGCAGACCAAGCCGAAGGGTGTCGAGCTCAAGATTGACGACAAGGGCATTTCGATCCAGCAGAATTGAGCCTGCCGTCGACCGGCGGCGCGGCGCCGGCCGTCCTGTGCGGCAGGCCAGTCCTGCGGAAGTCGGCCCGAAGGCCTTGATATCGACCGGTCGAACAGCATCGTGGCGGTGACCTGCGAGGACCAGACGCTGGCCCTTTTGGCGCTGTCGTCGATACTCGGAGGAGTTGGAAATTGCCGGCAGGACGGGGCCATTGCATCGGCGTAGTGCCGGACGAGCGATTGTCCCGGCATGGAATTAGAATGACGGATCGGCGCTCCGGCGCTATAATGTCAACACAGGGCGTTTGGGATCAACCAACCTATTGCTAGGAGGTTGTCATGAAACACCAAACACTAGACCAACTGCATGCAGTGGCCGAGGTCAACATACAGCCGGTGATGAGCCGAATCCAACGTCTGATGCGTTGGGCCGAGCTTCTTGAACGTGAGCCCAGCCGGCTCCTGACCGCGCTTGCCGGGACTGAATACCGTGCGCCGGCGGAACGCGATGTCATGCGAGGCGATGGCTCGCCGATAGCGGTTGCCTTCACAGACCCCATATTGCACGACGAGGGTCTGAAAGACGACAGCTATGGCGAAGCCAAGCGCTTCTTCGAGCTGACCGACCATCAACTGCACGAGATCGTCTGCTACTGCCATGTCGGCGAGGTCATGCAATCGTCGAGGGCAGCGCTCTCGGTTCGTGCGGCGATCGGCTGACGCGTGCCCACCAGGTGATCGCCTGGTGACGAGTGATTTGGGACGCGGTCGAACGCGAGGCTGCGACCATTTGCGATCGCGCCCCAACACGGAACATGTCCGCGACCGCCTGGGTCGCGGCGAGGAATGGCTGGGCCTTGGCGCCCGGACAAAATGCTAAGCGAGGATTGTTCCATCGCGGCGGGCGCGACCGTTTGCTGGCGCCAAAATCAGGGCTCGAATAGCGCGATCACTGCCGGACCCCAGGCATTTGATTATCAATCGCTTTGAATTTTTCCGACTTAACCCGCCCTTAAATCGCCGCATCTACTCTGCAACCGGAGCGCCATAGGCACCGGGGACAGCAAGCGCAGGCATGGCGAACCGCAAAGATAGCCGCATCGAGCCCAGTTTCGAGGGACCGCCACAGGCGCGATCCCAGCCTGGTCTTTCGGTGAGCGAGGAGGACCGCGTCGTGCCGAGCAACCGCAAAGCCTCCGCAAGGCGCAAATCGTCGAAGGCGAAATCGTCGCGCGGCGGGCGTGGCAGGAGCCGGCGCGGCCTGTTCGGCGTGCTCGGCCGCCTGTTCTACTGGTGCTTCGTGCTTGCCATCTGGGGCGGCATCGCGGTGGCGGGCGTCGTCGTCTATTACGGTGCCAAGATGCCGGCGGCCACCACCTGGTCGATCCCCGACCGCGCCCCCAACATCAAGATCGTCTCGGCCGATGGCCAGTTGCTCGCCAATCGCGGCATGAGTGGCGGCGAAGCCGTCGGCCTGCACGAAATGTCGCCTTACATTCCCGAAGCCGTCATCGCCATCGAGGACCGCCGGTTCTATTCGCATTTCGGCGTCGATCCGATCGGCCTGTCACGCGCCATGGTGACCAACCTCATCGGCGGGCATTTCTCGCAGGGCGGTTCGACGCTGACGCAGCAATTGGCCAAGAATCTGTTCCTGAAGCCTGACCGCACGCTGGAGCGCAAGGTGCAGGAGGTGCTGCTGGCGCTGTGGCTGGAGCACAAGCACACCAAGGACCAGATTCTCGAAATGTACCTCAACCGGGTCTATTTCGGCTCCGGCGCCTTTGGTGTCGAGGCGGCTTCGCGGCGTTATTTCGGCAAGAGCGCGCGTGACGTCACGCTCTCGGAAGCAGCGCTGCTTGCGGGCTTGCTGAAAGCGCCGTCGCGGCTGTCGCCGGCGCGCGACCCAAAGGCCGCGGAGGAGCGTTCACAGCTCGTGCTCGCGGCCATGCGTGAAGAAGGCAAGATCAGCGACAAGGAGCTGAAGACAGCGCTCAGCGCGCCAGCGACGCGCGCGCCGTCCTACTGGACCGGCTCGGAAAACTATGTCGCCGACACGATCATGGAAGAACTGCCCGACCTGATCGGCGACGTGCGCGGCGACATCGTCATCGACTCCACCGTCGACCTGAACCTGCAGAAGCTCGCCGAGCAGTCGATCCGCCGGCTGATCGACGAAAGCGGCAAGAAGCTCAACGTCACCCAGGGCGCGCTGGTGTCGATCGACGATTCCGGCGCGGTGCGCGCCATGGTCGGCGGCTACGACTATTCGACCAGCCAGTTCGACCGCGCTTCCGAAGCGCGCCGGCAGCCGGGCTCGGCGTTCAAGCCGTTCGTTTATATGGCGGCACTGGAAGCCGGCCGCACGCCAGACAGCATCCGCAACGACGCGCCGATCAAGATCGGCAACTGGACGCCCGACAATTACGGCGGCAAGTATTTTGGCAAGGTCACGCTGGCGACGGCGCTGGCCAAGTCGCTGAACTCGGTCGCCGCGCAGCTGACCATGGAGGTCGGGCCGAACGCGGTGGTGGAAGCGGCGCACCGCATGGGCATCCAGTCCGAACTGCAGGCCAACACCTCGATCGCGCTCGGCACCTCGGAAGTGACGCCGCTGGAGCTGACCTCGGCCTATGTGCCGTTCGCCAATGGCGGCTACAAGCCCGATATCCACTTCATCCGCCGCATCACGACAACCGAGGGCAAAGTGCTCTACGACAGCAGTGGCGGCAGCGCGCCGCGTGTGGTGAAACCCGAGATCGTCGGCATGATGAATTCGATGATGACTGGAACCGTCGAGGTCGGCACGGCCAAGAAGGCGGCCTTCGCTTGGCCGTCGGCCGGCAAGACCGGCACCAGCCAGAATTCGCGCGATGCCTGGTTCGTCGGCTACACCGCCAATCTCACCACTGGTGTGTGGTTCGGCAATGATGACGGCACGGGGATGAAGAAGGTCACCGGTGGAGCGCTGCCGGCGCAGGCCTGGCACGAATTCATGGTCGCCGCACACGAGGGCGTGCCGGTGCGGCCGCTGCCCGGCACCTGGAAGTCGACGCCGGCCGACACGATCGTGCCCGACGACATACCTTCGGCCGACAACAACCAGCCAGCGCCGGTCCCGTCCGCGTCAGTTGGCCAGCAGGCGCCGTCGGCACAGCCGACCCAGGCGGCAGCGCCAGCCCGCGTGGCGCGGCCTGCCCAGACCGTCGATGCCGATGGCTTCAACATGCCGGCGGACGACGGCACCACCGCTTCGGTCGGCCATCCGGTGCCGCCGGGCAATGTTGGCGGTCCGCTTAAGAAGAGGAAGCAGACCTCGATCCTGGATATTCTGGGCGGCGGCTGAGGCGGACGCTCCGGCAGTTCGCAGCGGCGTCAATCCGCCTCTCGCCAGCGCCACGGTGTTCGGCTACACCTCCGGCCGGAGACCGCGACATGGCTGAACTCGACACCCGAAAAACCATCGTGCTGACCGGCGCCAGCCGCGGCATCGGCCATGCCACGGTCAAGCGCTTTTCACGCGAGGGCTGGCGCGTCATCACCTGTTCGCGCCAGGCTTTCGCCGAGGATTGCCCGTGGCCGGCCGGCCCGGAAGACCATATCAAGGTCGATCTTGCCGATCAGGAAGATGTCGGCATCGCCGTCTCGGAAATCCGCCATCGGCTCGAAGCACATGGCGGCCAGCTCAATGCGCTGGTCAACAATGCCGGCATTTCGCCCAAGCTCAAGGACGGCAACAGCCGCATGAACTCGATCGACACGCCGATGCATGTCTGGCGCGACGTGTTCCAGGTCAATTTCTTCGCGCCAATCATGCTGGCGCGCGGCCTGTTCAAGGAGCTGGCGACGGCCAAGGGCTCGATCGTCAACGTCACCTCGATCGCCGGCACCCGCGTGCATCCCTTCGCCGGCACCGCCTATGCGACATCGAAGGCGGCTCTCGGCTCGCTAACGCGCGAGATGGCGCATGACTTTGGTCCGCATGGCATCCGGGTCAACGCCATCGCGCCAGGCGAAATCGACACGGCGATCCTGTCGCCGGGCACGGAAAAGATCGTCGAGACGATCCCGCTCAGGCGCCTCGGTACCACCGCCGAGGTCGCCGACATCATCTTCTTCCTGTGCTCGCAGCAGGCCTCCTATGTGACCGGCTCGGAAATCCACATCAACGGCGGCCAGCACGTGTGAGTGAGGACTTCGGCGGGGGTTGCTCATCCGGCGACCGTGAGAACAGCCTTGCCGCTGAAGCTGCGCTGCCGCATGGCGTCCAGGGCCTGGGCGATGTCCGTCCATGGCACGGTCAAGGCGACGCGGGTTTCAAGCCGGCCGGCCGCGACCAGGGCGAGCAGCGCGGCAATGTCGGCGCCAATGCCTGAGCCGGACGTGTAGTAGGCGAAGGTCTGAAGCCTCGCTCCCTCATGGCCCGGAACGAACTGGCGGAAGCCAATGGGCGTGAGCTCGCCACTGCTTGAACCGAACATGACGATGGTCCCGCCGGGCGCGACGCGTTCGATCGCGCGGGCGAGGCTTTCGCCGCCGACCGACTCGGTGATCAGCGAAAATGGTCCCTCGGCCAGCTCGATCGCCTCGACCACCTGCTCGGCTCCGAGATCGCGGAGATCCCCGGCATGCCGGGCGGCGGCGACCGCGGTCACCAAGGCACGTTGTTCGCGGGCGATCTGGATCTGGAAACGGCCGACTGCGCCGCTCGCGCCGGTGATCAGCACCTTTTGGCCGGCCAGGTCACCGCCATGGCGCAACGTCCTCATCGCCGTCGTGCCCGCCACGGGGAGCGTGGCGGCGGAAACGAAGCCGACCTCATCCGGCAGGACGGCGAGACGGGCGGTCGGAACGGCGACGCGTTCGGCCCAGCCGGCCTCGTCGACCAAAGCCACGACCCGCGCGCCCTGGGCTGGCCCGGAGCCATCCGCTGCCGCCCGTTCGACGATCCCGACAATGTCCTGGCCGGGTATCCAGCCGTCCGCACGTATGGTGAGCAGGCGCAGTTCGCCGCGGTTCAACGAGGTTGCGCGGACGGCGACCAGAGCCTCGTTCGCGCAAGGCTGTGGCTCGTCCACCTCGGCGAGTTTCAGTCTGACGGCATTGTCGGAAGAGATGGTGAGCGCGAGCATGGAGTACACCTTGGCCAATTGGCGAGAACGGCTCGAGCCTACCGATTTATGCTGACGAATAATCTAGATATAAAGGCAATTCATCGCTAAAATCTGTCAATCATGAGACAGCCGCTCCGTTACCCATGGCTCGATTTCGACGTCGATGACATCGTTGCTCCGGCGATTGCCGTGCGCGTCGACGTCACCGAGACCAAGGCCGAGGTGTCGCAGCATTGGCACCGCAAAGGGCAACTCGTCTTCGCGCTCAGCGGCGGCGTCACCTGCCGCGTTCCCAGCGGCCTCTGGATGGTGCCGCCGCATTGTGGCGTGTGGGTGCCGAGCCGCATGCAGCACAGCAACATCGCGACGGCCAATGCGCGGATTTTCTTCGTCTACATCGAGCCGGGCGCGGCTGCGCTGCCGGATCGGTGCTGCACGCTTTCGATCTCGCCGCTGCTGCGCGAGCTTATCATCGAACTGTCGGACTGCGCGCCTGATGACGCGCGGTGCGCTTTCCTGGGAAGCGTCCTGCTTGCCGAACTGCCTGATATGCCTCTCCAGCAATTGCATCTGCCGTTCTCCTCCGAGCCGCGCCTGAAGCGGATCGCCGAATCGCTGGCGAACGATCCTGCCGACCGCAGCACGTTGGCCGAATGGGGAAAACGCGTGGCGCTCAGCGAGAGCAGTCTTGCTCGTCTCGTCGTCAAGGAAACCGGCTTGAGCTTCGGCCGCTGGCGCCAGCAATTGCACTTGATCGTTGCGATAAGGGAACTGGCTTCGGGTGCCACCGTTCAGCGGGTTTCGGGTGATCTCGGCTATGAGTCCGTCACGGCCTTCATCACCATGTTCAAGAAGGCGCTCGGCAAGCCTCCCGCGCAATATCTCAGCAGCATCGCACGCAATGGCGGTTCTGCCTTCGTGGCGTGATCACGCGGCGGACGGTTCGGTCGCAGATGGCTTGTGACCGAGCACCTCCTCGACGATGCCGCGCGCGATTTCGCGCTCGCCCATGATCACCGTGTCGGCGCCGAGCCCCTTGAGATGCTCGACCTCGGCATCGGAATGGGCGCGGGCGACGACGTTGATGCCGGGATTGGCGGTGCGCGCCCTGAGCACGATCTGGCCGGCTTCGAACGCATTGGGGATGGCGAGGATCAGCCGGCTGGCGCCTTCGGGATTGGCGGCGGCGAACACTTCGGCGTTGGCGGCATTGCCGGCGACGCTCTCGACGCCATCGGCCTTCAGCTTGGCCAGTGTCTTGTCTGCGTCCTCGATGACGAGGAAGGGCAGCGCTGCTTCTTTCAGCGCCGCCCCGACAAGGCCGCCGACACGGCCATAACCGATCAGAATGGCATGGCCGGTAAGCGCCGTCTTCGGCGGCGGGCCGTCTTCCTTTTTGGTCGCGGCGACCGAGGCGACCTGGCCCGGTTCGGTCGCCGGACCGACCGGCTTGGCGTCGGCCGGCGGCGCCGTCCTGGCGGCACGGGCCTCCAGCCATGGCTTCATCCAGTCGATGACCAGGAACATCAGTGGGTTGAGCACGATCGACAAGATGGCGCCGGCCAGGATCAGGTCGCGGCCCTGTTCTGGCAGAAGTTTCAGCCCGACGCCGAGTTCGGCCAGGATGAAGGAGAATTCGCCGATCTGGGCAAGGCTGGCCGAAATCATGAGGGCGGTCGCCAGGGGATAGCCGAAGGCGACGACGATGACGAACGCCGCCAGCGACTTGCCGATGACGATGATGGCCAGTGTCGCCAGGATCGGCAGGCCGTTGCTGAGCAGGCTGAACGGGTCGAACAGCATGCCGACCGAGACGAAGAACAGCACCGAGAAGGCGTCGCGCAGCGGCAGCGATTCTTCGGCCGCGCGATGGCTAAGCTCGGATTCGCTCATGATCATGCCGGCGAAGAAGGCGCCGAGCGCCAGCGAGACGCCGAACAGTTTCGCCGCGCCGAAGGCGACGCCGAGCGCAATGGCGAGCACTGAGAGACGAAACAGTTCGCGTGACCCGGTATGGGCGACGTAGTGCAGAATCCACGGAATGACCCGGCGGCCGACCACCAGCATGACGACGACGAAGGCGGCGACCTTGGCGAGCGTGATGCCGACGACGCCCCAGATGCCGTAGCTGGCCGGCAGCGACAGCAGGCCGCTCGAATGCACATCCGCCTGTTCCTGGCCACCCAGCACGCCGGCAAGGGCTGGCAGCAGCACCAGCGCCAGCACCATGGCCAGATCCTCGACGATCAGCCAGCCGACGGCGATGCGGCCGCGTTCGGTCTCGATCAGCCGGCGTTCCTGAAGCGCGCGCAGCAGCACCACGGTCGAGGCGACCGACAGCGCCAGGCCGAACACCAGCCCCGCGCCCATCGACCAGCCGAGCATCCAGGACAGTCCGGCGCCGAGTGCCGTGGCAAAGCCGATCTGGACGATGGCGCCGGGCACGGCGATGGCGCGGACCGACAGCAGGTCCTTCAGCGAGAAATGCAGGCCGACGCCGAACATCAAGAGGATGACGCCGATTTCGGCCAGTTCGTTGGCCAGGCCGGCATCGGCGACGAAACCGGGCGTATTCGGCCCGACCAGGACGCCGGCTACGAGATAGCCGACCAGCGGCGGAATGCGGAAACGGTTGGCGAGAGCCCCGAAGACGAAAGCCAGCCCCAGACCGGCGACGATGGTGGCGATAAGGGGCGTGTCATGCGGCATTGTCTATGGAGCGCCTTTCAAGTTTGCGATGTCGGATGTGCGCCGCCCTGAGCCGCCGCCTGTTTTGCAATATGGTGGAAGGGGTGACGGTGATGCAACCCGCAGGGTGCGAAAATCGACGGTGCGGCGGCAAAATGCTCGACCGGCGGCAGAGAGGCCGCCGGTCCGTTTCGCGCTCACTGTGGCATTGGCTTTGGGATCCATCGCCTGCGGTCAGGCTGCCTGCAGCATGGCCTCGATCTCGGAGATGGCGTGGTTGGTCATGGTTTTTGGAATTTCAGCCGTCACCTTGTCACCGACCGCCTTGTGCAGCTTCTTGCGCATGGCGCCGAGCATCACCGGCGGGGCGACAAGCACGATGCTGTCGAACTCACCACCATGGGCGAGTTTGTACAGGCGGGCCGCGATCTCTTCCGCGAAGCGTTCCTTGCCGATACGGTGCCAGTCGGTATCCTCGACAGCGCTGCGGTGCACGGACGGGCCGTCATTATAACGGCCGGGGCTGTCGCTTCCCTGTTCACGGGTGGGCGGGTTCTCCTGTTCCATCACCTGCACGACTTCGAGATTTGGAAACTTGTTGTCGCCGGCATTCTTGAGCAAGAGCGCTTTTTCACCGTCGGCCACCAGGACCCAGATGCCGTGCCTCAGTTTGATTGTGTCCATGAAAGCGCTCCTTTTTGATGAATGGCTACGCTGCGGAACGCGTATCAACCCGGCAACGTTCCAACCCCTCTGCCGCAAAGCGACGGCGGCGCCGCCGGCGGTTGAACAGGCGATCGGTAAGTGGGCGACATTAATCTACTAAATTGGTAGAAATTAGAAAAAACTGTTTTGCCAGATAGGGGCAGGTGGCTAAAAAGACCTGAAATCAAGGCTCGCTTCAGCGGCTTGAATCCGCCCGCACCCCGGATGTGGAATATTTTTCTCCTGCCTTTCGCAGTTGCGAAAAAGCGATTGCCTGCCATCACAGGATGCGCGAGTGCTTTGCTTCTGGTTTTTCGCGCCCGGGCGTAAAACTGCGACACTGTTCTCGGATTGCTTTTCCCATGCCGCAGGCCAATGCCAAGCTCAATGCCTTCCCCGTCTTTGTGCGGGTCGAGGGCGAAGCCGTGGCCATTGTCGGCGGTGGCGACGAAGCCCTGGCCAAGGCGCGGTTGATCGGACAGTCGAGCGCGGTGCTGCGCATCATCGCTCAAAATGCCGAGCCGGAGCTGCTTGCCTTCATCGCTCAGTCCGGCGCCAGCCATGTCGCGGCAGCTTATGACGCCTCGCAGCTGGAAGGCGCGGTCATGGTGTTTGCCGCCAGCGGCGATGAGACGCTCGACCGCCGCGTCGCGGCGGACGCGCGCGAGCTGGGCATTCCGGTCAATGCAGTCGATCGGCCGGAACTCTGCGACTTCTTCACCCCGGCGCTGGTCAACCGCGCGCCGGTCGCCATTGCCATCGGAACCGAAGGTGCCGGCCCGGTGCTGGCCCAGATGCTGCGGGGCCGCATCGATCAGATGCTGTCGCCATCGCTCGGTTCGCTGGCGACGCTCGCCGCTTCGCTGCGTGGGGCAGCCGAGAAATTGCTGCCGAAAGGCAATGCCCGCCGCCGCTTCTGGAACAGTTTTTTCCAAGGTGCACCTGCCCATGCCGTGGAAGCCGGCCAGCTGTCGCAGGCCCATGACGCTGCCGTCGATCTGCTGTTGTCGAACGCACCCGCTTCGGGCCACATCGCGTTGGTTGGCGCTGGTCCGGGCGCCGAGGATCTGCTGACGTTGCGTGCGCATCGCCTGCTGATGGAAGCCGACGTCATCGTCCATGACGCGCTGGTGCCGGAGGCGGTCGTCGCCATGGGCCGCCGCGATGCCGAGCGTCTGCCGGTTGGCAAACGCAAGGGCTGCCACAGCAAGAGCCAGGCCGAAATCAACGCGCTGCTGGTGGAGCTTGGTCAGCAGGGCAAGCGCGTGGTGCGGCTGAAGTCGGGCGATCCGCTGGTGTTCGGCCGCGCCGGCGAGGAAATGGCGGCACTGCGTGATGCCGGTATCGCCTATGAGGTGGTTCCGGGCGTCACCGCGGCCTTTGCCGCGGCGGCCGATTTCGAACTGCCGCTGACCTTGCGCGGCGTCTCCTCATCCATGGTGTTCACCACCGGCCACGACCTCAAGGGCAATTCATTGCCCGACTGGGCCAAGCTCGCGATTTCCGGCGCCACCGTCGCCGTCTATATGGGCCGCTCGGTGGCGGCCGAAGTCGCCGGCCGACTGATCGAAGCAGGCCTGTCGCCGGACACGGCGGTGGCCGTGGTCGAGAATGCCAGCCTGGCCAACCGGCGCCGTTTCCACGGCACGCTGGCTGACCTGCCGTCGCTGGAAGCGCGTGGCGATCTTTCCGGGCCGGTCATGACCATTATCGGCGATGCTGTCGCCGGCGCCAATTTTGAACGGTCCGAGCCGCTTGCGGCACATAGGAATGAAGGCGCGGCCAAAGCCGCCGCAGAGAGAGTTCAGCCATGAAGATACTGACCGCCAACCGCCTGACGGATGGCATCGCCGTCTGGTACGCCGATGGCGGCTGGGTTGAGACGGTGGGCCAGGCCGATCTTGCCCATGACAAGGCGGCCGAGGATCGCCTTGAGGCGATCGGCGCCAAGGCCTATGCCGACAATGAAGTGGTCGACGTCAATCTGATCGACGCGGAAGTCGTCGACGGTGTCGTCGAGCCGGTGCGGCTGCGTGAAAAGATCCGCGCCGCCGGCCCGACCATCCGCGGCGATCTCGGCAAGCAGGCCGAGCGGGCGGCGTAGCCAGGTTTTGAGTGAAACGGGCGGACGCGCCCTGAAAGACGAAGCATGTACCGTTACGATGAGTTCGACCACGATTTTGTCCAGGCCCGCGTCGCCGAGTTCAGCGACCAGGTCCAGCGCCGGCTGTCCGGCGAGATATCGGAGGACCAGTTCCGGCCGCTGAGGCTGATGAACGGCGTCTATTTGCAGCTGCACGCCTATATGCTGCGCATCGCGGTGCCCTACGGCACGCTGAACGGCAAGCAGCTGCGCATGCTCGGCCATATCGCCCGCAAATACGACAAGGGCTACGGCCATTTCACCACGCGCCAGAACATCCAGTTCAACTGGCCGGCGCTGTCGGACATTCCGGCGATCCTGGCCGATCTGGCAAGTGTGGAGATGCACGCCATCCAGACCAGCGGCAACTGCATCCGCAACGTCACCGCCGACCACTTTGCCGGTGCCGCCGCCGACGAGGTCGCCGATCCGCGTCCCTATGCGGAGATCCTGCGGCAATGGTCCTCGGTGCATCCGGAATTCTCGTTCCTGCCCAGGAAATTCAAGATCGCGGTGACCGGGGCAGAGCGCGACCGCGCTGCTATCCAGACGCACGATATCGGCCTGCACCTGAAGAAGAACGCCGCGGGCGAGCTTGGCTTTGCCGTCTATGTCGGCGGCGGCCAGGGCCGTACGCCGATGGTGGCACGAAAGATCCGCGATTTCCTGCCGGAAGCCGATCTTCTGTCCTACTGCACGGCGATCCTGCGCGTTTACAACCTCTATGGCCGCCGCGACAACAAGTACAAGGCGCGCATCAAGATCCTGGTGCACGAGACCGGCGTCGAGGAAATCACCCGCCAGGTCGAGGCCGAGTGGCAGGAATTGAAGGACGCCGAGCTGAGGCTGCCGGATGCCGATATCCGGGCCATCCAAGCCTATTTCGCGCCGCCGGCGCTCACTGATCGGCCGGAAGGCGACCAGGCGGTCAAGCTGGCGCGTCTCGATTCCAAAGGCTTCTCGGAGTGGCTCGACCAGAATGTGGTGACGCATCGCCATCCCGACTACGCGGCGGTGACGATTTCGCTCAAGGGCATCGGCGAGGTGCCGGGCGATGCTTCCGACAGCCAGATGGAGGCGGTCGCCGACATCGCCGAGACATACGCTTTCGACGAGCTGCGTGTCAGCCATGAGCAGAACTTGATCCTGCCGCATGTGGCGCGCGCCGACCTCAAGGCGGTCTATGACGCGCTGGTCGATATCGGGCTGGCGACGGCCAACTCCAATTTGATATCGGACATCATCTCGTGCCCCGGCCTCGACTATTGCGCGCTGGCCACCGCACGCTCGATCCCGATCGCGCAGGAAATCTCGCAACGCTTCGCCTCGCTGGAGCGGCAGCGCGAGATCGGCGAACTGAAGCTGAAGATCTCCGGCTGCATCAATGCCTGCGGCCATCACCATGTCGGCCATATCGGCATCCTCGGCGTCGAGAAAAAGGGCTCCGAGCTCTATCAGGTGACGCTGGGCGGTTCGGCCGACGAGAACACCTCGGTCGGCGAAATCATCGGCCGCGGCTTCTCGTCGGAAGAGATCACCGACGCCATCGAGCAGATCGTCGAGACCTATCTCGGCCTTCGGCTCAACCCTCAAGAAAAATTCATCGACGCCTACCGCCGTGTCGGTCCCGCGCCGTTCAAGGAGGCGCTCTATGCTGGCGAAACCAAGGCCGCTTGACCACATCGCCGATGCCGATGACGGCGTCGCCGCCAAGGCGGCGGGATTTGACGCGCTCTATGGCCATCTGAAGCCGATCGAGATCATCGAGCGCTCGGCCCGCGAACTGTTTCACGACGAGATCGCTGCCGTGTCGTCCTTCGGGGCGGATTCGGCGGTGCTGCTGCACATGATCGCGGAGATCGACCGCACGCTGCCGGTCATCTTCCTCGACACCGGCAAGCATTTCGAGGAGACGTTCGGCTATCGCGACGCGCTTGTCGCCGATTTCGGCCTGACCAACATCCAGGTCATCAAACCCGAGGAAGCGGCGCTCGCGCGGATCGATCCGACGGGCAATCTGCACCAAAGCAACACCGATGCCTGCTGCGACGTGCGCAAGGTAGAGCCGCTGGCGCGTGGCGTGGCGCCGTTTCGTGCCTGGTTCACCGGCCGCAAGCGCTTCCAGGCCTCGACACGGGCAGCGCTGCCGGTGTTCGAGGCGGTCGGCGCGCGCATCCGCATCAATCCGCTGGCGCACTGGACGACATCGGACCAGGCCGACTACATGCGGGCGCACGCGCTGCGCGAGAATCCGCTGGTCGCCTATGGCTATCTGTCGATCGGCTGTTTCCCCTGCACGCAACCGGTGCAGCCGGGCGAGGATGCGCGCAGCGGCCGCTGGGCCGGTCATGCCAAGACCGAGTGCGGCATTCACCTGTCGGGGCTGGAAGTGTCGCTGACCGACGCATCACTATAGGATGTGCTGATATTCAGGTGAGGCTGGCCTGCAAACGGCAGCTTCCTGCGCTTCCGGTGCTCACGTACTTCAAGTACGCTCCGCTCCGGTTCTCGGAAGCCGCCATTTTAGGCGCAGCCTGACCTGAATCTCAACACATCCTTGGCTCGTTTGAATATTTGGGAATTTTGATGACCGAAACGACGACACCGGAGACCCGGCTCTGGACCCCGCAGGGTTTTCGTGAGGACGAGTGGGCTCATGCCGAAAGTGCCGACGCGCTGTCCGGCAATGGCCGCTTCATCCTGCCGCTGCAGGCGTTCCTCGACCTTGATCCGGAGGTGCGCCGGTCCGCCAAAGAGCGGCTCGGCGTGGTGCTGCAGCCCGGCGATCAACTCGAGAAGATAGCCGACCTGCTCGACCAGCTGTCGCTGGTGGCGCTGGTCTTCCCGGCCTTCAGCGATGGGCGCTCCTTCTCCAAGGCCGAACTGCTGCGCAGCCGCTACCACTTCGAGGGTGCAGTTCGCGCCACCGGCCAGGTGCTGGTCGATCCGTTGCCGCACATGCTGCGTCTCGGCTTCGACGAGTTCGAGATTTCCAACCCGGTGCTGCTGAAGCGCCTGGAAGAGGACCGCACCGGCGGCTTGGGGCTTTACTATCAGCCAGCCGCCGTGCCGGAGCCCAAGGGCCCGAAGTATTCCTGGCGGCGCGTTCGCAGCTGACGTAGGGGTAATTCCACCCATCTTTACATAGGCCGAAATCGAGCCTTCTCTTGGTCATCCGGACGGAAAGATCCGCCGGGTACGAGGGAGGAAGTCATGGATTTCGACTATGTCATCGCCGGTGGCGGGTCCGCCGGCTGCACGCTTGCCGCGCGGCTGTCCGAAGATCCATCGAAAACAGTCTGCCTGATCGAAGCCGGCGGCGCGGGCAGCAACCTGCTTATCCGCGCGCCGGCAGGCATCATCGCACTGTTGCCGGGTCGGCCGAAGATCAACAACTGGGCGTTCGAGACTGTGCCGCAGCAGGGTCTTGGCGGCCGCAAGGGCTACCAGCCGCGCGGCAAGGCGCTGGGCGGATCCAGCGCCATCAACGCCATGCTCTACACGCGCGGGCACCGCGGCGACTATGACGAATGGGCCGATCTCGGCTGCGACGGCTGGTCATGGGACGAGGTGCTGCCCTATTTCCGGCGGGCGGAAGGCAATCAACGCGGCGCCGATGCCCTGCATGGCGGTGACGGGCCGCTGCGGGTTGCCGAGCAGCAAGAGCCACGTCCGCTCTCCCGGGCCTTTGTCGAGGCCTGCGGCGAAAACCAGATCCGCCGCAACGATGATTTCAACGGCGTCGAACAGGAGGGTGCCGGGCTTTATCAGGTGACGCAATTCTGGGGCGAACGCCGCAATGGCGAGCGCTGCTCGGCGGCCGCTGCCTATCTGCAACCGGCCATGAACAGGTCGAACCTTACCGTCATCACCGGAGCGCATGCCACGGCGGTCATCCTCGATGGCAAGCGCGCCACCGGCGTGCGGTATCGCGCGGGGAAGGGCGAAGCCGTCGCGAAAGCCAGGCGCGAGGTGATCGTCTGTGGTGGCGCCTTCGGTTCGCCTCAGCTCCTGTTGCTGTCAGGCATTGGCCCGGCTGCCGAGCTCGCCGTGCATGGCATTCCGGTCAGGCATGAACTGCCCGGTGTTGGCAAGAACCTGCAAGATCACCTCGATTTCATCATGGGCTGGACGTCTAGGGATGCCGACATGATGGGCATCGGCCTGCGCGGCCTACCTGGCCTGCTGCGGCACATGCTGCGCTGGCGGAAAGATGGCGGCGGCATGATCGCCACGCCCTATGCCGAAGGCGGTGCCTTCCTCAAATCCGATCCGGCGATCGAACGGCCCGACCTGCAACTGCATTTCTGCATCGCGATCGTGGATGATCATGGCCGGAAGCTGCATATGGGATATGGCTTTTCCTGCCATGTATGCGTGCTGCGGCCGCATTCGCGCGGCGAGGTCGGGTTGTCGACTCATGATCCCATGGCACCGCCGCGCATCGATCCGCGCTTTCTTTCGGACGAACGCGATGCCGGGCTTTTGCTCAAGGGGGTCAGGATGATGCGCGGTATCCTGGAGGCGCCGGCGCTGGCCAGATATCGCCACAAGGAGATCTACACCGCCGGTGTTTCGAGCGACGCGGAACTGATGTCCCACATCCGTGCCCGCGCCGACACGATCTATCACCCGGCCGGCACCTGCAAAATGGGCGTCGACGAGCTGGCGGTGGTCGATCCGCAACTGCGGGTGCACGGGCTCAAGGCCTTGCGGGTCGTCGACGCCTCGGTGATGCCTACGCTGATCGGCGGCAACACCAACGCTCCGACCATCATGATTGCCGAGAAGGCGGCGGACATGATCAAGGCGGCGGCCTGACTGCGGCTCTGGTCGAACCAGCGAAGCTATTTTCGTCTGCCGAGAAGCGCCTTCTGTCGAGAAGGCGGAAAACTGGTCATACCAATTTGGCGATTTGCGCTTTCCCTTTGACCCTGCTGTCCTTAGGATAGGCAATATTATTTCACGACCCGAAATAAATATGGCCGCAAGGGAGGAACCGAGAATGGCTGGCAAGAAGATATTGATGCTCGTTGGCGAGTTCAGCGAGGAGTATGAGATTTTCGTCTTTGAACAGGCCATGCATGCCGTCGGCCACACCGTGCATGTCGTCTGCCCGGACAAGAAGGCCGGCGATGTCCTCAAGACATCTCTGCACGACTTTGAAGGCCACCAGACCTACACGGAAAAGCTCGGCCACGACTACATCCTCAACAAGACGTTTTCCGAGGTGGACCCGGCCAAGTATGACGCCGTCTACGCGGCGGGCGGGCGCGGTCCCGAATACATCCGCATCGACAAGCGGGTGCAGGCGCTGGTGCGGCATTTCCACGAGGCCGGCAAGCCGATCTTCACCATCTGCCATGGCGTGCAGATCCTGATCGCGGTCGATGGTGTCGTGCGGGGCAGGGAAGTGGCGGCACTCCACTATTGCGAGCCGGAAGTGACGTTGGCCGGCGGCATCTACATCGACGTCGCGCCGACCGGCGCCCATGTCGATGGCAATCTGGTGTCAGCCAAGGGCTGGCCGGGCCTGTCCAACTTCATCCGTGAGTGCCTGAAGGTGCTTGGCACCGAAATCCGGCATGGCGAGATCCTGATGCGCGAAGAGCGCCAAGCCGCCTGAACAGGGTTTGCTTCCGCCGCCGCGCCACGGCGCGGCGGTCGTCGTTCTAGGGCGTTTCCCCGTTTCACGGAAACGGCGAACCGCTCTAACTCTATGTTTTGACGCAATTCCCAAGGGAAAGCGCCATGCGCTTCTCCCGGGAAACCGCTCACACTTTTCCTGGAATTGCTCTACATCGTCGCCCGTGCCTCGCGGAACGACACCAGCTTGCGGCGGTTCTCGTCCCACAATGCCAGTTTGACGCAGCGCAGGCTGTCGAGCAGCGTGACGCGACCGATGCCGCGCAGTTCCGGATAATCGCGCAGCACTTCCTGCAGCCGGTAGCCCGGCACCTTGGCGGAGAGATGGTGGACGTGATGGACGCCGATATTGCCGGTGAACCAGTTCAGCACCGGCGGCAGGTCGTAATAGGACGAGCCGTGCAAGGCGGCATGCTGGAACTCCCAGTCGTCATCCTTTGCCCACTCCGTCTCCTCGAACTGGTGCTGGACGTAGAACAGCCAGATGCCTGCCGAGCCGGCGAGAATGACGATCGGCAGATGGACGACCAGGAACGCACCGGGACCGACGGTCCAGATAAGCAGGGCCGCCGCAAGCGCGATGGCGAGATTGGTGGTCATCGACGACACCCACGGCGTCAGGCCGCCGCGCATCATGCCGATGGGCAGCCTTTGCGAGAAGATGAACAGCCAGATGGGCCCAAGCCCAAACATCACCAGCGGATGGCGATAGAGCCGATAGGCGAGGCGCCCGCGCCAGGACAATTGCCGGTATTCGGCAACGGTCAGCGTCGTGATGTCGCCCATGCCGCGCTCGTCGAGATTGCCGGCGCTGGCATGATGTGTCGCGTGGGCGCGCCGCCAGCAATCGTAGGGCGTCAGCGTCAGGACGCCGAGCGCGCGGCCGATCCAGTCGTCGGCATAGCGGTTGGCGAAGAAGGAGCCATGGCCGCAATCATGCTGGATCATGAAGATGCGCACCAGGAACCCGGCGGCCGGGAGGATCAGGATCAGCCCCCACCAATGGCCATAGGCATAGGCGGCCGAGGAGAGCGCCCACAGCGTGGCGAAGGGAATGAGGGTGATGGCGAGTTCGACGGCGCTGCGTCGCCGGTCCGGCTTCTTGTAGCGCGCCAAGATCTTCAACCAGGCACGCTTGCTATTGGCGGCCGCATCGGGGTAAATCATGTTCATCAGGAAGCATAGGCGCGGCATGTGGCTACCGCAAGGCAGCCATCACGCAAAATTACTGTGCGTAATTGTCGCGTAAAGAGCGGCGAGAGCTATTGCCGCCGCAATCTGGTACCGCCATCCTCGACCCGATCGAGGCGGTCGAGCAATTGCCTGAAGCGGTCGTGAGTATCGGTTTCGATGCGGAAAGCCGGCAAGGTACGCAGAAAACGCGTCATCGCCTCGGCACCGAACTGGCGCCGGACTTCTGCGGCGAGCCTTTCTCCCTTTTCAGCCTTGTTCCGGGTCATCATTTCAAATCCTGTGTCGGCTCCGAAACTCCTGCAGTAGGGGAATGGTTCCCGCATCACGCTTCCGTGGCAAGCCAAGCCGGCAAGTACAGTAAACTTTGAATTAAAATATAAGCATCGCCATTGATCACCGCCCAGGTCCGGCCAAAGGCTCAATGGTCGCTTACCCCTTGATTTTTGGCTGCCAAACCTCGATATCGGGCACAAAATCCATACCATTCGAGATTGACGGGAAACGGCGATGAGCGACCAGGCAAAAGACGAACGCGCGCCCAGTGAAGCCGAGGCGGTCGAGGCCAATGCCGAGCGCACGGAAGGCAGCATTGACGGCGACTACGAAGCGCTTGTGCGACTGCTGAAGGAAAATGAAGAGCTGAAGGACCGCGCGCTGCGCGTCGCGGCCGAGATGGAGAACCTGCGCCGCCGCACCGCGCGCGACGTGCATGACGCGCGTACCTATGCGGTTGCGAATTTCGCCCGCGACATGCTGTCGGTGTCGGACAATCTGCGCCGCGCGCTGGACGCCATTCCGGCGGAGGCCAAGGCCTCGGGCGACGCCGGCTTCAAGGCGCTGATCGAAGGCGTCGACCTGACCGAGCGCGCCATGCTGTCGGCGCTGGAACGGCATGGGGTCAAGAAGCTCGCGCCGGAAGGCGAGAAGTTCGATCCCAATTTCCATCAGGCCATGTTCGAAGTGCCCAATCCCGATGTCCCGGCCAACACCGTGGTCCAGGTCGTCCAGCCGGGCTATTCGATCGGCGAGCGCGTGCTGCGTCCGGCCATGGTCGGCGTCGCCAAGGGCGGCCCGAAGATTGCCGCCGAGGCGCCGGTCGAGCCGGGGCCGGTGAATGAGCAGGCGGAGAAGGATGCGTAGCTAGGGGTTAGGCGGTAGGGCAGTAGGGAATAAGGCAGCCGTATCAATCGTGCGGCTTCGTGCTATTCATGCGCAGTCCCTAATCCCTACTGCCTACTCCCTTACCGCCATGAATCCCATCGCCCTTCTCGATTATGCCGGCGTCGCCGTCTTTGCGGCGACCGGGGCGTTGGCTGCTTCGCGAAAGCAACTCGACATTATCGGTTTCCTGTTCCTGGCCAGCGTCACCGGCATCGGCGGCGGCACGTTTCGCGACCTCATCCTCAATGTGCCGGTCTTCTGGGTGGGAAACCGCGACTATGTGCTGATCTGCGCCGTGGTGGCGGTCCTGGTCTTCTTCACCGCGCATCGCGTCGAATCCCGCTACAAGCTGTTGCTGTGGCTCGACGCCATCGGGCTGGCCGCGTTTTCGGTGATGGGCGCGGCCAAGGGGCTGGCCATCACCGGTTCGCCGGTGGTTTCGATCATCACCGGCATGCTGACCGCGACCTTCGGCGGCATATTGCGCGATCTGCTTGCCGGCGAACCATCGGTGCTGCTGAGGCCGGAGATCTACGTCACGGCCGCTCTGGCGGGCGCCGCCATCTTCACATTGGGTGACGTCGCCGGATTGCCGCAGATCGTCTCGGGGATGGCCGGCTTCGTCGTGGCGCTCGCCGTACGCGGCGGCGCGCTGCGTTTCGGCTGGTCGTTTCCGTCGTACAGGAGCCGGCCGGGAAGGCGGCCGGAGGATATTCCGTAAGGAGGGGGATAGGGAATAGTCAGTAGTGAGTGGTCAGCGAAGCGTGTATCGTAGCGTCTTGCCTACTGCCCTTACGCCGCAAAGCGTTGCGCTTCCCCGCCATAGTAGTTGACGTAGCGGGCGCCGATCTCCTTGACCGGCATCACCACGAAGACGTCGACGGTCGAGAATTCGCGGTCGATGACGCAGCCGTCGCCGATGCGGGCGCCGACCCTCAGATAGCCCTTCACCAGAGGCGGCATCGTCGCGATCGCCGCCTTGGTGTTGACCGCCTCGATCGGCATCAGGTCCATGGAGCAATAGCGCCCGGACACCGCGCGCACATCCCAGGCCGAATTCGTGCGGCAGTGATGGGCGAGATAGGTGAGCGCCTCGGCATGCGCCGCCGGCACAGTGCCGTGGAAGGAAGCGCAGCCGGTCATCACGCCGATTTCGTAGTGATTGATGTAGGCCCAGATGCCTTGCCACAGCGCCTCGATGGTGCGCTTCGAGCGGTATTCCGGCAGAACGCAGGATCGGCCGAGCTCGAGGAAACGCTGGCCGGGATGGCGGGCGATGAGCTTGGTCAGCTCGAATTCGCCTTCGGAATAGAAGCCCCCGGCGGCGGCCGCGATTTCTTGCCGCAGCAGCCGGTAAGTGCCGACGATGCGGCGGTGTTCGGGGCCGGAAATCGAATTGTCGAAGACGAGCAGATGATCGCAGAGCGGATCGAACCGGTCGGCGTCGCGGCGGTCCTGGACCTGGAACAGGTCCTTGCGGGCGCCAAGCTCGTCGTAGAATACGCGGTAGCGCACTTCCTGCGCGGCCGCGATCTCGGCGTCGTTGCGGGCGAGCCGCACTTCGAGATTGCCGATACGGCCGAGTGCCGCGCCCTTTATGACGGAATCGACATTACGCCCAGCGAGCAAGGCGCTGCTGGCGTTCGGCCGAGTGTCACATTCCGGCATAACTGTATGCACGAGTGATTCTCCTTCGAGCCATCCCTCTTGGCACGGGGATACGGTGTAGGTGCAACAGGATTGTGACAGTACCGTGATAAGGCGTCGCGGGCAATACTTCGTCGGCTGGCGAAAACGGTCAACCGGCTACGTTAGGGGAGGAGAGGCGAGGTGCGTCTGGTGTGCACGGATCAAGTCGCCGCGCCTCAAACCCTTGTTTTCATGGATGTCGCCCTCGGGAAATCGGGGCCACTTTGGGTTGGCATGCATCAGCCGCGGCTGGAAAAAAGCAGATCAAGCAGCAACCTGGCCCTCGACGGCGTTGACAAGCGCATCCGGGTCGAGCGGCTTGGTGACGAAGCCGCTGGCGCCGTGGGCAAGCACCGCATGGCGGGTCTTTTCCTGGCTGTCGGCCGACAGCACCATGATCGGCACGGGCGGCGCCGATGTCTCTTCCTCATGGCGGCGGATCGCGGCAATGGCGTCCAGCCCGTCCATGACCGGCATATGCAGGTCCATCAGCACCACGTCGAAGCGGTGCTTGTGTCCGGCGCTGGTGACGGCCTCGACCGCGGCCTTGCCATTGCCGACTACCTTGACGCGGTGTCCCGCCTTCAACAGCGTGGCGCGGGCCAGCATGGCATTGATGTCGTTGTCCTCGGCGATCAGCACGGACAAGCCCAACTGGCGGTCGCTTGAAGCGCGCAGCGCCGGGGTGCGGCGCTTTTCCGGCTGCGGCTGGGCAAGAGCCGGCGCATGGCTGGTCAAAAGAACACGCAAAAGTGTTCCACCGCGCACCGGCCGGGCCAGGAAGGTCGCGTAGCCGCTGGCGCGAAACTCGCCAAGCATGCCTCGGTCGGTCGGCGCGATCAGCGTGATGGCTTCGCAATCGGAAAAGCCGCCTTGGCGCAACCGCTTGAGCACTCTCCCATCGCTCTCCTCCATGGCCGCGTCGACGAGAAGCACGTCGCAGCCCTCGGCCAGGGGCACGGCCTGAGCCACGGTCGTGGCGATACCGGCCGTGCCGCCATTGGCGCGGATGGTGCGGGCGATGGCGTCGGCCTCGACGGCGTTTCTGGACAGGATCACCGCGCGCCTGCCGGCAAGCACGTTCTGCCGGCCCTGAGGCGCCTCGGTGGCCTCCGTCGCCGGGATTTCGAAGACGAAGTCCGACCCTTGGCCAAGCCGGCTGGAGACCGAAATCGTGCCGCCCATGGCAGTCACCAGCCGCTTGGAGATAGCAAGTCCGAGCCCCGCTCCGCCATGTGCGCGTGTCGAGGTGCCGTCGGCCTGTTCGAACTCCTCGAAGATACGCTCCATGTCCTCTTCGCGCAGGCCGGGACCGGTGTCGGTGATGGTGAAGCAGATGCGGTCGCTGGTCTCGGTGCGGGCGCGCGCGATGCTGACCAGCACGCCGCCGCCGTCGGTGAACTTGATGGCGTTGCCGATCAGATTGAGCAGCACCTGCCTGACCCGGCCTGGATCGGCTGTGATCAATTGCGGTACATCCGGTTCGACGTGGCAGCCGAGCCCAATACCCTTCGCGAAGGCGCGCGCGGCGAGCAATTCGATAATGTTGTCGGCGATCTCGCGCACCGACATGGGCTGCGGTTCCGGATCGAAGCGACCGGCCTCGATCTTGGAATAGTCGAGCAGGTCCTCGATCAGGGCGAGCAGGGCGCTGGCCGAGGTCGAGATTGCGCCGACATAGGTCTGCTGTTCCGGCGACAGGCTGGTATCGGCGAGCAGCCTGGCCATGCCCATGATGCCGTTCATCGGCGTGCGGATTTCATGGCTGACCGTGGCGAGGAAGCGCGATTTGGCCTGGCTTGCGTATTCGGCGCGCTCACGCGCGGTGATGAGCGAGGATTCGGCGCGCTTGCGGGCAGTGATGTCGCGGGCGATGGCGCGATGCGATGCCGTGCCGCTGTCCTTGTCGCGCACCGACAGTTCGATCCAGGAGAACCAGCGCGGGCCGCTTGGCGTGCGGATGGCGACGTCGGTGGAACTGAGGCACTCATGGTCGGAAAAGGCGGCATCGGGGACGATGCCGACCTCGATGCCAAGTTCGGCCAGGGTCTTGCCGGCAAGATCGCGCTGATCGGCTTCGACCAGATCGGCGAACACCTTGTTGGCATAGACAATGTGGCCGTCGCGATCGCGATGGATGACGAGGTCGCCCAGCGCATCGATGAGACCGCGAAAGCGCTCCTCGCTTTCCTGCATTTCCCACATGCGGTCGGCCAGCGTCTCGATCTCGGCGAGGCTTCGGGCGGTGGTCTCGTCCAGCAGTATCACGGTACGGTGGACGCTGCGTCTGGCATGGAAATGCATGGCCAGGCCGGCGAGGCCGGTTGCCAGCAAGGCGAGGCTGATAAAGATCGGCGCCCCCGTCAGATGCGCGAGGCCCGCCAGGACCAGGATGGCAACGAAGGTGAGCAGCGGCAGGCCTTCCCGCCTGACCAATTGCTGCTCGGGCACCAGCGGCGGCGCGGCGATGAACCGCCGCGCCGCCGCTGGCGCCGCAACCGCATCGACATCGTCGCCCTTGTTCGCCTGTTGGCTGTCGGATTCCGCGATCATGCGAAACCCTTGCCAGACAGAGATTATGGAAAATTGCGGCGGATCGTTCGAATTTTAGTGGATAGGCGTTTTTGTCCCGACAGCAGCGGATTAGGCGATCCGTCCGCTGGCTGGAGCCCGCGAGGCGGGCTTACATGTCGACGACGACGCGACCGCGGATCTTGCCGTCGACGATGTCGCGCGCGGCATCCATGATGTTGTCGAAGCCGATGGTCGTGGACAGGCTGGCGAGCTTTTGCAGGTCGAGATCGGCGCCGATGCGCCGCCAGGCCTCGAGGCGCACGGCCTTCGGCGCCATCACCGAATCGATGCCGAGCAGCGAGACGCCGCGCAGGATGAAGGGGGCGACGCTCGACGGCAGGTCCATGCCGCCGGCCAGGCCGCAAGCCGCGACGGCGCCGCCATAGGAAGTCATCGACAGCACATTGGCCAGCGTGTGGCTGCCGACCGAATCGATGCCGCCGGCCCAGCGTTCCTTGGCCAGCGGCTTGGCGGGCTGGCTGAGCTCGTCGCGCGAGATCACCTCGGCGGCGCCGAGATCGATCAGATAGGGGCTTTCGGCATTGCGTCCGGTCGACGCAATGACGTGGTAACCCAGGCTGGACAGGATGGAGACCGCGACCGAGCCGACGCCGCCGGCGGCACCTGTCACCACCACCGGGCCGCGATCGGGCAGGATGCCGTGCCGCTCCAGCGCCATGACGCAGAGCATGGCGGTATAGCCGGCGGTGCCGACCGCCATCGCGTCATGGGCGCTGATGCCTTCCGGCAGCGGCACCAACCAATCGCCCTTGACTCGGGCGCGCCCGGCATAGGCGCCGAAATGCGTTTCACCGACACCCCAGCCATTCAGGATGACCTTGTCTCCCTTACGCCAGTCGGGATTGGAGGACGAGATGACCGTGCCGGCGAAGTCGATGCCCGGAACCAGCGGCCAGCGGCGGATCACCGGCGCCTTGCCGGTAATGGCCAGCCCATCCTTGTAGTTCACCGTCGTCGCCTCGACCGCGACGGTGACGTCACCCTCCATCAGGTCGGCCTCGGTGAGGTCCGTCACGGCGACCGACTGTTTCTTGTCGGCGTCGCGCGAGACGAGGATGGCTTTGAATGTTTCGGACATCTTTTTCTCCGCGCGCTTGCTTGGCGTCCTGGACTGTGCGGCGATGGCCGCGTCGGGTCAATCTTTGGAAGGCTTGGTGTTCGAAGGCTCGCGGCGCCAGCCGATGAGTTCGTCGAAGACGACCAGTGCCGCGCCCACGGAAATGAAGGCGTCGGCGAGGTTGAAGACGGCAAAGGACCAGACCGGCGTGTGGAACAGGATGTAGTCGATGACGTGGCCGTAGACGGCGCGATCGATCAGATTGCCCAGTGCGCCGCCGATGATCAGGGCAAATCCGGTGCGGGCGACGACATGGCCCGATGGCGTGCGGGTGGCGAGGTAGAGCACGAAAGCCACGACCAGGACGGCGATGACCACCAGGCCGGTATCGCCGAAGGAGGAGAACATCGAGAAGGCGATGCCGGTGTTGTAGGTGCGAAACAGCGCCAGGAACGGCACCAGATCGAGCTTTTCCTGGAATGGCAGGCCGGTCTCGACCAGATGCTTGATCCACTGATCGAGCGCGATGGCCGCGACGACGAGCAGCGCGTAGGGGGACCATGATCTCACGGGCGGGCAACCTTCATTGCTGGTCGGCGATTGGTTCGAGCTTCAGCGCGCCGCGCCGGATCTCGAACAGCATGATGCCGGTGGCGACGGCGAGATTGAGCGAATCGGCGCGGCCCGCTTGCGGGATCCTGAGCAGACGGTCGCAACTCGCCGCGAGGCTTTCGGGCAGTCCCTGTTGCTCATTGCCCATCATCAGCAGCACGGGCCCACGGGAAAAATCGACCGAGCGATAGTCGACCGCACCTTTCAGATGCGTGCCGGCGACAAGGCCCGAAAAGCCGCCGCGCCAGGCAAGGAAGGCCTCGGTCGTTGCCTTCGCCACCGGAACAGCGAAGATCGAACCCATGGTGGCGCGCACCGTCTCCACGGAAAATGGATCCGTGGTGTCGCCGACCAGGATGACACCCTTGGCGCCGACGGCATCGACGGTGCGGATGACGGTGCCGAGATTGCCGGGATCGCGCACCCGATCGAGCGCCACCCAGACATCGCCATTGTCGGCGCGGATGTCCTTCAGGGCGAGGAATCTCTGCGAAAAAACGCCGACCACCATTTGCGGATTGTCGCGGCGGGTGATGGCGACAAGCACCTTTTCCGACACTTCGAGCACCGTGCCGCCGGCGGCAACCGTGCGCGCCGCGACCTTTTCCACCGCAGGGTTGCCGCGCCCGGCCTTGGCGAACACAAGCGTCCTGATCTGCCAGCCCAGGTCGAGCGCATCGATGACCAGCTTCAGCCCCTCCGCCATGAAGGCGTTCTGCTGGTCGCGGAATTTCTTCAGAGCGAGTGCCTTGATGTCCTTGATCAGCGGATTGGCGAGGCTGGTGACTTCCTTCACCTGGCCGGGTGCGCCCACATGCCGTTCGTTCATTCAGGCCACCCAACGCGAAAACAATGAGGTCGAAAGCGCCCTGCCGGCGGACTTTTCGCGGATGATCAGCTCACCCGATTCAACCCTGCCGCCCATGCCGGCGAAGGTGTCGCGCATCAACGCGTGGATGGCGAAGAAGGAGGCGCGGATCGAATAGGCGGTCAACACCACGGCAAGCGGCTTCGGCGTCAGGATCGCGCGGCAGAGATCGGTCAGGGCAGGCAAATCCTCGAACAATTGCCAGACCTCGCCCTTGGGGCCGCGGCCATAGGCCGGCGGGTCGAACAGGATGATGTCGTAGCGGCTGCCGCGGCGTTCCTCGCGCTCGGCGAATTTCACCGCATCGTCGACGATCCAGCGGATCGGCTTGCTGCCCAGCCCGGCCATCTCCTGGTTCTCGCGAGCCCAACCGATCGCCTTCTTCGAGGCGTCGACATGGGTGACCTCGGCGCCGGCGCGGGCCGCCACCAGCGAGGCGAGACCGGTATAGCCGAACAGATTCAATACTTTGACCGGCCGTTTGGCGGCTGCGATCAGCCCGGCCATGTGGTCCCAGTGCGAGGCCTGCTCGGGAAAGACGCCGACATGGCGAAACGAGGTGAAACGGCCGAGATAATCGATGCCGTCATGCTTCATCGGCCAGGTCTCGCCGAGCGGCATCTTCGGGAAACGCCAGCGGCCGATGCCCTCTTCGTCGGTGTCGCCGGTGAAGATGGCGTCGGCACGCTCCCAGTCCCTCGCCGGCAAGGCCTTCTGCCAGATCGCCTGGCCCTCGGGCCGCACGATGCGATAGGGGCCGTATTGTTCGAGTTTCTGGCCGGCGCCGCTGTCGAGCAGCGCATAATCGGCATTCGGCGCCACTTCTAGAATCAGCGGAAGCTGCTCGGCGGGCAGGGCGCCGTCACGGCGGGCAAGGATGCGCGGGGCTGAATTCGGTGCGGACTGGCTGTCCGGTTTCGCGTCACGCGGTTCGCGCGGCCTGGGGTCTGGCCGACCACGCGTCTCGTGCGGACGCACCTCTCCGGTTCCGCTTTTCGCGGTCGGGCGGTTGTCGCGGCGTTTGTCGCGAAAAGACTTCAAGCGGGAGCATCTCCGAGCGGCGTGCCGCTTTTGGCATGAGGACAGCGGCGGTGCAACCAAGTCTGCCACAGCCACCGCTGCTGTTCATGTCGGCCAGCGATGGACCAATGTCAAAGAAACAGGCAAATCTGCCGCATGTCCCGCTCCGAACGCCTCCTCGACCTCATACAGTGCCTGCGCCGGCACCGCCGGCCGGTGAGCGGGCAGGTGCTGGCCGATGAGCTCGGGGTTTCGATCCGCACGCTCTACCGCGACATTGCCACGCTGCAGGGGCAGGGCGCGCCGATCGACGGCGAGGCAGGGTTGGGCTATGTGCTAAAACCCGGCTTCATGCTGCCGCCGCTGATGTTCACCGACGAGGAGATCGAAGCCATTGTGCTCGGTTCGCGCTGGGTTGCCAAGCAGCCGGACCAGCGTCTCTCAGCCGCTGCCGCCAATGCGCTTGCCAAGATCGCGGCCGTGCTGCCGGACGATCTGCGCGAGGATCTCGATGCCTCGACCCTGTTGGTCGGGCCGCCGATGACGGCGATTGAAGGCATAGACCTCGGCGTCGTGCGGCAAGCCATCCGCAACGAGCGCAAACTCGGCTTTCTTTATCGCGATGCCGGGGGTGCTGCTTCGCAACGTGTGGTCTGGCCGTTCGCGCTCGGCTTCTTCGACAAGGTGCGGGTGGTGGTGGCGTGGTGCGAGATGCGGCAGGATTTCCGGCATTTTCGCACCGATCGCATATCCGGCCTCGACGCCATCGATGCGCGCTATCCGCGTCGCCGCCAGGCGCTGCTCAAGGAGTGGCGGGCGACGCTCGACAAGCCACGCGGCCCATGAAGGCTACTGCCAAAATCTGACAGTAGCCTATTCTATATCAGCCAAGTCGAAACGTTGAAACAGCTTGGAGAACAGATATGGCCACCCCGAATTTCGTCATCCTCTATGTCGACCAGCCGCTCAAGAGCGGCGCCTTCTACAGCGCGCTGCTGGGTCGCGAGCCGGTCGAAAGCGCGCCGACCTTCGTGCTGTTCGTGCTCGACAACGGCTTCAAGCTCGGCCTCTGGTCGCGCCATACGGTCGAGCCGGCGGCGGCTGCGTCCGGTGGCTGCGGCGAGATCGTGTTTGCGCTGGAGACGCCGGACGCGGTCGACGCTACCCATGCCGACTGGTCAAGGCGCGGCTTGAAGATCCTGCAGACGCCGACCGACCTGGATTTCGGCCGCACTTTCGTTGCGCTCGATCCCGACAACCACCGCCTGCGCGTCTACTGGCTGTCCGACGGACAACAGGCCGATGGAGAACAAAAATGAGCGCCTATTGGATCGCCGTGGCGTCGGCCGAACATGTCCGGCGCGGCCGCAAGGACGGTTTCATGCAGGTCAACCACGGCAAGGCGGCGCCGCTGCGTCGCGTCAAACCCGGCGACGGCATCGTCTACTATTCGCCGACCACAATTTTGCGCGAAAAAGACGGCCTGCAGGCTTTCACGGCAATCGGCACGGTGCGGGAGGGCGAACCCTATCAAGGCGAAATGGGCGGCGGCTTCACGCCGTTCCGGCGCGATGTCGAATGGGCGACGGCTGAAGAAGCGCCGATCAAGCCGTTGCTCGAACGGCTGGACTTCACCGCCGGCAAGTCGAATTGGGGATATCAGCTGCGCTTCGGCCTGTTCGAAATCACCGATCACGATTCTCGTCTGATCGCAGAGGCGATGGGTGCCGAAACGCACGGAGCAGTGAGCTAGGCCTTCAGCGCGTTATAAACGGCAATGCCGGCGGCGAGGTCCTCGAGTGCCGCGCCAACCGACTTGAACAGCGTGATCTCGTCAGCGCTCTGGCGGCCCTTCCTCTGGCCGCGCGCCAGTTCGTGCAAATCGGCGACGATCGCGCCCGGCTTCAGCACGCCGGAGGCCAGCGGCTGGACGATGTCGCCGGCTTCCTTGGTGGCGCCGGCGCGGGTGTCGACATAGACGCGGGCGCGGGCGATGGCGTCGTCATCACTTTCACGCATCGTCGGGGTGAAGCCGCCGACCAGGTCGACATGGGTGCCTGGCCGCAGCAGAGCGCCCTTGATCAGCGGCGTGGTGGTGATCGTCGCCGAGGAAACGATATCGGCCTCGCCAAGTTCGGCATCGAGGTCGGTCGCGGCACTGGCCGCAAAGCCGTCGGCGCGCAAATCGGCCGCGACCTTCTCGGCGTTTGCCGGGGTGCGGTTCCAGATGCGGATGGTTTTGATCGGCCGCACGGCCGAATGCGCCTTGGCCAGGAACGGCGACAGGGCGCCCGCGCCGACCACAAGCAGCCGCGAGGCGTCATCGCGGGCAAGGTAGGACGCCGCCAGTGCCGAGGCGCAGGCGGTGCGCCACTGCGTCAGCCGCTGGCCGTCGATCAGGGCTTCCGGTTCGCCGGTTGCGCCATCGAGCAGCAGATAGAGCCCCATCACGGCGGGCTTGCCGATGGCGTTGTTGTCGGGCGAGACGGTGACGATCTTGACGCCGATATGACCACCGGAAGACGTGCCGGCGGCGTTGAAATCGGTCCATGCCGGCATCAGCAGCAAGGTCGAGGCCGCACCATCGGGTCGTTCGACCGCGTGATGATGCCTGACCGGCTGCACCGCACCCTCGCGGAATGCCGTGCGCAACGTCTCGACCAGTCCAGGAAAGGTCAGTGCACGATCGACCTCGGCGGCCGAAATGGTCAGCATGAAAGGCTCCGTGGAACGAAAGGCACCGGGGGACGGCTTAATTGGTCGGCTTTGGCAATGCCGATCCTTGGGCCGATCCCTGGGTTGATCCTTGCGGCACTGATGGCGCGCGGCTGACCGCCTGGCGCAGGTTTTCCGCCTCGACGCCGCGCTGGCGCGCCAGTTTGCGGTAGCGGCCCTGCTTGACCCAGGTCGCCAGGCTGCCGACGATCATGCCGATGGCAAGCGCCAGGAACAGGAAAATGAACAGCGGCAAGGTGAGCGTCAGCTTCGGATTGCCGGGATTGAACGGGTCCAGCGTGAAGGCGACGAGTTCGCGGTTGGCGACGGCCAGCGCGATCAGGATGATCGCCAGGGGCACGAAGACCACGATGAGCATGAAACGATTGAGCATTATGTTTTCCGTCGGCAGCTGGCGCTGTAGCCGCGCCTACTTGCCGCCGTTCAGCCTTTCGCGCAGTTCCTTGCCGGTCTTGAAGAACGGCACCCACTTCTCCTCGACCTCGACGGATTCGCCTGTGCGCGGGTTGCGGCCGGTGCGGGCGGGGCGGTTTTTCACCGAAAAGGCACCGAATCCGCGCAACTCGACCCGGTTGCCTTCAGCGAGAGCGTCGGTGATCTCGTCGAAGATCGCGCCGACGATGTTTTCGACGTCGCGCAGGAAAAGATGCGGATTGCGCGTAGCAATAATCTGCACAAGTTCGGACTTGATCATCAGACGGGTCCCCGTGAAAGCAGTTCGGTCAAAATTATGAGGATGATTTTATTGGCTTTTTCAGCTGTTCCAAACGGCGCTCAAGGGTGCCAGACAGAAACGAGGCCGTCAAGAAACAAGCGGTCGGCGCCAAGTTCGTGGATGACATCACTGCTGTAGTCCGGCAGGCCGAGTGCGCTGCCCAGCGTTTTCACCATGGCTTTTGACCACAGGAAGCTGTCGCGCCGCTCCGTGTCCTTCCATTCGACCACCTTGAGCTTGGCGTCAACGCCCTTGGTCGCCAGCCAGTCGATCGCCTCGGTTTCGCCGCCGACGGCGTCGATCAGCCCGTTGGCGACACCCTGGCGGCCGGTGAAGATCGATCCGTCGGCAAGCGCCAGCGCCTGTTCGTGGGTCATCTTGCGGCGTTCGGCGACGATGCCGACAAACCAGTCGTAGCTGTCGAGGATGAGCTTGCGGACCATGGCGCGCTCGTCGTCATTGGTCGGCTTGAAAGGAGAGGGCGAAGCCTTGAGCGGCGAGGATTTCACTTCCTCCAGCTTGATGCCGAGCTTGTCCATCAGGCCGCTGACGTCGGGATACTGGATCAGCACGCCGATCGAACCGACGATCGAGGTCTTGCGGGCGACAATGTGGTCGGCCGCACTTGCGATCATATAGCCCGCCGATGCGGCGAGCGTGCCGACTTCGGCCACAACCGGCTTGTCGGCTGCCACCTTGCGCACTTCCTCGTAGATCGATTCACCGCCGACGGTGGTGCCGCCGGGTGAATCGATCGCCAGGATCACGCCCTTCACCTTCGACGACTTGCGGATGTCTTCCAGACGCTTGATCAGTTCCTCGTCCTCGGTGATCGTGCCTTCGATCCTGACCTTGGCGATATGGTCGACAGCCGAGCCGCCGAGATCGTCGCGATAGAACCAGGCCGACAGCGCGATCACTCCGAGGGCGACGATGCCGATGGCCGCAACACGCCAGAATGTCAGCTTGCGCCGCAAACGGCGGCGGTCGATCAGGTCGTCGGCTCTCAATGCCATGGTCAGCCTCACAGTCGGCGGGAAGAGACGCTTTTAGACCATGATGTCTTCATCGGGAAGCAGTTCCGTCTTGCCTATGGCGCGGCAATCCGCCCGCGGTGACCCCAACACTGTCTTTTTGTGACTGGCCTGTGCAAGGGGCGCGAGGTAAAGGGGAGGAGCAGCGGTGATGAAAAAAGGCGCAGGCGCGCCCATTTCTGCTATGAAGTACCGGCTGTTGTGCCGACCTCGTTTTCGTTTGTACAACTACAGTTGTCACATTTTTGCGGTTTTCGTGGGCTTGTGCTTGCTTGAGAGTGCCGGCCCCCCACCTATAGGCGGTGTTCCTTGGCGGGCAGGGTCTAGAAGAAAGCAGTCATGTTAGCGCGATCGAATGAATCGACCAGCCCCGAGACGGCGTTGGCTCCCCCGGTGGATGGCTGGACGCGGGGCGAAGCGTTCGACCGCGCCCAGCGTCATTCGCGCCGCGTGCGCGTGCTCAAATTTGCCGTGCCCCTGGCCGCGGCGCTGATCGCCGTCGCCTTCCCGATCTATTCCTATCTGGCCGCCCCCGTCTCGGTCGCGGTGCAGTCGGAAGGTGCGGCCTTTTCCAATGGCAAGCTGGTGATGGCCAATCCCAAGCTCAACGGTTTCACCAAGCAGAAGCAGCCCTATTCGATGACAGCCCTGCGGGCGATCCAGGATGTCAATACGCAAGGCATCATCGAGCTCGAAGGCATAGACGCCAAGGTGCCGGTCGGGCCGGACAATGTCGCTGCCATCAAAGCCTCGCACGGTATCTACGATCGCGACGGCAATACGATGAAAATGACCAGCGACGTCATGATCACCACGACAGACGGCATGCAAGCCAAGTTCAAATCGGTCTTCCTCGACATGGGCAAAGGCACTATGAAGACGGACGACCCCGTCGACGTCAGCAGTGGCGGGTCGCAGATCACAGCGGATTCCCTGTCGGTCCAGGACAATGGCAAGATCCTGGTGTTCGAGAAGAGGGTGCGCGTCAACATCGACCCCGCCAGCGTGAAGGCGGCTGAGGCAAAGGGCGAAGAATCGAATGTGGCACAATAGTTCGACACGGCTTGCGGCCGCAACTTCGGCGCTGCTTCTGCTGGGCCTTGTGCCGTCGCTGGCGCAGTCGGGTGCCAGCAGCCAGTCCGGGCTCAAATTGTCCGGCGACAAGCCAATCCAGATCGAAAGCGACAAGCTGGAGGTGCGGCAGGCCGAGAACGTCGCCGTGTTCACCGGCAACGTCACCGTCGTCCAGGGGCCAACCCTGCTCAAGGCCGGCAAGATGACGGTCTATTATGTCAAGGATCCCAACGCGGCCGCCAAGGGCACCGAAGCGGCGGGTGCCGCAATGACCGGCTCCGCCAACATCGATCACCTCGAAGTCAGCAGCAAGGTCTACATCAAGTCGGATGATCAGGTTGCGACGGGCGACAATGGCACCTTCGACATGAAGACGCAGGTGCTGGTCCTGTCCGGCAAGGAAGTGGTGCTGTCGCAAGGCCCCAACGTGCTCAAGGGCTGCAAGCTGACCGTGCAAATGAAGACTGGCCTAGCCAACGTCGACGGTTGCGGGGGACGTGTCATCATGTCGATGACGCCGCCGAAATCGGATGCGCCAAAGGCGGGAGCGACGAACCCCTGATGGCCAGCCTGTCATCGCTGACGGCGCGTCTTCCGGGACGCGCCGCAGCCAAGGTTTCGGCTCCGGCCACGATCACCGTCGACAAGGCGAAGTTCAAGGGAACCTTGATCGCCAAGGGCCTGACCAAGAGCTACAAGGGCCGCAAGGTGGTCAGCGGGGTCACGCTCGGCGTGCGCGCCGGCGAGGCCGTCGGGCTGCTCGGCCCCAACGGCGCCGGCAAGACGACCTGTTTCTACATGGTCACCGGCCTCGTGCCGGTGGATGAAGGCACGATCGAGATCGACGGCTTCGACGTCACCTCGATGCCGATGTATCGTCGCGCCCGCCTCGGCATCGGCTATCTGCCGCAGGAGGCGTCGATCTTCCGAGGCCTCAACGTCGAGCAGAATATCCGCGCGGTGCTCGAAGTGGTCGAAAAGGACCGCAAGGTGCGCGAGCGCAATCTCGACGAACTGCTCGAGGAATTCCACATCAGCCATCTGCGCAAGGCGCCATCCATGTCGCTCTCCGGCGGCGAGCGGCGGCGCCTGGAAATCGCACGCGCGCTGGCGACACGCCCGGCCTACATGCTGCTCGACGAGCCCTTTGCCGGCATCGATCCGATCGCCGTCGCCGATATCCAGCAGCTGGTGCGCCATTTGACGGCGCGCGGCATCGGCGTCCTCATCACCGACCACAATGTGCGCGAGACGCTCGGGTTGATCGACCGTGCCTACATCATCCATGCCGGCCAGGTGCTGACCCATGGCCGTGCCGACGAGGTGGTGGCGAACCCGGATGTGCGGCGGCTTTACCTCGGCGAGGGCTTTACGCTCTGACCTTTTTCTCATGCAATTCCGGGCGGACCATCGTTTCCGGAAATTTGCCTTAGGCGTGAATTTGTTTCCTGACACGATTTTTTGCGTGCCGCGGGCTGATTTTTCGCGATTTTGCTCCGAGATAACGCTCCGGTAAGCGGCTTTTGCTAGGCTTTGCCTTGACAAGCAAAAGCCGGGCCAGTTTCTATGGCCGGCTGCCGAATTCATTTCGGGAGGCGCGGACGCGTAGAGGAGGCGTTTGAAACCGAACCATGGCGTTGGCGGCGAAACTACAGCTCAGACAGTCCCAGTCGCTGGTGATGACGCCGCAGCTGATGCAGTCGATTCGGCTGCTGCAGTTCACCCATGTCGAGCTTGAGCACTTCATCGACGAGGAGATCGAGCGCAACCCGCTTCTGGAGCGCGCCGAGCCGCAGGATGACGCCGCGAGCGACCAGATGCAGAAGATCGAGGCCGAGCCGCAAGCGGCCGCCGAGGGCGACTGGTTCGAGAACGAGGCTGGGTGGAGCGCCGAGGCGATCTCGGAAAAACTCGATACGTCGCTGGAGAACCTGTTTCCTGACGATCCCGGCACCAGCGAGCGGCTCGGACCCGACCTGACGGCGCAATGGAAATCGGCTTCCGGCAATGGCGGCGGCTCTTCATCCGAGGGGCTCGACGCCGGCGATATGGCGGCGAGCGCCATCACCTTGCGCGACCATGTCGGCGAGCAGATCGCCCTCGCCTTCGTCGATCCCGCGGCGCGGCTGATCGCAGGCGAACTCGCCGATGGCCTCGACGAGACCGGCTATGTCAGGGCCGATCTCGAGGAGATCGCCATGCGTCTGGGCACCGATGCAGCGAGCGTGGCCAAGGTGCTGGCGGTGTGCCAGAGTTTCGAACCGACCGGCCTGTTCGCCCGCGACCTTGCCGAATGTGTTTCGCTACAGCTTGCGGCGCGCGACCGTCTCGACCCGGCGATGAAGGCCCTGGTCGCCAATCTCGAGCTTTTGGCGCGGCGTGATTTCCAGACGCTGAAGCGGATCTGCGGCGTCGACGAGGAGGATCTGCTCGACATGCTGGCCGAAATCCGGGCACTCGATCCGCGCCCGGGCATGGCGTTTTCGGGTGGCGCCAGCGACGCCATCGTCGCCGATGTCGAGGTGCGCGCCGCCAATGACGGCAGCTGGACCGTCGAACTCAACGCCGAAACGCTGCCGCGCGTGCTGGTCGACCATATCTATTTCGCCCAGGTGTCGCCGCATGCGAAGAACCAGGCGGAAAAGGATTTCCTGGCCGAATGCCTGCAGAACGCCAACTGGCTGACGCGCAGCCTCGACCAGCGGGCAAAGACGATCCTCAAAGTGGCCTCGGAAATCGTGCGCCAGCAGGATGCGTTCCTGGTCCACGGCGTGCGCCAGCTGAAGCCGCTCAATTTGCGCACGGTGGCCGACGCCATCGGCATGCACGAATCGACCGTCAGCCGCGTCACCGCCAACAAATACATGCTGACCCCGCGCGGCGTGTTCGAACTGCGCTATTTCTTCACCGCCTCGATCGCCGCATCGGGCGGCGGCGACGCGCATTCCTCGGAAGCGGTGCGTGACCGCATCAAGCAGATGATCGACGAGGAGAAACCCGTCGATGTCCTTTCGGATGACGCGATCGTCGACATGCTCAAGGAGAGCGGCGTCGATATTGCCCGGCGCACGGTCGCCAAGTATCGGGAAGGCATGAATATTCCGTCGTCGGTGCAGCGCCGGCGCGAGAAGCGGGCGCTCGCCAGCGCCGGGCGTTAGGCGCCTACGATTTTCCACAGCTTTCGAGCTTCATTGACAAGCCGCGGGGAAGTGGCTAGAAGCCCGCCCGCATGAGACGGGCCCGATGCCCGCTAGCGGATGGTCCGTCACGACAATGGCCTCGGGACGGTCAAAAAGGCGGCTTGTGATCAACCGGAAAGTTCGGATTTAAATCGGCGCGAGTGACGCCGCAAAGCTTGTGCGCACGGATCACGAGTATAAACTCGGGCCAGTTTGAAGCCTGAGCAAGGAAGGTCAGTTTTCAGATGAATCTGCGCATATCGGGAAAACACATGGATATCGGCGATGCGTTCCGCACACGCATCAACGATCGTGTCGGCGAAGCGATCGGCAAATATTTCGATCGCGGCTTTGCGGGGCACGTCACCGTCATCAAATCGGGCTCGCGCTATTCGGCGGATTGCATGATCCGGCTGGATTCCGGCGCCTCGCTGCAGGCCACGGGCGATGCCCAGGATCCGACGCTGGCCTTCGAGGCCGCGGCCGATCGGCTGGAGACCCGGCTTCGGCGCTACAAGCGCCGTCTCAAATCGCACAATTCGGGCAACGCCAATGGCGAACTGACCGACATCGCCTATACGGTGATGGCGCCGCTCGCCGATGACGACGAGGAGATCCCGGAGGATTTCGCGCCGGCCATCGTCGCCGAATCAACCATGACGCTGAAGACCATGTCTGTGGCCTCCGCGGTCATCGAGCTCGATACCAAGGACAGTCCGGTGTTCGTTTTCCGCAACGCCGGAACCGATCATCTCAATATCGTCTATCGCCGGCCCGACGGAAACATTGGCTGGATCGACCCGTCCACGACCAAGGTCGCACAGGGATAAAAGCCAGCCGCACGAGGGGTGGGGACTGGCCACGGCAGGCGAACAAGGGATTTTCAAGCATGGATCTGAGCGATCTTATCAGCGTTCCGGCGATTTTGCCGGCGTTGAAGGCGAACTCCAAGAAGCAGCTTCTGCAATTGCTTTCCGAACGGGCGGCGGCGATTTCGGGTATTCCGGAGAGGGAAGTGTTCGACACCATCCTGCAGCGTGAGCGGCTGGGCTCGACGGGCGTCGGCAATGGCATCGCCATTCCGCACGGCAAGCTCGCCGGCGTGAAGCGCATCGCCGGTGTTTTCGCCCGGCTGGAAACGCCAGTCGATTTTGAGTCGCTGGACGACCAGCCTGTCGATCTGGTGTTTCTGCTGCTGGCGCCGGAAGGGGCGGGCGCCGATCATCTGAAGGCCTTGTCGCGCATCGCACGCGTGCTGCGCGACGCCGACACGGTGGCCAAGATCAGGGGGACGCGCGATGCCGCGGCGATCCACGCGCTGTTGTCGGACACGCAGGCCTCGCACGCCGCCTGAATCTGGATTTTGAAAAAGGCTGCCAAGGGCCGCCGCGAGCGGCCCTTTTCGTTTCAGCCAACCGGTCGCTCTTAGTGGATGGCGACGGTGGTCAGGTCGTTTTCCATGGCGCCGGCCAGTGCGCGGTCACGCGCGTCGGAAAGCAGGATCGGCTGGCCATTGGCGGCAAACAGCGCCCATAGTTCCAGGCCGGGCGCAATTTCGCCGATGTTGGGGAAGCGGCCGAGCAATTCATCGCTTGAGACCTTGCGCAGATAAGCGACCGAGCCTTCGCCGAGATGGGCGAATTCACCGCTGGTCATGGTGATATTCTCGTCAGTTCTGGTCATTTCAAGCCTCCTTGGCGCGAGGACGCCGCTCAAGGCCATCCCGCATGAGAGCCATCGGTGAAGATCAGTCTTTCACCGATATATTTATTTTCCGTACCAGCCGTTCGGATTCCGGCCGATCGAGGTCGATCGACAAAAGGCCGTTCTTCAGCTCCGCCGCGATCACGCGCATGCCGTCGGCCAGCACGAAACAGCGCTGGAACTGGCGCGCGGCTATGCCGCGATGAAGGAATTCGCGCTCGGTGTCGTCGGTCTGACGGCCGCGCACGACCAGCTGGTTTTCCTCCGTTGTCACATCGAGATCGCTTTCGGCGAAACCGGCGACGGCGAGCGTTATGCGCAGCCTTTCGGCCTTGCCGTCGGCACCGCTGAGGCGCTCGATGTTGTAGGGAGGGTAGCTGTCACCGGACTTCGCCAGACGCTCCAAGGTCTTTTCCATGGCGTCGAAACCAAGGAGAAGCGGGCTGGAGAAAGGCGTCATTCGGCTCATGTTACACTGTCCTCTCAAGAGCGACATAAACTGGAAAAACCCGGATGGCATTTTTCCCGATGGCCTTGATATGGTCCGCCCCGCGACCAAGTTCAAGCCATCACAAGACCCGCCCAAAAAGACCAAGCCTTGGACTCACAGGAATAATCGACATGGCGCTTGAAACGACGCGCGGATGCAAAGAGAAGCGCTGCGGTCGTCCTTCAGGCGTGCGATCGATCCGGTGAGCTCACGGCCTCCCAAACAAGGAATTGAAATGCCCCAATCCCGCAAGATCATCATCGACACCGATCCCGGCCAGGACGATGCCGTCGCCATTCTCTTGGCGCTCGGCAGCAGCGAACTGGAGATCGTCGGCATATCAGCCGTTGCCGGCAACGTGCCGCTGAAGCTTACCGAGAAGAATGCCCGCAAGATCTGCGAACTGGCCGGCCGCCCGGAGGTCAAGGTCTATGCCGGCGCCATCCGTCCTTTGGCGCGCACACTGGTCACCGCCGAGGAAGTGCATGGCAAAACCGGCCTCAACGGCCCGCAATTGCCCGAACCGACGATGAAACTGCAGGAGCAGTATGCCGTCGATTTCATCGTCGAGACGCTGATGAAGGAAGAGAGCGGCACCATCACGCTCTGCCCGCTGGGGCCGTTGACCAACATCGCCCTGGCACTGATCCGCGAACCGCGGATCGCGCCGCGCATCAAGGAAATCGTGCTGATGGGCGGCGGCTTCTTCGAGGGCGGCAACGTCACGCCCGCGGCCGAATTCAACATCTATGTCGATCCGCAGGCCGCCGATCTGGTGTTCAAGTCCGGCATCCCGATCGTGATGATGCCGCTCGACGTCACCCACAAGGCGCTGACCACCACCAAGCGCATCCAGGCTTTCCGCGCGCTCGGCACCAAGGTCGGCATCGCGACCGCCGAGATGCTGGAATTCTTCGAGCGCTACGACGAGGGCAAATACGGCACCGATGGCGGCCCGCTGCACGACCCCTGCGTGATCGCCTACCTCCTGAAGCCGGAGTTGTTCAAGGGCCGCAACTGCAACGTCAGCGTGGAGACCGCCTCGGAACTGACCATGGGCATGACGGTGATCGACTGGTGGGGCGTCACCAAGCGGGAAAAGAACGCCATGGTGATGCGCGACATAGACCATGACGGCTTCTTCGCGCTGCTGGTCGAGCGGCTGGGGCGGCTTTAAAAAAGCTCCCTTCTCCCCGTTCACGGGGAGAAGGTCCCGGCAGGGGGATCAGGGGCGGCGCAGACGTTGATATTTTACCCGCAGCCTCGGCGCTGCCCTCACCCGATCAGTACGCGACCACCATACCGGGGCGAGCCGCCTGTCTCGCCCGTCCCCCGTGATCGGGGCGAGGGAAGGGAGTTTCTACTTCGACCTCGAAAACGCCAGCCACAGGCCGCCGCCGACCAGAAAACTGCCGCTGATCCTGGACATGAGCTTGATGCGGCTGGCCGACAGCAGGCGCCCGGCGCGCCCTGCGGCGAGTGCGTAGGTCGAATCTGACATGGCGGCGAAGATCATGGCGGTCAGGCCCATGACGATGATCTGCAGCGAGTAGTTGCCTTGCGGCGCGATGAACTGCGGAAAGAAGGCGCCGAAGAACACCAGCGTCTTGGGATTGCTCAGCGCCACCAGCAGGCCCTGCAGGAAGAAGCCGCCGCGCGGCTTTCTCGCCGTTCCGTCGGCGTTCAGCGTGCCCTTGGAGCGGAACATCTGCACGCCCATCCAGATCAGGTAGGCGGCGCCGATCAGCCTGACCCATTCGAACCAGTGGCCCATGCCCGCGATCAGCGTGTTGAGGCCGATGCCGACAATGGCGATCATGATGGCAAGCCCGGCCTGCGTGCCGGCGACGTTGGCCAGACCGGCGCGGGTTCCATGGCGGATGCTGTTGGCGATGATCAGCGTGACCGTCGGTCCCGGCACCAGGATGATGACGATGCAGGCGAGAACATAGGCGGCGTAGAGTTCCAGCGACATGTATTTTTCCCTCGGAGTGCCGCCGACGCGGCGCGACTGGGACAATCAATGCATGGCCGCAGCCTCCACGCAAGACGTCCGAGAAGCACCTCGCCGTCGTATGCGCGTCAGGCGCCGGCAGGCCAAGGCAGTGTCGCCTCATAGGCCGCCGCCGCCCTCAGCACAGCGAGATCGCCACGCGGCCGGCCTATCAGCTGCATGCCCATTGGCCGACCCTTGTCGTCGAAGCCGACCGGCACGTTGACCGCCGGGCAGCCGCCAAGCGTGGCGAAGGCTGAAACCTGCATCCAGCGGTGATAGCTGTCCATCGGCCGTCCCGCGACCTCACTGGGCCAGTGCATGCCGACGTCGAAGGGGAAGACCTGCGCGGTGGGCAGGGCGATGAGGTCGAAGCGGTCGAAGATCGACAGCAGCATCCGATGCCAGGAGGTGCGCACGACCGAGGCCGCGCGGATCTGCGGCGCCGTCAGCCGCATGGCGTTCTCGATTTCCCATATGGCTTCCGGCTTCAGCAAGCCTCGTCTGGATGGATCGTCATAGTGGACCTTGAGGGCGCAACCGCTGCTGGCCTGGCGCAGCGTCACGAAGGCCTGCCAGAGCGCCTCGAAGTCGAAATCCGGCAGCAAGGGCTCCGCTGGGAAGGATGCATCCGCGAACCGGCCGAGAGCCGCCTCGCACAGATCGAGAATGCCGGCCTCGATCGGCAGATGGCCGCCGAGGTCGCCGAACCAGGCGACGCGGCCGCCGGTCGAGGGCGGTGCAAGCCCTTCGAGGAACGAACCCGGTTTCTCATAAGACAGGGGCGCCTGCGGATGGTAGCCCGCCTGCACGTCGAGCAGCAGCGCCATGTCGGCGACGTTGCGGCCCATCGGGCCTTCGACACCCATCTGCGCGTGGAAGACCTCAAGATCGGGTCCGGCGGGAACAAGCCCTTGCGACGGCCGGAAACCGTAGACATTGTTCCAGCCTGCCGGATTGCGCAGCGAGCCGCCGAAGTCGCTGCCATCGGCGACGGGCACCATGTCGAGCGCCAGCGCCACCGCCGCGCCACCGCTCGAGCCGCCGGCGGTGAGCGCCGGATCGAAGGCGTTCAGCGTCGGCCCGAAGACGTTGTTGTAGGTGTTGGAGCCGAGCCCGAATTCGGGGACATTGGTCTTGCCGATGATGATGGCGCCGGCGTTGCGGATGCGCTCGACGAAGAAATCGTCTTCCTGCGGCACGAAATCGGCGAAGATCGGCGAGCCGAAGGAGGTTCTGAGGCCAGTCGTCGAGGCGAGGTCCTTGATGGCGATCGGCAGGCCGAAGAGTGTCCCGGTTTCGCTCGCCTGCCTGGCATCGGCTGCATCGGCCTCGCGCAGGATATCGCCGCGATCGCGCAACGATACGATGGCGTTGACCTGCGGGTTAACCGCTTCGATGCGGTCGAGGAAGGCCGTCACCACCTCGCGTACGGACAGTTTCTTGCGACGGATGGCGCCGGCAAGCTCGATAGCGGACAGGCGGCAGATATCGCCGGCCGGCGGCACAGCGTGTTTCGTCTCAGGGCGCATCATTTCAGCTGACGTCCTGCAAGGCTTGATCGACATCCCTGGCCAGCGGGATCGACGGCTGGGCGCCGGGCTTGAGACATGCGAGCGAGCCCGCCGCACCGGCTCGCGCCAGCGCCTTGTCGAGCGCAAGGCCGGACGACAGGCCGGCAGCGAAGTAGCCGCAGAAGGTGTCGCCGGCGGCGACTGTGTCGACAGGCGTGATCTTCATGGCCGCAACGGTGAGGAAATCGCTCGGCGTCGCCGCCATGACGCCATCGCCGCCGAGGGTGACGACGATGGTGCGGCCGGTTTTCGCGGCAAAGTCGCGCATGCGTGCCGCACGGTCGCGGCCGTTCAGCGCCAGCGCCTCGCCATAGAGGTCGAACTCGGTCTCGTTTGCGACGGCATAATCGGCCTTGCCGAGGAAAGCCGCCGCGTCGCCCTGGAAAGGAGCGGTGTTGAGCACGGTGATGGCGCCGGCGGCCCGTGCCTGTTCGAGTGCCGCATCGACGGTCGCCAGCGGGATCTCGTGCTGGAGCAGCACGACATCGCCCTTTTTCAGGAAGGCCTTGGAGAGGTCGCCGGGCACCACCGAAGCATTGGCGCCGGGAACCACGGCGATGATGTTCTCGCCATCGGCACCGACCATGATCAGTGCCGTTCCGGTCGAGGCAAAGGTTTCGCCCACGCCCGACAGGTCGACCATGGCCTCGCGCAGCAATGCCAGCGCCTCGCCGGCGAAACTGTCCTTGCCGACGGCGCCGACCATGCGCACCGGGACACCGGCGCGCGCGGCGGCAAGCGCCTGGTTGGCGCCCTTGCCGCCGGGCGCCGTGGCGAAACCGGAACCGCTCACCGTTTCGCCGGGGCTCGGCAAGCGGTCGACTTTGGCGATAAGGTCGAGATTGATCGAGCCGATGACGACTATCAAGAAAGTGCCTCCCTGCCAGCGCTGGCCGGAAATCAGGATCGACTTTCGGAAAGCACGATGTGGATCGAGACCCACAATGTGGATCGAGATGGCGAGGTGCGCCGGTGCATCCGTATCTATGCGCCGTCACCCCGGTGCGGGGGAAGCTAGCGCGTCATGCGATGAGTTGCCAGACCATGTGGATGTCAAAAAGCGATTTGTCGCCTCACTCGCAGCGCACGGTGACGGTGCCCTGATAGCTGCCGGCGGGAAAGATGCCGCTCGACTTGGTGGCGGTGAGATCGACCTGCAGGGCGTGGGTGCCGTTGGTGACCCTTTGCGGCACGCTTCCGTTGATGTCGACCCCCGAGCCATCGAGCCGGAAGACAGAGGCGAAAGTGACGTTGGTGCCGCCGCCGCTCGGCACGGACGAGAATGCGGCAGGCGTCGGCGCCGAAACCGAATAGCAGTCGAGCAAGTTGAGGATGGAGCACAATAGGGAGCTCGCCACCACGGTGGCGCTGGCGCTCGATCCGCCTGCCTGTTTGGAGCCCAGTATGCTGATGGCCGGATTTGCGGTCATCGTCCCCGATGCCCCGACCATGATTGTGCAGGTGCCGATGATCACAGCTTGCGCGGGAAGGCAGAAGCCGGCAAGGGCTGCCATCGTAAGCAGCGCGCGACTATTTCTTTTTCTTTTTCTTGCCATCGCTGTTTCCGGTCCTGATGGTCCAGCCTTCGTTGGCCCATCCAGGTGACGCGGCCGCGGTGGCGGGAGCGCTGGTGGCCACGCTTCCCGTCGGGCCGTCGCCGCCGAGGCCCATTTTGAGCAGTTTCAGCTCCAGTTGCAGGCGCTGGACTTCCAGTTCGTAGAGGCGGCTGCAATCGAGGCGTTTCGGTGTGCGCCCGATCGGGATCACCACCCGGCCATAGGTCGCGACGCCATTGTCCGTCTGGTTGTTGCCTCTGATCACGCCGAGATCGACATAGGCACCGGAACCGGAAACGGCGGAACGGCAAGTGGTGCCGTCCGAGGCATGGACCTCGTCCTGGCCCTGGGGCAAGGTGACGCCGGGCAAATTGAAGCCGTTCTCGTTCTGGTTGAGATTGTAGATCTGGTCCTGGGCCTGGGTTGGAGCGGTGCCTGCCACAGCAGCCGCGAGTGCCAGCGTCAGGACTTGCGGTGCCCAAAAAACTTTCCGCATATCTGCGCCCTTATCTGCGTCTGCTGGTTGGGGAAGGGGATGCTTTCGGTACAGATACGCACTTTACGCTCGGCAGCGCCGCCGAAGGGCACGACCACAAGGACCGGACGGGAAGCCTGGGCACCGAGCTGGAAGGCAGCCGGTGATATCCTGGCGTCCACCGGCTGAAAATCCTGATCGTAGACGTGGATTTCGATCTTGATCTTCTGGTCGTATGGATTGGCCGGGAAGACACGAACCGCGAAGACGTCGGTGAAACTGTTGACCTCGCCGCGCATCGGCGACATCGACTGGGCCGCAGCGGCAGCGGGGATCAGGCCGACGGCCAGCGCCGTCGCCAGGGGTCCAAAAAATTTCAAGGATGCCTCCTTCCCGGGCGCTACTCGCAGCGCAGCGTTACCGTTGCCTGATAGTTGCCGTTGGCGAAGCGGTTGCTGCCGCCCTTCGTGCCGGCGAGATGGACCGAAACGAGGTCGGCGCCGGGTGTGCTGATGGCGGTCGCGGAACCGGTCTCGACGATGGAGTGCGCACCGGCGGAAGAGTAGGTTGGTGTCCAGGTGGTCGATGTCGTGTCGGCCGACGGCACCGTCGTGGCGGTAACCGGATCGACGCTCACCGACACGCCGCCTGTCGTCGTCAGCGTGACGGTTCCGGCAGAGCCGCCGCTGTTGTGGGAACTGAGTGTCTGGAGGTCGGGACTGACCGTCATCGTGCCGTTGGTGGCAATGACAAGCGTGCAGGTCGGGGTGATCGTGCCATTGAAAATGACATTTTGCGTCGCAGCCAATGCAGGCTGGCCCAGACACGCGACCAGCAAGGTTGCACCGAAGGCGGTGCGAAACAACTTCATCGAGACCTCCTATTAAGTCGGATCGCCCGAATTAACAGGAGTCATGATCGCTTTATCGTGGTTAATTTAGCGTAAACTAAAATAATTCGCGGAAATAACATCTTATAAAAACCGAAGGTTGTCCCCGGTTGTATCGTGAATTTCCGATAGAGCCCAAGTAATACTTTCCGCTTTCCAAGATCTGTAAATTTCTTCGCCGAAAACTGGAAAAACGATATTTATGATGACACTTGACCTGCCTCCCAGCCAAGGATGGCGCGCTTGCGGGTCAGGCCCCAGTGGTAGCCGGTGAGGTCGCCGGACTTGCCGATGGCGCGATGGCAAGGCACCACGAAGGAGAGCGGGTTGGCGCCATTGGCGGCGCCGACCGCGCGGCTGGCGCTTGGCGCGCCGATGCTGGCGGCGATCGAGGAATAGGTGCGAGCCTTGCCCATCGGGATCTGCAGCAGCGCCTCCCAGACGCGAACCTGGAAGTCGGTGCCGATCATGACGACATGCAGCGGCTGGTCGGGGCGCCACAGCGTCGGGTCGAAGATGCGCGCGGCGTAAGGACCGGTCGCGGCCAGGTCCTCGACATAGATGGCGTTCGGCCAGCGGCTGGACATGTCGGCGAAGGCGGCGCGCTCCTCGCCGGGGTCGCTGAAGGCGAGGCCGGCAAGCCCGCGGTCGGTGGCCATGATCAGGGCGGTGCCGAAGGGCGAGGGATGGTAGCCGTAGCGGATGGTGAGGCCGGCGCCGCGCGTCTTGTAGTCGCCCGGCGACATTGCCTCATGGGTGACGAACAGGTCATGCAGCCGGCCAGGGCCGGACATGCCCAGTTCGAACGAGGTTTCGAGCAGCGGCATGCCGGAATCGAGCAACCGGCGGGCGTGGTCGAGCGTCACCGCCTGCAGGAAGGCTTTGGGCGACAGGCCGGCCCAGCGGGTGAAGAGTTTTTGCAGGCCGGTTGGCGTCTCGCCGACTTCCTCGGCAAGCTCCTCGAGCGAAGGCTGATCGCGATAGTCGAGGCTGATCTTCTCGATGGCGCGGCGCACGATCTCGTAGTCGCTGCCTTGCGGCGTGATGTCCTTTTTGAGGACGGCTGTCTGTGTGGTCATCGAACTGTCTCCTTGGCCAGGAATATCGCCCCTTGGGGCGGCGATCGCCACCCGAAACTTGCCTTCTTGCCGCGCATACCCAGATAGACTCGGGGTTTCGAGAGCCTGTTCCATCCCGATGGGTCGGGATGGGGCTCTCTCTTTGTGTTCGAGCATGATGTTTTCCGAAAACCGGTATCCACTTTTCGGGATCATGCTCCTGCCAGGAGTCGCTCATGGCTGGCGAGAAAGTGCATCTGACCGGGGCAAAGGAAACCTTGCTGATGACGCTGTACGGCAAGGCGCTGGAGAGCCGGTTGCCCCATTCGCTGCTTGGGGATCATTTCGCCGACGAGGCGGTGCGCAAGATCGACTATGACTTCTCCAGGCTCAAGGTCGACGAGAATCTCGGCATCGGCCTGGCGATCCGGGCCAAGACACTGGACGTTCGTGTAGAGGATTTTCTGGCCAGAAATCCCGGCGCCATCGTGCTGCATCTGGGCTGCGGGCTCGATACGCGCATCTTCCGTGTCGATCCGCCACCAGGCGTGGACTGGTTCGATGTCGACTATCCCCAGGTCATCGAACTCAGGCGAAGACTTTACCCGTCACGCGACCGTCATCATCTCATCGCTTCGTCGGTGACCGAGCCCGGCTGGCTGGCCGAAGTGCCGCACAACCGCCCAGCCATCGTGGTGGCGGAAGGGCTGACGCCCTATCTTCCCGCCGATGAGGGGCTGCGCCTGGTTTCGCGGCTTGTCTCGCATCTTGCCGGCGGCGAGCTGATGTTCGACGCCTACAGCCGTTTCGGCCTGACGCTGCTTCGTCTCAATCCCACCATCAAGGCGACTGGCGCCGAGGTTCACTGGGCGATCGATGATCCGCACGAGCTGGAGCTGGCGGTTCCGAAACTGCGGTTCGTCGAGGATATTTCCGCCTACATGCCCGAACACGCCGCCCGCATGGGCTGGCCCGCCAAACTCTTCGTTCGCCTTTGGAAACACATTCCGGCGCTGCGCAAGGTCGGCAGGCTTCTGCGCTATCGGTTCTAGAGCAATTCCAGGAAAAGTGTGAACGGTTTTCCCGGGAAAAGCGCGTAGCGCTTTCCCTAGGGAATTGCGTCAAAACAAAGAGCCGTTTAGCGCGCCTTGGCGGTCGCCAGCGCGCGCGAAAAGGCTGTCGCAAAGCTCTCGCGGGACTCGGGGTCGAGGAAGCCGCCGATCGGCACGTTCTGGCCTTGGCCTTCAACCGTCATTTTGGTGATGCCGATCTCGGAGTGACGGGCGACCGAAAACCGGGCCCAGAACGGGTTGAAGCGGTGGGCTTCCGATTTTCCCGAAGGGGCCGTCTTGCGGATGTCGAGGGTGGTACGCGAGACCGATACCTCCTCGCGGGCGCGGGCGGCGCGGTAGTTGACGCGGAAGGCGATGTAGAGGGCGACCACGTCGAGACCGAAGAAGCCGAATACCGGCCAGGCGCCGCGCGACAGGAAGAACGCGCCGGTCGCCAGCCAGCCGAACGACAAAGCGCCCATCAGGACCAGGAAGCCTGTCCTGCCAAGCGACCGGTGTGGGGTCAGCAATGCGTGAAAGAAGGGCTCGTCGGCCTGGAACGAGGCGTTTGTGTCGCTCATGACAGGATATTATAGGAGGGAAATGGCGAGCCCCAAGTCCAAAGATTCTTCCATGCCCGAAAAAGAATTGCCGCCAGGACGGCGCGATGGTTCCAATGCCAAGCCGCGCCCACGGCCGGTGCGGCGGACGTCGCGCTACAGTCCGGCGGAAGTGCACGAGATCTTCCGCCGGTTTTCCGTCCAGCGGCCGGAGCCGAAGGGTGAGCTCGAACATGTCAACGCGTTTACGCTCTTGGTGGCGGTGGTGCTTTCGGCGCAGGCGACCGATGCCGGCGTCAACAAAGTGACAAGGGCCTTGTTCAAAGCCGCCGACACGCCGCGGAAGATGCTGGCGCTGGGCGAGGCCAAGGTCGGCGACTATATCAGGACCATCGGTCTGTGGCGCAACAAGGCCAAGAACGTCATCGCGCTGTCGGAAGCGCTGATCCGCGACCACGGCGGGGAAGTGCCCGACAACCGCGACGAGCTGGTCAAGCTGCCAGGCGTCGGGCGCAAGACCGCCAATGTCGTGCTCAACATGGCCTTCGGCCAGCATACGATGGCGGTCGACACGCATATTTTCCGGATTGGCAACCGGCTTGGCCTGGCGCCCGGCAAGACGCCCGAACAGGTCGAGCAAGGGCTGCTGAAAATCATCCCGGACGAATATATGCGCCATGCGCATCACTGGCTGATCCTGCATGGGCGCTATGTCTGCAAGGCGCGCAAGCCGGATTGCCCGGCCTGCGTCATCGCCGATATCTGCAAGGCTGAGGAGAAGACGACCAGCATTCCGGCGCCCCTGGTGCCGATCGCTCCGCTCGATCCGGTGGACGAGGTTCAGAGCCAAGGCTGACTGGCCCGGGCTTCAACTCTCCTCCACGAACACCTCTTCGCGCTTCTTCTTGACCGAGGGTAGGAAGACGATGACGAGCACGGCCAGCGCCACCAGCAGCAGGCCGGCGCTGATCGGCCGCGTCACGAAGGTTGAGGGGTCGCCGCGCGACAGGATCATGGCGCGGCGCAGGTTTTCCTCGAGCAGCGGGCCGAGCACGAAGCCGAGCAGCAATGGCGCCGGTTCGCAGCGTAGCTTGGTCAGGACATAGCCGAGCAGGCCGAAGAAGGCGACGGCATAGAGATCGAAAGCATTGGTGTTGACGCTGTAAACGCCGATCGAGCAGAACGCCATGATGATCGGGAAGAGCACGTAATAGGGGATCGTCAGCAGCTTCACCCAAAGGCCGATCAGCGGCAGGTTGAGGATGATCAGCATCAGATTGCCGATCCACATCGATGCGATGATGCCCCAGAACAGCGCCGGCTGCTCGGTGGCGACATTGGGGCCGGGCACGATGCCCTGGATGATCATGGCGCCGATCATCAGCGCCATGACAGGATTGGCCGGAATGCCCAGCGTCAGCATCGGGATGAAGGAGGTCTGGGCGCCGGCATTGTTGGCCGATTCCGGTCCGGCGACGCCGGCGATGGCGCCCTTGCCGAATTCCTGCGGTGTTTTCGACACGCGTTTCTCGACCGAATAGGAGGCAAAGGCCGCAAGCACCGCACCACCGCCGGGCAGAATGCCGAGCGCCGAACCGATGATGGTTCCGCGCACGATGGGTGCTGCCATACGCTTGAAGTCGTCGCGGGTCGGCATCAGGCCGGAGACCTTGCTGATCAGCACCGAGCGCTCATGCTCGTTTTCAAGGTTGCGCAGGATCTCGGCGACGCCGAAGACGCCGACCGCCACCGCGACGAAATTCAGCCCGTCGGCATATTCGCGGATGCCAAGGGTGAAGCGCGGCGCGCCGGTATAGATGTCGGTGCCGACGATGCCAAGCAGCAGGCCGAGCACGACCATCGCCAGCGCCTTGACGATCGAGCCATGGGCGAGCGCGATGGACGAGACGAGGCCGACGATCATCAACGAAAAATACTCCGCCGCGCCGAACTGCAGGGCTATCGCCGTCAACGGCGGGGCAAAGACGGCGACGAGGAAGGTCGACACCGTGCCGGCGAAGAACGAGCCGATCGCGGCGATCGCCAATGCCGCCCCGGCGCGGCCCTGGCGGGCCATCTGATAGCCGTCGATGGCGGTGACGGCCGACGAGGATTCACCGGGCATGTTGATGAGAATGGCGGTGGTCGAGCCGCCATACTGGGCGCCGTAGTAGATGCCGGCAAGCATGATGAGGGAAGAAACCGGGTCCCCGATCTGGAAGGTGATCGGCAACAGCATGGCGATGGTTGCGGTGGCGCCGATGCCGGGCAGGACGCCGATCAGCGTGCCGAGCAGGACGCCGATCAGGCAGAAGCCGAGATTGGCCGGCGTCGAGGCGGTCGAAAAGCCGAGCGCGAGATTGTTGAGCAAGTCCATGTCAGCGCCTCACAATGCCAGCCATGAGGGCAGCCAGGGGCCGAAGCGCTGGAACGGCAGGCCGAGCGCGTAGCTGAAGACGAGGACCGAGAACAGCGTCAGGCCAGCCGACAGCACGAGCGCAGTGAGCGGCTTCATGCGGCCGCTGGCGAAGGCGGCGATCAGCGCCGTCAGGAAGATCGACGGCACGAAGCCGAGGCCGCGCACCGTCAGGCCGAAGAAGATCGGCGCCGGCAGGATGAACAACATGCCGCGCCACGCCACTGGGCCGATCGGCTCACCCTCGACGCGTATCGCCTGGACGAGGATGATGGCGCCTAGCAGGATCAGCACGATCGCCAGGACCAGCGGGAAATAGCCCGGCCCCATGCGCAACGCCGTGCCGATTTCGAGGCTGAGCGACTGCAGCGCGAAGAACGCACCGAAAAAGATGAACAGCGCGGCGCACAGGCCGTTGGTCCTGTCGATTGCGAAAGGTTTCATGACGGTCCTCCCAGGCGCTGGGGCCTGCCGTTGCAAATGGGAAATCGGATCGAAGCGAACGGGGCGCCGCGGGCGCCCCGTTTCAAGCCATCAGTCGGCGTACTGGCCGGCGGCTTCGATGATCGGCTTCCAGCGCGCGATCTCGCTTTCCAGCTTGGCCTTCAGCGCCGCCGGCGTCGCGTCGGCCTCCGATGACGGCCTGGTGCCGAGTTCGGCGAAGCGGGCGATGACGTTCGGGTCCTTCAAGGCGACCTGGAGCGATTTCGACAGGCGGTCGGTGATCTCGGCCGGCGTGCCCTTCGGCGCATAGAGGCCGTGCCAGATGCCGACCTGCACCGCGGGGAGGCCGGCTTCGATCGTCGTCGGCACATCCTTCAGCACGTCGAGGCGCTCCGGCGAGGTGACGGCATAGGCCTTGATCGTGCCGCCCTGGATCTGCTTGGTGGTGTTGGTGGTCTGGTCGCACATAATGTCGACCTGGCCGCCGAGAAGATCGGTCATGGCCGGGCCGGTGCCCTTGTAGGGCACGGTGACCAGCGGCGTGCCGATGGCGCTCATGAACAGCATGCCGCACAGATGCGAGGCCGCACCGATACCGGCATTGGCGACGGTGATGCTGTCCTTGTTGGCGTTGGCGCAGTCGACAAGCCCTTTCAGATCGGTCGGCGGAAGATCCTTGCGGCCGATGATGGTCATCGGCACTTCGGTCACCAGGCCGACATATTCAAAGGCGTTCAGCGTGTCGTAGGCCAGTTTTCTGTAGAGCGTCGCACTCGTCGCCATGCCGATGTGATGGAGGAGCAGCGTGTAGCCATCGGGATCGGCATTGGCGACGCGGCCCGCGCCGAGCGTGCCGCCGGCGCCGCCGACATTCTCGACGATGACCTGTTGGCCGAGATCCTTCGACATGGCTTCCGCGACGAGCCGGGTGACGGTGTCGGTCGGACCGCCTGCCGCAAACGGCACGACAACGGTGATGGTGCGTTCGGGATAGGATTGTGCGTTGGCGGCGAACGAATAAAGCGTGACGGCCGCGGCGGCGGCCAGAGCGGCAACAAATTTTCGCATCGTAATTCTCCTCCGGGATATGAATAAACCGCTGCGCGGAACTCCTCTCAATGCCGGCCGCGGATGAAACAACAACCAGCGCAGGCCAATAGATTGCAATCGGACTCAAATGGCAAACTGGGATATCCGCGGCAGCCGGCACGCAACGGATAGATGTTCGAACCACAAGGCGGGATCCAAAACGGTCGATAGTCGACCGGCTTCGGCAAATGCCGATTGCAGACCCTACTCGCTCACGTTCTATTCCAGATCTATTGGTAGCCGTAACCGCGCGCCATCGCCGCCGCGAAGACCGGGATCAGCAGGAAGACGAAGGCCTCGGCGCGGATATAGGTCTTCACCGAGGCCAGTTCGCCCGCCGGCACGGCGAAGGTGGGATTGGCGCTGGCCTGCCGGTTCCAGGAAATGAAGCGCACGGTCGGGATGATCGACAGCAGGCCGACAATGCCGAAAGCCGCCATCTTGGCCCAGAACATCCAGTTGTAGACGTAGAACTCCCAACCCTTGAGGCCCCAGAAGACACGGCCGATGCCGACGATGATGATGAGTGAGGCGATGATGCCATAGTGGCGGTCGATGCCGGCGAGTCGCTTAAGGGTTACGGCGGGCAGGTCGCCGCGGATCAGCACGAATTCGGCGCCGATGATCCCTGCCAGGGAAAACACCAGCAGATGATGGATAATGGCAAGCACAAGGTCGGTAGTGTCCATGTTTCTTCCCTTGGGTTGAGCACGCGTCTGAAAAGGTCGCGCCGCAAATGTGCTGAATCAGCCTGCCGGGAAATTAACACCGTCGGGCAGAATTCCCATAGAAGCTGAATTCCTGGTCTTAGGCGGCGTTGACGCTCGGTCCAGGCACGTTAGGTTCGCAGGCATGACCGGTCTGGAACGCCCCCTGTATCCGATGGCCTGGCGCGGCTGAAGATCTGCTTCGGGCTGCTATTCTGGATGATGGCGAGTCGTCCGCTGGCCCTTGCACCGCAGGGGCAATTTGCTAAGCGCGGACAAGATCAGCGAGGCAAATCCCATGAACAACCGCAAAGTGACCGTCGCTCCCGTCATCGAGACGCAGCGAACCATTCTGCGGGCGCACCGGCTGGAGGATTTCGACGCCTATGCAACAATGTGGGCCGACCCGGCCGTTACCCGCTTCATTGGCGGCAAGCCGCGCACGCGCGAGGAAAGCTGGATGCGCTTCCTGCGTCATGCCGGCCTGTGGTCGCTGCTCGGCTACGGCTTCTGGGCGATCGAGGAGAAGGCGACGGGCCGCTTCGTCGGCGAGGCCGGGTTTCACGACCTGAAGCGCGACATGGAGCCGTCGATCGAAGGCATTCCCGAGGCCGGATGGGCGCTGGCGCCGGAAGTGCACGGGGCAGGCCTCGCCACAGAGGTCGTCGGCCGTGTCCTGGCCTGGGGCGAAGAAACCTTCGGACGGGTGAAAACCGTCTGCATCATCGATCCCGAGAATACCGCCTCGTTGAATGTCGCTGACAAGGTCGGCTATCGCGAGGTGTTGCGGACCACCTATCATGACGCGCCGACCGTGCTGCTGGAGCGGCTGTCCTGAACGGCATTGCAGCTCCGGTAGACTAGCCCGCCTTGCGGCGCAGCTTCCGCGCCAGATCGGCCCATGGATCGACGCTTTCGACGGCCGGCGTGACGCCTCGGCCTAGCAGCACCGTCGAGGCATCGAACGGCGTCGGTCTGGCGATCCCATAGCCCTGGGCATAGTCGACGCCGATGGTCTTCAGCGCGGCGGCGATACCGTCGCTCTCGACGAACTCGGCGATGGTGCGCTTGCCCATGACCTTGCCGATGTGGTGGATCATCTCGACCATGGCGCGGTCGATGCGGTCGTCCAGCATGTCCTTGACGAAGCTGCCGTCGATCTTGAGGTAGTCGACCGGCAGGTGCTTCAGATACGCGAAAGACGACATGCCGGAGCCGAAATCGTCGAGCGCGAAGCGGCAGCCCAGGCCGCGCAGATCGGCAATGAAGCGCATGGCGTTGGTGAGATTGGCGATAGCGCTGGTTTCGGTGATCTCCAGGCAGATCATGGCAGGCGAAATGCCATGGATGAGGAATTGCTCGCGCAGGAAGCCGAGAAAGCTTTCGTCGCCGAAAGTCGCGCCGGAAAGATTGATGGCGCATGTTGCGATGGGCGGCGTGCGCGGATCGGCCTGCCGGGCGGCCAGGATGCGGAAGGTGTTGCGCACCACCCAGCGGTCGATCGACGGCATCAGGCCGTAGCGCTCGGCCGCGGGAATGAAACTCTGCGGGGTGACGAAGCTGCCATCTTCGTCGGTCAGCCGCAACAGGATCTCTATATGCGCTCCAGCCTCGACGACGTCGTCGTTGAGCGGCCAGATTTCCTGAGCATGAAGCCGGAAACGGTCTTGCTCCAGCGCGGCGTGCAGGCGCTGCACCCAGGCCATCTCGCCAAAACGCTCGCGCAAGTCGACGTCGCCATCGCTGTGGATCTGGACGCGGTTGCGGCCCTTTTCCTTGGCCATGTAGCAGGCGACGTCGGCGGCCCGTAGCGTTTCCTCGATCGTCACCTGCGCATTGGCGATCTCCACCATGCCGACACTGACGCTGGTGTTGAACGGCCTGCCATCCCAGACGAAATGCAGGTTCTGCACCGCCGCGCGCAGCCGTTCGGCGATGTCGCACGCTTCGTTGGCTCCACAATCGACGAGCAGCACGCCGAACTCATCGCCGCCCAACCGTGCCAGCACGTCGCCCGGCCGCAAATCGCAGGTCAGCAGCGCCGAGATCTGGCGCAGCAACTGGTCGCCCGCCGCATGGCCGCACGTATCGTTGACCAGCTTGAACTGATCGAGATCGAGATACATCAAGGCGTGTTGCCGGGGCTGGCCCTGCAATTCGACGATGGTCCTTTCCAACCGGCTTTCGAAATCGCGCCGGTTGGCGAGCCCGGTCAACGCATCATGCGAAGCCTGCCACGAAAGCCGCTCGATATAATCCTCTTCGCGCGTCATGTCGTGGAAGGCGAGCACGGCACCGACGACCTCACCGGAAACGAGCAGCGGTGCGCCGGTCAATGCGACGGGAACAACAGAGCCGTCCGGCCGCTGCAGCAATTGTGGACGGGCGCTGGACCGGCGCGCTTCGCCGGCCAGGAGACGCTCGACCAACTGCGTTTCTTCAACGCCGGTGTCCTTGTCGACGAGGCGAAAGAACGCTGCGATGGGTTTGCCCCTGGCAGTGCCGAGCGGGCATGCCAGCAGCTTCTCGGCAACCGCATTCATGTAGTCGAGCCGCCCGTCGCGGCCGGTGCAGACGACGGCCTGGCCGATCGAAGCCAGCGTGATCTGGGCGCGCTCGCGCTCGGCATTGAGCGCCAACTGGAAGGCCTGGCGCTGCGCCAGGAGCTTGCGCGTACGCCACACGGCAAGCAGGATCAACGATGCGGCCGTGACGAGATTGGCGAAGGTAAGCAGCATCCGGATGAAGCGCGATCCTTCGCCGAGACTGTCCGAGAAAGCCTTGGACAACGGGGTGACCTGATGATCGAGCCGATGGATTTCCGCTTTCCAGGCGCCGATCTCGGCTGCCGACGCCGGCCCCTTGCCCAGCGTCGCATGCATCGTATCGCCGAGCCGCTGGATGGCGAGGATCATCGTGTCGGCCGCTGCCCAGTCCCGAATGGCGGTGTCGAGATAGCTGAAGTTCCGGAAATTCTGGAAAAGCCAGATCATCCCGGCGACGTCGTCCGGGTGGTTTCTGCCTTGCAGGAAGCCTGCCCGCGCGGCCTCTGTATCGGGCTCGGGCTGCTCCAGCGCCAGGCGGGCCGAACGGTCGGCCAGCGGAACGGCGATCGCTTCGCGATACTCGCCGAAGAACTCCTCATTGCCGGTGTCCGCATAGAGGCTGAGGAAATAGATGGCGTGCTTTTGCCCCTTGGACCACTGGCTTTCGCCGCCGACATAGGCGCGAACCGCCGAAAGGGTGTGTAGGCTGAGGCTGGCGACCAGCGCCTGGATGAGGACGACGGCGATGAACGGCCAGACGAGCCCGAGAAGACGGGGGCTGGCGTCCATCGATGACGGCTTAGAATCCACGGACGTGCCATGATCCTGTCAGCGCGTCTGTCCGACTGTTTCACCCGTCGGTTGAGACGATTTCCTTCTCTCATGTCGCTCAAATGGCGACAACAAGCGGGTATCACGCGGGACTTAACAGCAAATAAATAGTTCCGTCCTCTATGAAGCCTTTTCTTGATTTGGGTAGCCGAATATTACGCCACGTCAAGTGACTGCTTCGAGTTGAATCGGGTTGTATTCGAAGCTTATCGGTCCTTTTCCGGGCCGCAACCGCGCGGCTAGCGCACAGTCTCCGTTGCGAGACTTGCCTGTTCGAGCATCGAGGCATCCTCGCCAAAGGCACGGGTGGCACGGGCTGCCGCCTCGAGCAGAGGCCGTTTCATGCGCTCGAGGAAGGCGGCATCGACGCGCGTGCTGGGACCAGCCAGCGTCAGCGCGCCGAGCAGCACACGCCCCGGTCCGAATACCGGTGCCGAGATGCCCGCCGTTTCGGGATCCCGATCGCCGACGGCGAGGCAGTTGCAGGTCCGGCGTATGGTCTCATAGGGTTCGCCCGGCTGGCCGGAAAACGCCGCAAGCACGCGGCCGCCGGAGCCGAGAAGCAAAGGCAATACGTCACCCTCGCGGATCGTGTAGCGGATCGGATGCTTGGATTCGACGCGGTAAAGACAGGTGCGGACGTCGCCCGAGCGGACATAGAAGGCAACGCTCTCCCAGCTGCGCTCGGAAAGGTCGCGCATGATCGGCAGCAGGATGTCGACCGCCACGACCGAACGCTGATAGAGCGTGCCCAGCCGGAAGGTTGCAGGCCCGACACGATAGCGCCCGTCGTCCAGCCGCTCGAGCAGTTGCCCACGCAGCAGCGAACTGGCCAGCCGCAGGATCGTGCTCTTGTAAAGACCGGTGCGCGCCGCGATTTCCGCCAGGCTGAGCGAGCGGTCGGCCGTGGTGAAGGCATCGAGGATGGCAATCGCCCGATCAAGGGCCGCGACACCTTCGGCGGACGCGCGCCGGCTTACAGCATCAGTTGATCTGCTTGGTGAGTCCATTGTGGTTCCAACCCCGAGATGCCCGAGGGCCAGTCTGTCGCGCTGCCGGGGCGTTCTGTCCAGAAGAATATCGTTCCCGTTGACAGAACTCGGTAACATCTGCTTGAACTCGATCACGGGTCTGTGAATGCAGGCGCGTTTGGCAGGCACCGGAGGAGGTGTCGCGATCTGGAGGAATCCCATGCTGAACAGACGCAGATTTTTGATGAGCACGGCGGCTGCAGGCGCTGCCGGCCTTGCAGGACTTCATCTCACGCCCGCTTTCGCCGAAGGGGCACCGCAGATCCAGATATTCGTTCCGGCGGCGCCCGGCGGCGGCTGGGACCAGACGGGGCGCACGATGGATCAGGTGATGCGCGCAGAGAAGCTGATCTCCGGCTCGCAGATCACCAATGTCGGCGGCGCCGGCGGCACGGTCGGGCTGCCGCAATTCATCAGCCAGTGGAACGGCAAGGGCAATTCGCTGATGGTGGCCGGCATGGTCATGGTCGGCGCCATCATCGCCAACAAGGCCGCCAACAATCTGACGCAAGTCACGCCGATCGCCCGTCTCACCGGCGAATTCGAGGCCCTGGTGGTGCCGGCGGAGTCGCCCTTCAAGACGGCCGCCGATTTCGTCGCCGCGCTGAAGGCCGATCCGACGAAGGTTCCCGTCGCCGGTGGTTCGGCCGGTGGCTCCGACCACATCCTGTTCGGCCTGATCGCCAAGACGGTAGGCGTTCCGGCGACCAATCTTTCCTATGTGCCGTTCGCCGGCGGCGGCGAGGCCTTGTCGGCGCTGCTCGGCAATCAGGTGGCGGCCGGCATTTCCGGCTTTGGCGAATTCTCCGAACAGGTCAAGGCCGGCGCGCTCAGGCTGCTCGCCATCTCGGCCGACAAGCGCCAGGACGGCATCGACGCGCCGACGCTGAAGGAAGCCGGCATCGATGTCGAACTGTTCAACTGGCGCGGCGTCTTCGCGCCCCCTGGCGTGTCCGACGCCGACAAGGCGGCGATGATCACGCTGGTGGAGACCATGGCCAAGAGCGATGCCTGGGCGACCGAATGCAAGAACCGCAACTGGACGCGCATCCTGCTCACCGGCGACGACTATGCGAAATTCGTTGCCGAGGATTCGGCGCGTATCGAAGCCATCCTCAAGGATCTCGGCCTCGCCTGATTTCCCCAGGGGACGGCGCGAGCCGTCCCTTATTTTCTCAAGTCCGCCGATCGCATCGCAGATGAGATCGGTCATGGACTGACAGCATGAAGGCCGATGACAGCCGTCTTGGCCCGTAATCCTGGGGAGGACATTCCATGAGCACCATCAACCAGCCGACGGCGCCCTCGCGCCTTGCCGTGCCGGAATTGCTTGTTGGCATCGGGCTTCTCGCCTGTGCCGGCGCTGTCGCCTGGCAGACGCTGGCGATCCCGGTGTCGCCGCTCTACTCCAAGGTCGGCCCGACCGTCTTTCCCTACCTCACCATGGTCGGCCTGATGGTGCTTGCGCTGCTGCTCATCCTCGCCGCGTTTCGCGGCGGATGGCAGCCGGAGGAGGAAAAGGAAACGCCGACCGATTGGAGGGCGATGGGCTTTGTCGTCATCGGCCTTCTGGCCAACCTGCTGCTCATCCGGCCGCTCGGCTTCACGGCGGCATCGGTGATCATGTTCGTTCTCGTCTGCTACGGCTTCGGCAGCAGGCATACGCTGCGCGACGCGCTCACCGGCCTTGTCCTGGCGCTGGCCGCCTATTTCGGCTTCGCCAGGGCGCTCGGCGTCAACATCGGTGCCGGCTTCATCGAGAACCAGCTGAACACGGTGATCGACGCGATTGCCGGCGCGTTTGGGGCGTGAGACCATGAACACGCTCGAACAACTCGCCCACGGCTTCTCGGTCGCCTTCACCCCGGTCAATCTTCTGTGGTGCCTGCTCGGCACCACGCTCGGCACCGCCATCGGCGTGCTGCCTGGCCTCGGGCCGGCGCTGACCATCGCGCTGCTTCTGCCGATCACTTATCAGGTGGCGCCGGAAGCGTCCTTCATCCTGTTCGCCGGCATCTATTACGGCGCCATGTATGGCGGCTCGACGACGTCGATCCTGCTCAACACGCCAGGTGAAAGCGCCACCATCGTCACCGCGCTGGAGGGCAACAAGATGGCGCGGTCCGGCCGTGGGGGTGCTGCCCTTGCCACCTCGGCTATCGGTTCGTTCGTTGCCGGCACGCTCGGCACGCTGGGTGTCGCCTTCCTGGCGCCGGTGGTGGTCAAGTTCGCGCTGGCCTTCGGGCCGGCCGAATATTTCTCGCTGATGGTGCTGGCCTTCATCACGGTTTCGGCCGTGCTCGGCTCGTCCTCCGTGCGCGGGCTCACCAGCCTGTTTGCCGGCTTCGTTATCGGCATGATCGGCGTCGACCTGCAGACTGGCCAGCCGCGCTTCACCTTCGGCACGACCGAACTGCTCGACGGCGTCGACGTCATCATCGCCGCCGTCGGCCTGTTCGCGGTCGGCGAGACGCTCTACATGGCCTCGCGCCGCTATGCCGGCAAGGACGAGATCGTGCCGCTGAAAGGCTCGCTCTACATGACCGCGGCCGAATGGGGCCGCTCGTGGAAGGCCTGGCTGCGCGGTGCGGCGATCGGCTTCCCGATCGGCGCCATGCCGGCCGGTGGCGCCGAAATCCCGACCTTCCTGTCCTATGCCATCGAGAAGAAGCTGTCGAAGCACAAGGAGGAATTCGGCACGGTCGGCGCCATCGAGGGCGTTGCCGGTCCGGAGGCCGCCAACAATGCGTCGGCCGCCGGCGTGCTGGTGCCGATGCTGACGCTCGGCCTGCCGACCTCGGCGACGGCGGCGATCATGCTGTCGGCGTTCCAGAGCTACGGCATCAATCCCGGGCCGCTGCTCCTGACGACGCAGGCCAATTTGGTCTGGGGCCTGATCGCCAGCCTGTTCATCGCCAACGTCATCCTCGTCATCCTCAATTTGCCGCTGATCGGACTGTGGGTGCGGCTGCTGAAGATCCCGGCTCCGCAGCTCTATGCCGGCATCCTGGTGTTCGCGACCGTTGGCACCTACGGCATCTCGCAATCGCCCATCGATCTCGTGATCCTCTATCTCCTGGGGGCGGCGGGCTTCCTGATGCGGCGCTTCGATTTCCCGACCGCGCCTGTGATCATCGGCATGATCCTGGGACCGCTCGCCGAAACCCAGTTCCGCCGGGCGATGACCATCTCGAATGGCGATTGGTCGGTGTTCTACAAGCATCCGCTGTCGCTGACGCTGCTGACGCTCGCCTTCATCGGCCTGGTCGGGCCGCATATCTGGGCCTTCATCGAGCACCGCCGGCGGCTTGGGCCGGAGCATGTGCCGGGCGATGCCTGATCGATTTGAGACGATATGACAGACCTGCTTTCCGGTATCCGCGTCCTTGACCTGACCAATGTTCTGGCCGGGCCCTATTGTGCCTATCAGCTGGCGCTGCTGGGGGCCGACGTGATCAAAGTCGAGGGACCGCAAGGCGGCGACCTGGCGCGTCAGCTCGGCGGTTCGCCAAGGCTCAACCAAGCCGGTATGGGCGCCTCGTTCCTGGCGCAGAACGCCGGCAAACGATCTGTCATGCTCGATCTGAAGACAGAAGCCGATCGCGAGCGTTTCCTCGATCTGGTCGCCAGTGCCGACGCGCTGGTGGAGAATTTCCGCCCCGGCGTGATGGATCGGCTTGGCCTCGGCCATGAGGCGCTGAAGGCTGTCCGCCCCGGTCTCGTCTATTGCGCGATATCGGGTTTCGGCCAGACCGGGCCGATGCGCGACAATCCCGCCTACGACCAGATCATCCAGGGCCTGTCGGGCATCATGAGCATCACCGGCACGCCGGAAACGGCGCCGCTGCGCGTCGGCTATCCGGTCGCCGATACGCTGGGCGGGCTAGTCGGCGCGTTCGCGATCGCATCGGCGTTGGTCAGGCAGAAGACAACGGGCGAGGGCGCCTTCCTCGACGTCTCGATGCTCGAATGCACGCTTTCCGCGCTTGGCTGGCCGGTGTCGAACTATCTGACGGCAGGGGTCGATCCCAGGCCGATGGGCAATGAGAACATGACGGCGGCACCTTCCGGCGCCTTTCGTACCGGCGATGGATTGCTCAACATCGCCGCCAACAAGCAGGAGCAGTTCGTGACGCTTTGCCGGCTGATTGGACGGCCGGAACTGGCGTCCGATCCTCGCTTCGCGGAGCGCGAGACGCGCAAGAAGAACCGTGCGGCGCTGAAAACCGAGATCGAGGACGCCCTGACAGATGCTCCGGCGGCCGCCTGGGAGGAAAGATTGAACCGGGCAGGCGTGCCGGCGGGCCGGGTGCTGACGATCCCGCAAGTGCTGGCCGAGCCGCAAGTGCTCGAACGCCAGGTGACCGCCAATTTTGACGATGTCGCCGGGATGGACAGGCCGCTGACCGTTCTGCGCGGCGGCTTCATGGTCGATGGCGCGGCGCCGTTGCCGACGAAGCCGCCACCGGCGATCGGCGAGCATATGGATGAGATTTTCGCCGGCCTGTCGCCGCGCGCCAAGGCAAAGGCACGGGCATGAGCGACGCGGAGAAGAAGTCAGGCCGTGAGCGCGGCGAGGAATGGTGGCAGACTGGCATCATCGAGATGAGCCCCGGCGTCATCCGGCTGCGCGGCTATGAAATCCAGGACCTGATCGGCCGTGTCTCCTTCCCGGCGATGATCTGGCTGATGTTGCGTGGTGAATTGCCCAGCGAAGACCAGGCGGCACTGCTCGGCATCGCGCTGGGCGCGGCGGTCGACCATGGGCCGCAGGCGCCGTCGATCGCCATCGCCCGCATGGCGGCAACCTGTGGTGTCGGCATCAACAGCGCCATGGCCTCGGCCATCAATGTGCTCGGCGACGTGCATGGCGGCGCCGGCGAACAAGCGCTGTCCTTCTACGGGGATATCGCTGTGGCGATCGATGGCGGGATGGCGCTGGGGGAGGCGGTCTCGGTACGGCTCGACCGGTTCTTCGTCGAGGAAAAGGGTTATGTGCCGGGGCTCGGCCACCGCTTTCACCCGGTCGATCCGCGCGCGCCGCGCCTGTTGGAACTGACCCGCGAATTTGCCGCGCGTGGCGTCGTCAATGGACGGTTCGCCGACATCGCCAAGGTGATCGAGGCGGAGGTCGCACGCCGCAAGGGCAAGAGGATACCGCTCAACATCGATGGCGCCACGGCCGTCATCTATGGCGAACTCGGCTTCCCGCCGCCGCTGACGCGCGGGCTCTTCGTGCTGTCACGCTCCGTCGGCATCCTGGCGCACGCCTGGGAGCAGTCGCAGCAGAGCGAGCGCAACAAGGGGCCGCTGCCGCGCGAATGGTTGTGGGCCTATACCGGCATGCCGGTACGCCCTCTTCCCGAAGAGGGCGGTACGAGCGGCTGAGGAATTGTCCTGTTGTTTTGACGCAATTCCCAAGGGAAAGCGCTACGCGCTTTCCCTTGAAAACCGTTCACACTTTTTCTGGAATTGCTTTAGGTCGCGTCGGTCGGCGTGGGCTGGGGAAGTGTCAGGGTCTTCACCAGCGTCGAAAGATCCGGTTCGTCGATCAACATCGCCGCGTCGGCCGGCGTCAGCCAGGCCCGCTGTCGCCGCTTGGCCTCCTGCCAGTTGGCCAGTTCCTCGGTCACTTCAAGCAGGTAGACGATGACGTCGACATGGACAAAGCGGTTGGCCAACCGCTTCCAATAGGAATAGGTGCCGGCCGGCTGCTTCAGGGTCTTGCCAAGCACGCCGGCTTCTTCCATCGCCTCGATGGTCGCGGCCTTGCGTCCGTTCTTGCCTTTCATCGGCCACCCCTTGGGGACGATGAAGCGTCTCGTCGTTCTCGACGTGACCAGCATCACCTCGAAACTCCCATCCGCGGTCAAGCGAAAGGGGATCGCCGCCACTTGGCGGATTCTTTCCCCTTTCTTGGCCCGGCGTACGGCCTTTTTCTTCGTGGTTGTCATCTGCAATAGTCCAGTCGGTCAGTGCCCCATAGCGTGACGTGGCGCCTTTGCAAACCCAAACTGCCGCAGGGGCACCCTCAAGGTCCCCTACCATGTAAGTCGGCTAAATAAAAGAAGCCCGCCTGTCAGCGGCAGGTGCTCACGGCCGTGTTGCCGATGATCTGCGTCTGGCAGCCCGGCCTGACCCGCGGCACGACCGGCGGTGGCTGCTGGACGATTACGCGGTCCTGGTCGCGGTACTGCTGTTGCTGCAACTGGAATTGCTGCCGCTGAATGCGGCTCTGCAAGGCCTGCAGATCGTTCTGCTGGATCAGCGCGTTGCTGTTGATCGCGGGATTGGCCACCTGCGCGGAAGCGGGCAGCGCAAAGCCGGCCACAAAAGTCGCGGCCAGCACCGCCGATGCAAATCTCATCGATAGTCGACGCGCCGACGTCGGCATATTCCCGCGAAAAATCCTGTTCATTCCCGCAATATAGGGTGTTTGTCCGGCGATGCCATGGCTGGTCCATCTGTTACCTTGAAATCAATCGCGACCCCGCCGTCCGGCCTGCGGCCACGGATTACAGGCAACGCCAGCGCTGGAGACCGGAACGGACATCGCATTTAGTGAGATTGCCAGCGTTGCCTCTATGGAAGGCCGGGAGTGGAGTTCTCCAACACAAGAAGCGGGAGATCGAAGGTCGCTTCGCGGCGGCGCAGATTCTGCCCGGCAACCTCGCATTGCACTTGACGGAAGCGATCGATTCGCCGCTCTATCGGGTCGGCGCCGGCCTCGGGCTGAATGGCGCCCGCATGTCCGTCAGGTACAATGGCGCCTTCGGGGAAACGGTCAACAGAATACAGTCAGCCGTCTCTCAAAGTCAGTTTCCAGGCTGGCTCGAGGCGGAGCCGGGCGGGAGAGGTCTTGATGAGGAAATACGCGTATTTGGTTGCGATGCTGGGTGCGGCCTGCATCGCCGGTGTGCCGGCAGTGGCCGCGCAGACCAAAGGCGACAAGGTGGCGGCTCCGCCCGCCGCAGCCGATGCGCCACAACTGCCGGGCGGGGCATCGGCCTTGTCCGAAACCCATGGCGACTGGACGGTCAATTGCCAGATATCGGGCACGAACAAGGTCTGCAGCCTGTCGCACCAACAGTTCAACAAGCAAAGCAACCAACGGCTGCTGGCGATCGAACTGTCGAGCAAGACCGGCGATGACGCGACAGGCACTCTTGCCCTGCCGTTTGGGCTGGCGCTCGCCAAGGGCGTCACCCTGACCATCGATGACCAGAAGCTGGACGGCAGCCTGGCATTCAACACTTGCCAGGCCGTCGGCTGCCTGGTGCCGGTGGCGTTTGACGCCAATGTCGCGCCGCTGCTCAAGAACGGCACGACGCTGAAGATCGACGCCTTCGCGGCGGATACGGGACAAGCGGTGAGCTTTTCCATTCCGCTCAACGGTTTCGGCGGCGCGCTCGCCCGCACGGCGGAGCTCTTGTCAAACTGACGGCTCAGTCCGGAATCGGATGCGCGGCGTCCAACTGGCGCCGCATGTAGTCTTTGCTGTTCGCAATTCCCTAGGGAAAGCGCTGCGCGCCTTCCCGGAATTGCTCCAATACACGTCAAACGACTGTTGTTTTCAGCCGCTCGGCAATGAGGGTGGCGAGCCGCGCCGCCACCTCGTCCTTGGTCATTTCGGGCCATTCCTCGACGCCGGCCTTCGACACGATCCGCACCCGGTTGCGATCGCCACCCATGACGCCTGAAGGGCCGATGCCGCTTTCGTGCGACACATCGTTGGCGACGATCAGATCGGCGCCTTTCTTCGCGAGCTTTGCCTCTGCGTTGCGCAAAAGATCCTGCGTCTCGGCGGCAAAGCCGACGACCAAACCGGGTCGCTGGCTGTGGTGGCCGACGCCGGCAAGGATGTCGGGGTTCTCGACCATGCGCAGCACCGGCGGTCCTTCGCCCGCCACCTTCTTGATCTTTTCGCCGGCCGAATTCTCGCTGCGCCAGTCGGCGACGGCGGCCACGAACACCGCGGCATCGGCGGGCAAAAGCTGTTCGACCGCATCGCGCATCTCTTGCGCGCGCTCGACATGGATGGTTTTCACACCGGCTGGATCGGCAATGCTCACTGGGCCGGAGACAAGGCGCACATCGGCGCCAAGCCTTGCCAATGCGGCGGCGATGGCGTGGCCCTGCTTGCCGGAGGAACGGTTGGCGATATAGCGCACCGGGTCGATCGGCTCATGCGTCGGGCCTGAGGTGACGATGATCTTGCGACCTGCCAGAGGCCTGGGGCCGGTATCGAGCCGCGCTTCGACCGCGGCGACGATCTCCAGCGGCTCGGCCATGCGGCCTTCACCGGCTTCATTGCTTTCGGCCATTTCGCCTCTGGCCGGGCCGACGAAAGTGACGCCGTCCTTGCCCAAGGTCGCACGGTTGCGGCGGGTCGCGGCATGCCACCACATTTTCGGGTTCATCGCCGGCGCCATCAGCACCGGCTTGTCGGTGGCCAGCAGCACGGTGGAGGCCAGATCATTGGCATGGCCGTTGGCGAGCTTGGCCATCAGATCGGCGGTGGCGGGCGCCACGACCAGAAGATCAGCCTGGCGCGACAGCCTGATATGGCCGACATCATGCTCGTCATTGCGATCGAACAGTTCGGTGAAAACGTGATCGGCCGACAGCGCGCCAACCGACAGGGTGGTGACGAATTCCTGTGCAGCCGCTGTCATCACCACCCGAACCGCCGCTCCGCGCTCACGCAACCGGCGGATCAGGTCCAGCGCCTTGTAGGCGGCGATGCCACCGCCAATGATGAGCAGGATGCGCTTGCCGGAAAGCGTTCCCCGCGGAAGGATGCCCGCAGGGGCCGCAACCGGGGTTGCCGCATTGTGCGTGCTGGTCAGTTCGCGCAAGGTCTTTTCGATCTGGTCTATGCGGGCAGGCCCGATCTGGCCGTCGACAGCGGCCCGGATCATCACCCGCGCCTGTTCTTCCATGGAACGGTTGTTTTCCGCCGCCAACCGGCGCAGCAACTCCTTGACCTCATCGTCAAGGTTGCGGATCGTGATGCTTGCCATGTGATTGCACTTTGCTCATGCCGACCGACGGCAATGATAGCAATGCAATCAACTCGCCGCAAGTTGTGAGCTCGAGCTTCGATTTCCAGGCCTAAAGAATCTTCCAGGCGATATAGACCAGCGTCAATGCGATCACCCATAGCGCGACGCGGCCGGAGCGGCTGTAGCGCGCCTCGGCCTTGCCGATGGCACGCGCCGTGGTCTCGTCGAAACGCAGGCCGTGCTCGGCCATCAGGTCGATCTCGCGCGACAGCCGGTCGGTGCGCGCGGCAAGCTCCGGCGCTTGGCGGGCCAGTGTCAGCAGCGCCTTGGCGCCGTCGCGCGCATCGATCATCATGCTCCGCGGGCCAAGGTTTCCGGCGATCCAGCCGCCGACCACCGGCTCGGCGGTTTTCCACATGTTGAAGGCCGGATCGAGTGTGCGCGCCACGCCTTCGACCACGACCATGGTCTTCTGCAGCAGGATCAGCTCCGGCCGTGTCGCCATGTCGAAGAGTTCGGTCACCTCGAACAGCAGCGTCAGGAGCTTGGCCATGGAAATGGTCTCGGCCGGCTGGCCGTGGATCGGTTCGCCAATGGCGCGGATCGCTTGCGCGAAGGCCGCGACATTGTGCTGGCGCGGCACGTAGCCGGCCTCGAAATGCACTTCGGCGACGCGCAGATAGTCGCGCGTGATGAAGCCGTAGAGGATTTCGGCGAGGAAGCGGCGCTCTTTCTTGCCAAGACGTCCGGCTATGCCGAGATCGACGGCGACGATGGTGCCGTTGGCCTCGACGAACAGGTTTCCCGGATGCATGTCGGCGTGGAAGAAGCCGTCGCGCAGCGTGTGGCGCAGGAACGACTGGATGAGATTGGCGGCGATCGCCTTCAGATCGTGGCCGGCCTCCTCCAGGCCTGCGATGTTGTTCATCTTGACGCCGTCGACCCATTCCATGGTCAGCACGTCACGGCCGGTGCGTTCCCAGTCGACGGATGGCACGCGAAAGCCCGGATCGTCCTTGGTGTTCTCCCCAAGTTCGGAGAGTGCCGCCGCCTCGAGGCGCAAATCCATCTCGATCTTGGTGGTCTGCGCCAGCGTCTCGGTCACCTCGACAGGCCGCAACCGGCGCGAGGAGGGGATATATTTCTCCTGCAGGTGGGCGGCAAGGAAATAACTCTCGAGATCCTGGAAGAAGCGGCGGCGCACGCCGGGCCGGATGACCTTCACCGCGACTTTGGTGGCAGCGCCGTCATGAATGGCTTCGGCGGCATGGACCTGGGCGATCGAAGCGGCGGCGACGGGGTCGCCGAACTCGGCGTAGAGATCGCCCACCTTGCGCCCGAGCGAGGCTTCGATGGCCGCGACCGCCTCGACCTTCGGGAAGGTATGCATCTTGTCCTGCAACATGGCGAGATCGAGCGCCATGTCGTTGCCGACGACGTCGGGCCGCGTCGCCAGGAACTGGCCGAGCTTGACATAGGACGGGCCGAGCCGGACCACCGCCTTGGCCAGCCGGTCGCTGCGCTCATAGGCGAGCGCGCGGCGGCGGGTGAACAGCCGCGCCAGCCGCCACCCGAATTTCGGCAGGCCGGAGAGTTCCTCGCCCGGCAGGGCGGCGATGACGCCCTCGCGCACCAGCACCCAGCCGGCCCGCGCGAGCCTGAAACCGGCGCCGACGCTGCTCATGGCCGCACCCGGGCCGGTCCTTGCGACCGGCATGAGCCATATCGGGGATGAGAAATGCGGGCCAGAATCAAAGCTTCCAGCCCGAATGAAGCGCGGCAATACCGCCGGAATAATTGCGGAAGGAAACGCGGTCGAAACCGGCGCGGGAAATCATTGCCGCAAAATTCTGCTGGTTGGGGAATTTCGCGATCGATTCAACCAGATAGGAATAGGGCTCGCCGTCGCCGGTGACCATCTTGCCGATCTTGGGGATGGCGTTGAACGACCAGGCTTCATAGGCCTTGTCGAGCAGCGGCATCTCGACCTCGGAAAATTCCAGGCACAGGAACCGGCCGCCGGGCTTCAGCACGCGGAACGCTTCTGCGAGCGCGACATCGATGCGCGGCACGTTGCGGATGCCGAATGCGATGGTGTAGGCGTCGAAGGTGGCGTCAGTGAAGGGCAGTTCCTCGGCATTGGCCTCGACGAAATCGGTGTTGCCGGACAGGCCCTTCTTTTCGGCGCGGTCGCGGCCGACACCGAGCATCGAGCCGTTGATGTCGAGCACGGTGGCGTGGGCGTTGCCATGGCTGGCATCGACGATGCGGAAGGCGATGTCGCCAGTGCCGCCGGCCACGTCCAGGACCTTCCAGCCCTGCCGCTTCGGCGGATTGAGCCAGGTGACCATGGCATCCTTCCACAGCCGGTGCAGGCCGGCCGACATCAGGTCGTTCATCAGGTCGTAGCGATTGGCGACCTTGTGGAAAACATCGTTGACCAAGGACTGCTTCTCGCCTTCCCCCACACGCTTAAAACCATAGGAGGTTTCCATGCCGCCCGCGGCCGTGGTTCTCTCAACTGACATTTTTTTGATCCGTCATAAAACCGGCGGGACCATAGCCGATCGATGCTGTGGGCGCTATTGTTTAAGGCGCGGTGTTCAGCCGCGCTTCCAGGTGGTGGGTTTTCAAGACCTGGACTGACCGACGGGATGTTTGAATGCCTTTGAAAGCGGAACTGCACTGCCACATTGAAGGGGCAGCGGCGCCTGAGCTCGTCATCCGCCAGGCGCAGAAATACGGCAAGGATACCGCGCCCTATATCCAGAACGGTTCCTTCGTCTGGCACGATTTTACGTCGTTTCTCGCGGCTTACGACTTTTCCGCCGATCTGTTCCGCACCGAAGAGGATTACGCCCGGCTGGCCGACCACTATCTGACCAGCCTTGCACGCGATGGCGCCATCTATTCTGAAGTCTTCACCTCGCCGGACCATGCGACGAAAGCCGGGCTCTCGCCCAAGGCCTATACCGACGCGCTGGGCGAAGGCATGCTGCGCGCCAAGGCCAAGACCGGCATAGAGGGCCGCATGATCGTCACCGGCGTGCGCCATGTCGGCGTGGAATCGATCGAACGGGCGGCACGCTTCGCGGCGCGCTGCGGGAATCCGCTGGTCACCGGCTTCGGCGTTGCCGGCGACGAGCGCATGGGCGAGATGGAGGACTATGTCCGGGCTTTCGAGATCGCCCGCGAGGCCGGGCTCGGCATCACCATCCATGCCGGCGAACTGACGGGCTGGGAGACGGTCCAGGCGGCGCTTGACCATATCCGCCCCTCGCGCATCGGCCACGGCGTGCGCGCCATCGAGAACCCGGACCTTGTCCGCCGCATCGCCGACGAAGGCATCGTTCTGGAGTGCTGCCCCGGCTCCAACATCGCGCTCAAAGTGTTCGACAGTTTTGCCGACCATCCGTTTCCCGCCTTGCAGGCCGCCGGCTGCAAGGTGACGCTCAACTCCGACGATCCGCCCTATTTCTGGACCTCGCTGAAGCGCGAGTATGATCTCGCGGCGGAGCATTTTGCGATGAGCGAAAAGGCGCTTGCCGCCGTCACCAAAACCGCCATCGAAGCCGCCTTTGTCGACAGAAAGACCAAGGCGGCACTTCTTGCCCGGCTGAACGGAGCGGCGCGCTGATTTTCTTCCGACAAAGCTGTGGTCGATGGGGCCAAGCGGTTCCTTGGCCGGTCCATAGTCGCTAGGGTCCTTCCAGCTGCCTGAAGCGCGTCCGCGCGCCGGGCGACACGCATCAGGAGAACATCATGAAGGGCGTCACCGTCGTCGACCACCCGCTTGTCCAGCACAAGCTGACCATCATGCGTAAGAAGGAGACGTCCACGGCCGGTTTCAGGCGGCTGTTGCGCGAGATATCGCTGCTGCTCGGCTACGAGGTCACGCGCAATCTCGAGCTGACCACGACGACCATCGAAACGCCGATCGAGACCATGGAAGCGCCGACGCTGGAGGGCAAGAAGCTGGTGTTCGCTTCGGTGCTTCGCGCCGGCAACGGTCTGCTGGAAGGCCTGCTCGACCTGGTGCCGGCGGCGCGCGTCGCCCATATCGGCCTCTATCGCGACCACGAAACGCTGGAAGCGGTCGAATATTTCTTCAAGGCGCCGAGCGATCTCGCCGACCGGCTGGTGATCGTCGTCGACCCGATGCTGGCGACGGCCAATTCGGCGATCGCGGCGATCGACAAGCTGAAAGGGCGCGGCGCCACAAATATCCGCTTCCTCTGCCTTTTGGCGGCGCCCGAGGGCATCGAGCGCTTCACCAAGGCGCATCCGGACGTTCCAGTCTTCACCGCGTCCATCGACCGCCAGCTCAACGAGAAGGGCTACATCATGCCCGGCCTGGGCGACGCCGGCGACCGCATGTACGGGACGAAGTAGTATCAGGCAAAGTTGCCTGGTACGATTTACCAAGCGTTTACGCAAAGACATGGTTTCGGCGCCCGTTAAAGCGGCGAACACCATCCGGCGATAATGAATCGGCTCTCACAAAGGCCGATCCATGCTGCGCAAGCTTCTCATCCTCAGCGTCTTTGCCGGGACATCGGCATCGATCCCGGTCATCTATCAGTCGAATCCGCAGATATTCGAAAACCTGCTGAAATCGACGGTGACGGCCAGGCCCGAGGTCGAGGCACAACCGCAGGTCAGCCTGGCGTCGGTTCCCGACAAGCCGGCCGCGCCGCTGCCGACCGGCCGCAAGGTCGCCGTCACAGCGGACGGGCGCGGACATTTCTCGACCACCTTCAAACTCAACGGCCGTCAGGTCGACGGCATGATCGACACCGGCGCGACGCTGGTCGCGGTCAATACGTCGACGGCGCGCAGGATCGGGCTGTCGCTCAATCCGTCCGATTTCAGCCATGAGGTCAACACCGCCAACGGCTCGATCAAGGCGGCCGTGGTGATGATCGACCGGCTGCAGATCGGCAGCATCAGCGTCGAAGATGTGCAGGCCATCGTGCTCGACGACAGGGCGCTCAGCACCAACCTGATCGGCATGAGCTTCCTCAACCGGCTTGGCAAATATCAGGCCGAAAACGGTACGTTGCTGCTTGTCCAGTAGTCAACCGCGCGGCAGGATCCGCCGCATGACGGTTTTGTCCGCCGGTGGTTTCGAGGCGCCGATCGCATAAGCCGAAAGCACAGTCGCGGCCGCCGCCTCGGCATCGGCGGGCAAGCGGGCGTGGATCAGTGCCAGTGCGTCTCCGGCACGGACTTCAGCGCCTATGGGCAGCAGCCTGGTGATACCGACGCTGGGATCGATCTTGTCGTCGGGCCTCGTGCGCCCGCCGCCCAGGCCTACCACCGCAAGGCCGATGTCGCGGGTTGCGATGCCGGAGACGAAGCCGTCCGTCGTCGCCCTCACCACCAATTCCGTTGGCGCCGCGGCCAAATATTTCTCCGGCTTCTCGATGAAATCCGCCGGGCCGCCGAGCACCGCCACCATGCGCGCGAAGGTGGCGGCGGCGCGGCCGCTGGTGAGCGTCTCTGTGGCGCGCCGCAAGCCGTCCTGGTTGGACGACACCAGTCCCGCCGACTGCAGCATTTCGGCGGCCAGCGCCAGCGTCACATCTTCCAGCCGCCGGTCGCGCAGGCGGCCGGTGAGGAAATCGACGGCGTTGCGCACCTCGACGGCATTGCCGGCGGCCGAGGCCAGCGGCTCGTTCATGCCGGTGATCAGTGCCGAGACCTTCAGTCCGGCGCCGCTGGCGACCTCGACCAGGCTGTTGGCGAGCGCGGTTGCGTCGCGCGACTTCTCCATGAAGGCGCCATTGCCGACCTTGACGTCGAGCACCAGCGAGCCCAGGCCGGCGGCCAGCTTCTTCGACAGGATCGAGGCGGTGATCAGCGGCACCGATTCCACGGTGCCGGTGACGTCACGGATGGCATAGAGCCGGCGGTCGGCCGGCGCCAGATCGGCGGTCTGGCCGATGATGGCGCAGCCGGTTTCCAGCACCGACTGACGAAACAACGCGATATCGGGCTGGCTGATGTAGCCGGGGATCGCATCCATCTTGTCCAGCGTGCCGCCGGTATGACCGAGGCCACGGCCCGAAATCATCGGCACATAGGCGCCGCAGGCGGCGACGATCGGCGCCAGCATCAGCGAGACATTGTCGCCGACACCGCCGGTCGAATGCTTGTCGGTGACCGGGCCGGGCAGGTCCGACCAGTCGAGGACATCGCCGGAATCGCGCATGGCCAGCGTCAAGGCCACGGCCTCGTCGCGGTTCATGCCGTTGAAGAACACCGCCATGGCGAAAGCCGCGGCCTGGCCATCGGTGACGGCGCCCGAGGTCACGCCGCCGATGAAGGCAGCGATTTCACCGGCCGAGAGCCTGTGGCCGTCTCGCTTGTGGCGGATGATTTCCTGCGGAAGCATCAGCTCTCCAGCAGTCCGTCGCGGAACATTCTGTACAGGACCGTTGCCAGCCGCGACCCGCCGACTGGCGCCATGTCCTTGGTCTCCTGATGCGAAAGCTCGGCTCCGGTCATGCCGGCCGCCAGATTGGTGATGACCGAGCAGGCGGCGACGCGCAGGCCGAGGAAGCGGGCGAGAATGACTTCCGGCACGGTCGACATGCCGACGGCGTTGGCGCCCATGATGCGCGCCATGCGGATTTCGGCCGGCGTTTCGAAGCACGGGCCGGAAAACCACATATAGACGCCCTTGTGCAGCGCGGTGCCGGTCGCCTTGGCGGCGCGTTCGATCGCCTTGCGGATGCCGGCATCGTAGGCTTCGGTCAGGCCGACGAAGCGGCGGTCGCTGGGCTCGCCGATCAGCGGATTGCTGCCGGAGAAATTGATATGGTCGGTGAGCATCATCACCGAGCCCGGCGGCATGTCCGGGTCGACCGAACCGGCGGCGTTGGTGAGGATCAGTTTGGTGATGCCGATGCCGGCGAGCACTTCCAGCACCGGGCGCATCGCTGCCGCGTTGCCATGCTCATAGTAATGGGCGCGGCCGGACAGCATCAGCACCGGCGTGCCGGCAAACAGGCCCGCCACCACTTCGCCGGCATGGCCGCTGACGCCGCTCCTGGGGAAACCGGGCAGGTCGGCATAGGGGACGCGGATTGGGTGCTCGATCCGGTCGACAAGGACGCCGAGGCCCGACCCCAGCACCAGCGCCGTCGACGGCGCCATGCCGTCCAGCCTTTCGATCAGATGGTCCACAGCCTTTTCGGTCATTGCAGCCCGCTCTTCATTTGAGCCAATTCCTCATTTCAGGATGTCGCCGCGGAAACCATAGGGCAGCATGTCGCCCATGGTCACGGTCTCGGCCACACCCGTATTGTCGCAGAGGTAGAGTTTCGTGTCCGGTTGGCAGAATTCGGCCAGCCGCTGGCGGCACCCACCGCAAGGCGAGCATTTGGCCATGCGTTCGGCAAGGACAGCGATTTCGACGATCTTGCCACCGCCGCCCATGATGTAGTGGCCAAGCGCGGTGGTCTCGGCGCACCAGCCCTCGGGATAGGAGGCGACTTCGATGTTGGCGCCGGTGAAGACGCGTCCGTCCTCGGTGCGCAAGGCGGCGCCCACCGGAAATTTCGAGTAGGGCGCATAGGCCTTGGCCATGGCGGTCCTGGCCGCTTCGAACAGATCATGCGACATTTCAGTTGTTCTCTCCGATGATCGTGTCCAAAACCCGGCGCGAGGCACACGCCGGGCCGTCAAACCTTAAAGCGCGTCGCGTCGAAACGGATTCAGGCGACGCGCTTTAACTCTTTGTTTTATGCATGTCGTTCTCCCAAAACCGAGGTCACTTTTGGGCGACATGCATCAGCGTTCCTTGACGTAGGGCACGCCGCCGGCGCGCGGCGGGATGGCCTTGCCGATGAAGCCGGCGAGCAGGATGACGGTGAGGATATAGGGCAGCGCCTGCATGAACTGCACCGGCACCTTGCCGATGATCGGCAGCGGTGATCCCTGCAGGCGGATCGCCGCCGCGTCGAGGAAGCCGAACAGCAGGCAGGCGAACATGGCGTTGACCGGCTTCCATTTGGCGAAGATCAGTGCCGCCAGCGCGATATAGCCCTTGCCGGCGGTCATGTCCTTCACGAAGCCGCCATTCTGCACCATCGACAGATAGGCGCCGGCGACGCCGGTGAGAATGCCGGTGCAGATCAGGGCCCGGTAGCGCAGCCAGGCGACCGAAATGCCCGCGGTGTCGACAGCGGCCGGGTTCTCGCCGACGGCGCGCAATCTGAGGCCAAAGCGGGTGCGGAACAGCACCCACCACGTGAACGGCACCATCAGGAAGGCGAGGTAGACCAGCAGCGAATGGCCCGATATCAGTTCCGCATAGATCGGCCCGATGATCGGCACGTCCCTGACCGCCTCGGCGCCGGGCCAGACAATCGCGTCGAACCGCTCGCCTGGCTGCAGCGCCGGCGTGCGCCCGCCCTGCTGGAACCAGGCCTGACCGAGGATGATGGTCGATCCGGCGGCGATGAAATTGATCGCCACGCCGGAAACGATCTGGTTGCCGCGGTGGGTGATCGAGGCAAAGCCGTGCACCATGGCGAAGGCGACCGAAATCAGGATCGCCATGCCGAGGCCGATAAAGGCCGAATGGAACACGGAAGCAGCGGCGGCGCCGGCGAAGGCGCCGACCAGCATCTTGCCTTCCAGCCCGATGTCGAAGATGCCGGAACGCTCGGAAAAGAGGCCGGCGAGACAGGCGAGCAGCAGTGGAACCGACAGGCGGATCGTCGAGTCCAGTATCTGCACGATGGCGATAAAGACATCCATCTCAGGCGCCCTTTCCCTTGACCGCTTCCATGCCCATCGACCTCGGACTGAACGAGGCGAACAGCGCCTGGATGTAAGGCCTGAACATGTGTTCGAGCGCGCCGGCGAACAGGATCACCAGGCCCTGGATGATGACGATCATGTCGCGGCTGATCGCCGGCATTTCGAAGGCAAGTTCGGCGCCGCCCTGATAGAGCATGCCGAACAGGACCGCCGCCAGCACGATGCCGACCGGATGCAGGCGCCCCATCAGCGCCACGGCGATGCCGACGAAGCCGGCGCCGGAGACGAAGTCGATCGCGACATTGTGCTGATCGCCCATCACCGGATTGAGCGCCATCATGCCGGCCAGCGCGCCCGAGATCATCATCGCGGTGATGATGATGCGGGTTTCCGAAATGCCGGCATAGCGCGCCGCCTTGGGGCTGTGGCCATAGGTGCGCATCTCATAGCCGAGCTTGGTGCGCCAGATCAGCAGCCAGACCAGGAAGGCCATGAGCAGCGCCAGCAGGAAGGTGACGTTGAGCGGCGCCGAGCGGATCTTGGCGCCGAACAGCTCGATGATCCAGTTGAGTTTCGGCAGTTCGGCGCCGGCAAGGAAGTTGCGGGTCTGCGGTGCCTGCGACCCCGCCGGCTTCAGCGGTCCGACCAGCAGATACACCATGATCGAGGCGGCGATGAAGTTGAACATGATGGTGGTGATGACGATGTGCGAGCCCCGCTTGGCCTGCAGATAGGCGGGGATCAGCGCCCACAAAGCGCCCACAAGCGCCGAAGCGACGATGGCCATCGGAAATGTCAGCCACCAGGGCAGCACGCTGTCGAACGACAGGCAGACGATGGCGATGCCCAAGCCCGCAATATAGGCCTGTCCCTCGGTACCGATGTTGAACAGGCCGCAATGCGCCGCCACCGCCACCGAAAGCCCGGTGAAGATGAAGGTGGTGGCATAGAAGAGGGTGAAGGCGATGCCGGTCCCCTTGCCGAAGGCGCCCTCGACCAGGATGACGGCGGCGCGGAACGGGTTCTCGCCGACCAGGAGCACGACGAAGCCGGCGACGATGAAGGCCACTGCCAGGTTGATCAGCGGGATCAGCCCATAGTCGGCCCAGGCCGGCAGTTTGGCGTATGGCGTGCTCAAAGTGCTGCCTCCTGGCGCTCGACGCCCGCCATCAGCAGGCCAAGCTCGCCCTCGGTCGCTTCCGGACCGCGCTCCCCGACGATGCGGCCGGCAAACATCACCAGGATGCGGTCGGAGAGCGAGCGGATCTCGTCGAGCTCGACCGAGACCACCAGCACGGCCTTGCCCTGGTCGCGCATGGCGATCAGGCGCTTGTGGATGAATTCGATGGCGCCGACATCGACGCCGCGCGTCGGCTGGCCGACGATCAGCACGCCTGGATCCTGCTCCATCTCCCGCGCCAGAACGATCTTCTGCTGGTTGCCGCCGGAGAAGTTCGCCGTCTTCAGGCGCGGATTGCCGGGCCGGATATCGTATTTCTCGATCTTGTCCTTGGCGTCGGCCATGATGGCATCGACGTTGAGGAATGGCCCTTTGAGATAGCGGGGGTCGTCGTGATAGCCGAGGATGGAATTCTCGTTCTCCTCGAAGGCCAGCACCAGCCCGACATGGTGCCGGTCCTCCGGCACGTGCGCCAGCCCTCGGTCGCGCAATTCGCCGGGATCGGCGGCACCCGTCAGGTCGATCGGCTTGCCGTCGAGCATGACCGAGCCTGAAACGGCATGCCTGATGCCGGAAATCGCCTCGAGAAGTTCGGATTGGCCGTTGCCGGCGACGCCAGCAATGCCGACGATCTCGCCGGCGCGCAGGTCGAAAGAGATGTCGTCGACCATGGTGACGCCGCGCGAATCCTTCACCGTCAGGTTCTTGACCGCGAGCTTGACGGCCCCGGCTTCCGCTTCGCCCTTTTCGACCCTCAGAAGCACCCGGCGCCCGACCATCAGTTCGGCCAGTTCGCCCACCGTCGTCTTGCTGGTTTCGCGCGTCGCCACCATCGTGCCCTGGCGCATGACCGAGACATTGTCGGTGATGGCCATGATCTCGCGCAGCTTGTGGGTGATCAGCACCACCGTCTTACCCTGTTCCTTCAATTGCTTGAGGATGCGGAAGAGGTGGTCGGCCTCGGCCGGCGTCAAGACGCCCGTCGGCTCGTCGAGAATGAGGATCTCGGCGCCGCGATAGAGCGCCTTGAGGATTTCGACGCGCTGCTGCAGGCCGACCGGCAGTTCCTCGATGATGGCGTCGGGGTCGACTTCGAGCCCATACTCCCTTTCGAGGCGGTCGAGTTCGGAGCGTGCCTTGGCGATGCTGCTTTTCAAGAGCGCATCGCTTTCGGCGCCGAGAATGATGTTTTCCAGCACCGAGAAATTGTCGACCAGCATGAAATGCTGGTGCACCATGCCGATGCCGAGCGCGATCGCGTCATTGGGGGTCTTGATCGATGCCGGCTTGCCGCCGACGCGGATTTCGCCGCTGTCGGCCTGGTAGAAGCCGTAGAGGATCGACATCAGCGTCGACTTGCCGGCGCCGTTCTCGCCGACGATACCGTGGATGGTGCCGCGCGCGATCTCCAGATTGATGTCGCGGTTTGCGCGCACGGCGCCAAAACTCTTGTTGATGCCGATCAGTTCGATTGCGGCTTGCGCCATGCAGCCAGTCCCACTCTTATTTTTTTATCGCTTGGTCAAAATGCCTAGCATGACGCCCCGTCCGTGCCAATTGGCCGGAGCAGTATCCACTCTCGGCAAATCCCGGTGCGCTTGTCAATTTCCAACGTGTCCGCAGGCTTCATATTCGCTAATATGGCGACGTCGAAATCGCATCACGACGCAAGGCATTGTGGTGCAAGTTCAGGGACTGCGAATGATCATGCCCGCCGACCGGCTGACGACGCTGGAAATCCGCGCCGCCGAGCAGGAAAGGACCATCGAGGAACTGTCGGGACAGATCGCCGAGCAGTGGACGGTGATCGAGCGCATGCAGCGCAAGCTCGACGCGCTGACCGATCGCTTCCTGGCGCTGGAGGAGCAGGCGGCGCCCGACGTGCCGGTGACCAAGCCGCCGCATTGGTGAGGACGAGGGGAGGGTACAAGCCATGGTCGGTGAAAGGGATCGTATCGCGCGAGCCGGCGACTACGTGCTCGGCCTGATGAACGATACCGATCGCGAACGGGCCGAGCGCGATCTGGAGATAGACCCTGCCTTCCGTGACGCGGTGCTGCAGCTTGCCGAACGCATGCATGTTTTCGACCGCGCCGAGAAACCTGCCTTGCCTGCCAATCATTGGGCGCTGGTTACGCAACGCCTCGCCGAATTGCCACAGATGCGCAGCGTTGGGCTCGGCAATGATGCCAAACCGCGAACCGTGATCCGAAGCCTGTCCCGGTCACCATACGGCGTCGGCGTGCATTCACTTGGCGGCCGGCGCGGCGCCGTCATCGCTATCGTGCTGATCGCGGTGTTCGCGCTCGGCTATTTCGTCGGAAAACTATAGGCCAACGCAAAACCGCCGGGTTTTCACCCGGCGGTTCGCAAATCGGTGTCTGCCGATCAATAGGGGCAGGCGTTGTCGGTCGTGTAGTCGTGCACCTGGATCTTGCCGGCGATGATGTCGGCCTTGGCCTTTTCCACGGCAGCCTTCATCTCGTCGGTCACCAGCGCCTTGTTGTTGTCGTCCATGGCGTAGTCGACGCCGCCTTCCTTGAGGCCGAGATTCTCGACGCCACCCTTGAAGGTGCCGTTCTTTCCATCCATGAAGGCGGTGTAGACGGCAACGTCGACGCGCTTCATCATCGAGGTCAGCACCTTGCCGGGCTGCAGGCCGTTCTGGTTGGAATCGACGCCGATGCCGAGCTTGCCGGCATCAGCCGCCGCCTGCAGCACGCCGACGCCGGTGCCGCCGGCCGCGGCGTAGACCACGTCGGAGCCCTGGTCGATCTGCGTCTTGGCGATTTCGCCGCCCTTGGCCGGATCGTTCCAGGCAGCCGGCGTGTCGCCGGTCATGTTCTGGATGACGTCGGTCGCGCCGGCCGACTTGGCACCGCCGACATAGCCGCATTCGAACTTGCGGATGAGCGGGATGTCCATGCCGCCGATGAAGGAGACCTTCTTCGACTTCGATGCCATCGCGGCCATGATGCCGACGAGGTAGGAGCCTTCATTCTCCTTGAACACCAGCGAGCGGACATTGGGCAGGTCGACGGCGTCGTCGATGATGGCGAAGTTGAGATCGGGATATTCGGCCGCGACCTTCTTCAGCGCATCCTCCCAGGCGAAGCCGGCCATGACGATCGGGTTGTGGCCGTCCTCGGCGAAGCGGCGCAGCGCCTGCTCGCGCTGCGAGGCGTTGGACACTTCGAACTCGACATAGGGCGTGCCGGTTTCGGTCTTGAACTTCTCGGCGCCATGGAAGGCAGCCTCGTTGAAGGATTTGTCGAACTTGCCGCCCAGATCATAGAGGATGGCCGGCTGGACATCCGCGGCGAAAGCCGGAAGAACCATTGCGGTTGCGGCCAGGAGGCCGAGAACGATACGTTTCATGTGATCCACACCCTGTCGGTTATTTTTTCCGTTACGCCCCGCCTGCCTGCCCGGTTCTGCGGCAGGCATGCGACGTCAGCCAGGAGTGTATTCCCCTCCCGCTCGGCGGCAATCTGGCACGGCCCGAAACAAAATTCACGCGGAATTTTGACCTTTTGGAAAAGCGTGCCAGGGGCAGCCCGCGCCGCAGCTCGATCTTTGCCGAGCGGCCTTTGCCGATCAGTTGGCGGCGAATTGGCCGGTGCGCCGCTGGCGCCTGTAGCCGATGGCGTAGAGCAGGAAGGCCAGCACCGCGAACACGGCAAATCCCGGCTGGTCGAGCACCCGAGCGATGATGCCATCCCACAAAAGCGGACTGGCCTTGGCGCGGACAAAGGTTTCGAAGGCCGCCCGCGTGTCCGGCGAGACTGCCAGCCAGCTGGCATTGAGCGGGGTCAGCACGAGCGCCGAAGCCGCCACCGTGCGCGTCGTGTCGATCACCGCCATGATGACTGAGACCGACAGCGCGACCATCGCGGCAAGGCGGAAAATGAAGCGAAACATCCAGTCTCTCCCCCGGCCGATCCTGGTGCTTTCCAAGGGATCTCCGGCACGTGTCCCGAAACGAGAAATAGAATTTGTCTGGCCCGCCCGCAACCGCGATACGCGAATTTGAAGGCCCGCGCTTTTCTGTCCCTAGGCCACAGGCTTGCGCCTGCGCCGATGGACGAGCCAGACGGCGAGAATGCCGCCGGCAATGGCGCCGACCACCAGCCCGGCCAGGCCGATGAAGGCGGCGAAATAGCCGCAGCCGCCTTCGAAGCAGCTTACCTGGGCGACATCGGCGATCACCGAGCCGGCGAAGAAGCCGACCAGGGCACCGATGACTGCGCCGAGAATGATGCCCAGCAAGGCGGCAATGATGGAAACGAAGACCGGCGGCGCTTCGGTTTGCGGCCTGGCGTAGACGGTCCCGGCGCCGGAGCCGGGGCGCAGCAGGTAGATGCAAAGCAGGCCGATGCCGATCTCGATGGCGGTGATGCCGAGGCTCCTGGCGGAGAAGACGAATTCCGGCACGGTCAGCACATAGGCCTGTCTCGCCAGCACCCAGACGATGGTGGCGATCTGCCAGATGGTGAAATGGTGGGGGAAACGCCCTGAACGGCCAAAGGCGAGGCCGAGCAGATAAAGCCCCCACAGGATGGTGATGACATTGGCGACGAGCCCGCCAACGAGGAAATAGAAGATCTTGTCGGGCAGGCCGGAATTGCCGACCAGCCACCATGCCGACGCCAGGCCATAGACCGACCACGCCATGACGAAGATGAGCCAGCCCACCGGGACGTAAAAAAGGTCGCCGCCCCGGCGGCCGGCCGGCGCCTGCCCTTTGTCCGGTTGTTCGCTGCTCGATGTCATGTCCGGACTATGCCCCCGCAAAGCCTCTGCCTCACTCGACAGGCGGCCGGCGGCGAAGTCAAGCGCGGCGGCTCTTGCGGCCTTGCCTGTGCACATCATTCGGCGCCGGCGCCCCCGGAAACCGGTGCGGCGACCGCATCGCGAACCGCCAAGTGGCCGGCAAAGCGAATAGAGTGCCGTTATGGCTTGGCATTCGGCGCGGGATCGACTAGATGAGCCCCGCGCCTGTTGCTTCGACGGCTCAGGTGCCGGGGAAGGATGTCCGCTGGTTGGGCGGCGTCCATGGCGCGGACACTCCGCGCCGCGCCCCCAAGGAGATGCATCTCCCCAACCCGCGCGGCGAAACCGGCTGGCGCGAAGGCAAGGACGGAGAGGTGGCCGAGTGGTTGAAGGCGCACGCCTGGAAAGTGTGTTTACGGGAGACCGTAACGCGGGTTCGAATCCCGCTCTCTCCGCCAGTTTCCAGCCACCTTTCTGAGAAGGCTGGATTTTTCAAGAACGTTAGACCTGAGGTTTTCTGCCCTGTGACACTTTCGTGGGACAGTGGGGGTCGATTTGGTACGTCGAAAGTTGGAACGCCTCCAAAGGCGCGGAGAGATTTTTTATTTCAGGGGCGTTATCCCCTTGAAATTGCAAGAGCCGCTACAGCGGCGGGAGCTTAGGTTTTCCCTCTCAACCTCGATAAGATCGGTAGCCGTGCTGAGGTGCAGACACCTTAGCAACCGCTTCGATCAGTTTGTCGCGAGTATCGAGATGCTCCAATCCCTGTCGCCCGCCGAAATCCACGCAATAGCTCGCGAATATTTTCAACGTTGTCTGAACCAAGCTCTTGAATGGAGTTTCGACCTTCCTCGTGATGGTTCCGACCTCGACCGTGAGATTGACCTGCTTGCTTCCGGCCTCAGCTCTACGCGCCACGAATTGATGAAGAAGCAATTTGGCCCAGCTGTTAGCGCCAAAGCCGATCAACTGCTCGCGGACCAATTGCCAGCCGGGCAGACAGCCGATGCAACAACCAGCATGTTGATGCGAGAAGCCATTGCTCGCGCCAACGTCGAGCAGCTTCGCTTCCTGATCGGTTCACTAACTGCGGACTACGCTTCGACCGCTGTACAAGACCCAATATTCGCGGGGATGATGCCCACCGAATTGGCCGATCTCTCAATGGAGGTTCCTGGCAAAGGATCAGCTCTCGCACTAGGCGAAGCTTGCGAGACATTCATGGCATCCCGGTTCGACGTTTGGGTCAACAAAACACGCAACGACAACCAACGTGTCATGAATTTGGCTTGCGAAGTTATCGGTCGGAAGAAGACATTCGCGCTACTTTCGGGTCAGGACGTAAAGGCGGTCCGCGACGGGCTTGCTCGGCTGCCGAAGAACGCGACCAAGTTCAGTTCAAACGCGGGACGTTCGCTCGGCGACCTCATCCGCGACGATGATCCCGGCCAACTGATATCCGTGCGCACTCAACGCAAATACTTCGCCATGTTCCGGGGATTTCTGATCTGGGCGGTGCAAGAAGAATTGCTACCCAAGATGGTCGGTGCGGGGGTCAAAGTTGTGGGAAAGGCTCAAATTGACGAAGACGATGGTCGTGTCCCGTACTCGCCGGATCAGCTTCGAGCAATTTTCAAATCGCCCGTTTTCACTGGCTCTAAGTCTGACGCCAGACGCGCCCTCCCCGGTTCTTTGGTCCTTCGGGATAGCAAGTTCTGGATACCGCTGATCGCGGTTTACAGCGGTATGCGGTTGGGCGAGATCGCGCAGCTGCTTGTTGCTGACATAGGCACCGACAACGGCGTGCTCTATTTCGACGTCAACAGGAGTGAGGATAAGACGCTAAAAACAAGCGCCAGCCTGCGCAAAATCCCCGTCCATTCAAAGTTGTTGGAAATCGGGTTCGGCGACCATGTGGCGTCCTTGAAGCTCAGTGGCACGAAGCGCTTGTTCCCGGACATAGAGGCCGGCGCGGGAGGCTACTGGAGCCACACCTTTTCCAAGTGGTGGGGCCGGTATGCGCGAGCAGTAAAATTCCACACCAGCGAGACGGTTTTTCACAGCTTCCGTCACAATTTCAAAGATGCGCTTTACGCCGGAGAGGTCTCTGAAACGGCAGCTCGCCAGTTGATGGGCCATGCCGACCGAACCCCTCATGGAGAATATGGCAGAGGCTTGCCGCTATCGAATTTGAAGGCTGCCATTGATCGCGTGCAATACGATCTTGATCTGACGCATCTAATCCCATTTCGATAAGGAAAGCCCAATCTGCAGGGACATCACACATGTCGCTGTGTATGCACGCGGGACACTAACGACACCCTGCTTGGCGATGTCGATTTCGCGACCGAAACCTCATGGTTTGCAAGGCAGTGCTCGGCGTAGGGATGTAGCGGTCTAGGTAGTCGCTGAGTGACAATCGAACCCGCCTAACTGGAGCGACATGAGCCTTAGGTCCCGTGCGCTAGGCTGCGCTTTAGCGATGCTCAGCTGGAGTACTATGTCGCGGGTTGCCCAAAGCTCTGGTCACGTACGAGCTCGCAGACCTTTTTGACGTCCTCGCCTACCACCAAGCCCGAAGTACGATACTCGGTCAACACTCCTGCGACTTTCACGCGCCCTCTCCAAAGGTCTGCAGTGTCGAGCATTGGGCTACCGGACAAGCCCTTTGGGACAGGTTTCATTATCCGCAATCCGCTCTGAGCGTCGATCCCCTTGCGAATATTGTACGGGTACTCAATATAGCCGGGACGCCGATCTTTCGGGTTGGTCAACGTAATAAAGTACGGTGTTGGTTTGAGCTCCCCCGTTGACGCAGTGCGATTGAAGTCCTTTGAAAGGAAGCCAAACAAACTCGCTACGTGCGGAATTCCACCGGAGTGATCTAACGCTGATTGTGGGAGGCACCTGCTTTGAGGAATGCCATCCACAAAGAATGCAGCAATGTCGAATTCCGGCACTGACATGATGACGCCCGACCGAACAGCAGCGATGCGCTGCAAACGCCCCCCCAAAAAAATGCTTTTCACTTCCGGGCTTTCATCGTCGTTGTGGCCGAACAAGCAATGGCGCGCAGTCACGACAAGGGGCCTTCGTGTCCAAGATACGATAAACGCCGTTCCAATCTGCTTTACCTTGTAGTCACCTACATAGCTGTCCTCGTAGATTGATAGCAGAGATGATTGCACTAGCCTCTCGGCGTTCGATATGGCGCGATTGATAATTGGATAGAGATGACGATTTGACTGCATGGTTATTATCGGCCCGGGTTTCCGTCCTGAGGCTATCACAAAATCCACGCTAACCCTCAAATCAGCACGGCATCGAGGATCAAGCGCTCAAAAGTAACACCGCAACTGGTCCGTCTTTTTTCGCGTGCCGATTTTGTTGGAATGTATCGTGCTGGTCTGCCATGCCTAATGGTGGGAAACAGGTTGTGGTCCTCCCTCGAAACCGGGAGACCCAAGATGTTCCAACCTCTGCCGCTGCTTGACCCCGCCGATCCAATTTTCCGAGTGCTGACGTCGGACTACAAAGGCCCAGCTCCCGAGCCCCTGCACGCGTCGCCATGGGTCGCTATGTCTGCGATGCAGAAGGGCATTCGTCGGGGTAATGTCGATCTGGCTACCCGAGCCGTCGCGACCCTGTTGAAGTTCGATCCGGCAAAGCTATGGCGCAGGATCGCGGGGATAGTGGTCGAGGACATCGGCCTGGCCGACCTTGAATGCGTCAAGCTGGTCATGGCCGCAACGGCTGGCAGGACCTTCCGTCGTGACTTTGGCGGGGAGCACAGAGTAGCCAGTCTAGTTGTCGCCCGGATGTGTGCCGCCCCAAAGTGCAGAGCCGCCGACGATCTCCTGATAGCCGTCTCCCATCGCCACGAGCTTGAAGCCCTACGGGGCGACATGGCGCGCGAAACTCTCCCTGAGCATCTGTCCCGCGTCGAAGGCCGTGGTGCCCTCCTGGGGGCTTCCCTGGCCGCGCTACACGCCTCCGGCACACGATGGAATGGACAGGTCGCGGGAGCCGCCGCCAACCCCAAGGCACTGTTCGCCGCTATGCGGTCCGCTGGCATCGACCACGACATTGTCATGCTGGCCGAGCAGGGTTGGAAGCGGACGCGGGAGGCATTGCCTATTCTGCTGCCCCTCGTCAGTCGCGCCCGTCCTGCCGGGGTACTTCCCGTCGCCGATGATGAGTTTCCGTCGGTCATGATTGCTCGGAACGGGGTGCCTACCTATTGCCTTGACGGGTTCAGCTACGAGGGCAAGGCGGCACTGGGGCGGTTCCTTCGCCGGGATACCGTAAGCACCCGCTGGCTTCGCAAGCACGTCACCGCCGAGCGCCGTGTGGCGGTTTTGCATGGCGCGATCTTTCGTATCGAAGGCGGACCGGTTCGACAGCGTGTCCAATGGCCATGCGCCGCCACGCTACGGCGGCTGGCCGACCATGGCTACCACGGCATGAAGCTACCCGATCCCGCTGCCTTTCTCGACATGGTTCGAGGTGAACTCCCCACGCTGGACGAGGAACGCGCCGATGTTCGCTGAGCGTCTCACTGATACTGGAAACCTGACACGCGTCTCGATGGGCTACGACGCGTTGGCGGATGTGCTGCCTGCCGATGTGCAGCGCCTCGTCACCGCCTCGCTGGCTGATGCGAGCAAGAGAGCCTACCGGCTGGACATTGCCCATTTCGAGGCAACCGGTAGGCGGTTCCCCGCGACCCCGGAAGCGGTCGCGGCGTACCTGGCGGAGGGTGCACAGACCTATGCTGTGGCGACCTTACAGCGGCGGCTGGCCTCAATCAGCAAAGCCCATCGAGCCATCAATGCCGATGACCCGACCAAAAGCGAGTTGGTGCGCGCAACATTGCGCGGCGTGCGCCGAACCCTTGGGGTTAAGCAACGGCAGGCGCAGGCCCTTCTCCGCGATGACCTGTTCGCCATCCTCGACCGGCTCGGAGACCGCACGAAGGATGTCAGGGACCGCGCCATGCTGTTATTGGGTTGGGCCTGTGCCCTGCGCCGCTCCGAATTGGTCGCCCTGGATGCGGGGGATATCTCGTTCACTGGCCAAGGCGCGTTGGTAACGATCCGCAAGAGCAAGACCGACCAAGAGGGGGCGGGACGCGAAATTGCTATGCCGTTCGGGCGCACCCGGCACTGCCCTATTGCCGCTGTGAAACGCTGGCTGGAGATCGCGAGGATCGAGGCCGGGCCGATCTTCCTAGGCATGGACAAGCACGGCCACATCATTCCCGAGCGCATTTCCGGCGAGGCCGTCAGTGATGTCGTCAAGGTCCGCGTCAGCTCGGCAGGTTATGATCCTGCCGTCTTCTCCGCTCACTCCCTGCGCAGCGGCTTCGCAACCTCCGCAGCGATGGCGGGCGCTACAAGCTATAAGATCAGGCAGGTGACTGGGCACCGGAGCGAGGCCGGTCTCGCGCCTTATCTACGCACCGTCGATTTATTCGATGACATCGCAACGGCAAGGGTCCTATAGACCAGGTAGGCACCTAACCTTGGCTGATCGGCAGTCCTGAGCGCATGGCTTACGATGATGGAATGACTTACAAAGACGTCGCAGCGGCACTCCGCGAGTTTCCGAGCTTTTACCCTAATGCGACGTCGATTGCAGAGTTTCGCCCAAACTCACTTACGATCCATTTCCACTACCTAGACCGCGAGGGCTATGCAGAAATTCGATCAAGGAAGCCAACCCCAGCGGATCGGCCAAAGGTTGAGGTCGTCGCTCACGAACTGACACATTGGTCAGATCAAATTAGTTCGCTTTGGGGGCAGCAATACATAACTACGGCATTCGATGCCTACCACGCAGCGAATGCAAACCAGGAAGAGCTATTTAAGAGCGTCGTCACGTTACAGGACGAGCAGCGACGCATCTTGTTCCCCCTTTACTACCATGTGGTCGCTAGTGCACCGCGTCCGCACAGCCACAAGATGCCGTGGCGGATCGAATTTACTGCAGGTCAGGAGTTCGACGCGTATGGGGCAATTGATGAAGCTCGCCCGATCTTTTTTGTGGTCTTTTCAGACAGCGCAGATGGAAGTCGAGTGGCTCGGCAACCAATCACTATTGGGTCGCTCCTCGAAACGACGGCGACGTGGGCAGAGTTGATGGCTGGCATGTCGCTCATTAACAGCTTGGGCGATGAAGAAGCGGTCGTTGAACGCGCCCTGTGGAGGAACGAGCGACTTGCTGCTCTCTATCAGTCGGATTTAACGGTATATACCGCTCCGGTTCATATGCTGGCGAAATTTTCCGGGGTTGGAGACTTCATTTGGGCTTACGAGCGGGGCGCTATTCTGGCCAACGTAGTGCTCAACATGACGAAGCAACATTTTGAAAGTCTACGACACCCAGATGCGTTTGCCCCATTCGGGCTTCGTCGCGATGCTTTCCTTAAGGCCCACAACAGAGGATACGCTTTCGCCGCGTTAGCACGGCATGCAGCGGAGGTTGATGCTAAGAAGGGAAGCTTGGCCTGGCTACTGGAAGTACTCAACCGAGCAGGTTTGCCGGACTGGCCCGCGATGCTACACGCGGCTTATAACGAGCTTGAGACCCTGGGGCGCAATCTCCCGGTGAGAACAGCTCATGATGGAGTTCGTGACTATCTGCTCGAAGTTGGTCGCAAACGTTTTTTGGACCGTAGCGGTGCCCTCCGTGGTGATGAGCCGTTTGACCCCATTAGGATGGACGCCGGACCTCATCCGCCCATGTTCGACAGCAACGGCAACCTCTTTCAGATCGGACAGCAGAGCCTAGACCCCAGACGCTATGATCCAGAGGCCATGCATCTTGCCGAACTGCGCCTAAGCGGGTTTACCCGAAACTTTCTCCAATCATGCCGAGGAGTTAGTTAGGAGGCGAGCATCAACCGGGATAACTTCAATTAACTAGAGCCAAGAGCGGGCACCGAAAGCGAGATAGACTAGCGGATTTTGGAAGCCCCTAGCGATGCCCGTGTCACGACAGGAGCGAGTAGCTAGGGAGTATTTTGGATTTTTGTCCTTGGCCCAACGATGGGCAGTTATAGCCCGCGCTGGTTTGATTGAGACGCAAACCATGCTCGCTCGCTATATCCGCGACAAGGAGCGGTTCTTTGCCGTCTCCGAGCACGTTGCGCCTATTGGCGATTGGATAATCCCTTAAGGTCCAAAGAAATTTTAATGCCCTCTTCAAAGAGGCATTGAGCGAAAGCGTCGGTGTTTTGCTGTCCTACTTTCTGCTCGCATACGTCGGGAATATGAGCAGTTGCAGGGTCTTCTCTGTCCATTTCTGCCTTTCGGCAGTTGGCATATCGCTGCCCCCCGAAGCTGCCATTGGCAGCCAATGCGTTTGCGTCATAGTAGCCAACGCAAATCTGATGCAGGCGCTTGTCTTGTTGATCGATTTCAGTGTTTAGACGATCTAGCTCAGCTTGTCGGCGTTGCATCATGACCCTGTCGTTATGATACTGGTTCCATCGGTCGAGAGCCGCACTCGCCCCAAAATACACAGCAACACCAACAGCCGGGATTAGGATAAAAATACAGATAAAGACCACTACGCCGGGCTTCGTTCTGACGAATTTCCGAACTGCGAGCTTAGTGAGCAGCCAAGTTTCTTGCGCCCAGCGAGAATAGACCTCGCGCAGCTTTTGTTCATCCTCGCTCATCGGCATTCCCCACTTAGAAAATTAATCTCCCGCTGTTGCCACGCGGAGTGCCCAAGAAGACCAGCCATATGCCAGCCTTGGAGACGGGCCGCACTTGCCGTCTTAGACGTTGGGCCTCTCCACGAGTTTTTCGACTAGTCGTCTGAGTTCAGATGGTGTTGTGTGACCGCCGACGATCTCATGGTAACTGATGCCAGCCCGTCGCAGTGCCTCCTTTTTGACCGCATCACGTGCTGCTGCTGTGCCTTGGTGATGCCCATGACCTTGGTATTCGAGTGCATGTCGCGGCAGACAGTTCTCGTCCACCAAAAGAAGGTCCACCCGTTTCGAGTTGATGCAGCTGTAGGCGTCGGCGTTGGCGCTACGCAGAATTTCGCCCAGTGACACTTGGGCCATCACCTGCCATCCCGGATTGCAGCCGATCACCATGCGATCAAGTTCCTTGAAGACGCGCACTTCGCTCTTGTTGAGGAGCGGTTGAACAGTGAAGTTCGCACCCATGACAATCCGCAACTGGTCAGCAGGATCAGTTAGTCTCGGTGGCGCGGAAACAGGCTTCGGGGTAACCCACAGGCCGCTAAGGATGTCGTCCCCACTGCGCTCTCTCGCCCAGCGCAAGCGGTTCCTTTCCCTCCATGCCTGCCTCCGCTTCCTCGATAGGAAACGCTCCATGCCCATCCCAGCGAGGACGCCAGCCAGCAGGACGCAAAAGAGTGGAAAGATTTGCTGCGCTTGCTCACCAAGCTCTGGGGGCATACAGGAAGATACCTCATTGGCATCGGACCTCGACTATAACAGTAAAGGGGCCGACCGTCAGCAATGCCAATGGGGTAGCACTTTGATCTGCTTTCGACGGGCCGATTGGCGGATTTTGGAAGCCTCTTGCGATGCCGTCATTAGTCTCGTGGCCAGTAGCCATAGGGAGTGGTGGAATTTGTCCTTAGCCCAAGGATGAGCAGTACAGCCTGCAAGCCCACAGCACACGCGACGGCGATATGTTCACTCTAGTGCACCGGGCGGCTCTTTTAGGAAGCAGGGAGGTTCTTCGTCATCGCGGGCCGGGTCATACGAAAGGCCGTCGGCTCATGTAGCCATTCATCGATGTCCCACCCAAGCAGCCACTCAACCGTGCCACCGGACCCGGAATAGTCACCGTCCTTCTCGGACAGTCGGATGCTCGACACAATTATAAGGGCTGTCTTTCCCTTCTCTGTCCGATGAAGCTTGACTTCATTAGCAGTCATCAGAATGCCGTCAGCGCGATCACTTGTGGTGCCTTTGACCTCAACCTTTATTCGTGTCGTGCTCAACGTGGCTTCGAAGTCGAAAGGGCTTGAGGCCGACGTGTCTCGAACTCCATATCCATTGGAGCGTAAGAACTGCGAAGCTACGTCCATCGCTCGTTTCTCAACGGCCCTCCTAGCTGGTGCCGGCAGGCCATATCCCTGTCTACCTGACGTCCGATTTAAGGGGTGCAGAGCGGAAGCAATTTCTAGCTCACGTTGATCGGCATCGGTGAGATCGCGTCCGATAGCTTGGGCTGCGTAGATAGGCCGGAGACGTCGTGCGGCCTGATCGAATAGTTCGCCAAAGTCAGTGACGCGGATGTCGGAGTATGCAACGCGATGGGACATGGCTGTAGCGCGCTGGAATGAAATCGGCAGCGCGCGTTTGGCGCCAAAATCGGCGAGATGGTCAAACGGCACCAAGGTTCCAAATTCCTCGATGACAACTCGCCGTGCCCAATCAGTTTGTGCGTCGAGTTCGTGATCAGGGAGCGGGACCGAGCTTCCCTTGTGGAAGCGGGACGAACCGCACCCGACTGTTACGTGCACGGCAGACCCATCGGTTGAGAAATGCGTCACGCAGTAGAAGCCCTCTGTTGGGTTCGGCGACATGTCGCGAGAGCAGAACCTTACCCAAGGAAGCTCCGTCTTCCGCCCAATCCCATCTGAGGCTTCTACTAGAACGTCACCGCCAAAAGAACCCAAAGCCGTAGCCAACCGAGGACGAAGCCCAGCAAGTTCCGTCTTGAGATTGCGCCTGACCAACCGACCCCGTTCCTGCATAGCAGGCGTATTTTCAGCTGAGTACTGAGGTTGAAGTTCACAGATGCGCTCCAATATGTCGTGCACAGCTTCTCCCTTCGCTTGTGCTTGCCCCGACCATAGGCTTATCGTCTAACGTATGAAACAGCCTAGGATCACCGATCCTCCAACATTGATACAGCCTCCTTCTTTCGTGCTCGACGGCACTCAGGTTCGAGCAAGGTTGCTGGCGATACTTGCGTATGAAGTTTTCAGCCGATGCTTCCACATTCGGCAAAACACCGGGGAAGTAAATGCCGAAGGTTGGTAGGACGCTGGAGTATCGCCGGGTCAGATGGTTGGCGGCAGGTCATAGCCTCGAGCAGTTCCTACGGCAGGCTTGGGGTCATTTTCCGACACAGCATCAGCGCACCGTCGTGAAAGCCGATGGTTCCTCCGTCTGTGGTCTTCGATCAAGACAATACGACGCTGACGGTTTTGCAATCCAATGCGCGCGCTACACCGCAAATCAGTCGATTGGCGTTCTGTCCATGGTTCCAGCGCCCGACGCCGAAGTCGGTGAGCGCCCGCCAGACGCTGACGAGAACTTTTTGAACGCCGATTTCATGGCACTCGTGCGCGGCAATCACGTCATTGTAATGAACGCAGGGAGAAACGCAGCTGCGCTCGGCAACTACCTCAGAGGGCTGTTCAACAGCGCCGGTTTGCCGAACCACACCACGCAGTTCGAGCTGTCGCGGGTCGGAGACTTAGACAAGTTGGCGATGATTGAAAACATCGGCGTCAAGGCCGTGGCGCTTCGCGTGGACATTGCAGAGGCATCTGCCGTAGAATTGATCGACGGTGCTGGCCCTGACACCATCTGGAACCGAGCAAAACGAGCTGCGGCTTCGACATTAGGGGCTCTTATCGCGCAGGACGATCAGCTTGCTCGGATAAGGGAAGCTGAGGCCGGGACGGTTACAGTTTCGATCAATATAAAAAAGGGCGATCTGCTCGCAGCAAAGACGGGCCTCGACCATCTGGGCTATGAGGTTGCCGAGGATGAGGAAGCGGACGACTTTCTGATCCAACTGAGGGACGGCCAAAGCATCAGCCCTGACGAGGTGGCCGTAAGAAAGCGGGTCAGCGTTGACGCCATAGCCAATTCGGTCAGCGCTGACGAAGCATGGACGAAGATGCGGCAGTATATGCAGGAGTTGGCAGCGAACGGTCAACTGGAGGCTTGAGGTGCAACTTCGGCGTGATGGGCCCGGTATAGACTGGGGCAKGACGATCAAGATTGTTCTGGCGTTGCTGACATCTGGGTTGGTGGGTTACCTTTTCGGGCCTTCCATCGCGAACAACGCAGATGCCGTAAACACGGTCGTCACGATCTTTTCAATCCTTGCAGGGTTCTTGATCGCCGTCATCACTTTCATTGCTGAGCCTACATTGCAGCAGGCCAAAGATTGGCAGGAGTTGCAGTTGATGAAAGCGACCATCCAAAGGCAGCTGTTCCGTCAGAAAGTTCTTTTTTTCCTCTATCTCGTCACGCTTGGAACAGCCCTTGCGATGTTCCTAGTTCCCAGTTCCAGCACCGAAGTACTTTGGTGGCTGCGGACGGGTTTCCTGAGCCTCGCCACGTTTGTCTTATTAGCTTCGTTCACGCTTCCCGGCTCACTAATGAAAATACAGATGGAGCGGTACGAGGCCGCTCTCGAAAGCACAAAGCCTCAGGTGGTGAAGGACGCGAAGGCGTCGTTGGACAAGGGCCAAAAGATACGATCCTAGCGTGGGCTACGGATTTCAACGCACATCTTTGACCCTTGGGCTGCCGCTTCCTATCGACCGCACAGGATGCGGCCTACCAAGTGTATTCATCTACCCTGTGCTCGCTGGCTGGCAAAGGTTGGTAGCATTTGGGAAATCCCGTGAAACCAGTTGCAGATAGAAGGCGCGCATCGGAGCCCTCTAAAGAATATTGTTTTGGTTCGAGGTGGTCCCGTTTCATTGCTGAATATCGCTCGCCGCCGCTGCGCTCTCACCGATCAGCTCTCCAAAATCAACAATGGTGATCGTTTCACTGTAACCGCCGGCTACCTTCGGCGTCTTGATCACGCTCTGCTGAGCGATGGCCCCCACGAGCTTGTGCAGGTCGGACAAATTCACGGCATACTTATTGCAAAGCTGTGCCAGCCGCTGCACGGCAGCTACCACCATTTCAGAATAAAAATTAGATGCGCTGAACGCCATCACCCACGAAAGGCGATAGATGTAGTAGTCGCCAATCGCTTCGATTAGGGGTTCGGGTGACGCCTTTTTCTTGTGGATGCGCGCGAGCCGGCGCTCGCGCTTTTTTATCTGGTCCGTGAACTTCCAACGATTTTGGAAGCTAGGGCCTATCGACAATTTCCCGCCGGGGATGATCCAAAGAAGGTATCCGAGGAAACTTAGGTTTGCGTCTTGGAGAGTTTCCTCGGACACTTCGAAAACAAAATCGCCAGCCGCGCTCTCAGCGAATGCGAGAAGCAAGGCATTCTTCGCTGGCTCAAGATCGCTTGCCTTCTTTGCCATGATGAGGATGTCATCCACGAACATGACTAGAGCCACTCCAGTCGGCATTGAAATGTCGAGCTGTGATATGACGTAGTCGGCGATGATGTTGGAGCACAGCGCACCTTGCGGCAACGCGGACTGGCCGGGGATGGGATGTGGTGGTGGAGTAGAAGCACACCCGGTTACACACAGTAGGTCCGCTGGACCTTTCTTTTCTCCTTTCTTGGGCTTGAGTTGGAGATTGTCCGGCATCGCCACATTCGCGACAACGGCTTCGGGAAGCGGAAGGATTTTAGCAACTCCCTCCCGCGAAAAGCTGCCGAAGAAATTTTTGCAGTCGAGTTTTGACACGTGAACGTACCCGTCGAGGATCTTGGATCGAACGAGCGAAATAGCCGCCGCCTGCCCAAAGCGCTGAACGCCAAATTGAAAGGGTTTGCGGTTCCATTTTGCGCTCAAAACACGCTTCACCATCAGCTGGGCCGCGCGGTTCATAGGACCGAAATCGAGGAGCCTGCGGCTCCCTTTGTTCCCGCCTTTCGGCTTGTCCCAGAACTCAACGACTTCCAAGATCGGTGAAAACAGCGAAAGCGCTTTTGCAAGTGTTCTGTACGCTGAGATCGGTTGGCGCACGGGCCAAGGCCGGCTCATAGCCTGATCGACCATCGCCACGAATTTGCACGATTGCGAGCTGAGGTATTCTTTCGTCCGTATAGCAAGCTCCAATGGAGTTTTGGCCTTCGTCAGCCGACCGTAGAGCTTGCGTTCCTTTTTCAGGCACGTCGCATATTCAGCTAGGGCATCTTCCTCGAACATCTTGCCGAAATGGGAAACCGGAAATTCAGCCTGACCGCAAAGAACGCTTTCCATCTGTTATGCCTTGGAACAAAACGCTTGCAGGTCTGACAGTGGATAGAAGACTTTCCCCCCGAGCTTCTCGGAAGCTGGTCCACGACCGAGAGAACGCCAGCGGTTTAGCGTAGATACGCTTACGCCTAGCCACTGGGCGGCTTGCGGAACTGTTAGCAGGGGGTTGGCTTGCAGTTCGGCTTTGCGTGCCGCGACTTTTTGCTCAGCCGCAATAAAATTCGCACTCAACTTTCTTATCGGCATCTTTGTGCTCCAATTGCCTGTGCGCAGTGCGCACGTTCAAACGAAACACGATGATGCGGATGAACTACCGCTCCGATTTATGGCTCGATCAAAGTGTGGTCCCAGCATGTTGAGATAGGACGCCAAAGTCAATCGGAGACAATCAGCCTATCTCAAGATGCGTCAAAATGGTCAAATTTTCAGGCGCTTAGACCTGTGGATAAGTTGTCGCACAGAATTTTTTGAAGTCGGTTTCAATCGTTTTGCCAAATGCTATCGTTGGCGTTGGCTTTGGAAACAGTTCCCGTTGTGGGTCACAGAAAACGGCTGGTTCATCATTGCCCAGAGCACGGCGGATTTTCGAAGCTTCTGGCAATACCGTCGGAAAGGCAGAGGCGAGTAGCCAACGTCATCACCGAAATTTTGTCCCTGCTCACTTTAGAAGGCATTGGGCTTGAGGATCGCGGGCACCGGCCTATTGTCTTCGCATGCCCGACCATGTTTCCCCAGAGCGCCGCTCCTACATCATGTCGCAGGTCGGCACGCGAAACACGAAGCCCGAGTTGATGGTTAGACAGGCGCTTCATCGCCTCGGATATAGGTTCCGCCTGCACCGACGCGACCTTCCCGGATCACCCGACCTCGTTTTTCCCGCACGGCGCAAGGTCATCTTTGTGCACGGCTGTTTTTGGCATGGCCATAATTGTCGATGGGGGCATTTGCCAAAAAGTCGGCCCGACTACTGGCAGCCAAAGATCGAGGCCAACCGAGAACGCGATCTGAGAAATCTGGCTGCGCTGGGCGAAGCTGGATGGCTATCGCATGTAATTTGGCAGTGCGCGTTGCGAGACCCTGATACCTCGTTGGAAAAGGCTGTCGCATTCCTTGACGGTTACGGCTCGGTAGGCGAGGGTCGGGAAACTGATTTGGCTACGACGTAGTTGGAAGGTCTTTCGAATGCGCCCGATAGGTATTGACCTGTTTGCAGGGGCCGGAGGCATGAGCCTCGGGTTCGAACAGGCAGGTTTCGATGTGGTTGCCGCTGTCGAGATCGACCCCATCCATGCAGCGATCCACAAGTTCAACTTCCCCCATTGTACCGTCATTCCCCAGTCCGTCACAGACCTCACTGGAGCAGAAATTCGACGACTATCGGGCATTGGGAACCGAGAGGTTGAAGTCGTGTTCGGCGGCGCGCCGTGTCAGGGATTTTCGATGATCGGGCAGCGCGCCCTTGACGATCCTCGAAATTCGCTGGTGCGGGATTTCGTCCGAATTGTCGATGAATTGGACGCAAAATGTTTTGTTTTCGAGAATGTTAAGGGGCTGACGGTCGGACGTCATCGAAAGTTCCTTTCAGAACTCATCGAGGCATTCGAGACATGCGGCTACACGGTCCGTAAAGAATGGCAGGTCTTGAACGCCACGCACTACGGTGTTCCGCAAGATCGTCAGCGTTTCATCTTGATGGGAGCGCGCGGCGATGGTCATTTGCCCGAGTACCCTGCTCCGATTTCTCATGCCGCGGGAACCACAAACTGCGGCAGCAACATTGGTCCGTCATGTTATGATGCGCTGGCTGATCTCCCGGACGCCGAACGCTTTTCATCTTTACTGGCTAACGACGAGGTAAAGGTCAGCAATTGGGGCAAACCAAGCCAATACGCACGGGGGCTTCGTTGCATTGGAAATGACGCATGGCACTTCGGACACCCCCGAATTTGGGACCCGAAAGTTCTGACCTCAAGCATGCGTACTGATCACACCGAGATTTCCCGACGCCGATTTGCGAAAACTCAGCCCGGAAAAGTGGAGCCAATCTCGCGGTTCTTCAAGCTACCACCCGATGGTGTGTCAAATACGCTTAGAGCGGGCACCGATGCCGCTCGCGGGGCGTTCACTAGTCCGAGGCCGATCCACTTCAAACATCCCCGTTGCATCACGGTGAGGGAAATGGCCCGCCTCCACGGCTTTCCTGACTGGTTCAGGTTCCACGTTACAAAATGGCATGGCGCAAGACAGATTGGAAACGCAGTCCCCCCGCCGATGGCGCGAGCGATTGCTGGAGAGATTATATCCGCAATTGGTGTGGAGCCGACAAGACCAACAATGCCCATCGAACTCGGTGACGCCGCGCTATTGCGCATGGATATGTCCCAAGCCGCCGAGTTCTGGAACATAGGCAATCCTATCGGTCGCAGGGATCGCAAGAGCGGCGCGACGAAGCGGAAGCAGCACGAAATCGAGGCCACGCAGGTGGGCTAGATGCCCTTAACTGGCGGTTTCAGTTCGTAGATCGCGTGGCTGGCCAACGTCAGGTCGGACATCTTCGCAGCGTCGGCTCGTTTCACAGCCTCGAATTCGGTCACATAGAAGCCAGTATTCTTGATAGCTTTTAGGCCAATGGGAATGACAATCTGGACATCTGTAGCGCCGAACGCAGCCTGAACCTGATTGACAATCTGCTGCGGAATGAACGGGTCCCGGTAGTGTTTCGCCTCACAGGTAACGATCACGTGGGTCGGGCCTTCGTCAGTGTCCATCAATCCAAAGAACAGCGCGTCGATCTCAGTCTGGCGCAACTTGATCGACATTTGGAGGTGCGAAAGCTCTAAAATCGGCAACGCCGATCCCACTGCAAAATGGGTTTCCACCACGCGGAGATTTACGGCTGTTTGAATGAGCCACGCTTCGTCCGACCGCCCCAACATCTTCGTCACCAACGGGAGACTGATCGACTGAACGGGATAACGGGGGGCAGTGTCGGTGAGCTTGAAGGCATCGGGGAAGGGTTCACTCTGTCCTGCGAGATAGGGGATGAACTCAAAGACATCGCCTGAGCCTGTGCGTTGGACAGCGGTGTATCTCATCTTGGCAACTGCCTCAGGCCAGTTCGCGGAGGCGTTGACCCCCCGCATCAGGTCCTTCATGAAATTCGCCGGGTTCTTGGCGCTCAAGTTGGAGCCATAGCTCTTGTTACAGTCTCGGATCGCATCGGCCACATCGTCGAGGCTCATCAGACTTTGCTGGAGCGTCTGGCTTTGTTCATCCCAGTGCTTGAAGAACAGGTGTTCGATCACCTTTGTCTTCTGCGATCCAACCCCGATTTTCCGCTTCGCCATGCGCCCCCCACCTCCAACGTCAGATAGATACCGGAGAATATCGAGTTCGGGAACATGCATGGTCGTGCGAAATGCGGTGATCCCCCTGCGCCGAGGAACCTTGTTGTCGCCTGTGACATCAAAGTGGTACATCCGTTGTCAACAGCAGCAGGAGTTCTCAGCCTAAGGCATTGAAAATCCCTCTCTGGCAAAAGTGGGAACTTCTCCCGCTCTCTCCGCCAACTTCTAGCGAGGACGGCGTATCGCGCGTACGGCAACCACTACAAACGCATCTACTGAAAAGGTCTGAATGGTCTTGGTGCATTCCTCGCGTATCTGATGGACTGAATACTGATGGCCCACCGTCGCGCGGAAGGCTCCTAAAGCCACAAAAAACGAGGGGCTGGGGTGTCCGTGCCCCCCTCGACAAACGTCGACTGCGTCAGCCTGGCTCACAAGCCTTAAGGAGCCGCAACCCGAACTCGGTCACATCGTAGCTCAAATCGACCGGGGTCGTGTCGGGTGTTTCCAGAAGTTGGCTATCGTCGGCTCTCCCACTTTGTCCATCAATCGCCCAAGACAGATCCCCGAGAGCATCCAGTACCTTGGGTTCGCTGACTATCTCCAGCCGCCCGTCAATAGCATATGCTTGTTCGGTAAGCTTTCTGTCCGAGTAGGATGGAGCGGGAACGTATAAGCACCGCTCTCTGACAAGATTCGCTAGGGCGATTTCAAGCCGCCTTGAGGGCCTATAGACGCAGTTTTTACTCTAAATTTCTCTATGTCACCTTGAAGCAGTTTTTGGGCATCTTCACGCATTCCAATAGTCATGGGAGGTCCCCATTTACTAGAGGACACGACCTGTTTTATGACGCGGGCGCGCGCAGATTTAAAGCTATGAATCAGCATTAGGACGTGTGCCTCAACGCCGCTTATAACGCGCAAAACCGCTACGAAAGCCGGATCGATTGTCACGCCGGTTTGCTCATCCATTGCGTTGGCAAGAAGTGCTGCCCACATCTCCTTGAGTAAAGGGTCATCTTGCTTCGACCCCTCCTCAAACATGGCGTAGGCTTCACCCATTGGCAGCGCCTTCGCTTTATCAAGCGCCACTCCTTTCGACTTCAACATATCGGCCGTGCGCGCCAAAAGAGCGATCAGGTTTCGCTTTCGCCATTCCTTGATCGCGTCGCCGATAAGTCCGCCGAATAGGTCGCTGACCATGTCCATCACGCCACCAGCCGCACGACCGATCACTGCGCCTGCAACCTTCGCTGCTTCCTTCTCTAGCTCGCTCTCAAAAAGCACGATCTTCGTGCCGCCGCCCTTGGCCAACTCTTTGTTCCTCCCGTTCGCAATGGAGTCATTCTATTCAATGACGTAAAGGGAAAATAGTCGCGTTGAGCGTCGAAGGAAGGATGAACTTCGGCACAGAGGTCTGGCATTGTGACATCGCGCTCTGCTATGGCGGTGGTGCAAGATATGCGATTCAATGGCGATGGAGGCAGTCGCAAATCTTGGTAATCGATTAAACTTAGCCTTTATTGCCAACGCGCAAATTGTTGGGGGGAAAAGATGCCTTGGTCAGATGGACTTGCCGTTGGAAGTCCCGCGTATGCTATCGCGTCATCCACCAATGCACGGATCAGGGTAGTTGCTGGGCCGGGTACTGGAAAATCATTTGCGATGAAACGGCGTGTGGCCCGGCTTCTTGAGGAAGCCGTAGAACCCACAACGATTTTGCCGGTCACGTTCACCCGCATTGCCGCAGAAGACCTGCACCGCGAACTAGTGAGCATGGATGTGGCGGGTAGTGCGAACCTGCGCGGTATGACGCTTCACAGCTTGGCGATGCGTATATTGATGCGGGGTCATGTGCTTGGGGCAACTGGACGGATTCCAAGAACCCTAAACGAGTTCGAACTTGAACCCCTTGTCAGCGATTTGATGGCTGTCCATGGGGGTAAGAAGGCAGTTAGAAAACTCAAACAGGCTTACGAGGCGGCATGGTCTCGTTTGCAACACGAACAGCCGGGCCATGTGGTGAACGCGGTAGACGCGGCCTTCCAGACGGACCTCCTGCGGTGGCTCGGATTTCACCGTTGCATGCTGATCGGCGAAGTGATTCCGCAACTCTACCAATATTTGCGGAACAACCCCGCTGCTCAGGAACGGAGCGAGTTCTTGCACATATTGGTCGACGAGTATCAAGACCTAAATAGAGCGGAACAAACGGTCATCGAGCTATTGTCTGACGATGCGCACGTGTGCGTCGTCGGTGACGATGATCAATCCATCTACAGCTTCAAGCATGCGCATCCCGATGGAATACGCGAATGGCTTCTCGCAAACGCAGGCGCGGTCGATGTGGGTCTAGATGATTGTCGGCGCTGCCCCACTCGCGTCGTGCAGATGGCCAACAGTCTCATAGCAAACAATCAGATTCGACCGGTGCCGCGCACCCTTGTACCCATGCAGGCGAATGGAGCGGGAGATGTCAGAATCATTCAATATCCGGGGTTGTCTAACGAGGTGAATGGCGTTGCGAACATCATCGCAGAGATGGTCGCAAATGGGACGCCTCCTGGCGATATATTGGTGCTTGCGCAGAGAGGAGTGATCGGTACTCCGATCTATGAGGCGCTTGTGGCCCGTGAGATACCGGTGCGATCTTACTATGCCGAGGCAGAGCTTGACGCACCCGATGCCCGACGTGCGTTTGCGATTCTCAAGTTGTTTGTTACCCGCGACGACCGCGTGGCGCTTCGCTGGCTCGTGGGAATTGATGGTCCGAATTGGCATGCAGCAGGTTACAAGCGCGTCCGAGATCACTGCGAGCAATCTGGGCAAACTCCATGGCAGGCCCTTACTGAGTTAGCCGCTGGCAATCTGGCTCTGCCCCACACGGGTGGCATTGTTGCCGCATACAACAGTCTAGTGGGGGAACTCAACGCTCTGGACGTCCTCCCCGATCTTGCATCGGTAGTAGATGCTCTATTTCCAAATGGGCAAGAATCCACCCGCGACGTACGGCAACTGTCGATCAACATTCTCGCGACTATGGACGAGGAGGATGAAGACGAGGGCGACTACGATCGCGAAGAATTTCTCGCGCGGCTCCAAGAGGCAATCAACCAGCCGGACATTCCATCGGAAGTTCACGAAGTGCGAATTATGAGCCTACACAAGAGCAAAGGCCTAAGTGCACCAGTCACCATCATATCTGGGTGCGTGCAAGGGTTACTCCCTAAGCGACCTGACGCTAACATTCCGGACGCCCAACAGGCGCAGGAAATGGAAGAGCAGCGCCGACTCTTCTATGTCGGCATTACGCGTGTGAAGGCGGCACCAGAGGTCGGCAAACCCGGAACCTTGATCCTAACATATTCACAAAGCATGCCTGTAGCATCCGCGCTTGCTGCGGGAATTACTCCCGCTCAAATGCAGTATGGGGTTGCAACCTTGCATGCTAGTCAGTTTATAGGCGAGTTAGGCCCGGCAGCGCCTCATCCAATTGCGGGATAGGCAATAAATGGAAGCGTCCGCCGTCTGGCTTTTTGCTCTGGTTTTTGCTCTGCTTCTTGCTCGCTGTCGCGATCTAACACATTGAAATTGCTGTAGCAAATAATTGTACTGTCGGACGCTCTCTCCGCCAGCGTTCCAATCGCTGATTGATCTCGGTGTCAGCCACAAGCGATCCAAGGGTCTGCGACCTAGAGGGTACCCCCAAGGCCTTAAGGGGAACGATCCGCTACGTTATGAGTTAGCACTTCATGATGTACACCCTGGAGCATAACGGGCGCGGTGCGATGGCCGATCTCATGATCTTGGAACTGGCCAAGGCCAGACAGCGAGTCAAGCGGGCGGAGGTCACCCTCAGGCGCGCCAAGGAAATGCTGGACGAAGATTGCGGGGTGGGAATCAATATTGCGCTCTGCGGCAGGATAAGAGCCGCTCAGCGGCGTGTCATCGAGGCCAGAGAGCGCCTGACGAAGATCGATCCACTCGCGAACTCCAATTCTACATGATTTGGTCTACATGATTTGGGATTCGTTCGGCTCAGGAGTAGCGCCGTGTGCGCCACGGTCGGCGCAGTCACTGAGATTGTGATCTTCTCCATACTGGTTGTCGTCGCCGTCTTCCGCCTCCACAATTCCCGCTCCAGCACCGCAGTAACCATGCCGAAGTAAGCGCGGCGACCAGTAAGCGCTGCGCATTGTGCACGGCCTTTTGCTCGACAAGTCTTCGCAGGGCCAATGATTGTTCGGTTGGCGGATGGTGGCGAGCGCTTGTGCCGGCTCCGGGCAAGGTTGCATAGTCCAACAACGCGACTCAGCGCGCTGTGCGCATCGGCTCGGAGCAATCGTGGTTGGACTTTATGACATCTGGCCCGCTTTTGTGGTCGTCGCGCTGCTTTGGCCGCTTGCGGGCATGCCGCTGTTTCAGCGGGTAGGTTTCGGATCGAACTCCTCCAGGGTGCGGGCAATAGACGGAATGCGAGGCTATCTGGCGCTTGCCGTCGTGCTTCACCACGCCGTCATCTACCATGAAATGCTGGTGACCGGCGCATGGAAGTATCCGCCATCGGCTTTCTATGGCCCGCTGGGACAGGTGGGCGTATCCTTGTTCTTCATCATCTCGGCCTATCTGTTCTGGGGGAAACTGCTGTCGGCAAAGTCCCCCGTGGAATTTCCGACGCTGTTGCTCAAGCGGGCTTTCAGGATCGGGCCTCTCTATGTTGTGGCCGTCGGCACGGCGATGGCTTTGGAGGTCGCCGATGGCGCGATCGACTATTCGGCCTTCGCGACTTACGAGCGGGCATTTTTCAATCTGCTGTTCGGTGTCTTCGGCTACGTTCCGCTTTCGAGTTCCCGCATCTGCGTATTGGCCTGCGTAACCTGGACCTTGCCCTATGAATGGCTGTTCTATTTCAGCCTGCCGATCGCGGCGATATTCAGCCGGCATCCGGTGGCCCGCATAGGCTTGCCAGTCGTTCTCCTGGCTTTTTCAATTCTCATGTCAGTGAACGGAGGCAGCCCCGCCTACGGCTATCTGGGACTTTTCGCGGGCGGAATGTTGTGCGCAACGCTTGAAGCACACGGCCTGCTGGTGAAATGGCATCGGCACGCCTTGTCCGCCGTCGCCCTGGCGATGCTGGTGGGTATCTTCGTCATCTACAAGACCGCCTATGCGCCGGGGCCGATGCTGCTGTGTATTGCCACCTTCTTCCTGGTCGTGACGGGCGCTGATTTCTTCGGTCTGCTGACGGCCTCCCGCTCAGTGCGGCTGGGTGAGATCAGCTTTGGCATCTATCTCTTGCAAGGGCTTGCCTTCGTCTCGACATTCTCCATCGCGCCCCTGCGGGCCTTCGCCATGGACAACGCCGCCCAATATTGGCTCGTGATGTTGATTGCGATGGTGCTTCTGGTCCTCATGGCGCTGGTCGCGCATCTTGTGGTCGAAAAGCCGGGCGTCTCGCTGGGAAACCGTCTTGCGGCAGTTCTTCGCCTGTCGACGCAGCGCGAGGTGCGTGAGACGACAGCCGCTGACGCAGGGCAGCCCTGGCGCATCCGGGACGTTTCGCAAGACAGTCTGCAGGCCGCGCATAAGCCCAGGAGCGATGATTCCCTGGCCATTTGACCGCCCAGCCTGATTGGCCTGGGCTGGCGTGAACGATGGGTTGTGTGGGCATGGCGATCAGAGCACGACCGCCGCATTTCATATGAAAGCTCCCGGCCTGGAACCTCTTGGCCCGCAGCGCGTTTCACGGCGTCCCGTCCGTGGACCAGCCCGGATATTTCTCCTGGCGCTGCTTATAATCAGGAGCCTGCTTCATGCACGACAAGCTGTTTCATTCACCGGTCGCAGTGACCGTGGGCCTCGGCTTCAAGCGCGAGATTGCCTCGCTGGCCGAAATGCACGATTTCCTGACCGATTGGACGACCTCGCGCCGTGGTCCCCTTTACCGCAATGCCGTCGAGGCGTGTGGCCTTGCGCTGGAAGGCTGTATCACCAGGGACGAGGCGCGCCATGCGCTGGTCGAATTCGCACAAGCAACCGGCATCCTCTGGCCCGAGATCGAGCCGGTCATCGTGGCGCGCGCCGTCGCGCGCGGCTATGGCGGCTACGCCGCCTGAGTTTGAGGCCACCTCCCGGCGTGACGACTAACGCCGCCACCACCGAAAGCCCGGCTTGGCCTTCCCGAGCCGGGCTTCGCTTTATTGCAAGACGATCACAAGGATCGCCGTTGTCCACCAATGATGTTTGCCCAGCGGTGTAGGCGATCAACCTTTCGAATGCGCGCGCCGACGCGTCGGCTTGGGCCTCGTCGGATCGGGCTCTTGCGATGACTGCGCTGCGAGGCGCAGCTCTCTCAGCCTGGCTGTTTTTTCCTCGCGGGCCGCCCGCTCGGCATCGATCACGATCTGCGATTCACGCTTGGCGCGCTCATCGCGCTGGGTGTCGACTTTTGCACGGACCATGTGCTGCTAACTCCATTACGAGCCGGCGTTGGTTTGGAACAAATCGCCGCCTCCACCATCTTCCGGCCCCGCATGGTGCAGCGTTGCCGCAGGGGCGGCGATTACAAATGATGGTTGGAAAACTTTTGTCATCGATGTTCCGGGATAGAGAGATGTCAGTCACACCAGCCTGATGAGACAACGAGCGATGCCTCGAATACCTGGTGTCCGTCCTCGTCGCGTACCTTGACGGTGATGGCGGTGTGGTCGTTTTCGATGATCTCGTCGCGGACGATGTCGGGCAGAATACGGATCGCTTCGCGCCTTAGGCGTTCGCGCGTCTCGAAGACCTGGCCGTCATCATCGACCGTCAGACCGTCGCCATTGTAGAGGTCAAGATAATATCGAGGCATGATGGGCTGAACCTCAGACTGATGAAATGGCGAGATGTTCAACCGACAATTCGCGGACCAGCCAGTTGTTCCATCAGAGGCGGCATTTGCGGTGGAACAAGCAGCCCTAACAAATGTTAATGCCTGTCAGCGGCGAAAGGCTTAGTGCAGCCGAAGCCGCCTTTGCTTCCGACAGAACAAGATGGCGATCGGCTGCCGAAGCCCTTTCGCCGGAGATTGCGGTGCTTGAATCCCTCTATCTGAACCTGGGGCAGCATGACGCGCTGTCAGACGCCGAGAAGGCGCTGCTAGCCGGCGCCATGACGTTCGAGAGGCATTTCGCCACCGGCCAGGACATCGTCGCATCGGGGTCGCGGCCGACCTATTCGACGCTGATCCTCGACGGGCTGGCGGCGCGCTACAAGGTGCTGGAGAATGGCGGCCGGCAGTTCACCTCTTTGCAGGTGTCCGGCGATTTCGTCGATCTCCACGCTTTCCTGCTCAAGACCATGGATCACGGCATCGTCGCTCTGTCGCCCTGTCATGTCATGTTCGCGGACCATAGCCGGCTTCGCACGATCACCGAGCAGGCGCCGCACCTGACCCGGCTGCTGTGGCTGGACACGCTGGTCGACGGCGCCATCCACCGCGAGTGGATCGTCGCCATGGGGCGGCGCTCCAAGACCTCGCATCTGGCCCACCTCGTCTGTGAGCTCTTCGTGCGGCTGCAGGTGGTGCAGCGGACCAACGGCATGAGCTTTCACCTGCCGCTCTCGCAGGCTGAACTGGCCGATGTGCTCGGCCTGTCGGTGGTGCACATGAACCGGGTTATCGGCGCCTTGCGCAAGGTCGGAGTCGTCAACTGGGCAAACCACACCGTGACCATCCTGGATTGGCACCGGCTGCAGGAAATCGCCGAGTTCGATCCCACCTATCTCAGCATGATGCGGGAGCCGCGCTAAGGTATATCGATATTCAGTTGAGGTCGGGCTGCAAACGATAGCTTTCTGCGCTTCCAGTGCTCACGTACTTAAGTACGCTCCGCTCCGGTTCTCGAAAGCCATCGTTTTCGCCGCGACCTGACCTGAATCTCGACACACCTTGGGCCGATCAGTGCGCCCTCCGATCTTGCAGATTTATGCTGCTTCGGCTGCTACGTTGACCGCCGACTCCGCGATCTTGGTCAGGGCCTCGTCCGTGGCCTTCTCTTCCTTCAGCGTTGCTTCGAGAAGCGTCACGGCTTCGTTCAGGCCGAGTTCGCCGGCCCACGTCCTCAGCGTGCCATAGCGTGAGATCTCGTAGTGCTCGACCGCCTGCGCGGCGGCCAGCAGACCGGCATCGAGCGCGGGAGATCCCTTGTACTCGTCCATGATCTCGGCGCCCTCTTCGGTGATACCCATGATGGCCGCACAGGTCTTGCCGACCGGCTTCTTGCCGATCACGCCGAAGACTTTCTCCAGTCTCGCGACGTGGCCCTCGGTCTCGGTGCGGTGCTTTTCGAAGGCGGCCTTCAGCTCGGCGCTTTGCGCGGCCTTGGCCATTTTCGGCAGTGTCGCCAATATCTTCTTTTCGGCGAAATAGATGTCCTTCAGCGTGTCATGAAACAGGTCGTCGAGCATTTTCTGCTTTGCCATCGTCATATCCTCTGATGCGTGAACCCTCAGGCCGACAATCTCCCGCAGGATGATTCGTTCCATCCACGCCGCATAGCGCGGTCGAGCGGTCCAACCCGACAAATCCTCATCGGGACGCCATCTCCCTCGACCCCGACGGGCCGGCAAAAACCTTTATAAAATTCCTATTTCTTTCCGCCCCGCGCCGTCTCGAACCTTTATGGCGATCGGGTCCATATTCCGCATGAGAAAAACGTCGGACGCCGCCAATCGGAATGCGGCGCGCCGTTTTCACGTAATTGCAGGTCTGCTCCGGCAGATGCCGATTAGAAAAATCAAAGCAAGGAACAAGCACAATGGACATCATTGTTCTCGGGATAGGGGTTTTGTTTTTTGCCCTATCCTTGGCCTACGTCAAAGCCTGCGACAGAATTTGAGCTGAAGGATCGAGCCATGCTTTTCGATTACATCCTCGGCGGCGGCGTGACCTTGTTCCTGCTCGCCTACCTCACATACGCCCTCGTTCGTCCAGAACGCTTCTGAAGGCACGGAAAGCCACAGCCATGACACTGAACGGTTGGATACAGATCCTTGTCTTCTGCGGGATCATCGTTTTGCTGACGAAGCCGCTTGGCTTCTACATGCACCGCGTCTTCAACGGCGATCGCACGCTGCTTGCACCGATCTTCGGCCCGCTCGAGCGCGGGCTCTACCGCATTTGCGGCACCAGCGAACGCGAGGAACAGCACTGGACCGCCTATGCGGTGGCTTTGCTGCTCTTCAACCTTGCCGGGTTCCTGGTGCTTTATGGCCTGCAGCGCCTGCAGGGCAGTCTGCCCTACAATCCCGCCGGCATGGGCGCGGTCGACCCGGCGCTCGCCTTCAACACCGCCGCCAGTTTCGTGACGAACACCAACTGGCAGAACTACGGCGGCGAAAGCACGATGTCCTATCTCCTGCAGATGGCCGGGCTGACTGTCCAGAATTTCGTTTCGGCGGCCACCGGCATTGCCATCGCCATCGCACTGATCCGCGGCTTTGCCCGCGCCTCGGGCAAATCGATCGGCAATTTCTGGGTCGATATGACCCGCTGCACGCTCTACGTGCTCCTGCCGCTCTGCATCGTGCTCACCCTGGTCTATGTCTGGCTCGGCATACCGCAGACGATTGGGCCTTACGTCGACGCCACCACGCTGGAAGGCGCCAAGCAGACCATCGCGCTTGGCCCGGTCGCCTCGCAGGTCGCCATCAAGATGCTTGGCACCAATGGCGGCGGCTTCTTCAATGCCAATGCCGCGCATCCGTTCGAAAATCCCGACGCCATCTCGAACCTGATCCAGATGGTGACGATCTTCGCGCTGGGTGCTGCGCTGACCAACGTCTTCGGCCGCATGGTCGGAAACCAGCGCCAGGGCTGGGCGATCCTGGCGTCGATGGGCGTGCTGTTCATCGCCGGCGTCGCCGTCTGCTACTGGGCGGAGGCCGTGGGCAATCCGCTGGTCCATGCGCTGGGCATCGACGGCGGCAATATGGAAGGCAAGGAAACTCGCTTCGGCATCGCCCTGTCGGCGCTGTTCGCGGTCATCACGACGGCCGCTTCCTGTGGTGCCGTCAACGCCATGCATGACAGTTTCACCGCGCTCGGCGGCATGATCCCGCTCATCAACATGCAGCTTGGCGAGGTCATCGTCGGCGGCGTCGGCGCCGGCTTCTACGGCATCCTGATGTTCATCGTCGTTGCCGTCTTCGTCGCCGGCCTGATGGTTGGCCGCACGCCCGAATATCTCGGCAAGAAGATCGAGGCCAAGGAGGTCAAGATGGCGATGCTGGCCATCCTGTGCCTGCCGCTCGCCATGCTGATCTTCACGGCGATCGCCGTTGTCCTGCCGAGCGCCGTGGCCTCGATGGCCAATGGCGGTCCGCACGGCTTCTCCGAGGTGCTCTATGCCTACACTTCGGCGGCGGCGAACAACGGTTCAGCCTTTGGCGGCCTCAGCGGCAACACGCCCTGGTACAACATCACCATCGGCATCGGCATGTTGATGGGCCGCTTCCTGGTCATCATCCCGGCGCTCGCCATCGCTGGCTCGCTGGCGGCGAAGAAGACCGTTCCGGCTTCGGCCGGCACCTTCCCAACCGATGGGCCGCTGTTCGTCGGGCTGCTGATCGGCGTCATCGTCATCGTCGGCGGTCTCACCTTCTTCCCGGCGCTCGCCGTCGGGCCGATCATCGAGCACCTGGCGATGATCCATGGGCAAACCTTCTGAGGCGACCATGCCCTTGTTCAGCAGCAAGCGTCGCAAGACCCGGCCGCCGGCCGGCAGCGAGGGGGAGGCAAAGCCTCCTCCCTTCCCGACCGTGTCTACGTTCCTGGGCATTGCGGCCGTCATGATCGTGATCTGGCTGCTGGTCTATGGCCCACCCTTTTCGGCATCCAATCACCCGGTGCCGCCCAACAACACTGAAGCCGGAGCTTCAAAATGAGCCAGTTAAAATCAACCGCGATCATGGATGCCCGCATCCTGTGGCCCGCCATTGGCGGTGCCTTCCGCAAACTCGACCCGCGCACGCTGGCCCGCAACCCGGTGATGTTCGTTGTCGCCATCGTCTCGGCGCTGACGACGGTGCTGTTCGTCAGGGACCTCATCACCGGCGGCGGCGACCTGCGCTTCACATTGCAGATCATCATCTGGCTGTGGTTCACGGTGCTGTTCGCCAATTTCGCCGAGGCCGTCGCCGAGGGGCGCGGCAAGGCGCAGGCGGATTCGCTGCGCAAGGCGCGCACCGAGACCCAGGCCAAGCTCCTGGCCGGCGAGGACAGGAGCAAGTTCAAGCTGGTGCCCGGCACCAGCCTGAAGGTCGGCGACATCGTCCTGGTCGAAGCCGGCGACATCATCCCGTCCGACGGCGAGGTGGTGGAGGGTGTGGCCTCGGTCAACGAGGCGGCCATAACAGGCGAATCCGCGCCGGTGATCCGCGAATCCGGCGGCGACCGCTCGGCGGTGACCGGCGGCACGCAGGTGCTGTCCGACTGGATCCGCGTGCGCATCACCGCCGCCGCCGGCCACACTTTCCTCGACCGCATGATCTCCCTGGTCGAAGGCGCCGAGCGCCAGAAGACGCCGAACGAGATCGCGCTCAACATCCTGCTGGTCGGCATGACGCTGATCTTCGTGCTGGCCACGGCCACCATCCCGAGCTTTGCGTCCTATTCCGGCGGCTACATCTCGGTGACCGTGCTCGTCGCCCTGTTCGTCACCCTGATCCCGACCACCATCGGCGCGCTGCTGTCGGCCATCGGCATCGCCGGCATGGACCGCCTGGTGCGCTTCAATGTGCTGGCCATGTCGGGCCGTGCCGTCGAGGCCGCCGGTGACGTCGACACGCTGCTGCTCGACAAGACCGGCACGATCACGCTCGGCAACCGCCAGGCGACCGAGTTCCGCCCGGTCAAGGGCGTCACCGAACAGGAACTGGCCGACGCGGCCCAGCTCGCTTCGCTCGCCGACGAAACGCCGGAGGGCCGTTCGATCGTCGTGCTGGCCAAGGAGAAATACGGCATCCGTGCCCGCGACATGGCGACATTGCACGCCACCTTCGTACCCTTCACCGCGCAGACCCGCATGAGCGGCGTCGACATTGACGGTTCCTCGGTGCGCAAGGGCGCGGTCGATTCCGTGCTCGCCCATGTCAACCAGACGACCGTGGCCAGCCACGCGACACGGCCGAACAGCGACTCGGTTCGGGATCTGCAGGCGATCGCCGACGAGGTCGCCAAGTCCGGCGGCACGCCGCTGGCGGTGGAGCGCGACGGGCGGCTGCTCGGCATCGTCCACCTCAAGGACATCGTCAAGGGCGGCATCCGCGAGCGTTTTGCCGAGCTGCGCAAGATGGGCATCCGCACGGTGATGATCACCGGCGACAATCCGATGACGGCGGCGGCCATCGCGGCGGAAGCCGGCGTCGACGATTTCCTGGCCCAGGCCACGCCCGAGGACAAGCTCAAGCTGATCCGCGACGAGCAGGCCAAGGGCAAGCTGGTCGCCATGTGCGGCGACGGCACCAACGATGCGCCGGCGCTCGCGCAGGCCGATGTCGGCGTCGCCATGAACACCGGCACGGTCGCCGCGCGCGAAGCCGGCAACATGGTCGATCTCGACAGCGACCCGACCAAGCTCATCGAGATCGTCGAGATCGGCAAGGCGCTGCTGATGACGCGCGGCTCGCTGACCACCTTCTCGATCGCCAACGACGTGGCCAAGTATTTCGCCATCATCCCGGCCATGTTCGCCGTCTTCTACGTCGCGCCGGGCCAGACCACCGGTCCGCTGCAGGCGCTCAACATCATGCATCTGGCGACGCCGCAGAGCGCCATCCTGTCGGCCATCATCTTCAACGCGCTCATCATCATCGCGCTGATCCCGCTGTCGCTGCGCGGCGTCAAATACCGGGCGATCGGCGCCGGTGCGCTGCTCAGCCGCAACCTTCTCGTCTACGGCCTGGGTGGCATCATCGTGCCGTTCGTCGGCATCAAGATAATCGACATGGCCGTCACGGCCCTTGGCCTTGCATAAGGATCATTCCGATGCTCAAGCAAATCAGACCCGCGATCGTCATGATCGTCTTCTTCACCGTGCTGACCGGCCTGGTCTATCCGCTGGGCATGACCGGCATAGCGCAGGCGCTGTTCCCGCGTCAGGCCAATGGCAGCCTGATCGAGAAGGACGGCAAGGTCATCGGCTCCGAGTTGATCGGCCAGGCCTTCGCCAGCGACAAGTATTTCCACGGCCGGCCTTCGGCGGCGGGCAATGGTTACGACGCCGCGGCCTCCGGCGGCAGCAATCTCGGCCCGACCAACCTCAAGCTGATCGACCGCATCAAAGGCGACGCCGAGAAGCTGAAGGCGGAGAATCCGAACCAGCCTGTGCCGATGGACCTGGTGACGACGTCGGGCAGCGGCCTTGATCCGCAGATCAGCCCGGAAGCCGCCTATTTCCAGGTTCCGCGCGTCGCCAGGGCAAGGGGCATCGACGAAGCCAAGGTCAAGGCGCTTGTCGACGGCCAGGTCGAGAGCAGGGAACTCGGCTTCATGGGAGAGCCTGTTGTCAACGTGCTGGCGCTCAACCTGGCGCTGGACGCCGCCAAATAGGTGATGGCGAGGGCCGGGGATCGACAGCATCCCCGGACCTCTCCATGATCGATCCTGATGCCGGACGACAGAAGCAACGAAAACCGACCTTCCCCCGACGCGCTGCTCGAGCATGCCGAGCGGGAGGGACGCGGCCGTCTGCGGATATTCCTCGGCGCCGCCCCCGGTGTCGGCAAGACGTACGAAATGCTGATGTCGGGCCGAGCCAGGCTGGCCGACGGCATCGATGTGGTGATCGGCGTTGTCGAGACGCATGGCCGCCGGGAAACCCAGGCGCTGGTCGAGGGCTACGAAGTCATCCCCCGCCGCAAGGTCGACTACAAAGGACGCGCCCTCGACGAGATGGACATCGACGCCATCCTCGCCCGGCGCCCCGCATTGGTTCTCGTCGACGAACTTGCCCACACCAACGCGCCCGGCAGCCGCCATCCCAAGCGCTATCTCGACGTCCAGGAGATCCTGGCGCGCGGCATCGACGTCTACACGACGCTCAACATCCAGCATGTCGAAAGCTTGAACGACGTCGTCGCGCAGATCACGCGGGTCAGGGTGCGCGAGACGGTTCCCGATTCCATCATCGACCAGGCCGACGATGTCGAGATCATCGACCTGACGCCCGACGACCTGATCAAGCGGCTGGAAGAGGGAAAGGTCTATTTCCCCAACACGGCGCAGCGCGCCATCGAGAACTATTTCTCGTCGGGCAATCTGACGGCGCTGCGCGAACTGGCGCTGCGCCGCACCGCCCAGCGGGTCGACGAGCAATTGCTCAATCACATGCAGTCGCATGCCATCCAGGGCCCGTGGGCGGCCGGAGAGAGAGTGCTCGTCTGCGTCGACGCGCGTCCGGGCGGTGCGGCCCGCATCCGCTACGCGCGCAGGCTGGCCGACCGGCTTCGCGCGCCATGGACGGCGCTGCATGTCGATACGCCGCGCTCGGCCGGCATGTCCGAGGAAGACAAGGACCGGCTCGCCACGCTGATGCGCCTTGCCGAGCAGCTCGGCGCCGAGGTGACGACCATTCCCGGCCAGAATGTCGCGCAGGACATCGTGCGCCATGCAACGGCGAACAATTTCACCCATATCGTGGTCGGCCGGCCGACCCGGTCGCGCTGGCGCGAACTGATCGAGGGCTCGCTCACCTATGATTTGATCCGCAATGCCGGCGATATCAGCGTCCACGTCATTTCGGGGACCGAGCGGGATGCCGAGGCGACCTCCAGAAGGGTCAAGGCGGCGGCCGAGCAGAAGCAATTCCAGATCTGGCCCTACCTGCTCGCCACCACCTATGTCGCGGGTTCATTGGCCGTCAGCGCCGTCCTCGACCAGTTTCTCGACGTCCGCAATCTGGCGATCGTCTTCCTCCTGGCGGTGCTGACATCGGCGGTGGCCGGCGGTCTTTGGCCGGCGCTCTATGCATGCTTCCTCAGCGCCCTTGCCTTCAATTATTTCTTCCTCGAGCCGCGCTACACGCTGACGATCCGGGATCCCGAGAGCATCGTGGCGCTCGCCGTCTTCCTTGCCGTGGCGGTGATCGCCAGCAATCTCGCCGCGCGCATGCAGCGCCAGGCCGTCGCCGCCCGCTCGCGGGCACGGGCCACCGAGGATATCTACCTCTTCTCCAAGAAGCTCGCCGGCGCCGGCACACTCGACGACGTGCTGTGGGCCACCGCCTTCCAGATCGCCTCGATGCTGAAGCTGCGCGTCGTGCTGCTGCTGCCCGAAGACGGCACCATCACCGTCAAGGCAGGCTATCCGCCGGACGACACGCTGGCCGAGGCCGACATCGCTGCAGCCCGCTGGGCCTGGGAACACAACCGCGCCGCCGGGCGCGGCGCCGACACGCTGCCTGGCGCCAAGCGTCTTTATCTGCCTTTGCGGACCGGACGCACCGCGATCGGTGTCGTCGGCCTCGACAATGACAAGCAGGGCCCGCTGCTGACGCCCGAGCAGCAGCGCCTGCTCGACGCGCTGGCCGACCAGGCGGCGGTGGCGATCGAACGCATCCAATTGGTCGCCGATGTCGACCGCGCCAAGCTCGCGGCCGAAGCCGACCGCCTGCGCTCTGCCCTGCTGACCTCGATTTCGCATGATCTGAAAACGCCGCTCTCGGCGATCATGGGAGCGGCGGGCACGCTCAAGGAATTCGCGCCGGATCTGCCCGAGCAGGACCGTGCGGAGCTGCTGTCGACGGTGATCGACGAATCGGAACGGCTGAACCGCTTCATCGCCAATCTGCTCGACATGACCAAGATCGAGTCCGGGGCGATGGAGCCGAACTATGCCTTGCACTATGTCGGCGATATTGTCGGCACGGCGCTCAACCGCGCCCGCAAGATCACCAGCGAACACAAGATCGAGGTCGATATTCCGCCCGAATTGCCGATGCTGAAGCTCGATCCCGTGCTGTTCGAGCAGGTTCTGTTCAACCTTCTCGACAATGCGTCGAAATATTCGCCGTCCGGCTCGACGATCCGCGTGCAGGGATGGGCCGACAATGGATCCGTCATCGTGCAGATCATGGATGAGGGGCCGGGCATTCCGGCGCATGATTTGGAACGTGTGTTCGACACGTTTTACCGGGTGCGCAAGGGCGATCAGGTGCGCGCCGGCACGGGCCTTGGCCTGTCGATCTGCCGCGGCTTTGTCGAATCGATGGGCGGCACCATCTCGGCCGCCAACCGGACCGACCGCCCAGGGGCCGCGTTCACCATCAGGATGCCGGTGCCGACCGAAGCGTCCGATGTCGGCAATCGCGGCGAGACCAGCATGGATCGGCCTTCATGACAAATTCGAATGTCAGGATACTGGTCGTCGATGACGAGCCGCCGATCCGCAAGCTGCTTCGGGTCGGCCTCGGCAGCCAGGGCTATGCCATCAGCGAGGCGCCGAACGCCAAGGTGGCGATCGAGCTGATGGAACAGGAAAAGCCGGATCTGGTGCTGCTCGACCTCGGCCTGCCTGGCATGGGCGGCCATGAGCTCCTGCGCAAATGGCGTGACGAGGGTCTCGACATTCCCGTCGTCATCCTCTCCAGCCGCACCGACGAGGCCGGCATCGTCAATGCGCTCGAACTCGGCGCCGACGATTATGTCACCAAGCCGTTCGGCATGAACGAACTGGTGGCGCGCATCCGCGTCGCGTTGCGGCACAAGTTCCAGCAGCAGGGCGAGAAGCCTGTCTTCCAGAGCGGCGATCTCAGCGTCGACCTGGTCAAGCGCATCGTCAAGGTCGAGGGCAAGGAGATAAAACTCTCGCCGAAGGAATACGACATATTGCGCATCCTGGTGCAGCATGCCGGCAAGGTGCTGACCCACCATTTCATCCTGAAGCAGATCTGGGATGATTCGACCGACGTGCAGTATCTCCGGGTCTATGTCCGGCAGCTCCGGCAGAAGATCGAGAAGATCCCCGATCAGCCGCGCTACATCACCACCGAGACCGGTGTCGGCTATCGGCTGCGTGTCGATTGAGACAGCTCGAATTGAACCTGTGTCAGCCGATGGCTTCCAGCGGCCGGTTTGCGGCCGCCGACGTTCGCAAGGCGGCGAGACAGCCGAGGATGCCAAGCGGCACGAAAGCAAGGAAAAGCCAGCTCGCGACATTGGCCGCGGCGTCGTGGTTCAAGCCTTGCGAAAAGCCGCTGGCATTGGCGACGATGCCGGCAAGGGCCGCCCCCACGGCGTAGCCGATGCGCTGCATGGTCGGCACCGCGGCGGAAGCAATGGTCTGCTCGTCAACCGGGGCGGAGGCGACGATGACGCGGGTCAGGAACGGCCAGGCAATGCCGAAGCCGCCGCCCTGCAACAAGGCGCAAATAAGGATCAGCGGGATGGAGCCCAGGGGTATCGTATAGGCAAAGCCGGCGATGCCCGCCGCGATCATCAGCGCGCCGGTGACAATGATCAGCCGTTCACGCTGCTGCGGCGCGTTGGCGACGAGGATCGACAGGATCGACCAGGCGATCGATTCGGCGGCGATGATGTAGCCGGTGGTCAAAAGCGGAATGTCGTGCAGGCTGGTCAAAAGCAGCGGCCCATAGACGCCGAAGGAGCAGGTCGCGACGGAAAAGGCGGCGACCATGGTCATGCCGGCACCGACCGGCGTGCGCCACGAAAACAGCCGCGCCGGGAACAGCCGCGAGCGCGGCTTCAGCGCGTCGATGGTGAAGAACAGCGCGAGCCCGGCGAGGCCCAGAACGATCAGCAGCGAAGAGCGCAGCAGGGCGATGTCGACGCCGGCCGAGGCGATCAGCACCACGGCGACGGCAAGGCAGGCAAGGGCGGCGAAGGGGAAAGGCGGGGCCTTGCCGGCGCTCGTGCTGGGTTTCTTCGCCTCCGGCGTGTTCAGCACCAGGAAGCTTGCCAGCGCCATGGCGGTGCCGCCGAGGGTGAAGACACCGAAGGCCCAGCGCCACGACAGGAATTCGGTCATGATCGCGCCCAGCAAAGGGCCGCTGAACGCCGCGACGCCCCAGATCGCCGACATGATGCCGAAGAGCTGCGGCCAGATGGCCCGCGAAAACAGCCGCTCGACCGAAACGAAGGCCAGCGATACCAGCGCGCCGCCGCCCAGCCCCTCGATCAGCCGGCCGGCGAGGAACAACTGCATGGAAGGCGAGGTGGCGCAGATCAGCGCTCCTGCGGCGTAAAGCAGGGCCGCGACCACCATATTGGTGCGCAGCGCCACATAGCTCACCAGCCGCCCGGCGGCGGCACCGGCGACGATGGCGCCGAGCTCGTAGATCGCCAATGACCAGCCGACGAGTTGCACCCCGGCCAGTTCGCCGACCATGGCCGGCATGACGGTTGCCACCATCGTCTCGTTGGTGGCGTGCAGCAGGATGCCGAGGCTGATGAAGCAGAAGCGCGCCAGGTCGCCGCTCGCCCACAATGCGCGCCAGTCGACCCTGTTTGTGCTGATTTCAGTCATGTCTACCCTTTTGCATATCTCGATGCCAGCGCACGGCACCAGAAGCCAGCAAGGCTTTCCGGCAGGACCATACGCATCAGGACTGCGCGCCTCATAGACGCGCTGTCCCCGTCTGGGCAGGCTTGTAGGACCTCAACCGCGGTTGAGCTCAAGCGGTTCGTTTCGGTGGACCATCGCAACGGTCGAGATTGGCCGAAGCCTCCCAACTTCGTCATCCCTGGGCGAAGCAGGAGCGAAGCTCCGTCGCGGAGAGCCTGGGATCCATTCCGTGACCTTGGTCGTGGAGTGCAGCGGTGCAGAATTCTGGACTGTGGCGGCGCGCAGTCCCCGGCATGGATCCCTTGGTGAGCGAGCACCTTCGTCTTGCGATCAATTCTCGGTGCTGCGCAGCTGGAACTGGCTGACGCCGATGGCGAGATTGATGCCGGTCTGCGTCTGCAGGCTGAGCGGCTGAAGGGTGAAGGCCTGCGAGGAGCCGCCGACCAGGAGATTGGCGCCTGCGCCGACGGCCGCCGTGACCTCGGCGCTGGCGCCGATATAGTCGCCCGCCAGCGCACCCGGCGCGTAGATGTTCTTCAGCGGCGTCAGCACCAGCCAGCCCATCACCGCCTGTTTTGTCGTGCCGATGTCGAGGCCGTATTTGTTGACGGCGCCGAAATAGGCCTCCGGCGCGAAGCTCTTGTCGGTCGGGGTGAAGGTGCAACTCAGATCCTTGGTCGAGCCGAAGATGAAGCCGGTGCCGCCGCCTATGGCGCATTCAAGGGTACCGAGTTCGATGCCTCGGTCCTGCGCCTGCGTCTGTGTCGCGCCGAGCACGAGTGCGATCACGGCAGCGGCGATGGCTGTCTTCGGCATGGCGGTCCCCCCAAAATCAAAACGGCGCGGAACCATCCTATATGGTTCCGCGCCGCAAGGTAGAGAGGAGCGCGTGGCTCCGTTCGATCACTTGAGCGAGTGGATCAGCTGAAGCGAGGTCACGGCCACGGCGAGGTTGACGCCGGTCTGCGCCTGGACGCTGAGTGGCTCCAGCATGAAGGCGCCGTCGAAGCCGCCGACCAGCAGGTTGGCGCCACCGCCGGTGACGACGCTCGCCTCGGCGTTGACGCCATAATAGCTGCCGGCAAGGTCGCCCGCATCGCGGTCACGGGTCGCGGCAAGAACCGCCCAGACAAGCTGGCCCTGATGCGTCTGGCCCAGATCGACACCGATCTTGGAGATGACGCCGGTGTAAATCTCCGACGGGCCGTGGTGGTAGGGACGGAAGACGCAGGACACGCCCTTGTTGGAGGCGACAATGTAGGCGGTGCCGCCGTCGATGGTGCAGTCGAGCGTGCCGAGCTGCAGCTTTCCGGCGCTGGCCGGAGCGGCAGCGAACACGGTCGTTGCAAGGGCAGCGGCGCAGACGAGTTTCTTGATCATGGGAGGGTCCTTTCGCAAGTCGCTTGGAATAACGGCTTGAGTGACCAGACCGTTCCGCCGAAAACTTGGCGCGAACAAGGCAAGGATTGACGGCTTAATGCGGGGGTTAACGCGCGGTTGCCGGATCGGCGGCGATCTTCAGCCCTGCGTGTCCTTTCGGACACGCAGACTTCCCCACAATGCTTAGCCGGATCTGCTAAAGCCGATATCAGCTGACGCGGGCGAGGCCGTCCTTGGCCGGCTGGTAGCTGGGGTTGAGGCGGACGGCTTCCTTATAGGATTTCGCCGCCTTTGCCTTGTCGCCGCGCCGCTCGTAGATGAGCGCCTGGTTGGCCCAGGCCTCGGCGTTCTGGCCGTCGAGCTTGATGGCCATGTTGAAGTCGGAGAAGGCGTTGTCCTCGTCGCCCGTCGCCAGATAGGAAAGGCCCCGGCCGTTATAGGGCTCGGCCGCATCCGGTGCCAGCGAGATGGCGGTCGAGAAATCCTCGATGGCGAATTTGTGCTGGCCCTGGCTTTGATAGATCAGGCCGCGATTGTGGTAGGCGCGGGCGTCCGTCGTGTCGAGTTGGATCGCCTTCTGGAAGTCGTTGAAGGCGTCCTGGGTGCGGCCCGCTTTGCGGTAGAGATTGCCGCGGCCGATATAGGCGGCGTCATAATTGCCGTTGATCTGGATCGACTTGTTGTAGTCGTCGAGCGCGGCCGCCTGATTGCCGAGGAAGCGCTGGATGAGCGCGCGGTTGGAATAGGCCTGGTAGAAATTCGGATTGAGCTGGATGGCCTGGTTGAAGTCCTTGAGCGCCGCCTGATACTGGCCGCCGCGGCCATAGGCCGAGCCGCGCACATTGTAGCCTTCGGGATCCTGCGGATTGCGCTGGATGACCGCCGACAGCGAGGAGATGTTCTCGCTCGACCCCTGCGCCTTGTCGATGTTGTTGAACTCGCCGGTCGGGCCCGACGTCTGGCAGCCGGCCAGCACCAATCCGGAAAGCAGGGCTGCCGTCAGGGCGAAACCACGCAATGCGGTCCCGCGCTCCACGCTCATTGCGTTCATGTCTGCCCTGTCCTCACTTCAATCCGCGTCGCTCAGGTCCGGATCCCCCCTCCGGGCCGGGTCACAATCAAAATAAAAAGGTGGCGGCGATTCCGCATCGCGCCACCTTGGTATCCTTCGAAAAGGACGAAATATTGGCGATGATCAGCGCGGCGGACGCGCTGCGCCAGCAGCACCACCGGCAGCCACCGGACGCGGCGTCATCGGCAGCAGGCCTTCGCGCTGGGCGCGCTTGCGGGCCAGCTTGCGGGCGCGGCGCACGGCTTCTGCCTTTTCGCGAGCGCGCTTCTCGGACGGCTTCTCGTAGTGACCGCGCATCTTCATTTCGCGGAAAATGCCTTCGCGCTGCATCTTCTTCTTGAGCGCGCGAAGCGCCTGATCAACGTTATTGTCGCGGACGAGTACCTGCACGGGCAATCCTGTCTTTCGGGTTTGATATCAACAGGCAAGTAGCCATAGCCACTAGCCTCCGCGGCGGTCGACACCACGAATTGTGGCGGCTGATAGCAGAATCAGGCCGCGCTGTCCACAGTCGAAATGCAGGACGACAGCCAAATTGCCACGGTCGCCCCGAGATAGGGCTCCAACTACGCCGTGGCCAGGTGCAGCCGCTCGAAATCCTCGAAGAATTCGCCGTAGTCACAAGTGATCTCTTCGCCGGCGGCGATGTCGCGTGTCGCTGTCGCGCCACCATATCGCGAAAAATCTGTGTTCGGCGTCGCCGAATGGTTCATGAAGCGGCCATTGTCGACCTCATAGACCATGAAGCCCGGCCGATCCGGGCTCGGATAGGCATAGCGGTCGAGCAATTCCTTCAGAGGCTGGGGTGCGGCCTCGTATTTGTCCATCGGGATCAGCCGGTCGAAATCCGGATCAAGCCGCCAGATCGAGGCGCCCTTCCGGATCGGCTCGGCGGCGAACATGCCGACGCCCTCGATTGCGCTGGCGGCCACATAGGTTCGGATCAGCATCATGGTTTCGGGACCCGTTTCGACAGGAAACGGAATCGCCAAATCGCGCGGAAAAAGCAAGACCGGCTGCCTGCGTCAAAGCGGCGAACCGGCCTGTTCGCCGCAAAAAAACCTTCACGTCCGGTTGATCGAGACCCCGCCGTCGGCAAACAGCGCGGTTCCCGTGGTGAAGCTCGAAGCATCGGAGGCGAGGTAAAGCGCCGAGCGGGCAATCTCTTCCGGCTGCGCCATGCGTTTCAACGCATGGATGCCTTCGACGAAAGCGCGGGCTTCGGGCGTCGTTGTCGTCGCGCCCGGTGTGTCGGTGCCGCCCGGCAGCAATGCGTTGACGCGCAGGCCTTTCGGGCCGTATTCGGCGGCCAGAACCTGTGTCAGGCCGATCAGGCCGGCCTTGGCGGCGGCGTAGGCGGCCATGCCCGGCATGCCTGCGGTGTAGCCGACAAAGCTCGAGGTGAAGATCAGCGAGCCGCCGCCGCGCTCCAGCATGGCCGGTATCTGATACTTCGCGCCGAGAAAGGCGCTGGTCAGATTGATGTCCATCGTCTCGTGCCATGCCGCCGGCATCATGTCGGGCAGGGGCGCCATCAAGCCGACGGCGCCGGCATTGTTGAAGGCGATGTCGAGGCCGCCGAAGCTTTCGACTGCCAGATCGACAAGCGCCTTCGCATAGGCTTCGTCCCTGACGTCGCCGGCAAGCGCGATGGCCGTGCCGTCCGCGCCCGATATTTCGGCGACAAGCGTATCGAGCTCGGCCTGACGACGGGCCGCGACGACAAGCTTTGCACCTTCCTCGGCGAAGAGTTTTGCCGTGGCGCGGCCGATGCCGGAACTGGCGCCGGTGACGATGGCGATCTTGTTGGCGAGTGCGAGCATTTTGGGCATCCTGTTTTTCGCGCCGGTCTCGCCGGCAATCGGGATGCTTGGTCGCAGATGGGGCAGGTCGGAGCCACCCGATACCTGCCAAGGAGCGCCGTCCTGAGCTATTGCTTCAGCAGCCAGCCCAGCCGGTCGAGCGAAAATGCGTAGCTGATGGCGATGAGCAGGGCGACGACGATGCCCGTGGTCGTGTGACCCGCGCCATAGAATCCGGCAGCACCGCCGAACAGGATGACGAGTTCGAGCGCCAGCCGCACCGTGCCTGGCACCGGCACCGGTGCGCGGCCCGACCGGCTTGGGTCGTTGAGCACCGCGAAAGTACCCCACAGCACGGCCGCAACGAGCGGCAAGGCGAAAGCGAGGACCCAGCGCCACCATCCCTGGGAAAGGTGCCAGCCGGCAATGCCGAGGCCGAGCAGGGCGGCAAGCTCCAGCAGGAAGCGCAATGTCAGATTCCACCAGGCATTGCCCATTTTCGTCCTCCAGAATCGCGCGACGGACAATGTGGCTGAATGCACCCACGGCAGCCAGCCCGCACGGGTCTTTTTCGTCGTGGCGCAAAACGGCAAGCGCCGTCGCAAACAGCGCAAGGGTGGAAGCGCTGTTTCGCTAGTGATACACCTCGCGCGCCGGGCCGAACAAAAGCCCGGCTGCAATCCGCGAGATCTGTTGGCGCGAGGCTGGGACGTTGAAAAAATATTCGGTATTCGCCATCGCCCGCGAGGCCATGCGTGGCCACAAGGGCTGGGAGGAACAATGGTCCTCGCCTGAGCCCAAGAAGGAATACGACGTCATCATCGTCGGCGCCGGCGGCCATGGGTTGGCCACCGCCTACTATCTTGCCACTGTGCATGGCATCACCAATGTCGCGGTGCTGGAAAAGGGCTGGCTGGGTGGCGGCAACACCGGCCGCAACACCACCATCATCCGCTCCAATTACCTCTATGACGAGAGCGCCGGCATTTACGACCATGCGCTGAAGCTGTGGGACGGGCTCTCCCAGGAGCTCAACTACAACGTCATGTATTCGGCGCGCGGCGTCATGATGCTGGCGCACAATGTGCACGACATCCAGGTGCTGAAACGCCATGTCCACGCCAACCGGCTGAACGGCATCGACAATGAATGGCTGTCGCCGGAGCAGGCGAAGGAATTCTGCCCGCCGCTCAACATCTCCAGGGATGCGCGCTATCCGGTCGTCGGTGCCGCGCTGCAGCGGCGCGGCGGCACGGCGCGCCATGACGCGGTCGCCTGGGGCTATGCACGCGGCGCTTCGGCGCGCGGCGTCCACATCATCCAGAATTGCGAGGTCACCGGCGTCAAGCGCGCCGCCAACGGCGCGGTCATGGGCGTCGACACGACGCGCGGCTTCATCGGTGCCAAGAAGGTCGGCGTGGTTGCCGCCGGCCATTCCTCGGTCATCATGAACATGGCCGGCGTGCGCATGCCGCTGGAAAGCTATCCGCTGCAGGCGCTGGTGTCGGAGCCGGTCAAGCCGGTCGTGCCTTGCGTGGTGATGTCGAACACGGTGCACGCCTATATCTCGCAGTCCGACAAGGGCGAGCTGGTGATCGGCGCCGGCACCGACCAGTATGTCTCCTATTCGCAGACCGGCGGCCTGCACATATTGCAGCATACGCTGGACGCCATCTGCGAGATGTTCCCGATCTTCACGCGCATGAAGATGCTGCGCTCCTGGGGCGGCATCGTCGACGTGACGCCCGACCGCTCACCGATCCTGGCCAAGACGCCGGTGCCGGGACTCTACGTCAATTGCGGCTGGGGCACGGGCGGCTTCAAGGCGACGCCTGGTTCGGGCCACGTCTTTGCCCACACCATCGCCAGGGACGATCCGCATCCGATCAACGCGCCCTTCACCATCGAGCGCTTCCGCACCGGCCGCCTCATCGACGAGGCGGCGGCGGCGGCGGTGGCGCACTGATGATGATGGCCGAGATGGCTGTCGCCATGCCGCTGATGCTGGCGGGGGAACAAGGCATGTTCCATTTGCCCTCGGCGGACGAAGTCCGCACGCAACCGATCAGCCGCGCCGGAAACGAGGCCAACTGGCCGTTTTCCGTTGACGACGGCATATTGGCTTGCGTGTGGAGCGGCGGCCAGAAGGTGGTGATGTTCGTGGAGAACAGACCTTCCGATCTGGACGAGGACGATCCATTCGACCCACGCCGCGTGATCGTCACGACCGATCCGATGCAACTCACCATCGGCAACATGGCGTATCGCGACCTGTTTCGTCCGGCCGCAAGTGTCGAGGAGCGTATCCGGCTCGTCGCGCCGTTTGCGGCTATGGGCCAGAAGCTTTGCGACCAACCCCCCGGCGCCCGCGTCGGCCACGGCGAATTGTAGGAACAAACAGAATGCTTCTCATCCGCTGCCCCTATTGCGAGGAAGAGCGCCCGGAACTCGAATTCCGCAACGCCGGCGAGGCGCATATTGCGCGCTCGGCCAACATGGCGGGCGAGAGCGACGACGATTTCGAGAAGTTCTTCTTCATCCGCTCGAACCCCAAGGGCATCATCTATGAGCGCTGGCGGCACATGCATGGCTGTGCGCGCTTCTTCAACGCTGTGCGCGACACCGTCACCGACAAGTTCGTCATGACCTACAAGGCCGGCGAACCCAAACCCGCCAAGCTCCCGGGAGTTGCCAAATGAGCGGCGCGTTCCGCATTCCGAGAGCCGGTCGCCTCAGCCAGGCCAAGACCGCGCGGTTCAGCTTCGACGGCCAGTCCTATACCGGCATCGAGGGCGACACGCTGGCCTCCGCACTGCTTGCCAATGGCGTGCATCTGGTCGGCCGCTCGTTCAAGTACCACCGGCCGCGCGGCTTCCTGTCGGCCGGCGCGGAAGAACCCAATGCGCTGGTGCAGATCGTGCGTGACGACGCGCGCAAGACGCCGAATGTGCGCGCCACCGTGCAGGAGCTCTATGACGGGCTCGCCGCCAATTCGCAGAACCGCTGGCCGTCGCTGTCCTTCGACGTCGGCGCGGTCAACGACCTGGCATCACCGCTGTTTTCGGCCGGCTTCTACTACAAGACCTTCATGTGGCCGAAGGCGGCCTGGAAAAGCCTTTACGAGCCGAAGATCCGCGAAGCGGCCGGCCTTGGCGTCTCGCCCGACAAGCCCGATCCCGACCATTATTCGTCGCGCTACGCGCATTGCGACGTGCTGGTGCTGGGCGGTGGTGCGGCCGGCCTCGCGGCGGCCTTAGCGGCAGCGGAAACCGGCGTGCGCGTCATCCTCGCCGACGAGCAGGCCGAATTCGGCGGCAGCCTGCGTTTCGAGACAGGGGCGAAAATCGACGGCCAAGACGGTTTCGTCTGGGCGCAAGCGGCGATCGCTAAGCTCACAGCCATGGATAATGTCCGTGTGCTCTCGCGCACCACGGCCTTCGGCTATTACGCGCAGAATTTCGTCGGGCTGGTCGAGCGCGTCAGCGACCATTTGAAGGCTCCCGGCCACGAGTTGCCGCGCGAGCGGCTTTGGCAAGTACGCGCCAAGCGCGTGGTGCTGGCGTCTGGCGCCATCGAGCGCCACATGGTGTTCGCCAACAACGACCGGCCGGGCATCATGCTGGCGGGCGCGGCGCGTACCTTCCTCAACCACTATGGCGTGGCGGTCGGCAGGAATGTCGGCGTCTACACCGCCAATGATTCAGCCTATGCGGCGGCGATCGACCTGAAGAAGGCCGGCGTCAACATCGCGGCGATCGTCGATCTGCGCGACAACCCGACGGGACCGGTGATCGACGAGGCGCGGGCGCTCGGCATCGAGATCAATTTCGGCCGCGCGGTGATCCGTGCCGGCGGCAAATTGCGCGTGTCCTCGATGACCGTGCAGCCGAAGAATGGCGGCGGCGAGCGCACCATTTCCGTCGATGCGATCCTGATGTCGGCCGGCTGGACACCGTCGGTGCATCTGTTCTCACAGTCACGCGGCAAGGTCGCCTTCAACGACGAAACCAAGCGTTTCGTGCCGGGCACCTATGCACAGGATTGCGTTTCGGTCGGCGCCTGCAACGGCACCGACGGCTTGTCGGCCACGGTGGACGAAGCCTATGCGGCTGGCGCCATGGCAGCCAAGGATTCCGGCGCGAAGACCGCCAAGGGCACAAAGCCTAAGGTCGACGCCTCCGAAAGCTGGTCGCGCGGTATGCTGGGCGCGGCGCCTGGCGCCGGGCCGGACACGACGGTGAAGGCCTTCGTCGATTTCCAGAACGACGTTACCGCCAAGGACATCCGCCAGGCGGTGCATGAAGGCATGCGCTCGATCGAGCACGTCAAGCGCTTCACCACCAACGGCATGGCGACCGACCAGGGCAAGACCTCCAACATGCACGGCCTGGCGATCGCGGCGGAGACGCTCGGAAAGCCGATCCCGGAAGTCGGCCTGACCACGTTCCGCGCGCCCTACACGCCGGTCACCTTCGGGGCGATCGTCAGCCATGCGCGCGGCCCGCTGTTCGACCCGACGCGCAAGACGGCGATCCATCCGTGGGCGGAGGCCCAAGGTGCCGTGTTCGAGGATGTTGGCCAGTGGAAGCGCGCCTGGTATTTCCCCAGGGCCGGCGAAGACATGCACGCGGCGGTCGACCGCGAATGCGTCGCGGTGCGCAAGACCGCCGGCCTGTTCGATGCCTCGACGCTCGGCAAGATCGAGGTGGTCGGGCCGGATGCGGCCAAGTTCATGGAGCTGCTCTACACCAATCCGTGGGAGAAGCTGGAGCCCGGCCGTTGCCGCTATGGCATCATGCTGCGTGAGGACGGCTTCATCTATGATGACGGCGTCGTCGGCCGTCTGGCGCCGGACCGTTTCCATGTAACGACGACGACCGGCGGCGCGCCGCGTGTCATGAACCATATGGAAGACTATCTCCAGACGGAGTTTCCGCATCTCAATGTCTGGCTGACCTCGATCACCGAACAGTGGGCGGTCATCGCGGTGCAGGGGCCGAAATCGCGCGACATCATCGCACCGCTTGTCGAAGGCATCGACATGTCGGATGAGGCGCTGCCGCACATGTCGGTGCGCGAAGGCAAGATCTGCGGCGTGCCGACAAGGCTGTTCCGCATGTCGTTCACCGGTGAGCGCGGCTTCGAGGTCAACGTGCCGGCCGATTACGGCCAGGCCGTCTGGGAAGCACTGTGGGCCGAAGGCCAGAAGCATGGCGCCACCGCCTACGGCACTGAAACCATGCACGTGCTGCGCGCCGAAAAGGGCTACATCATCGTCGGCCAGGACACGGACGGCACGGTGACGCCGAACGATGCCGGTCTCGACTGGGCGGTCGGCAAGAAGAAGACCGATTTCGTCGGCATCCGCGGCATGGCACGGCCGGACCTGGTCGCCAAGGGCCGCAAGCAATTGGTCGGTCTCAAGACCAAGGACCCGAAGGTGGTGCTGGAGGAAGGCGCGCAGATCGTCGAGGATCCGAAGCAGGCAATCCCGATGAAGATGATCGGCCACGTGACGTCCAGCTACTGGTCGCAGAATTGCGGCCGTTCGATCGCGCTGGCGCTGGTTGCCGGCGGCCGCGACCGGATGGGCGACACCCTCTATGTGCCAATGCCGAACGGGGTGATCGAAGTGGAGGTTACCGGCATGGTGTTCTTTGACGAGACGGGAGGCCGCCTCAATGGCTAAGGCTGCTGCAAAGAAGACGGCTGCGGCCGCATCGCCTTCAGTCGACCGCCGTCCGGCATTGGCTGGACGCACTACGACGGCGACCGGCGTAAAGGTTGAAGTGCTGCCGCCAGCCGAGCGCATCTCGCTGCGCGCGCCGGAGGCTTCGGTCGCGGCGCTGTCGAAGGCGCTTGGCCTGACCTTGCCGAAGAAGCCGAAGACTTCCGCGTCGAAGGGCGGGCGCACCGCTCTGTGGCTCGGCCCCGACGAGTGGCTCGTCATCGACGAGGGCGGAAACGATCCACTCGCCGATTGTGCGACGGTCGCCGCGCTTCATTCGGCGGTCGGCATTTCACACCGTAACATCGCGATCTCCGTCACCGGTCCGGCGGCCGAAGCCGCGATCAATTCGGGCTGCCCGCAGGACCTGTCGCTCGACGCCTTCCCGGCGGGCGCGGCTTCGCGCACCATCCTCGGCAAGGCCGAGATCGTGCTGTTGCGCACGTCGAACGACGCCTTCCGGGTCGAGTGCTGGCGTTCGTTCTCGGACTATGTCTTTACTTTCCTGTCCGAGGGAGCCCGCGACGCGGCTGGCTGACCCGGAACGTTTTGCCGCCCGCGTTCGTTGTGCGGCAACAGGTCGAGGGAGAAGTGTCGATGCCGTCGAAGTCCGTGCCGAGGTTGCCACTCAAGAAGACGTCGGCCGTCCGCTCGCTTGAGCACGAGCAACACGAAGCGTCAAGCGCGGAAGAGGAGCTCGAGGAGGGCCTCGAGGACACGTTCCCGGCCAGCGATCCGGTGTCCATCACCAGTTCGGCGATCCCCGGCGCGCCCGCCAAGCCGGGCAAGGCCAAGACCGTTCCTGGTCGAAAATCCCGCAAGCCCTGATTTTCCGCAATTTTGGCCGAAGGCATCTTTCCAAGGTATCGCCAGATGGGATATTCAAAGCGCTTTGGAGGAGGAAAAATGCCGATAGAAGCTGTTGTCTGGGGCGAGAACGTCCATGAACAGACCAATGCCGCCGTCCGCGACCTCTATCCCTTGACCATGCATGGCACGATCGCCGCGGCACTCAACCAGGACAAGGGCATCGAGGCGACGACCGCCACCTTGCAGGAACCCGAGCACGGGCTGAGCGAGAAGCGCCTGGCCGCCACCGACGTGCTTTTGTGGTGGGGCCATGCCGCGCATGGCGAGGTCAAGGACGAGATCGTCGAGCGCGTGCAGAAGCGGATCTGGGAAGGCATGGGGCTGATCGTGCTGCATTCCGGCCATTACTCGAAGATATTCAAGCGGCTGATGGGCACGCCCTGTTCGCTGAAATGGCGCGAGGCGGGTGAGCGCGAGCGGGTCTGGGCGATCAACCGCGGCCACCCGATCGCGCAAGGCATCGGCGAATGCCTGGAGATCGGCGAGACGGAAATGTATGGCGAGCCCTTCGCCGTGCCGGAGCCGCTGGAGACGGTGTTCGTCTCCTGGTACGAGGGCGGCGAGGTGTTCCGTTCCGGGCTGACCTACCAGCGTGGCGCGGGCCGCATCTTCTATTTCTCGCCCGGCCACGAGACCTATCCGATCTATCACAATGAGGGCGTGCAGCAGGTGCTGCGCAATGCCGTGCACTGGGCGCACAATCCGGCGCCCGCATGGTCCGGCATCACCAATGCGCCGAACGTGCCGACGGACAAGGCCAAGGAGAAGATCGTGCAGAAGGGCCTGCGCCTGCATGCCGATGGCGACAAGGGTTTGAGTTGATGGGGGACCTGATCTGATGCATCGCCTGCTCTTGCTCGGCACCGGCTGGATCGCCGGACATCATGTCGAAGAGTTCGCAAAGGTTCCTGGCTGCAGCATTGTCGCCTGTGTCGATCAGCTGCCTGGCCGCGCGGCGGCGTTTGCCGCTGCCAACGAGATCGGCGCTTCTTTCGAGAGCCTTGAAGCGGCGATCGCCTGGGGCGATTTCGACGCCGCCATCAACGCCACTCCGGACGGTGTGCATAAGGCGACGACGCTGGCGCTGCTTGCCGCGGGAAAACATGTCTTTTGCGAAAAGCCGCTCGCGCCGAACCATGCCGATGCGCTTGCCATGACCGAAGCGGCCGAGGCCGCCGGCCTCGTCAACATGGTCAATCTCACCTACCGCAATTCACCGGCGATCCAGGAAGCACGGCGTCTGGTGTTGGCGGGCGCGATCGGCGAATTGCGCCATGTCGAGGCGAGCTACAAGCAGAGCTGGCTGGTCAGCAAATCCTGGGGCGACTGGCGCCTCGAGGACAAATGGCTGTGGCGGCTGTCGACCCGGCACGGGTCGACCGGGGTTCTGGGCGATGTCGGCATCCACATCCTGGACTTCGCCACCTATGGCGCGGCCCAGGATATTGTCAGCCTGCACGCCGATCTGGTGACGTTTCCGAAGGCCGAGGGCAACCGGATCGGCGACTATGTGCTGGACGCCAATGACAGCGTGGCGATGACGGCACGGCTGGCATCCGGCGCACTGGCGACGATCATGGCGAGCCGCTACACGACCGGCCATGGCAATGACCTGTCGCTGGCGCTGCATGGCACCAAGGGAGCGCTCAAGGTCGAGACCGATGGCAAGGCAGCGCGGCTGTCGGCGTGCCTGGGAGAGGACGTCGATGTTCAGCTCTGGCGCGAGCTGGCCCTGCCGGATGTCAAGCGCAACGCCCGGCGGTTTGTCGACGCGCTGGATGCCGGGCAGAATGGTGCCCCGTCCTTCCGGCGCGCCGCCGACATGCAGAAGTTGATCGACGCCGCCTTTGAGAGTTCGGCGAGCAGGCTGCCGATCTCGGTCGGCTGACATCCGGCCATCGCAGCGGTTGGCAGCCTTGGCGCAAAGCGATCAGCCAGGATTGCCGTCGCGCCAGGCGGTCTGCCCCATCAACCGGTTCATGGTCGACAGATACTCGTCTTCCGAGGTCGACCAACGCAACCTCGCCATTTCCTCGGTGTCCGGACCGGCGAGATAGCGCAGGCGGTTTGATGGATCGGTCGCCGCCGCATGGATTGTCGCAACGACCTGTTCTTCATCCGCATCCGGGAGCGGGTAGTTCATCATCGACCGCATCATGTGGTCGAAGTAGGGCTTGTATTCTGCCGGCACGGAAACGGCCTGTGACGCCTCCATGGTGTTGGCGGTGAAACTGGTGGTGCGCATGGCGCCGGGTTCGACCAGCTTGACCAGGATGTTCTGCGATTCAAGTTCGTAGGACAGCGATTCCGACAGGCCTTCGACGGCATGCTTGGTCGCGGTGTACAGCGCCAGCAGTGGTACGGCCGCCAGCCCGACGCCGGAGGTGATGTTGACGATCGTGCCGCCGCCATGATCACGCAGATGCGGGATGACGGCCTGCATGACATTCATCACCCCGAAAACATTGGTCTCGAAAATGCCGCGGATCGTCTCCTTCGCGGTCGCCTCGAAGATCGAAACGACGCTGATGCCGGCATTGTTGACGACGGTGTCGATATGCCCAAATCGCGCGATCCCGGCGGCAATGGCGCTCTCTATGCTGGCTGGGTTGGTGACGTCGAGAGGCAAGACAAGCATTTGCTCGGGATAGCCGGCGGCGAGGCTCTGGTCCGGCTTGCGCATCGTGGCGATGACGTTCCAGCCTTGGGCCGCGAAGTGCCTCGCCGTGGTCTTGCCCAGTCCGGAGGAACAGCCGGTGATGAGGACGGTCTTGGTCATTCACATAACTCCTTGAGGTTATGCGGGTGATCTAGGTAAAACGTTTGGGCTGATCTATAATGGAAAATGCCAGTTAAATTACGGATCGTCTCATTTGGACCCCTTGACCGATATCATCGCCCTGTTGCGCCCAAGGACGCTGCTGCTTGGCAATCTCGCAGCAACCGGTGAGTGGGGCATCCGCTCGCCATACCAGACCGACCCCACCTTCTATCTGGTGACCGAAGGTGAATGCTGGTTCGAGCCAGACTATGCCGAGGCGGTGCGGCTGTGCGCGGGGGATTACCTCCTGGCCGCGCAGCCGTCTTCGGTGTGCTTCGTCAGCCACCCCGGCGCCAAGCTCGTCCTGTCCGACACCGAGTTCAAGCAACGCAATACGGTCAACAATGAGCTCAGGGTCGGCACACTAGCGGAAGGCCCGACGACGCGCATCCTTGGCGGCCTGATCCTGTGCGACCCGGCCAATGCCGATCTGCTGTTCGGTCTGCTGCCACGCTTCACCCATATACGGGCGGCGGAGGAAGTCGGGGAAAGGCTGGGAAACCTGATGCGCATCATCGTCGATGAGACAAACGCTGCACGGCCGGCCAGGGACATGGTGCTGTCGAGGCTGATCGAGGTGATGCTGATCGAAACGCTGCGGCGGGATGGCGCGCGGCGCGCGTTACAGCCTCAGGGACTGCTTGGCGGCCTTGCGGATCCGAAGCTGGCGAGGGCGCTCGCCCACATCCATGCGGATGTCGGCAGAGCGTGGACGGTCGCCGAACTCGCCAGAAGTGCCGGTATGTCACGCTCGCGCTTTGCGCGGCGGTTCACCGATATCGTCGGGGCAGCACCGGTCGAATATCTGCTGGCGTGGCGCATGGCGCTGGCCAAGGATGCCTTGCTGCATAGCCACAAACCGCTCAGCCAGATCGCCGCCGATGTTGGCTATCAATCGGCTAGTGCCTTCAGCACCGCCTTCAGCGGCAAGGTTGGCTGCGCACCAACTCAATATCAGGCGCAGAACCTGGGGTAGCTATCTCGTCCATGCCCGGGGAAACCCCGGGCGGGGATGCGGTCGATCTTAGAACGCGCTTGGCAGGATCCAGGGATTGATGCTGATGCCAAGGCGCGGGCCCTTGCCTTCAGCGGTATTTTCCGCGGTGCCCTTCTTCTCGACCGAGCCGGTCGAGGCGCAATCCAGCTTCACATTGGTCTTGGTGTCGACGCAGGTCGCGGCCGGCAGGTGCTTGACCGGCTGGGTGGTGCCGGCGGCGAAGACCGAACCGGAAAGTGCCACCACGGCGGCGAGGGCGAGGAGTGTCTTTTTCATCGTCAGTCTCCGTTTTCGACGGGTGAATTTCTTCCGTACATGTACGGTGCTACGTACAAATACGACTGCCGATCGCGAAGTTCAAGTCAAGATCGTACGCGTACGATAAACTTTTTTGTTAACCAAGAATTTGCCCTCGGTTTGGTCCGAAGGGGTGGCTGGAAACGAAGGAGATGTCGTTCAGCAGTTGACCAGTGTATCGGTCAATGGCGGTACGTTCTGGGTGCTCAGTGCGGCCAGTTGGAAATCGCACATGCGTTTCACGAATGCCTGCGGGTCGCCGAAGGGGTAGAAGGGAAAGGTGATCAGCAGCGAGATCGTGCCGTGGCCGACCGCCCACAACATGGTGGCGATGGCGCGCGGATCGCCTTGCAATTTTCCGGCGGCGACGCAGGCTTCGACCCGCGTGATCAGCACCTTCATCGCCGGGTTGGCCTCGTGCATTTCTTGAAAACTCCGACCTTCCGGCGGCCTGGTCTTTTCGGTCATGAAAACGGTGCGGTATTCATTGGGATTGCCGAGGCCGAAGGCGGCATATTCGGTCATCACGGCCTGCAAGGCCTCGACCGGATCGTCGGACGGATGCTCCTCGATACGGCGGGCAAGCGTTTCGAAAGCGTCCTCGGCCAACGCGAACAGAATGTCCTGCTTGTCGGCGAAATAGGAATAGACCGACATTGGCGCGTAGCCGACCCGCTTGGCCAGTTTGCGGATGGTCAGGCCCTCATAGCCTTCTTCCTGAACGAGCTTATGCGCGGCCGCGACCAGTTCGGAACGCAGTTCGGCCTTCTGTTTCTCGCGGCGTTTCTGCACGCTCAGCGGCAAATCCGGTGCCTTTCGGTCGTGTCTGGGGTATCTGGCTATATTATATACGCTGTACGGAAACGGACAAGGGCACGGGAAGTTCCCAAACGGCATGGCTCAGATGGCGCCGACGCCGCCGTCTATGGCCAGCGCATGGCCGGTCATGAAGGAGTTGGCCGGGTCGGCGGCGAACAGGATGGCGGCGGTGACTTCATCGACTTCCGCCACGCGTTTCATCGGCACACCGCGTGTCAGTTCGGCCAACGCCTCTGCCTCCTGCATAGCGGAGGCGCGCACGAAACTGTCCACCATTGCCGTCCTGGTGTGGGCCGGGCAGATGGCGTTGATGCGCACACCCTTGGTCGCATATTCGGCGGCCGCCGATTTGGTCAGCCCGACGACGCCATGCTTGGCGGCGGCATAGACCGAGAGTTTCGGCGCGCCGACCAGTCCGGCAACCGAGGCGATGTTGACGATGGCGCCGCCCCTGGCCGTCGCCTTGAACTGCCGCTCCATCTGCGGGATCTGGTGCTTCATGGCATAGAAGACGCCAAGCAGGTCGATCTCAAGCACGCGGCGGGCCTCGTCCGACGGAACCTGCGGCAGGCGCACGAAACTCTGGACGATGCCGGCATTGTTGACGGCGACATCCAGCCTGCCGAATCTTTCGACCGCAAGCCGGACCAGATCCTCGGACAGTTTTTCGTCGGCTACGTTGCCGGCCAGGATCGCCGTCTCTGTGGGCAAGGTTGCGGCGAGATCGGCGAGCGCCTTGTCGTCGATGTCCGACAGCACCAGCCGCGCGCCCTCGGTGGCAAAGCCTTTCGCGGCACCCTGGCCGAGGCCGCCGGCGGCACCTGTGATCAGCACCGTTGCTCCGTCAAAGCGGCCCATAATTGCTCCCCGTCATGTCTGCTTGTCGATCAGTCTGGCGGCGAGATGCGACAGCAGCTTCACGGCCTCGCCATAGGTCCTGGCCTTTTCGGGATTGGAGGCATTGCCGTCCAGCGCGCGCTTGTAGACACCCTGGCAGATCGCCGCTAACCGGAAGAAGGAGAAGGCGAGGAAGAAGGTCCAGTTGCCGATGCCGCCGAGCCCGCGCCGCCGGCAATAGGCAGCGATATAGTCTTCCTCGGAAGGCAGGCCGAGCGCGGCGCGGTCGACGCCGCCGAGGCCGCGAAAGCCGGAAGCATGCGGCAGGCGCCATTGCATGCATTGATAGGCGATGTCGGCGACGGGGTGGCCTGATGTCGACAGTTCCCAGTCGAGCACCGCGATGACCCTTGGCCGGTCCGGCGCGAAGATCAGATTGTCCAGCCGGTAGTCGCCATGCACCAGCGATACCAGGCCGTCATCCGCGGGCAGGTGCGTTTCCAGCCAGGCGATCAGTCGGTCCATGTCGGCGATTATGCCGGTTTCGGAGGCGCGGTACTGGCTGGTCCAGCGTGCCAGCTGCCGTTCGAAATAATTGCCCGGCCGGCCGAAATCGGAAAGACCCACCGCGTCGACATCGACATCGTGCAGGGCCGCGAGCGTGCCGTTCATGGCGTCGTAGATGGCGGCGCGTTCATCGTTGTCACGTGCCTCGGGCAATGCCGGATCCCAGAAGATACGGCCGTCGAGGAAATCCATGACATAGAACATGCGGCCGATGGGCGAGTCCTCGGCCGACAGATGCAGCATTTCGGGCACTGGCACGGAGGTGCCGGCAAGCGCCTTCATCACGCGGAATTCGCGGTCGACCTGATGCGCCGACTTCAGCAACTGCCCCGGCGGCTTGGCGCGCAGCACATAGCGGCCGCTGGCCGCCGTGATGAGATAGGTCGGGTTGGACTGGCCGGATTTGAATTTTTCGATTGAAGCAAGCCCGGAAAAGCCGGGGATTTCCGCCTCGAGGTAAGGCGCAAGCGCTGCCTGGTCGAGCGCGTTGGGGTCGTTCATGCGGTCTCGGGCTGGCGTTCGATCAGCGTCAGCGTCAGCCAGCGGGCGGTCAGAGCCGGTTTCTTCGAGCCCTCGATCTCGATCGTCACGTCGTGCGCCGTCTGCACCCAGCCCGAGGGTCTCACCTTGACATCGGCCAGCACGAAGCGGGTGCGGATGCGCGCGCCGGTCTTCACCGGCGCCAGGAAGCGCAGCGAATCGAAGCCGTGATTGACGCCCATCTTGCCGTTTTCCAGCGGCGGCATGGTCTCGAAGGTCATTGCCGACAGCAGCGACAGCGACAGGAAACCATGCGCGATGGTGCCGCCGAAGGGCGTCTCGCGCTTGGCCCGCTCGGGATCGCAATGGATGAACTGGTGATCGTCGGTGGCGTCGGCGAACTGGTCGATCATCCGCTGCGTCACCACCCGCCACGGCGAAACGCCAACCTCCTTGCCGACACTGGCCAGAAGCACATCGAGACTGATCGGTTCCACGCTCATGTCCTCCAGTTCACCTCCGGCTTCTATGGCCGGAAAATGTCATTCCTTGAACAAGGTCAATCCATGCTGCACCGACTGCCCGCCGTCGATCGGCAGGATGGCGCCGGTGACATAGCTGCCTGCACGGCTGCACAAATAGAGCGTTGCGCCGGCAATGTCATCCGGTGCGCCGATACGGCCGATCGGAACATGGCCGCCGACATGTTTGGCCTGCTCATCGGTACCGGTGGCAAAGGCCGTCATGCGGCTTTGGAAAGGGCCGGGGGCAAAGGCGTTGACGGTGATGCGGCAGGCGGCGAATTCGAGTGCGAGCGTACGCGTCAGATGATGCACCGCGGCTTTGGACGCCGTGTAGGAATAGGCGTCGTCGGCCAATGGCTGCGTGCCCATCACCGAACCCAGGTTGATCACCCGGGCCGGATCGGCGTCGCTGGCGGCGGCTTCGAGCAGCGGCAGCAATTCGCGGGTCAGGTGGAAGACGGCGGTGACATTGACGCCGAACACCTTGGCCCATGCCGAATAGGGAAAACTCTCCAGCGGCGCGCCCCAGGAAACGCCGGCATTGTTGATCAGGATATCGAGTTTTCCGGTCCGCGCCTTGACCTCGGCGACGAGCGCGGCGATGCCGGCCTCGCTGGAGACGTCGCCGGCAAAGCCCTCGGCCCGGCCAGGGGCGCCGAGCCCGTTCAACGCATTGGCGACCTGGATGCAATCCTCGCCCTTACGCGAAGCGATCATGACGCCGGCGCCGGCCTTGACCAGCGCTGTCGCCGCCATGCGGCCGATACCGGTCGCCGCGCCCGTCACCAGCGCGGTCTTGCCGGCCACCGAAAACAGCTCGTCGAGATAGGCCATTCCAGTCCTCCACGCTTTGCCCTGGGCAAAGAGTTCGCGTTGACAAGGCTATCCGAAGTACGGTCATCCTTGCCACGGGTAAATTGCCGGGCCTCTATGAAGGGTTAGCGACCGATGACGGAGATGAATCTCGGCATGACCGAGCGGCTGAAGCCGATCCACGCGCGCGTCGCGGCCATGGTGCGCGACGAGATCATGCCGCTCGACAAGGAATTCTTGGGCGAGGTGGGCAAGGCGGGCGACCGCTGGGTCTACAGCCCACGCCAGAGCGAAATCCTCGAAGGATTGAAGAAGACCGCCAGGGAGCGCGGTCTGTGGAATTTCTGGCTGACAGGCTCGGAACGAGGCTACGGCCTGTCCACCGTCGAATACGCTTATCTGGCGGAGGAGATGGGCAAGGCGCATCTCGGCGCCGAAACCTTCAATTGCTCGGCGCCGGACACCGGCAATATGGAGGTGCTGGAGCGCTACGGCTCGGCCGACCACAAGAAGGTGTGGCTCGAGCCGCTTTTGGATGGAAAAATCCGCTCGGCCTATCTGATGACCGAGCCTGATGTCGCCTCGTCCGACGCCACCAACATTTCGATGCGCTGCGAGAGGCAGGGCGACGATTATGTGCTCAACGGCGAGAAATGGTGGGCCTCGGGCGCCGGCGACCCGCGCTGCGCTATCTACATCGTCATGGTGCGGACCGGCGGCGACGACGAGCCTCAGCACCGCCGCCATTCGATGATCCTGGTGCCTTCCGACACAAAGGGCGCGACCAAGGTCCGCGCCATGCAGGTCTATGGCGACGACGACGCGCCGCATGGCCATATGCACCTGCGCTTCGACAATGTCAGGGTACCGGCAGCGAACCTGATCCTTGGCGAGGGCAGGGGGTTCGAGATCGCGCAAGGGCGGCTCGGTCCCGGCCGCATCCATCACTGCATGCGTGCCATAGGCCAGGCAGAGATGGCGCTGGAGATGCTGTGCCAGCGCTCCGTGCGCCGCGAGGCCTTCGGCCAGAAGCTGGCGAAACTCGGCGCTAATTTCGACATCATCGCCGAATGCCGCATGGAGATCGAGATGGCCCGGCTGCTCTGCCTCAAGGCGGCGTGGATGATCGACCAGGGCGATGCGCGCGCCGCTGCGCCCTGGATCAGCCAGATCAAGGTCATCGCGCCGCGCGTCGCGCTGAGGATCACCGACGAGGCGGTACAGATGTTCGGCGCGCAAGGCATCAGCCAGGACACGCCGCTGGCGCGGTCGTGGACGCATCTGAGGACATTGCGCCTTGCCGACGGCCCTGACGCCGTGCATCGCCGGCAGGTGGCGCGGTCGGAGCTGAAAAAGTACACGCAGGAGAAGCTGTGAGCAGCAGCCGCTAGACCATGAGTGTTCTGTCAACAACCAAGGAGTGTCGCCGATGACCATTCCCTCCGAAATGAACGCGTTGCTCCTGGTCGGCGACGGCTACACCAAGACGCCAAGCGGCAGTGCGCTCGAGGCGATGGAGCCCTATCTCGTGCCGGGCCGCATCGCGGTGCCGGTGCCCGGACCGAGCCAGGTGCTGATCAAGGTCAGCCTGGCCTCGATCAACCCCTCCGATGTCGCCTTCATCAAGGGTCAGTACGGCCAGCCGCGCGCCAAAGGCCGGCCGGCCGGCTTCGAGGGTGTCGGCACGATCGTCGCCGGCGGTGACGAGCCCTATGCCAAGAGCCTCGTCGGCAAGCGCGTCGCCTTCGCCACCGGCCTCAGCAATTGGGGCTCGTGGGCTGAATATGCCGTCGCCGAGGCGGCAGCCTGCATTCCGCTGCTCGATACGGTGCGCGACGAGGACGGCGCGGCGATGATCGTCAATCCGATTACCGCCATCGCCATGTTCGACATCGTCAAGCAGGACGGCGAAAAGGCCTTCGTCATGACCGCCGGCGCCAGTCAGCTTTGCAAGCTGATCATCGGCCTGGCCAAGGAGGAAGGGTACCGGCCTATCGTCACCGTGCGCCGCGATGAGCAGATCGCGCTGCTGAAGGAGATCGGCGCTGCCCATGTGCTCAACGAGAAGGCGCCGGATTTCGAGGTCACGCTGCGCGAGGTGATGAAGGCGGAGCAACCGCGCATCTTCCTCGATGCGGTCACCGGGCCGCTGGCCTCGGCCATTTTCAATGCGATGCCGAAACGGGCGCGCTGGATCATCTATGGCCGGCTCGACCCTGACGCCACCATCATCCGCGAGCCCGGCCAACTGATCTTCCAACACAAGCATATAGAGGGTTTCTGGCTGAGCGAATGGATGCGGCAATCTAGGGAGCGGCGCGGTCCGGCGATCCTTGAAGCGCAGAAGCGCTTTTCCGATGGGCGCTGGTCGACCGACGTGACGGCCGTCGTGCCGCTCGCCGAGGCGATCGCGCGGGTGCCGGCGGAACTGGCCAAGCCCAACGGCAAGGTTTTCATCCGGCCTTGATGCTATTCGAAGCCACGCCGGAAGCCCGAATACGAGGCTTTCGGCGCGTCTTTCCTGTTAGGACGCCCGCGCGTCCGGCCATCCGCAGCGGCCCGCCGAGATCACAATCGCGCTCTTCAGCCCCCTATGCCTCGCCGCTTTGTCCGTGATATGCCGCCGCCATCGAATGCCGGGACGGTGCTGGACTGAGCCTGTTCCGGGTGTTGTGGGGTGTCTTGATGACGATATCCAAGCCGGTTTTCGACCGTTTGGGATTTGGCCTGTGGATAGGGGCGTTCCTGATCGTCCTTGTCCTGGTCTTGTGGTCTCCCCACACGCGGACGGTCTGGCAAGCCTACATAGACGGCAGCGAGGCGTTGCTGGCCCGACAGCCGCTCTACAATATTCAGTCCGAGATGGGATATCTCTACGCGCCGGCCTTTGCGGCGCTCTACGTTCCGTTGGTGAAACTCGGTCCGCATCTGGGCGGCCTGGTATGGCATACTATCGGCTTCGCGGTGCTGACCTTTGCCGCGATACGGCAGGTGCGCAAGCTCGGCGGCGGGGAATTGCCGTGGCTGCTTTCCTTTGGGCTGTTCCTCGCCCTGCCGATGGCTTTGGCGGCGATCCGCAACGGCCAGGCGACGATCCTTTTGACTGGCGCCTGCTGGCTTCTCACCTTGTCGGCGCTCGAAGGACGGCGTGCCGAAACCTTCTTCTGGGCCTCGGTCGCCATCATCGCCAAGCCGACCGCGATCATCATGCTTTTGTTGGTCGGCGCCCTGCGCCTGCGGCTGATACCGGTGCTGGTGCTGGCGGTGCTGTTCGTGCTCGCCTTGCCCTATGCGTTCGCACCCGCTAGCTATCTCAACGACCAGTATCGTGTTTTTGGCGGGATGCTGACCTCGATGGCCGTCGACAACACCAGCCACTTTGTTCCCACCGATTTCACGGCCCCCTTCACCAAAATCGGGCTCCCCATGCCGGAATCCGGCGCAACCATCGTGCGCATGGTCATGGCCCTGTTCACGCTTTCATTCGTCATCTGGTTCGATCGCAAGCTTGAACGCGGGACGGCTGGTCTCGCCATCTTCCTGACGGCGACATTTTACATGTGCGTCTTCAACCCGCGCGTCGAGCCCAACACCTATGCCATGATCGCCGTGCCTGCCGGTCTCGCTATTGCCTTGTTGTGGCGCGAGGAACGAGGCGGTGTCCTGGCTTCGGTGCTGTCCGTGATGCTGTTCCTGACAGGATTGACCGGAGTCGAGCGTCATATCCAAGATTTAACGTACCCCTGGTTCCGGCCGATTGCGGTCACCGTTATCGCTGGCTTCCTGATCTGGTGGTTCTGGGCCAAGGCGGGAGGCAAGGTCATGAATGAAAGGCCTGTCGCAAATGGCTGAGTCGCGGCCCGTTCTCGATATTGTCGCGCCGTTCTTGAACGAGGCGCAGTCCGCATCGGCCTTTGCCGCATTGCTTGACAAGCTCGAAGCCGAGGTGTCGCAGCGCTTCGGCATGGAAGTCCACAAGATCCTCGTGGATGATGGCAGCAGCGACAATGGCGCCGAGCGGTTTTCACAGGCGCTGTCGGGTTCCTGGGAGATCGTGCGGCTCAGCCGCAATTTCGGCAAGGAGGTCGCAGTGCTCGCCGGTCTCGACCAGTCGCGCGGCGACATGGCGCTGGTCATGGACGCCGACCTCCAGCATTCCATGGACACCAGCCTGAAGATGATCGCCGAACTGGTGGAAAATCCCGATATCGATGTCGTCTACGCACAGAACGACCGCCGCGAAGCCAGTTGGCGGCGCAGCCAGCTGGCGAAGCTGTTCTACAGCCTGATCAACAGCAGCCAGCGGTTCGACATCCCAGAAAATGCCGGCGACTTCCGCGTCATGCGCGGCGCCGTGGTGCGCGCGCTGACCAGCCTGCGTGACAAAAGGCGCTTCAACAAGGGCCTGTTCGCCTGGGCCGGCTTCCGCCAGAAAGCCATAGCCTATTCACCGGAGAACCGTGTCACCGGCAAGTCGAAATGGAGCCGGCTCAACCTGATCGCGTTCTCGCTGGAAGGGTTTACGTCCTTCTCCGTCATCCCGCTGCGCATCATCAGCCTGAGCGGGATGCTGGCGGCGTTGGCGGGCATCTTCTACGGAGCCAAGGTGTTCTTCGAGGTGCTGTTCTACGGCATCGCCGTTCCCGGCTATCCCAGCCTCATGGTCGCCGTGGTCCTCCTCGGCGGCCTCAATCTCACCTTGCTTGGCCTGATCGGTGAATATGTCTGGGTCACGCTTTCGGAAAGCAAGGATCGGCCTGTGTATATCGTGCGCGACGTCGTGCGCGGCGTTTCGGACAGGCCGCCAGGCGCATCCGGCGCATGACGCGGCGCATTCGCCTGATCGCCGACGATTACGGCCTGGCGCCCGGGGTTTCCGCTGGAATTCTCGACTTGCTCGATCGCGGCCGCCTGACCGGCACAAGCTGCATGACCGGCTTTCCGGAATGGCCCGATGCGGCGGCGCGTATCAAGCCGCTATGCGGCCGCGCGGCGGTGGGGCTGCACCTGACCCTCACCGACCAGCCGGCCGTCACCGGCCGGTCGAGCCTGGCGCCGCAAGGCCGGCTGCCGCCGCTGCGTTCGCTGGCACTGCCGGTCCTGCGCGGCAGCATTGACGAGCGGGATGTCCGTGCCGAGCTCGACGCGCAGTACAGCCGCTTCGTCAAGGCGCTTGGCCGCCGACCTGACTTCATCGATGGGCACCAGCACGTGCATTTCCTGCCTGTCGTGCGCACATGGCTGCGGGCGCATTTTTCCGAAGCCGGCGGCCAGCCGGCGTTGCGTGGCGCTCCGGCGTTGGGCGATGCCGTCGTCGCGCCGAAGGTCGCGGCAATTGCCGCCGTGGCCGCCGGCTTCAACCGCTCTATGGCGCGCGTCGGCTTCACTCTTTTCGAGCCGCTCGCCGGCATCTATGACTGGCGGCAGCCCGAACGGTTCGCGCCGGTTCTGCAGGCCGCAGTCGAGACACTGCCGGAACGAGGCCTGTTCATGTGCCATCCCGGCCATGTCGACGACACGCTGCGGGCGCGCGACCCGATGCAAGGCGTGCGCGAGGTGGAATACGCGGTGCTGGCCTCCGACGCGTTTGGTGCAAGCCTCGCCCGCGCCGGCGTCGAGATCATGGACGGCAAGGGATGAGCGGCGCCGACCAGCCTCGCCGTTCGACCGGCAGCAAGATCGTGCGCTTCGCCATAGTCGGGCTGGCGAACACGGCCATCGACCTCGCTGGCTTTTTCCTGCTGCTCAAGCTGCATGTTGCGCCGCTGCCGGCCAACGTCATCTCATGGTCGATCGCCGTCATCTTCTCTTTCGTGGCGAATGGCTTCTGGTCGTTCGAGCGCAACCAGGCCATCCGGCTGCATGACGCCTTCCTGCGTTTCGTCTCGCTTGGGGCGTTGATTTCGCTCGGCGTCTCCAGCCTGTCGATCGCGCTGTTCGCCGGTGTTGCCGGCGTGTGGCCGGCGAAGATCGGCGGTGTCATCGTGGCGGCGGTGCTGAATTTCCTTGCCGCGCGCTGGTCGATCGAAGGCCGGTTGCTGAAATAGCAGCTACTGCGCCGGCTCCACACCGACATAGGCGGCTTCCTCGAGCTCACGCTTGAGGCGTGTTTCCTCATGGGTCTTCGGGGTGACGAAGCGGCCAAGCAGGAGATAGGCGACCGGCGTCAGGAACAGTGTCGAGACGGTGGCCAGCCCCAGTCCGCCGACGATGACCCAGCCGAGCGCCACGCGTGCCTCGGCTCCCGCGCCCGCCGCCAGCACTAGCGGCACGCCGCCAAGGATGGTGCAGATCATCGTCATCATCACCGGCCGCAGGCGGATGGTCGAGGCCTGCTCGATCGCCTCGCGCACGCCAAGCCCGCGATCGCGCAGCTGGTTGGCAAACTCGACGATCAGGATGCCGTTCTTGGCCATGACGCCGACCAGCAGCACCAGGCCGATCTGGCTGTAGGCATTGAGGCTGGTGCCTGACAGCAGCAAGGCAAAGATGGCGCAGGCCAGCCCGAGCGGCACCGTCGCCATGATGATGACGGCGCTGGCGAAGCTTTCGAACTGGGCGGCCAGCACCAGGAGGATGATGACCAGCGCGAAGCCGAAGATGGTGATCATGGCGCTGTTGGTTTCGCCCAGTGTCGCGGCTTCGGCCAGCGGCAGGATGCGGCTGCCCGGCGGCAGGAACGGCGTGGCGATCTCCTCGGCGCGGCTCAGCGCGTCGCCAAGCGCGAAATTGCCTGAGAGGTTGGAGGTGATGGCCACCGATGGCTGCTGCTGTTCGCGCGACAGCGACGGCGGCACGGCGCGTTCCGTGAGCGTGGCTATGGTCGACATCGGCACGAAGCGGCCGTCTCCCGTCTTCAGGAAGACGTTTTCCAGATCGGTCGGATCGTTGATCGGATTGGTGGTCGAGACCAGTTTCACGCCATAGCTGCGGTCGGCGATGTAGACGTCGACGACATCGTTGCCGTCGAGCATGGCCTGCATGGTGTTGGCGAGCCCCGTGATGTCGATGCCGAGGTCGGAGGCGCGCTCGCGGTCGATGGCGACGGCCAGCTGCGGCTGCGTCGGGTCGATCGACAGGCGCGGCGTCTGGAAGCGCGGGTCCTTCTGCATCTCGGCGATGATCTTCACCGCCGCGTCGCCGAGCGCCTTGCGGTCGTTGCCGACCAGCGCGAATTGCAGGCCGTTGCCGGCGCCACGGATGCCGAGGCTGTTGGGCTGCACCGGGAAGATGCGCACACTCGGCACCTGCTTGGTGAGCTGGCTGATCTCGGCCATGATCTCCTGCTGGCTGCGGCTGCGCTCGTTCCAGGGCGCCAGCGTCATCACCATGAAGCCGGAATTGTAGGAGCCGTTCTGGCCGGCATTCTCGAAGGTCGAGCGGATCTCGCCGGAATCGCGCATCGGCTGGATCAGCTTCTCGATCTTCTGCATCTGCTGCGTCGTATAGTCGAGGCTGACGCCTTGCGGCGCATTGATGCGCAACAGCACGGCCGCGCGGTCCTCGGTCGGCGTCAGTTCCTGGCGGATGGTGCCGAACAGGGTGAAGGCGGTGCCGGCAAACAGCACCGCGACCAGAACCACGATCCAGGGCGCATCGAGGCATGCGTGCAGGGCGCGCTTGTACGCGGTATTCAGGACGCCGCCGATACGGGCGCCGATGCCGTGGCCGCCCTCGTGGTGAAGCGAGGCGCCGGTCAGCATGCGCGAGGCGAGCATCGGGCATAGCGTAAGCGCCACCACGCAGGACAGCAGCACCGACATGGCAAGCACGAAGCCGAATTCGCGGAACAGGCCGCCGGTCTGGCCGGGCAGGAAGGAGATCGGCACGAAGACGGCGACCAGCGTCAGCGTCGTGGCGACGACGGCGAAGAACACTTCCTGCGCGCCGAGCACGGCGGCCGCACGCGGCCCCATGCCCTCGTTGCGCCGTCGCACGATGTTTTCAAGCACCACGATGGCGTCGTCGACGACAAGGCCCGTCGCCAGCACCATGGCAAGCAGCGTCAGGATGTTGACGGAGAAGCCGGCCAGATAGATGGCGGCGATGGTGCCGATCATGGCGACCGGCATCGACAGGCCCGGGATCAGCGTGGCGCGCCAGTCGAGCAGGAAGATGTAGATGACGATCAGCACCATGGTCACCGACAGGCCGAGCGCGATCTCGACCTCGTGGACCGCGCCCTTGACGAAGACGGCGTCGTCGCTGGTGATCTTGATCGCCATGCCCTTGGGCAGGTTTTCCTGCAGTTTGGCGACGGCGGCCTGAACGCCGGTCGAAATATCAAGCGTGTTGGATTCCGCCTGGCGGATGATGCCGATGCCGATGCCGGTCTTGCCATCGGAGCGCAGCGTGGTCTGGCCGACATCGGGACCGAGCGTGACGGTGGCGACGTCGCGTATGCGCGTCGTGCCGCCGATGATGATGTTTTCGAACTCCTCGGGCGTGGTCACGTCGGCCGTGGTGCGGACGATCAAGTCCTGGTTGGTCGTGGTGATCGACCCGGCAGGGGAATCGAAGGCGACCGAGGCCAGGGCTGTCCTGAGGTCGGCCACGGTGAAGCCGAGGCTGGCGAGCTTGTTCTGGTCGACGTCGATGCGGAAGATCTTGTCGCGGTCGCCATAGACCTGAACGTCGGCGACGCCGGGCACGGCTGCCAGTTCGTCCTCGATCTGGTCCTGCACCACCACGGTCATGTCCTGGACCGACATGTTGTCGGACGTCACAGCCAGCCGCATCACCGCATCGGAATTGGCATCGGCCTTGACGATGCGCGGCGGATCGGCGGTGTCCGGTATCTGGTTGGCGACGCGGCCGACGGCATCGCGCACGTCGGAGGCCGCGACGTTGAGGTCGACGCCGTCGTTGAACTCGATGGTGACGCGGCTCTGGCCGAAGGAGGAGGAAGACGAGATCGACTTGACGCCGGAGACGCGTGCCACCGCACCTTCGATCGTGTCGGTCAGCTCGCGGTCGACGGTTTCGGCCGCGGCGCCCTGGAACGTGGTGGAAACGGTGACCACGGCGCGGTCGACGTCCGGAAGTTCGCGGATCTCGACGCCGTAGAAGGCGGCGAGGCCGGCAACCGCGATGAGGACGTTGAGCACGAAGGCCATGACCGGCCTGCGGATGAACAGCGCGGTGAAGCCGGTATCGCTGGCGGCGTTGACGGATCCGGTCATGAGCCTTCGGCGGTGTTGGCGGCGCGCTGCTCCTGGCCGGCGATGCGGACCTCGCCGCCCTCGCTGACGCTCTGCGTGCCTTCGGTGACCACCATGTCGCCGCTGTCGATCTCGGCATCGATCAGCACGGTCTCGGTGTTGCGCTGGATGATGCGCACCGGCACGCGCTTGGCCTTGCCGTCCTCGATCTGCCAGACATAGGCGCCGTCCGAGCCCCACAGGATCGCCAGCGGGCTGACGGCGGGATAGGTCTCGCCGGGGAATTTCATGGTGATGGAGAACGACATGCCGGCGCGCAGCGAATCGGCGGGATTGGCGATCTTGGCCTTGACCAGCAGCGTGCGGCTCTTCTCGTCGATGTGATTGTCGATGGCCGACACCGTGCCGGTATATGAGCTGCTCGGATTGGCGATCGGCGTCGCCGTCAGTTGCGCGCCGACCTTGACGGCGGCGGCAAAGCGCTCGGGCACCTGGAAATCAACCAGGATCGAGGAGCGGTCATCGAGCGTGGCGATGGCCGACTGGTTTGTCACATAGTTGCCGGCGGAGATCGGCAGGATGCCGACAGTGCCTGATATCGGTGCCAGGATCGACCGGCGCTGCAGCGCAAGCTCGGCGTCCTGCAGCGCCAGCTTGGCGCCCGCCAGAACCACCTCTGCATCGGCCACCGCTACCGGCGTCGCGGCATTGGAGGCGCGCAGCGATTTGACGCGGTCGAGCTTGGACTGCGCATCCTGCAAAGCGAGCTTGGCCCGGTTCTGCGCGATGATTTCGGTCTCGGAATCGAGCGTCGCAATGATCTGTCCCTTGTCGATATGGCTGCCGGATTCGACCAGCAATTCGGCAAGGCGGCCGGAACTGTAGGGATTGACGGTCACGGAAGCGTTGGCGCGGCCAGTGCCGATCGCCTGGAGGCGGTCGTTGATGACAGCCGAGGCGGCCGGCGATGCAACGATGGTGGCAATCCGGGCGCCGTTGCGCGCCGCCTGACGGGAGCCAGCCGCCGCCGTGTCCTTGGCAAAAGGTGTGGCGCCATAGGCCCAGTCGATGCCCCAGCGCGCCAGCACTTGCGGAGCGCCAGGGTAGAAGCGCGCCCACGCCGCCGTGGCTGCGACCACGATCACAAACGCAAGGACAATCTGTTTCCAGCTCGGCATCGACACTCCAGCGGCAAGAATCGCCCGCCGGTTCCAGGTGGAAGCGGATGCAGCGACGATACGGGCTGGCGGCGAAAACCGGCCACGCCACATCCCGGTATCACCGGTTTATGGCAATTATCACGCAATCGTGCACATTAAATCTCGGTAACGTGAATTCGAGATGCCCGCCTGGCCCGGATGCGATTGGCTGGTGACCTTGCTAGCGCAGGCCTTCCATTTCACGGATGCGCCGGGCGCCGTCGGCCTCGAGCTGTCTGGTGACGGCGCCGATCAGCGTTTCGACGACGACGAAGAGCGCGGCCGAGGAATCCCACGCGGACGGCACCGCGGTTCGTCCGGCGATGACATGGCGGGCAAACCGGGCGATCGGCGAAAGCCACTGGTCGGTGAACAGCACGATCTGGACGCCGCGCTGATGCGCCTTCTCGGCGAAACGGACGAGGCTGTCCTGGTAGCGCCGGATATCGAAGATCACCAGTACGTCGCGCTTGCCCATGTCGATCAGCCGGTCGCGCCACATGCTCTCCTGGCCGGCGAGGTGAAAGACATCGGGCTGGATGACGGCAAGGTGGGCGGCCATGTAGCGCGCCAGCGGATCGGTGAAGCGGCCGCCGATGAGGAATGTCTTGCCACGCCGGTCGGCAAGCCGTGCCGCGATGTCCGTCAGCTGCTTGTCGGAGAGGTGGCGGAAGGTCTCGCGCATATTGTCGAGCGTCGCTTCCAGCATTGGCGAGACCGTGCCGCCGCCGGGCGAGGGCGGGTTGAGCGTTCGTACGGCCGGAGACTGCAGCTGCGCCGCCAATTCGTCCTGCAGGCTCGACTGGAACTCCGGATAGTTCTGGAAGCCGAGCCGGGCCACGAAGCGCAGGATCGTTGGCGAGGAGACCCCGGCCGCGGTCGAGAATTCGGCGACCGTCTTCAGGCCGATCATCGGATAGCTGGCGATCAGCGTCTGCGCCGCTCGCCGCTCGCCGGCCGGCATCGTGCCGATGCGGTCGGCGATCAGTTCGGCAATGCTGGAAATCATCTTTTCCCCCACCCCTTGGCTTGGCCCATGAGATCGCATTTGACAAAGCCGGGTAAACTGTATGAAATCATCCATAGGGACGCAATGAGGCAAAATACGTAACATACGATACAGCGCTCCCCGGGGACGGCAGACTATGGAGAAAGCACGGCCCGCCAGCCTTGCATCGTCCGATACCGTGAGGGTGACGAACCCGGGCGGATCGAGCCCTTTCGTGCTGACCTGCGACCACGCCTCCAATTTCCTGCCCGCCGAATTCGGCACGCTCGGCCTTGCCGCCGAAGACCTGTCCCGCCACATCGCCTGGGATCCAGGCGCGCTGCCGGTGGCAACGCGCATGGCGCAAGCGCTCGATGCGACGCTGGTCGAAACCCGCATTTCGCGCCTCGTCATCGACTGCAACCGGCCGCTCGACGCGCCGGACCTCGTGCCGCCGATCAGCGAGACGACATCCATACCGGGCAATGCCGGCCTGTCGGAAAAGCAGCGCGCGGAACGGATCGCCCTGTCATGGCAGCCGTTTCACGGCACCATCGAACGCATCGTCGAGGAACGGCTGGCGCGCGGCCAGGAGACCCGGCTGGTGTCCGTGCATTCTTTCACGCCGGTCTACAAGGGTCACGACCGGCCCTGGCATATCGGCATCATCCATGACGAGGATCGCCGGCTGGCGTCGCCGCTGATATCGGCGCTCAAGCGACTTGCCGGCATCACCGTCGGTGTCAACGAACCCTATTCGCCGGCCGATCGCGTCTATTTCACGCTGGAGCGGCATGCGCGCTCGCGCGGGTTGCCCTGCGCGATGATCGAAATCCGCAACGATGAAATCTCCGGTGAGACCGGGCAGCGGAAATGGGCGGATCTGCTCACAGGCATTTTTTCGGATCTGGAACCAGAGGAGGCCACGCGGCCCAGATCGCATTCAGTCAGAAAGTCAGTCCAATCGGCCAGCTGAGAAACAAACAGGGGACTTCCAATGGCAGCACCGGGTTATACAGACGTTGACAAGGCGGAGGACGTAAAGCACCTCCACAGCATGGGCTATGCCCAGGAACTGGAGCGGCGTCTCAGCCGCTTTTCGAATTTCGCGGTTTCCTTCTCGATCATCTGCATCCTGTCGGGCGGCATCAATTCGCTGGCGCAAGGCACGTCGGGCGCGGGCGGCATCGGCATCGGCATCGGCTGGCTGGTCGGCTGCTTCGTGTCACTGACCTTCGCTGTTGCCATGTCGCAGATCAGCTCGGCCTATCCGACGGCCGGCGGCCTCTATCACTGGGGTTCGATCCTCGGCAACCGCGGCACCGGCTGGGTGACGGCCTGGCTCAACCTGCTCGGCCTGATCACCGTGCTCGGCGCCATCAACGTCGGCACCTGGACGTTCTTCGTCGGCGCCTTCGGGCCGGCACTCGGCATCGAGGGCACGCTGACCAACCAGATGATCTTCCTGGTCGTGGTCACCGGCCTGCAGGCGCTGATCAATCATCTCGGCATCAAGCTGACGGCAAAGCTGACCGACTTCTCGGGTTATTTGATCTTCTTCGGCGCGATCCTGATCGCGGTGGTCTGCCTGATTTCGGCCGAACATTGGGATTTTAGCCGCCTGTTCACGTTCCACAACTACTCGGGTGACGCAGGCGGCGGTGTCTGGCCGTCGGTTTCGAATGCCTGGGTGTTCGCACTTGGCCTGTTGCTGCCGATCTATACGATCACCGGCTACGACGCTTCGGCACACACGTCCGAAGAAACCATCAAGGCGGCGTCTTCCGTGCCGCGCGCCATGGTGATGTCGGTCGTCTGGTCGGCGCTCTTCGGCTATCTGTTCCTGGTCGCTTTCGTGCTGATGATCCCGAACATGGACGACGCCGCCAAGCAGGGCTGGAACGTGTTCTTCTGGGCTTTCGACCAGCGCGTCAGCCCCGGCGTCAAGGAATTCGTCTATCTCGTCGTGTTCGTGTCGCAGTTGCTGTGCGGTCTGGCCACGGTGACGTCGGCATCGCGCATGATCTTCGCCTTCTCGCGTGACGGCGGCCTGCCCGGCTCGGCGGCACTCGCCAAGGTCAGCCCGACCTATCGCACGCCGGTGGCGGCGATCTGGACGGCGTCGATCCTGTCGGTGCTGTTCGTCTGGGGCTCGACGCTGGTTTCGGTCGCCGGTACCTCGGCCTACACCATCGTGGTGTCCTGCACCGTCATCTTCCTGTTCCTTTCCTTCACCGTGCCGATCGTGCTCGGCATGCTGGCCTGGGGCACGCCGAAGTGGGACAAGATGGGGCCGTGGAACATGGGGCGCGGCGTGTTCATGCTGTTTGCCTTCCTGTCGATCGTGTCGATGATCCTGATCTTCGTCATCGGTATCCAGCCGCCGAACGACTGGGCGCTCTACATCACCGTCGGCTTCTTCATCCTGACGGCGATCGTCTGGTTCGGCTTCGAGCGCAACCGCTTCCAGGGCCCGCCGCTCGGCGACATCATCGCGGCACGCCAGGCAGCGATCAAGGCAGCGGAACAGGCGGTCGGCGAAACCGGCCACTGACATCTCCCATCAAGGCCATGGCCGGCACGTGCCGGCCATGGTTTCATTTATCCCTTTCAATGACCAAGCGCTGGAGTGCCACAGGAATGGCCGGAAATTTCTCGTTCGATCAGTTGAAGAAGGCGGTCTCCAGCGGTGAGATCGACACGGTGCTGGCCTGCATCGTCGACATGCAGGGGCGGCTGGCGGGAAAGCGGTTCCTGGCGCAGTACTTCGTCGATTCCGCGCATGACGAAACGCATGGCTGCAACTATCTGCTGGCCGCCGACATCGATATGGAACCGGTGCCCGGCTACAAGGCGGCAAGCTGGTCGAAGGGCTATGGCGACTTCGTCATGAAGCCGGATCTGGCGACGCTGCGGCGCATTCCGTGGCTGGAGAAGACAGCGCTCGTGATCTGCGACGTGCTCGATCACCACACCCATGACGACCTGCCGCATTCGCCGCGCGCCATCCTGAAGAAGCAGGTCAAGCGGCTCTCCGAGCGCGGCTATATCGGCTATTTCGCTTCCGAACTCGAATTCTACCTGTTCAACGAGACCTATGATTCCGCCCGCAAGAAGCACTGGCAGGGCCTAGATACCGCCTCGCCCTATATCGGCGACTATCAGATCGGCATCACTACCAAGGAAGAAGGCGTCATGCGCCGGCTTCGCAACGAGATGGAAGCCGCCGGCATCCCGATCGAGAATTCCAAGGGCGAATGGGGCCCGGGCCAGGAAGAGATCAATGTGCGCTATGCCGAGGCGCTCGACATGGCCGACCGCCACGTCATCCTGAAGAACGGCGCCAAGGAAATCGCCGAGTCCGAAGGCAAGGCGATCTCCTTCATGTCCAAATACAATTACGGGCTCGCCGGCAACTCCAGCCACATCCACAATTCGCTGTGGAGCGCCGACGGCAAGACGCCATTGTTCTTCGACAAGAAGGCGGACTGGACGCTGTCGACGCTCGGCCAGCAATGGGCGGCGGGGCAGTTGAAATACGCCAAGGAGTTCACCTGGTTCCTGGCGCCCTACATCAATTCCTACAAGCGCTTCCAGGCCGGCACCTTCGCGCCGACCAAGATCATGTGGAGCGAGGACAACCGCACCGCCGGCTTCCGCCTCTGCGGCGAGGGCACCAAGGGCATCCGCATGGAATGCCGCATCGGCGGCGCCGACCTCAACCCCTATCTCGCCTTCGCGGCGCTGATCGCCGCCGGGCTCGCAGGCATCGACGAGAAGCTCGAACTGCAAAAGCCGTTCGTCGGCGATGCCTACCAGGCGTCTCGTCTGCCTGAGATTCCGAAGACGCTGCGCGACGCCACCGAGACGCTGGCCAAGTCGAGGATGCTGAAACAGGCGCTCGGCGAGGACGTGCTCGAGCATTATGTCCACACCGCCAAATGGGAGCAGTTCGAATACGACCGCCGCATTACGGATTGGGAACTGCACAGGGGGTTTGAGCGGTACTAAGCAGTGTCGGCGCCGCCCCCTGGCCATCGCAGGATGGCGGGCGGCGTCAAAACCAAGATTTCATGAAGTGCGAGGACTGAAGGAATGACCGAAACGGTCAAGTTGAAATCCCCCATCGACGGCTCGATCTACGCCGAGCGGCCCGTGGCAACGGACCAGGCGGTCAATGCCGCGGTCGAGCGCGCCAAGGCGGCGCAGGAGAAGTGGGCGCAGGTACCGATCGTCGAGCGCGGCAAGTACATGCTCGCGATGCTCGAAGCGCTGGTGGCGATGACCGACGAGATCGTGCCGGAGATCGCCTGGCAGATGGGGCGGCCGGTGCGCTATGGCGGCGAGTTCGGCGGCGTCAAGGAACGTACCAATTACATGGTCGAGATCGCCGAACAGGCGCTGAAATCCGTGCCGGCCTCAAACCCGAAGGATGGGTTTCGCCGCTATGTGAAGAAGGATCCGCTCGGCGTCGTCATGGTGATCGCGCCGTGGAATTATCCTTACCTGACCGCCGTCAACACCATCGTGCCGGCGCTGATGGCCGGCAACGCCGTCATCCTCAAGCACGCGGCGCAGACGCTGCTCGTCGGCGAGCGTTTTCAACAGGCCTTCGACAAAGCGGGCCTGCCAAAGGGCGTGTTCCAGAATGTCGTGCTCAACCATGCGCAGACCGAAAAGCTGCTCGGTTCCGGCAAGATCGACCATGTGAACTTTACCGGTTCGGTCGGCGGGGGCCGCGCCATCGAAAAGGCGGCGGCAGGCACTTTCATGACGCTCGGCCTCGAGCTTGGCGGCAAGGACCCGGCCTATGTGCTGCCCGACGCCAAGATGGACCATGCGGTTCCCAATCTGGTCGACGGTGCCTTCTACAATTCCGGCCAGTGCTGTTGCGGCATCGAACGCGTCTATGTGCACGAGAAGGTCTATGACGAATTCGTCGAAGGCTTCATCGCCGAGACGAAGAACTATGTCGTCGGTAATCCGCTGGAACAGGCAACGACGATGGGGCCGATGGCGCAGGCGCGCTTTGCCGACCTGATCCGCGAGCAAAAGGCCGAAGCGCTGCGCAAGGGCGCCAAGGCGCACATCAACATGAAGGTGGCTGACGACAAGGCCGGTTCGCCCTATCTCGCGCCGGAAGTGCTGACCGAAGTCGACCACCAGATGAGCGTCATGCGCGAGGAAAGCTTTGGCCCGATCGTCGGCATCATGAAGGTGCGCAATGACGAGGAGGCGATCGCGCTGATGAACGACAGCGCCTATGGGTTGACCGCCTCGATCTGGACCCGCGATACCGAACACGCGGTGGCGATCGGCAACCGCGTCGAAACCGGCACGGTGTTCATGAACCGCTGCGACTATCTCGATCCGGCGCTGGTCTGGACCGGCGTCAAGGACACCGGCAAGGGCGCGGGACTGTCGGCCATCGGCTATGACAATCTGACCCGGCCGAAATCCTTCCACCTGCGCGAAGCCATCTGATTTATCGAAAGACAAAAATGTCCAAGCTCATCTCCAAATGGAACTACCCCACCACCGTCCGCTTCGGCGCCGGGCGCATTCAGGAACTGCCTGAGGTGCTCGCGGCCACCGGTATCAAGCGGCCGCTCTTCGTCACCGATCCGGGCCTGGCGAAACTGCCGGTCGTCGCTTCGACGCTGAAAATCCTCGACGATGCCAAGGTGCCTTACGGCGTGTTTTCCGAGGTGAAGCCCAACCCGGTCGATTCCAACCTCACCGCCGGCATCGCCGTGTACAAGAAGGGCAAGCATGACGGCGTCATCGCCTTCGGCGGCGGCTCGGCGCTCGATCTCGGCAAGCTGATCGCCTTCCAGGCCGGCCAGACGCGGCCGGTGTGGGATTTCGAGGATGTCGGCGACTGGTGGACGCGCGCCAATTCGGATGCGATCGCGCCGATCATCGCCGTGCCGACCACGGCCGGCACCGGCTCGGAAGTCGGCCGCGCCGGCGTCATCACCAATGAGGAGACGCACACCAAGAAGGTCATCTTCCATCCGAAGCTCCTGCCGGCGATCGTCATCGCCGATCCGGAACTGTCGGTCGGCATGCCCGCCTTCATCACCGCCGGCACCGGCATGGATGCGCTTGCCCACTGCCTCGAGGCCTATTGCGCGCCGGGTTACCATCCGATGGCTGACGGCATCGCGGTGGAGGGCATCCGGCTGGTGTTCGAGAACCTGCCGAAGGCCTATGCCAACGGCAAGGACCTGGTCGCGCGCGCCCATATGATGAGCGCGGCCGCCATGGGCGCCGCCGCTTTCCAGAAGGGGCTGGGTGCCATCCACTCGCTGTCGCATCCGATCGGCGCGCTCTACGACACCCATCACGGCATGACCAACGCGGTGTTCATGCCCTATGTGCTCGCCTTCAACCGTGACTCCATCGAGGAGCGTATCGCCCGGCTCGCCGCCTATTGCGGCATCAAGGGCGGCTTCGACGGGTTCGCCAAGGCGATCATCAAGCTGCGCAAGGAGTTGAAGGTGCCGCACGCGCTGCCGGGCCTGATCAAGGGGCTCGACATGGACAAGAAGCGCAAGGCGCTGATCGCCGACATGGCGGTGGTCGATCCGACGGCTGGCGGCAACCCGGTCAAGCTGACCAAGAAGGCAGCGCTGACGCTGCTGGAAAACGCTATCGCCGGCACGATCTGACGGCATCGTCATTGCCGAAAATTGATCTGGAAATTCAGGGCTAACCAAGGGGGAAAGGATGAAACGCAAGGCGGAAAGTGATTAGCCGGAAAAATAAGTGATGGCTAATTGCTACAGCCCGTTAAATAGAGTTAACTTTTTCTGCTGCCGGCCAATGGTTTCATAAAGCTTTCATCTGGCTGTCACATGAAAACGATACCGCATCGCAGGCGTCCAACGGCGTCAGTTCAACGGAGAGAACACATGTTCAAATTCACGGGGAAGGTGCTTTCCCTCTCGGCCGCGACCCTTATGGTGTCGTCGGTGATTTCGTCCGCGGCTTCGCTGGACGATCTCGTCAAGGCCGCGAAGGCTGAAGGCCAGCTCACCACCATCGCGCTGCCGCATGACTGGTGCGGTTACGGCGACGTCATCGCCGGCTTCAAGGCGAAGTATCCGGAAATCACCATCAACGAGCTCAACCCCGATGCCGGCTCCGGCGACGAGGTCGAGGCGATCAAGGCCAACAAGGACAACAAGGGCCCGCAGGCTCCCGACGTCATCGACGTCGGCCTGTCCTTCGGCCCGACCGCCAAGGCCGACGGCCTGCTGATGCCTTACAAGGTGTCGACCTGGGACTCGATCCCAGACAGCGCCAAGGATGCCGATGGCGCCTGGTACGGCGACTATTACGGCGTTCTGTCGTTCATGGTGAACAAGGACCTGATCAAGGAATCGCCGAAGGACTGGGCCGATCTCCTGAAGCCGGAATTCGCCAACGCCGTAGCCGTCGCCGGTGATCCGCGTGCTTCGAACCAGGCCATCCAGGCGGTGTACGCCTCCGGCCTGTCGACGGGCGCCGCTGCCGGTGAAGCCGCCGGCAAGGCTGGCCTCGACTTCTTCAAGAAGCTCAACGCCGCCGGTAACTTCGTCCCGGTCGTCGGCAAGCCGGCAACACTCGCCCAGGGCCAGACGCCGATCCTGATCAACTGGGACTACAACGCGCTTGCTGGCCGCGACACGCTGAAGGGCAACCCGCCCGTCGACGTCATCGTGCCGAAGACGGGCGTCGTCGCCGGTGTCTACGTGCAGGCGATCAGCGCCTTCGCGCCGCACCCGAACGCTGCCAAGCTGTGGATGGAATACCTCTATTCCGACGAAGGCCAGATCGGCTGGCTGAAGGGCTATTGCCACCCGATCCGCTTCAACGATCTCGCCAAGAACGGCAAGATCCCGGCGGATGTGCTGGCCAAGCTGCCGCCGGCGGAATCCTATGCCGCCGCCGCGTTCCCGACGCTCGACGAGCAGGGCAAGGCCAAGGAAGCCATCAGCAAGAACTGGGACGCCGTTGTCGGCGCCAACGTCAAGTAGCACTTGAAATCCACCGGGCGGTCGCAAGGCCGCCCGGCCTTTCCTCGAAGACGGTAGCCGGCGCATGACCGATCTTACGCTTTCAAATCGAACGATTGCCTCCAAGCCCGCGCCGCCCAACGAGGCGACCGCATTTCGCCTGCCGACGCAATGGATCGGCGTGGCGCCCTTCTTCATCTTCGCGCTGATGTTCCTGATCCTGCCCACGATCTATCTCGTGATCGGGGCTTTCCAGAACAGTGATGGTCAGCTTACGTTCGACAACATTCTGCAGCTGGTCAGCGATCCGTCGATCAGCAGTTCCTACTGGGTTTCGATCAAGATCAGTTTCTGGTCGGCCATCATCGGCGCGTTTGCCGGGCTGGCAATAGCCATCGCCATCGTGCGCGGCGGACTGCCAAGCTGGACGCGCTCCGCGACCCTGACTTTCTCCGGAGTCGCCTCGAATTTCGCCGGCCTGCCGCTGGCCTTCGCCTTCCTGGCCACGCTCGGCCGCGTCGGCATCGTCACGACGCTTCTGCGTGATGTCCTCAACATCAACATCTACGCAATGGGCTTCAATTTCCTCACCACATCGGGCCTGATCGCGGTCTACCTGTTCTTCCAGATCCCGCTGATGGTGGTCATCATCGTGCCGGCCATCGACGGGTTGAAGAAGGAATGGGGCGAGGCGGCGGCCACGCTCGGCGCCACGCAGGCGCAGTATTGGCGCATGGTGGTCATCCCGGTGATATGGCCGAGCTTCCTCGGCACCGTCATTCTTCTCTTCGCCAATGCCTTTGGCGCCATTGCCACGGCCTACGCGTTTGCCGGCCCGGCGCTCAACATCGTCCCCATCAAGCTCTACTCGCAGATCAATGGCGACGTGTTGCACAATCCGCAGCTCGGCTACGCCATCGCCTTCGGCATGATCGTCATCACCGGCCTGGCCAATGTCTTCTATATCTGGTTCCGGACTCGCTCCGAAAGGTGGCTGAAATGAAGTCGGGAAAATTCTGGGCCTGGGTCGTCTTCATCGTTGGTGCGGCGTATTTCTTCATCCCGCTGGCGGCGACGGTCGAATTCTCGCTGCGCATGCGCCGCGGCGTCCATTCCTTCGATGCCTATCAGATCGTGCTGGGCGACGCGCGCTTCCAGTCGACCTTCCTGTATTCGGTGGTCGCCGCGATCTTCACCATCATCCTTGGTGTGCTGGTCGTCGTGCCGGCGGCCTACTGGATCCGGCTGCGTCTGCCGCAGCTCAGGCCGATCGTCGAATTCATCACGCTCTTGCCGCTGGTCATTCCGGCCATCGTCATCGTTTTCGGCTATATCAGGATGTACGGCTCGAATTCGCCGCTGCCGTTCCTTGGCAGCAACATGGGCGCCAATGCCTTGCTGGTGATCGGCTATGCAACGCTGGCACTGCCTTACATGTATCGTGCCGTCGATACCGGGCTGCGCACCATCGACGTGCGGACCTTGACGGAAGCAGCGCAGATCCTGGGCGCCGGCTGGGGCACGATCATCGGCCGCGTTATCCTGCCCAATGTGCTGATCGCCGTGCTGTCGGGTGCCTTCCTGACCTTCGCCATCGTCATCGGCGAGTTCACCATGGCCAGCCTGCTGAACCGCCCGGCCTTTGGGCCGTACCTGCAGAACATCGGCGCGAACCGCGCCTATGAACCGGCAGCCCTTGCCATCATCGCCTTCGCCATTACCTGGGGCTGTATGTCGCTCATCCAGATCCTGTCCCGGTTCGCGCCGAAGTCGTCGAACCGCCCGAATTGACCTGAGAGAAAAGCCATGGCCGAGCCATTCCTGTCCATCCAGCACGTGCGAAAGTCCTACGGTTCCAACACCGTGGTCCAGGACTTCAGCCTCGATGTCGAGCCGGGCGAGTTCGTCTCGTTCCTCGGACCGTCCGGTTGCGGCAAGACCACCGTCCTGCGCATGGTTGCCGGCTTCGAGGATCCGTCGGCCGGCAAGATCGTCGTCGCCGGCAAGGACATTACGCGGCTGAAGCCCAACCAGCGCAATGTCGGCATGGTCTTCCAGGCCTACGCGCTGTTTCCCAACCTGACCGTGGCGCAGAACATCGCCTTCGGGCTGAAGGTTGCCGGCATGAACAAGGCCGATGCCGACAAGCGCGTCGCCGAGATGCTCGACATGATCAAGCTGCCGCAGATGGCCGACCGCTATCCCTACCAGCTCTCGGGCGGCCAGCAGCAGCGCATCGCGCTGGCGCGTGCGATCGCGCCGAAGCCGAAGCTGCTTTTGCTCGACGAGCCGCTGTCGGCGCTGGATGCCAAGGTGCGCGTGTCGCTGCGCGAGGAAATCCGTTCGATCCAGAAGAAGCTCGGCATCACCACCATCTTCGTCACGCACGACCAGGAAGAGGCGCTGTCGATCTCCGACCGCATCGCCGTCATGTATGGCGGCAAGGCCGAGCAGGTCGCCACGCCGTTCGAGATCTACAACCGGCCGGCGACCAAATTCGTCGCCAATTTCGTCGGCACGCTCAACGTGCTCGAAGGCAAGGTCACCGATGCCGCGGCCGGCACGGTTCAGGTCAACACGCAGGAAGTCTCGCTCAAGGGCAAGCTCAACGGCTCGAAGTCCGGCGACACGCTGTCGCTGGCGCTGCGGCCCGAGGCGATTTCGCTCGGCCGCCAGCCCGGCCGTGACTCCAGCCTGACCGGAGAGATATCCGAAGTGCACTTCCTCGGCTCGGTGATCCGGGTCCGCGTCGGCATCGGCGGCAACACAGTGTCGCTCGACACATTCAACAACTCGGCCACGCCGCCACCGGCGGTCGGCGAGAAGGCCGAGATTTCGTTCTCATCGGGCGACATGCTGGTCTTGCACTAGCGGAGCGAACGTCATTCCGCGGCGGTCTCTGATGCGCCGAACAACGCATCTTGATCGTCGATGCTCGCAACCCTCGATGCCGTGGGTTCGGTGTCTGTCATAACCAACCGTCGGCACCGCCCCTCAGTTGGTCACTTTTAAATCCCTGGGCAGGCCAAGGCTTCGACAATCAACAGTATCCTGCCTCGGGGTACTGCCAACCGTCGCTCTTCACCGCTACGATGAGCCATGGCTCTTTTTGAACTCACCCTTGTCCTGCTTTTGACGGCTGTCGCGCTGACGGCGCTGTCGCGGCGGCTGGAGGTCCCCTATCCGTCGCTGCTGGCACTGGCCGGGGTTGGCATCGCCTTCGTGCCTGGCGCACCGATGATCGAGATCGATCCGGAACTGGCGCTTGCCCTGTTCATCGCGCCGGTGCTTCTCGATGCAGCCTATGACACGTCGCTGCGCGACCTGAAGCGCTACCGGCTGTCGCTGCTGCTCTTGGCGCTTGGCGCCGTCATCTTCACCACTGTCGTGGTTGCCTTCGTCGGCTGGAAGATGGCCGGCTTGCCGATCGCGGCGGCGATCGCGCTCGGCGCCATCGTCGCGCCGCCGGATGCGGTGGCGGCGAGTGCCGTTCTCGGGCAATTCAAGGTGCCGCACCGCATCACCGCCATCCTGCAAGGCGAAAGCCTGCTCAACGATGCCACCGCGCTCTTGATCTACCGGCTGGCGGTTTCGGCGGCACTCGGCTCCATCATGCTGAGCAACGCCATTCCGGTGATCCTGCTGTCGACGATCGGCAGCCTGATAGCCGGTTATCTGCTTGGCCGCCTCTCGCTGCTGACGCTAACCCGTATCGAGGATGCGGCGAGCAGCACCGTGGTGCAGTTCGCCGGGACGTTCGGCGTGTGGATACTCGCCGACAAGCTCGGTCTTTCCGCCATCATCACCATCGTCGTCTACGCCATCACGATTGCGCGCATGGCGCCGCGCCGCATGTCGGCGAGACGTCGTGTCAGCACCTATTCGGTCTGGGAGTCGGCGGTGTTCGTTCTCAACGTGCTGGCTTTCGTGCTGATGGGCCTGCAGGCACGGTCGATCGTCGGCCGGCTCTCCGGCGAGGGGCAAGGCGAAGCCTTTCTGTTTGCCGCTACGGTGCTGGTTGTCGTCATCGTGGCGCGCCTCGTCTGGGTGGCGAGTTATGTTGCGATCATCCGATGGTTTGCCCGTCTCGGCGGCGAAGACAGCAAGCGGGATTTGCCGACATTTGGCGGCGCCGTGCTGGTCGGCTGGTGCGGCATGCGGGGGCTGGTGACGCTGGTGGTGGCCATTGCCCTGCCGGCCGGCTTTCCCGAACGCGACCCGATCGTGCTTGCCGCCTTCGCGGTGGTTCTGGGCACGCTGGTGCTGCAGGGGATGACGCTGAAGCCTCTGCTGCGGATACTCAACTTCGATCCCGACAGAACCGTCGACAATGAGGTTGCGCAGGCGCGCGTTGCCGTCATGCAGGCCGCACTCGACGTGCTGAGCCGCAAGACATCGGCCGCGGCGGCTGTCGTGCGCGAGCAGTACGAGGCTGAGCGCGTGATCGCGGAAAACCCGGAAGACGCACAGGCGGCAACCGAATACGACCGGCTGCGCCTCTACGCCATCAACCGCCAGCGCGACACGCTGGAGGAATTGCGCAGCAACGGCACGATCGGCGACGAAGCCTATCACCGGCTGGAGGAAGAGATCGACTGGGCGGAACTGGCGGCATCGCCAGCGGGCCGATTCCAGCCATTGACCACCGATTAGGACGGTTCTGCGACGGAGCTGAACCGCTTGCGTTGGTTGGATGCCTCGCGGCGTTTTCCGGCGGGCGGAGGATACCGGAGCGGTCCGGAATCGGTGCATGATCGCGCGGCGGGGCATGGGGGACGCTTCTGGCACAAGCCGCTTGCATTCTCCTGCACATTGCAAGCAATCCACTGAGCGGCTACTGCCATCACCGAAGGTGAGCCGGGTAAGCAATGAAGCTGGTCAGCTACAACATCCAGTACGGGTTCGGCAGCGACGGCCGCTACGATCTTTCGCGCGCGGCGCGCATCGTCGACGGCGCCGACATCATTGCCTTGCAGGAGGTCGAGCGGCACTGGCAGCGCAGCCATTTCGACGACCAGCCGGAGCTGCTGTCGCGCCTGCTGCCGGACTATCACTGGGTCTACGGCCCGGCCTTCGACATGAACGCCAGCGAGCGACGGGATGGTCGCCTGGTCAATCGGCGCCGGCAGTTCGGCACCATGGTTCTGTCGAAACTGCCGATCGTCTGGTCGCGCCTGCATGTGCTGCCGATGCACCGGACGCTCAGGCCGCTCAACACACGCAACGCGGCGCTCGAATGCATGATCCGTACGCCGGTCGGCCCGGTGCGGGTACTGTCCTTGCATCTCGCCCATATCGCCGCCGAGGAGCGGCTGGAGCAGATCGACTATCTGCTGGCCGAGCACCGCCGTGCGCCGTCAGACAGCGGGCCGTGGAGCGGTATCGATGACGAGCCTTCGCGCAACTGGACCAGCGGCGAAGCCGAGCCGGAAAATCCGCTGGCGGCGATCTGGATGGGCGATTTCAACATGGAGCCGGGCAGCGCCGAATACCGCCGCATCGTCGGCAGCACGCCCTATCATCGGGGTGCTGCCTATCTCGACGGCTTCGTCGATGCCGCCGTCGTGGCGATCGAACCCGCTGATGACTTCCACACGCATGAGAAGATCATCGACGGCAGGCTGGCAAAGCGCCGGCTCGACCACTGTTTCGTCGGCGGGATGTTCGCGGGGCGGGTCCGCTCGGTCGCATCCGACATAGGCGAAGTGGCGTCCGACCATTTCCCGGTCCGAGTCGACATCGATCTCGAAACGCCGCTCGGCTTGGGAGGTCGATAGACCCGAATGACGCTTTTCGTCTTCTTCGCGGTGCTTGCCGCAGCCGCCATGCACGCGATCTGGAACGCGCTGGTCAAGGTGCATCTCGACCGCTTCCTGTCGATCACGCTGATGACATTGGGCATGGGGTTTGCCGCGCTGTTCGTGCTCCCTTTCGTCGAATTCCCGAAGGCCGAGGTCTGGCCATTCATTCTCGCTTCGGTGGTCTTCCACATGGGCTACCGAACCTTCCTGATCGGCGCCTACAAGGCCGGCGATTTCGCCCAGACCTATCCTCTGGCGCGCGGCACGGCACCGCTGCTGGCAGCACTTGGTGGCATCGTGGTGGTGCAGGAGGTGCCGGCACCGTTTGCCATTCTCGGCATCCTGCTTTTGTCGGCCGGCACGCTGGTGATGTCGTTTCGCGGCGGCGCGCATCTGGAGAAGCTCAACCTGCGCGCCGTCGGTTTTGCACTCGGCACGTCGATCTTCATTGCCAGCTACACACTGTCGGACGGCAGCGGCGCGCGGCTGGCGGCGACGGCGCAAAGCTACGCGGCCTGGCTGTTCGTCTGCGACGCGACATGGGCGCTGGTGCTGTGCCTCATCTTCCGCGGGCCGCAGTCACTGCCCGTGCTGGCGCGCGACTGGAAGGCCGGGCTGTTCACCGGCGTGCTCAGCGGCGCGGCCTACTGGATCGTGATGTGGGCGATGACCAAGGCGCCGATCGCCTCGGTGGCATCGCTGCGCGAAACCTCGATCCTGTTCGCCATGCTGATCTCGGTCTATGCGCTTGGCGAGAAGATGACGGGCTGGCGCGGCGCTGCCGCGCTCAGCATCGTTGCCGGGGTTATCGCGCTCCGGCTGGGTTAGGCCGCACTCAACCCAGGACTGTCATCACCTGGCCGCGTCGTTCCGGGCTGAAGCGGATGACGACGATGATGCAGACGGCGACCACGCCGGCGAAAAGCGCCAGCGCATAGCCGTAGCTGCCTCCGGCCGCCTCCGCTATGCCCGCCTGATACGGTCCGCCATAGGATGCGGCAAGGTTGCCGGCCTGATAGATGAAGCCGGGCAAGGTCGCGCGGACCGCACCCGGCGACAGTTCGTTGAGATGAACCGGGATGACGCCCCAGGCACCCTGGACGGCCACCTGCATGACGAAAGCGCCGATGGCCAACATGAAGGGCGTGGTGCTGTAGGCCCATAGCGGGATCGACGGCAGGGCGATCAGGCAGGCAAGTGTGATGGCGTTGACGCGGCCGATCCTCTCCGACAGCGCGCCGAAGGCCAGGCCGCCGACGATGGCGCCGATATTGGCGACGATGGTGATCCAGCTCACCGTGTGCGGATCGAAGCCATGCTGCTTCTTCAGAAAGGTCGGGTAGAGGTCCTGCGTGCCATGGCTGAAGAAATTGAAGAACATCATCAGCACGACCGCGTAGAGCGCGACGCCCCAGTGCTTCTGCAGCGTTTCCAGGAGCCCCGGTCTGACAGATTTCCGCGCCTCGACGAAGGCCGGCGATTCCGGCACGTGCGAGCGGATGAAGAGCACGATCAGCGCCGGCACGAAGGAGAGCAGGAACATGGCGCGCCAGCCGATCGTGTAGCCGCCGATCGTCTGCTGGTAGAGCAGGCCGTAGACCACCGCTGCCAGCAGGTAGCCTGCGGGATAGCCGCATTGCAGGATGCCCGATACGAAGCCGCGCGCGCTGGGCGGGATGGATTCCATGGCGAGCGAACTGCCAAGCCCCCATTCGCCGCCCATGGCTATGCCGAACAAAGCGCGCAGGGCGAGGAAAATGCCGAGATTGGGCGAGAAGGCGGCAAGCGCGCCGATCACCGAATAGCTGACGATGTTGAGCATGAGGATGGGCTTGCGCCCATATTTGTCGGCGAGCATGCCAAAGAAAAACGCGCCGATGAAGCGCGTTGCCAAGGTCAGGAACAGTGCCTTTGAGACTGCCGGGACATCGGTGTGGAATTCACTCGCAATATCGGTGAGCAGGAATGTCAGAAGGAAGAAATCAAAAGCATCGAGCGTCCAGCCCAGGAATGATGCCAGAACGGTTTTCTTCTGCTCGACGGTGAGATTCAAGGCGTCCTCCTTTGGTGCCCCCAAAGGAACGATATGTCGCCCCGCTCGCAAAAGAGAACAGCGATCAGCCGGCTTTCGAAGAACCGGCGGTCACTTTTTCGTAAGGTCGAGGTCGAAGACCATCAATCCGTCCGTGCCGCCCTCGAGTGCGGCGACCAGCCGGGCGCCGGCGCGCTGATGAGCTTCATGGACGAGATAGGCGTCGCGGGCGGCGGCATCGCGGAAATCGATGGTGAAGCCATGGCCGAAGCCGCGCGCGAAAGGCTCGGGACTGACATTGGCACTGAAGTGGACGGTGTCCATGCCGTCGATCACCTTTCGAAGCGCCTCAAGGTCGGCATGGATCGCCGCGCGCTCGCTTTCGGGGACATCGCCGCGAAACCGGGCGAACACACAGTGCCTGATCATTCTTTCATCCCCTTCAAGCAGCCCGGTTGCCGGAAAACACCGCCGGCGGCAGCGGTTCACGGCCGAGGATCAGGTCGGCACCCTTTTCACCAACCATAATGGTCGGTGCATTGGTGTTGGAGGAGGGCACGCGCGGCATCACCGAGGCGTCGCAGACGCGCAAGCCCTCAATGCCGCGCAGCCGCAAATCCGGCGTCACGACGGCCATCTCGTCATGGCCCATGCGGCAGGTGCCGACAGGATGGTGATCGGTCTTTGCGCTGCGGCAGGCGTAGTCGAACAGTTCGTCGTCGGTCGCCAGCGACGGGCCGGGCAGCACTTCGCGCAGCACGTAAGGGGCAAGGGCCTTCTGCCGCATGATTTCGCGCGCCAGCCGCAACCCCTTGATCGACATGGCGCGATCGTAGGGATCGGACCAGTAGTTGGGATCGATCAGCGGGTGGTCGGCCGGGTCGGCGCTCTTCAGCCGCACCGTGCCGCGCGAGCGCGGCCGCAGGAAGGCCGAGTTCAAGGTGACGCCCGGATTGTTCAGCTTCTCGACGCCGGCCTCGATGCCTGAGCCCAGGCCGAGATGGAACTGGATGTCCGGCGAGGCGGCGGTCGGGTCGGCGTACCAGAAGCCTCCGGTCTCGAACAGGCTGGAGGCCACCGGCCCCTTCTTCAAAAGCAGATATTGCAGGCCGGCCCAGGCCGTGCGGTGCAGCTTGGCGTAGTTGTCATAGGTGTGGTCGCCGGTGCATTCGGCGATGACGAACAGATCGAGATGGTCCTGCATGTTGGAGCCGACGCCGGGCAGGTCATGCACTGGTGTGACGCCCACCGATTTCAGGTGGTCGGCCGGACCGATGCCCGATTGCATCAAAAGCTTCGGCGAGCCGATGGCGCCGGACGAGACGATCACCTCGCGCCCGGCGCGCAGGATATTCTTCTCGCCGCCCGGCCGGTCAACGACTTCAACGCCGACGGCGCGGCCTTTCTCGACGAGGATGCGGGTCACCAGCACATCGGTTCTGACCGTCAGGTTCTTGCGCGGGCGGATCGGCTTGAGATAGGCCACCGAGGCCGAGGAGCGGCGGGCGTCCTTCTGGGTGAGCTGGTAATAGCCGACGCCTTCCTGGTTGGCGCCGTTGAAGTCCGGGTTGAAGGGGATGCCCATCTCCTGGCCGGCACGGAAATAGGCTTCGCAGATCGGTAGCGGCGAGATCGGGTTCGACACGCCGAGCGGCCCCTGGTCGCCGTGAAAATCGTTGGCGAAACGCTGGTTGTTCTCGGCGCGCTTGAAATAGGGCAGCACGTCGCGATAGCCCCAGCCGGCGAGACCCTCTTCCTTCTCCCAAGCGTCGTAGTCGCGGGCATTGCCGCGCGTGTAGATCTGGGCGTTGATGGAGGAGCCGCCGCCGACCACCTTGGCCTGCGTGTACCAGAAGACGCGGTCCTTCATGTTTTTCTGCGGCACGGTGGACCAGCCCCAGGACGCAATGCCCTTGGTCATCTTGGCGAAGCCCGCCGGCATATGGATGTAGGGATGCCAGTCCTTGCCGCCGGCTTCCAGCAGCAGCACGGAATTCAAGGGATCCTCGCTCAGCCGGTTGGCCAGAACACAGCCGGCCGGGCCGGCGCCCACGATGATGTAGTCGGTCATGTCGTTTCCACCTATAGCCGCGGCACGGAGAGCGCGCCGTCGACATTGATGATCGAGCCGGTCGAAAAGCCGAGCCTGCCGGCGGCAAGCGTCGCCACCACCGCGCCTATGTCTGACGCTTCGCCCCAGCGTTTGGCCGGCACCAGCCCGCTGTCGATCAAGGCATCGTATTTGGCGGTCACGCCTGCCGTCATGTCGGAGCGGATGATGCCTGGACGCAACTCGAACACGCCGATGTTCTCGGGCGCGAGCCTGAGCGCCAGGTTCTTCACCCACATGGAAAGCCCGGCCTTCGATATGCAGTATTCGGAGCGCTCCGGCGAAGCCATCTCGGCACTGACCGAGGTGACGGTGATGATCGATCTTGTGTGGCCGCCGGGTGTGGCCAGCATTGCCTTGGCGACGGCCTGGCTGAGGAAGACCGTGCCGCGCAGGTTGATGCCCAGCGTGCGGTCGAAATTTTCGGGCTTCAGTTCCAGCAGATCGCCGCGCACCACGGCGCCGACGCCTGCATTGTTAACGAGGCAGTCGATGCGGCCGAAGACGCGCATCGCGGCATCGATCAACACGGCGTGGCTGTCGAGGTTGGCGACGTCACAACTGACATAGGCGAGTTTTGCGCCGCGCGCCGAGATGTCTGCGTCGAGCCCGTCAGGCGCCTGTTCGGCAACGTCGGCAACCAGGATGTCAAAGCCGGCATCGGCTAAAGCCTCGGCGCAGGCCAGCCCAATGCCGCGCGCGCCGCCGGTGACGATGGCCGCGGGGCGGGTCATGCGGCAAGCTCCACCGTGCGGATATGGTCAGCCACCCGCAACGCCTGAGCGGCGATCGACAGCGCGGGATTCACCGCAGCCGAGTTCGGCAAAAAACTGCCGTCGACGACGAACAGGTTCCGGTGGTCGAACGACCGGCAGAACGGGTCGAGCGGCGATGTCGCCGGATCGTCACCCATCTTCACCGTGCCGCATTGGTGCGATGGCGTGCGCTTGTCGAAGGGACGTGACAGCACGATGGGGTAGCCGCAGGCGCGGAAGTTTTCGCGCATCACCTTGGTCAGGCCGTCGAGCGACTGCATGTTGGAGCGCCGCCACTGCATGACGATATCCTTGCCGTCGACCATGATGCGGCTTTCGGGATCGGGCAGGTCCTCGCACATCAGGTACCAGTCGACGGCGTGGCCGGCCATGTAATCGAGCGCGAATTTGGGCATCGTCTTCACATTGGCCTTGAGCATGTTGCCGTCGATCTTGCCGAGCAGTTGGACATTGCCAAGCGGCTTGCCGCCCTTGCCGTCCGAGAGATAATAGTCGTTCAGCATCAGCGTCTTCTGGTAGACGGCATCGTTCCTGCGGCGCGGATCGATGGCCAGCATKGCGCTGGAATTGTGGTTCATGAAATTGCGTCCGACCTGGTCCGAGCGGTTGGCGAGGCCCTTGCCATCGGGTGAGGGCGAGCGCAGCAGGATGACGGCGGAATTGACCGCGCCGGCGGAGAGGATGACCAGCTTCGGCGACACTTTCTTCGCCTCGCCGTTCTGCCGGTAGTGGATCGCGACGATGCTTTTGCCATCGGGTGCCGCCTCGAGATACTCGACGTAGCAGCCGGTCTCGAGCCGGATGTTGCTATCCCTAAGCGCCGCCGCCAGTGGCGCTGTCTGGGCGTCCATCTTGCCTTGGCCGGTGTTGGGGAAAGCGTCCCAGCCGGTTCTGCCTTCCTTCAGCCAGGTATCGATGTCGACGCCGAGCGGCAGTGAGGCCGGATGCAGGCCGAGGCCCTTCAGTTCAGCGCGCGCGCGCGCGATCGGCGCTTCGTCGGGCACCGGCTTGAAGGCGTAGGGGATCGAGTGGAATGGTTCGGTCGGGTCCTCGCCCAGCGCGCCGCGCACGCGAAACAGCTGCTCCGCCTTGGAATACCAGGGCTCGAACGCATCATAGGAAAACGGCCAGGCGGGCGAGACGCCGCCGAAATGCTCCATGGCGGAAAAATCTTGCCTGCGGTAGCGGATCAGCACCGCGCCGTAGAATTTCGAATTGCCGCCGACATAGTAGTAGTTGCCGGGATTGAAGGCTGCACCGCCGGCTTCGCGCCACATCTCCTTCGGCCGGTAGTGGCCGTCGACGAAGATCGAGCGGGTGTCGCGGGCATGCGGGGTTGCCGGCAAGGGCTCGCCACGCTCCAGCATCAGGATCGAGGCGCCGCCGCCGGCCAGGCCGGAGGCGATCGTGGCGCCGCCAATGCCGGAGCCGATGATGACGATGTCCGGATTTGCCATGGCCGTCAGCGGATGCGGTTCTCGGTCGCCGGATCGAAGAACACCGCCTTGGTCAGGTTGAAGGCGAGCGGCGTGCTGGTGCCAGGCTGGATGTTGGCGTCGGCCCGCAGCCGCGCCACCACGCCCTTGCCGCCGAGATTGGTGACGGCGAAGGTGTCGGAACCTGCCGGCTCGACGACCTCGATATGCAGGTCGGCGGTGGCGATGTTCGAGGCGTTGCGTTCGGCGCCCTCCGGATCGGTCAACGCTTCCGGCCGCACGCCGAAAATGATCGGCTTGCCCTGGAATGCCGAGAGACCCGCCGGCGCATTGGCCATCGGCAGCGTGATCGGCTCGCGCGCCTCGCGCTGCAGCACGACAGACAGCGCATTGCCCGATGTGGCGATGGTCGCCGGGATCAGGTTCATGGCCGGCGAGCCCATGAAGTCGGCGACGAACAGGTTGGTGGGGTTGTTGTAGATCTCGGCCGGGGTGCCGAACTGCTGCACCTCGCCGTCGCGCATGACGGCGATCTTGGTCGCCAGCGTCATCGCCTCGATCTGGTCGTGGGTGACGTAAACGATGGTGGTGCCGGTCGTGGCGTGCAGGCGCTTGATCTCAATGCGCATGTCGACGCGCAGCTTGGCGTCGAGGTTGGACAAAGGCTCGTCGAACAGGAAGAGTTTGGGGTCGCGCACCAGCGCCCGGCCCATGGCGACGCGCTGGCGCTGGCCGCCCGAAAGCTGGCTAGGCTTGCGCTGCAGGAGATGGCCGATCTGCAGGACCTTGGCCACCTTGTCGATCGCCTTCTGGCGCTCGTCGGCCGGCACACCGCGCATTTCCATGCCGAAGGAGATGTTCCCGGCCACCGTCATGTTGGGGTACAGCGCGTAGCTCTGGAACACCATGGCGATGTCGCGCTTCGAAGGGTGCAGATCGTTGATGGCGCGGCCGTCGACGCGAATCTCGCCCTCGGTGATCTGCTCCAGTCCGGCGATGGTGTTGAGCAGGGTGGACTTGCCGCAGCCGGACGGACCGACCAGCACCAGGAAGCCGCCCTTTTCGAGCTCGACATCGATGCCCTTCAGGATCTCAACATTCCCGAAGCGCTTCTTCAGCCCATCAATTTCCAGAAAAGCCATGGTCGTTCCTTCTGAATTGGTCAGCCTTTGACCGCGCCCGCCATCAGCCCGCGCACGAAATAGCGGCCGGCGACGACATAGACGATCAGGGTGGGCAGAGCCGCGATCATCGCGGCCGCCATATTGACGTTGTATTCGACGACGCCGGTCGAGGTGTTGACGACATTGTTCAGCGCCACCGTCATCGGCATCGCGTCGCCGGTGCCGGCATAGGCCGAAGCGAACAGGAAGTCGTTCCAGATGTTGGTGAACTGGTAGATCACCGTGACGACGAAGATCGGCATAGAGTTCGGCAGCATGATGCGGCGGAAGATCTGGAAGAAGGAGGCGCCGTCGACCTGTGCCGCCTTGATCAATTCGGTGGGGAAGGCCTCGTAATAGTTGCGGAAGAACAGCGTGGTGAAGCCGATGCCGTAGACGACGTGGACGAAGACGAGATTGACCGTCGAATTGCCGAGGCCGAAGCTGGTTCCGACCGAGTTCTGCAAGGTCACCCCGAAGCGGCCGACGCTGCCAAGGATCGTCGCCATCGGCAGCAGCACCGACTGGAACGGAATGAAGCAGGCGAACAGCATCAGCCCGAACACCAGCGTCGCGCCGCGAAAGCGCCATTTGGTCAGCACGTAGCCGTTGAGGGCGCCGAGCATGGTCGAGATCAGCACGGCCGGAACCACCATCTTGATGGAGTTCCAGAAATAGCCCTTGATGCCGGCGCAGGTGAGGCCGACGCAGGTCTCGCCCCAGGCCTTCAGCCACGGGTCGAAGGTCGGCGCCTGGGGCAGCGCCAGCATGTTGCCGTTCTGGATCTCGTCCATGGTCTTGAACGAGGTGACCAGCATGACGAACAGCGGCATCAGGTAGAACAGCGCGAAGAGCGCCAGAAGCCCGTAGATGACAACACGATTGACGAGCTTGGTGTTGATGCCGCCGGAGGCCTGGCGGGCAGGGGTGGCGACAGCGCTCATCGCGGCTTCTCCCTGAGTTCCGAATAGAGATAGGGCACGATGATGGCGACGATGGTCATCAGCATGATCACCGCACTGGCCGATCCGACAGCCATCTCGTTGCGCTTGAAGGTGTATTCGTACATGAAATTCGAAGGCAGCCAGGCCGAGCCGCCGGGGCCGCCGGAGGTCAGCGCCACGACAAGGTCGTAGGACTTGATGGCGAGGTGGGCGAGCACGATGAAGGCCGACAGGAAGATTGGCCGCAGCAGCGGGATGACGATGCGGCGGTAGAGCTGGAAGGTTGTGGCGCCGTCGATCTGCGCTGCCTTCATGATCTCGCCGTCAATGCCGCGCAGGCCGGCCAGGAACATCGCCATGATGAAGCCGGAGGCCTGCCAGACGCCGGCGATGACCACCGTGTAGATGACGAAATCCTTGTTCTTGATCCAGTCGAAATGGAAGCTCGTCCATCCCCATTGATGCAGCGTCTGCTCGAGGCCGAGACCGGGATCGAGGAACCATTTCCAGGCGACGCCGGTGACGATGAAGGACAGCGCCATCGGATAGAGGTAGATCGGCCGCAGCACGCCTTCACCGCGGATCTTCTGGTCGAGCAGGATGGCCAGGAACAGGCCGAGCGCCAGGCAGATCAGGATGTAGAGAAAGCCGAAAATACCCATATTGGTTATCGACGTGTACCAGCTCGATGGCGGGTCGGTGTCGAAGGTCCAGCCCCACAGCCGCTGATAGGCGCGCGAACCTGTGATGACGTAGGACGGGAAGGTCTTGGAATTGGTGAAGGACAGATAGATCGTCCACAGGATGAAGCCGTAGACGAAGACGATGGTGATGGCGAAGCTCGGCGCCAGAACGATCTTCGGCAAGGCGTCCTGCAGGCGCGAGCGCACAGAGGTGCGTGACCGCTCCGGCGTCAGCTTGATCTGGCTTGTTGCTACTGTGCTCATGAGCTCCTCCCGTTTCGGGTCGTCCGTGCTGCGCCGTCAGGCGGCAAGGCGGCCCCGTGTATACGGGTCTTGGGTCGGCATGGTGTCGAGCCGGCCAATCCTGAGATAAAACCTTCCCCGCCGAGGCGGGGAAGGTGATTTCGAGCGTTGCGCTTACTTGGCGTCGTCGATCGCCTTGACCAGTTCGGTCACGGCCTCGTCCGAGGTCTTGATCTGACCATGGACGAACTTCGAGACCACGTCCTTGTAGGCATTGGCGACAGCCGGCGGGGCGCCATAGCCCTGGGCCAGCGAGCCGAACAGCGTGCCGCCTTCATTGGCCTTCTTCAGGTCGGCGATGCCCTTCTTGCCGCAAGCGTCGAAGTCGGTGTCCGGAACGTCGGTACGGGCCGGAACCGAACCCTTGACGACGTTGAAGGCCGACTGGAAGCTCTTCGACAGGGTGGCGGTGGCCAATGCGACCTGGGCGGCCTTACGATCGTCCGGAACGTTGAACATGCCGAACATGTCGGAGTTGTAGATCACGGAGCCGTCGGTGCCCGGGAAGCGATAGCACAGGAAGTCGGTGCCCGGGGTCTTCTTAGCGGCGTGGAATTCACCCTTGGCCCAGTCGCCCATGACCTGCACCAGGGCATCGCCCTTGATGACCATGGCGGTGGCAAGGTTCCAGTCGCGGCCCGAGAAGTTCGGGTCGACATAGGTGACGAGCTTGGCGAGGTTGTCGAACGACTTCTTCATCGTGTCGGACTTGAGCGAAGCGTCGTCGAGGTCGTTGAAGGCCTTTTTGTAGAACTCGGGTCCGCCGGTCGACAGGACGACCGAATCGAACATGGTGGCTTCCTGCCAGTTCTGGCCGCCGAGAGCGAGCGGGATCACACCCGCGGCCTTGGCCTTGTCGAGCAGGGCGACGAAGTCGTCGAAGGTCTTCGGCTCGGTGCCGCCGATCTTGTCCATGACGGCCTTGTTGATCCACAGCCAGTTGACCGAGTGGACGTTGACCGGAGCCGCGACCCATTTGCCGTCATAGACCGAGAATTTCTGCAGGGCCGCCGGAACCGACTTGTCCCAGCCTTCCTTCTTCGCCGTCTCGGTCAGGTCGCCCATGACGCCGGCCGCGGCATAATCGAGCACGGTGTAGCCGAGCATCTGCGAGGCGGTCGGATAGTTGCCGGCCGCGACCATCGCCTTCAGCGCGGTCATGGCAGCATCACCGCCGCCGCCGGCGACAGGAACGTCCTTCCAGGCATAGCCTTCCTTGGCCAGGTCGCCCTTCAGCACGTTGAGGGCAGCCGCTTCGCCGCCCGACGTCCACCAATGCAGCATCTGCACTTCCTTGACGTCCGCGGCGTGCGCCGAGAAGGCAAAGCTCGTCGCAAGAGCCGTTCCGATAAGCAGTTTGCGCAACATGTACTTCCTCCCTTGTTGCATTACACGACCGGTGGAAGCCCACCGGGTTCTTCCCAACTCAGCCGACCCACCATCCGGTGCGCTGGCCGCGATGAAACTGGATTGTCTTTTCCTCGGTATAGTCCTCGACGGCGCGTTTGCCGAGTTCGCGTCCGAGACCGGACTGCTTGTAGCCCCCGAAAGGCAGCTCGGGATAACCTTCCATGAATGTGTTCACCCAAACCGTCCCCGAACGCACCCCACGCGCCACCGACATGCAAGTGTCGATGCTGGCGCTCCACACGCCTGCAGACAGACCATAGGGCGTGTTGTTGGCGATGTGCAACGCCTTTTCAATCGATTCAAAAGTGAGCACGGAGAGCACCGGCCCGAACACTTCCTCACGCGCAATGGCCATGTCCTCTGTGACGCCACGCATGATGGTCGGGTCGAGATATTGGCCGGCACTAGAGGCCAGCTGCTTGCCGCCCCTGAAGACATTGCTGCCTTTGCCTGCCGCTGCCGTAACGTAATCCGTCACCTTGGCCAGATGGTCGGACGAGATCATTGCGCCGACCTTGGTTTGCTCGTCGAGCGGGTCGCCGACTTTCACCTTGGCTGTGAGCGCCTTGACGGCATTGAGAAAATCGTCGGCGATCGCCTCGTGCACGATCAGCCGGCTGCCGGCATTGCAGCATTCGCCGGCATTGAAGAAGCCACCGAACACGGCCGCGTCGGCGGCGGCCTCGAGGTCGGCATCGGGAAAGACGATCTGGCCGTTCTTGCCGCCAAGCTCCATCGAGACCTTCTTCAGCCACTGCGCGGCGGACGCCATGGTCATCTTGCCGACGCGGGTCGAGCCGGTGAACGACACCATCTCGACCAGGGGTGGCTGACCATCGGCGCGCCGACATCGGCGCCCAGACCGGCGAGGATGTTGACGACGCCGGCGGGCAGGCCGGCTTCGAGCAGGATGTCGCCCAGCACGAAGGTCGAGGCCGAGGTCATTTCGCTCGGCTTGACCACCGCCGTGCAGCCGGCGGCGAGCGCGAAAGGCAGTTTCTGGCTGACGATGAGGAACGGGAAATTCCACGGCGTGATGATCGACACGACGCCGATCGGCTCGCGCACGACCACGCCCAGCATCGCATCGCCGAGATTGGCGTAGCTCTCGCCATGCAGCGTGCGTGCAAGCGAGGCGGCATAGCGCCAGATGTCGACGGCGCCGCCGATCTCACCGCGCGCCTGGGCGATCGGCTTGCCGGATTCGAGCGCGTCGAGCCGGGCGATGTCTTCCAGCCGTGTCTCGATCAGGTCGGCCGCCTTGAAAAGGATCGCGGCGCGCTCGCCGGCCTTCATGCGTGGCCATGGGCCGGTCTCGAACGCCTTGTGCGCGGCCTGCACGGCCGTTTCGACCTCGGCCTCGCCGGCCTGCGCATAGCGCGAAACGGTGAAGCCGTGGCCGGGGCTCTTGCGTTCCAGCGTGCGGCCGTCGCGAGCATCGACGTGCTTGCCGTCGATCAGCAGCCGATAATTTTTCGGCGCGGCTGAGGCCTCGGCGGGCATGGCGATGTTGAGGGGTGCGTTCATCAGGACTGTTTTCTCTAGCTTCTTGAAAATACTGGCTTCTGCTTGGCCTTGAAGGCGTCGACGCCGGCCTTGAGGTCGCCGGTGAGCGCGATAAAGCCGCTGGCCAGCGCTTCGGTGGCGGCCGCACTTTCCTCGCCCTCGGCCACCGCGATCATCAGCTTGGCCGCTTCCGTCGCTAGCGGGCCACGCTCGGCGATTTTTTCGGCCCACGCCTTGGCTTCTGCCAAGCCGCTGCCGGTTTCGGTCACCCGATCCACCACGCCAAGGGCCAGCGCTTCGGGAGCGAGGAGTATCTCACCACCCAAGGCCATGCGCCGCACCGTCTGCGTGCCGAAGCGGCGCACGGCGCGCTGCGTTCCGGACCAGCCGGGGACGACGCCGATCGAGGTTTCGGGGAGGCCTAATTTCACATGCGCCTCGGCGACCCGGAAATCGCAGGCGACCGCCAGTTCCAGCCCGCCGCCCAGCGCATGACCGGACAGCACGGCGATCGTCGGTTGCCGCAGCCGCGCCAGCCGGTCGAACACGCGGTGACCATAGCGCACCCATTGCACCTGGAAATCGGCGGCGCTCATCGCACCCCAGGCCTCGACATCGCCGCCGGCGCAAAAGCCCTTGCCTTCGCCGCGCAAGAGCACGACGCGCACGCCTTCGGCCTTCTCTGCCTCGTCGAGCGCGGCTTCCAGCGCCCTCAGCATCGGAATGTCCAGCGCGTTGAACTTTTCCGGGCGGCGCAGCGTGACGATGCCCATGGCGCCGTCCCTTTCGAATATGACGAGGCGCTCAGCCATGCGCGTCTCCGAGCGAGGCGCCGCCATTCAGCGACAGGCCGATCGGCCGATCCTGGTAGAGTGCCGCCGGCGTTACCTTGAGGTCGTTGGCGACACCGAGCGGCATCTCGGCCTGCGCCAGGACATCGCGCTCGAGGTCGATGCCCGGCGCCAGCTCGGTGACCATCAGGCCGTCGGGCGTCAGCTTCATCACGCAGCGCTCTGTAACATAGGTGATGTCCTGGCCTTGGGCGACGGCGCGCTTGCCGGAAAACGAGATGTGCTCGACCTCGTTGACCACCTTCTTGACCTTGCCCTCCTGGTCGATGCGGATGCCGCCATCGGCCAGCGAAAGCTTGGCGCCGGCATTGAAGAAGCCGGAGAAGACGATCTTCTTCGCCCGCGCGGTTATGTCGACAAAGCCGCCGGCGCCGGCGGTGACATGCGGCCGCGCCGACAGTTTCGACACATTGACCGAGCCGTGGCGGTCGATTTGCAGGAAGGACAGCAGCGAGGCGTCGAAACCACCGGCCTGGAAATAGATGAACTGGTGCGGTGAGGGCATGATCGCCTCGGCGTTGGAGGCGCAGCCGAACTTGAAGTCGAGCAGCGGCACGCCGCCGACCGCGCCCTGCTCGATCACCCAGGTGACCTTGCCGTGCTGGCCCTCTTCCAGAAGGATGCGCGGCACGTTGGCCGAGATGCCGAAGCCGATGTTGACGGCCATGCCGTCGCGCAATTCCATGGCGACGCGGCGCGCGATCACCTTCTGCACGTTCATCTCGGCGTTGCGGAAGGTCGACAGCGGCCGGAAGATCTCGCCCGAAATCGCCGGGTCGTAAGGCGTCAGCGTCGTCTGCAACTGGTCGGGCGCGACAACGATATGGTCGACCAGCACGCCGGGCACGCGCACATCATGCGGCTTTAGCGTGCCGTTCTCGACGACGCGCTTGACCTGTGCGATGACGACGCCGCCATTGTTGCGGGCCGCAAGCGCCTGTTCGAGGCCGCCGAGATAGGCGCCTTCATGTTCATAGGTGAGGTTGCCGCGCTCGTCCGCCGTGGTGGCGCGGATGATCGAAATGTTGGGCACGATCGAGCGGAAATAGAGCCATTCCTCGCCGTCAAACTGCTGTACCGAGACGATCGGCTCGCTGGCCGCCGCGTTCATGGCGCAGCCCTGATGGCGCGGGTCGGCGAAGGTGTCGAGACCGACCTTGGTCAGCACGCCCGGCCGTTTGGCGGCGGCCTCGCGGTGCATGTCGAACAGGATGCCGGACGGCACGTTGTAGGCGGCGACCGAATTGTCGCCGATCATCTTCCAGATCTGCGGCGGCTCGGCGGAGGAGGGGCCGGACGGGTAGGAACCGCACAGCGTGCGCTTCAACAGGCCGGGCTTGGCCAGATGATCGATGCCCTTGATGCCGTACATGTCGCCGGCGGCGATCGGGTGCAGCGTGGTGATGTTCTTGGGATGACCTTCGCTATCGAAGCGCTCGCCGATGGCGGCCAGCACCGCGTCCGGACAGCCGAGCCCGCTCGACGACGACACGGATACCGTCATGCCATCCTTGATCAGGCTGGCTGCCTGCGCTGCGGAAACGACCTTGCTCACTTCATGCTCCCGAGTTTCGGGTCGATCTTGACGGCCTTGCCGGAGCTGGCCGATTGCAATGCCGCCTCGGCTGCAGTGAGCGACCAGACGCCGTCCTCGCCGGTGGCGGCAGGCTGGCCTTTGCCGAGGATCGCGGCATGCAACTGACGCACCGATCTGACGTAGAGATTCTCGCGATCGAAGCTCAATTGCTCCTCACCCTTGGCGGTGCGCAGCAGCACCGAGCCGTCGGGCTTCTGGGTCATCACATCGCTGGCGATCAGCGAGCCTTCCGAACCATGCACCTCGAAGCCGGTGCCGGCGAATTTGGTGGTGAAGCCTTCATGCGACTGAGCGATGAGGCCCGACTTGAAGCGCCAGATGCACATGGCGCCGTCTTCCAGTCCGCCGCCGGCCATGCCGGCCGATTGCGTGAAGGCCGAGACCTCGACCGGATCGTCGCCGAGCACGAAGCGCAGCGTGTCGGCATCGTGCACCGTGATGTCGAGCACCACGCCGCCGCCGGCTTCCGGCTTGGTGATGCGCCAGCCCTGCAGGGTCTCCGGCAGATAGACGGAATGGAAGACGCGTGCGGCGATCGGCTTGCCGATGCGCCCCGATGCGATGGCCTCACGCATGGCGCGATGCGCGCCGGCGTTGCGCAGATGATGGTTGGTGCCGAGCACGATGCCGGCCGCCCTGGCTGCCGCCACCATTTTTCGGGCGTCGGCGCTGGTCAGCGCCAGCGGCTTCTCGCACAGCACATGCTTGCCCGCCTTGATGGCGGCTAGCGCCTGGTCGAGGTGCAGCTCGTTGGTGGTCGAGATGTAGACCGCGTCGATGTCGGACTTCAGCAAGGCGTCCAAGGTCGACACGGCGGATGGAATCCCGTTTTCCCTGGCATAGGCCGTGGCGCGTTCCGGATTGGAACTCATCACCGCCGCGATCTCGCCACCCTCTTGCGCGCGGATGGCGTTGATCATGAACTGCCTGGCGATCGTGCTGGCGCCGATCAACCCCCATTTGACACTCACGCGGCGCCTCCCGTTCCCGTCGGCCTGTTTCGCGTGCGGAGATCCGGACCGCAGCTTTCCCTGACCACGAGATTGACCGCGCCGACATGGTCTTCGGCCCGCGTGGTGCGCGACTGGATCAGCTTGAGCATGACGTGAGCGGCGCGCTCGCCGAGGCCGGCTGTGTCCACCGCGACGCTGGTTAGCGCCGGCATGTAGTGTTCGGCCTCGACCACGTCGTCGAAGCCGACGACGGCGAAATCCGGTCCCGGCTCAAGCCGGCGCTTGCGCAACGCCAGCATCACGCCAAAGGCGACGGCGTCGTTGAAGCAGAGAGCCGCGGTCGGCGGTTCAGCCATCGTGAGAGCGGTGTCCAGGCAGGCGAGGCCGCCTCTGCGGTTGGTTTCGCCCTCGACGACCAGCACGTCGCGGGCGGAGATGCCCAGCGTCTCGCAGGCCTCGCGAAAGCCGCCCAGCCGTTCCTGATAAACCACCAGATCCGAGGTGCCGCCGAAGAAGGCGAGCCGGCGATGTCCTTTGGCGATCAGATGAGCCGCGGCAAGATAGGCACCGCGATGATTGTCGGGCGCGATCACAGGGATGCGGCTTTCGGGCAGGCGGCGCATGGCGAAGACCACCGGCACGCCCGCCAATTCCAGCCGCCGGAAAGCGCCTGGCGTGGTGCCGCGCGCCGGTGACACGATGAGCCCGGCGACGCCTTGTTCCATCAGCGACTTCAGCACCTCTTCCTGGCGCACCGGATTCTCCGCCGTATTGGCGATGAATGGCACGATGCCGGCCGACTGGAAGACGCGTTCCATGCCGACGGCCAGTTCGGCGAAGAATGGGTTGGTGAGGTCGTTGATGACCATGCCGATGACGTTGGAATGGGCCTTGCGCAGATTGGCGGCGCCGCGGTTGTAGACATAGCCTACATCCTCGATCGCCTTGCGCACCTTGACCGCGGTTTCAGGCCGGATCAGCCCGCTGCCCTGGAGCACGAGCGATACCGTCGATTTGGACACGCCCGCCTCGCGGGCAATGTCGAATATCGTGGCCTTGGCCCGGCTGGCCATCTCGATGCGTCCTCCCAGTTTTCCCAATCGAATTTATTGGAACGTTCTAATCACTGGTTCAATCTTGAGTCAATCGCGAATTTTTCTCAGCCGCAAAAACTGATTGTTCGTACTCAAATGGCCCATCAGGAAAGGCTTCGTGTGCTGCAGCGCAGCATTTGCCGCCAACTTCGCTCCGAATCTTAAAGGTTCTTGATTTATTGGAACGTTCCATTTAATAGGCGCTGCGAAGGGAGAGGTCGATGGATATTGTCTTGCCTGCCGAAGGTGGCCGCAACGCCCGCTACGCGCTTGTTGGACAGCCGGTGCAGCCGGCGATCGGCGCACGGTTTTCACGCGTCGCCTATGCCGCCGCGCATGTCGTTGCCGATCCCCTCGAAATGACCGATCCATGGTCGCGGCCCGCGGTCGACTGGGACAGCACAATGGCGTTCCGCCATCATTTGTGGCGGCTCGGCTTCCGCATTGCCGAGGCGATGGACACCTCGCAGCGCGGCATGGGTTTCGACTGGGCCAATGCGAAGGAATTGATCCGCCGCTCGATCGCCGAGGCGCGCACCGTCGAAGGCGCCGATCTTGCCTCGGGTGCGGGAACCGATCATCTGGCGCCGGCCGCTGCCGGGACGCTCGACGATGTGATCGCGGCCTATGACGAGCAGTTCGCCTTCATCGAAGGGCAGGGCGGCAAGGCGATCATGATGGCCAGCCGCGCATTGGCGGCTGTCGCGAAGGCTCCGGACGATTATGCGCGCGTCTATGACCGCATCTTGAGCCAGGCCTCCGGCAAGGTCATCCTGCACTGGCTGGGTGACATGTTCGACCCTGCCTTGAAGGGCTATTGGGGCAGCCGCGATTTCGAGACCGCGCTCGATACGGTGGTCGCCATCATCGAACGCCACGCAGACAAGGTCGAGGGCATAAAGATATCGCTTCTCGATGCCGGCAAGGAAGTCGCGCTGCGTAACCGGTTGCCGGACGGCGTCGTGATGTTCACCGGTGACGACTTCAACTACCCCGAACTGATCGCCGGCGACGGCAACAGGCATTCGCACGCGCTGCTTGGCATTTTCGACGCCATCGCGCCGGTCGCCAACGCCGCCCTGGCAAGGCTCGCCGAGGGCGACCGCGCCGGCTATGACGCGTTGATGGCGCCGACGGTGCCGCTATCGCGAAAAATCTTCGAGGCGCCGACCGAATATTACAAGGCCGGCATCGTCTTCATGGCCTGGTTGAACGGCCACCAGGACCATTTCACCATGGTCGGGGGCATGCAGTCGGCGCGCGGCATCCGCCACTACGCCGAAATCTTTCGCCTTGCCGACCAGGCAGGCCTGCTGGCCGATCCTGACCTTGCCGTATCACGGATGAAGAACCTGTGTGTCGTCGCAGGCATCTAAGCCGAACGAGACGTTTTCGATCACCATCGAGCGAAGGCAGAGCTACGTGGCGCTGCGGGGGAGCCGCAGTTGCGTGCGTGATACCGAAAGTCTGAGATTGGATGGTGGGCGTGACAGGGATTGAACCTGTGACCCCTGCAATGTCAATGCAGTGCTCTCCCGCTGAGCTACACGCCCATCCGAAGCCGCGCATACACCATTTTTGGTCGGGCGCGTCAATAGCGAGAAAAAGGAAAGAAGGCGTCGTCTCGCCGCACCGGCAAACAGATGCCGATGCCTCGGTTGAAGGCGGCTCAGGCCGCCTGCAGCATCTTCTCGACCTCGTTGACGAGATCGCGCAGGTGGAAGGGCTTCGACAGCACCTTGGCGTCTTTCGGCGCCTTGGAATCCGGGTTCAGCGCAACGGCGGCGAAACCGGTGATGAACATGACCTTGAGGTCGGGATCGATCTCGGTGGCGCGACGCGCCAGTTCGATGCCGTCCATCTCCGGCATGACGATGTCGGTCAACAGCAGCGAGAACGGCTCCTCGCGCAGCCGCTCATAGGCGCTGGCGCCATTGTCGAAATCGCTGACCTGGTAGCCGGCGCGTTCCAGCGCCTTGACGAGGAAACGACGCATATCGTCGTCGTCTTCCGCCAGAAGAATGCGTGCCATGATATCCCGTCCGAATCACCCGCCCGAGACTGCCGCCCAGGCAGCCCGTTAACCATCCTGTATATGAGGCGGTGACGGTAAACATCAAGTGAATGCTGCGAAGCATTATCCGCATTCGGCGGGGCGATGCGGATGGCGAAATGCTGGACATGCGGCCAGCAAGGTGGCACTTTCATATCATGATGCATCGGTGTTTTCGGGTTCGTGCAAATTGAAGACGGCAGCCGAGGATTTTTCGGTCGTTCAACCCTTCGAAATCCGATCGGGCGTCGAACAGCGCGTCCCCTTCCTGTTCAACTCACCACATAGCGGCCGCTACTATCCGGAACGCTTCCTCGCCATGGCGAGGCTCGACCGCAACGCCATCCGCCGCTCGGAAGATTGCTACGTCGATGAATTGTTCGGCGGCGCCGTGGCGCTTGGCGCGCCGATGCTGGCGGCGAATTTCCCGCGCGCCTATCTCGACGTCAATCGCGAGCCTTGGGAACTCGACCCGCGCATGTTCGCCGAGCCGGTGCCGTCCTTCTGCAACATCCGCTCGGCGCGGGTGGCCGGCGGACTTGGCACGGTGCCGAAGCTGGTGGGCGAGGGGCTCGACATCTATTCCGGTCGCCTGCCGCTCGCCGAAGCCGTCGCCCGCATCGAGGCCGTTTACAAGCCCTATCATGAAACGCTGAAGCGGCTTTTGACCAGGACCCATGCCCGTTTCGGCTTTGCCGTGCTGATCGACTGCCATTCGATGCCGGCAAGCATCCGTGTCGGCGACGGCGGTCTGCGGCCGGACTTCATCATCGGCGACCGTTTCGGCATCTCGGCCACCGCTGCCCTGACCGAGACGGCGATCGGCCTGTTGACCGCGATGGGCTATACCGTTGCCCACAACAAGCCCTATGCCGGCGGCTTCATCACGGAGCATTATGGCCGCCCGGCGCGTCATCTGCATGCGCTGCAGATCGAGGTCAATCGCGGGCTCTACATGAATGAACGGACGTTCGAGAAGACTGCCGGCTTCGACGCGCTGGCCGATGATCTGACGCGATTTTCAGCGGATCTGATGGCGATGCCCGACCATCACTTCATCGACCTGCCGCTGGCCGCGGAGTGAAATAGCCGGCCCGAGGCGCAGGCGTAAAAAAAGACCGCATCGTTTGCACGATACGGTCGAAGTCTAGGGAGGAAACGCCCAAGGAGGGCATGGACAGGAAACCCTGTCCGAGGTTGAGGGTATTGTGCGGTGCACAAATGTCAAGCGATCTTCAGGCTTTTTTAATTCAGAGTGATGTGGAAATTGCGTTTCGATGACGCAGATGTGACATTCGGGCAACAGATGTCGCCGCGAATAAATCGATAAACAGGCTTGTTTTGGCGGGAAAGTGTCGGCAGAGCCCGGTGAGGCACTCGGCAATGCGGGAGAATCAGTTGGACATCAGCATCGATTTCATGCGCCGCATCGCGCAGGCGGCAGCGGTCGAGACCTTGCCGCGCTTTCGCGCCCAGGGTGCCGTCGCCAACAAGGAAAAAGGCAGTTTCGACCCGGTCACGGAAGCCGACCGCGAGACCGAACGCGCCATCCGGGCGCTGATATCGGCGCAGTATCCCGACCATGGCATTCTCGGCGAGGAGCATGGCAGCGAAAACACCTCCAGCCGGCATGTCTGGGTGATCGATCCGATCGACGGCACGCGCGCCTTCATCTCCGGCCTGCCGGTGTGGGGGACGCTGGTCGGGCTGACCGTCGACGGCGACGCGGTCGCCGGCATGATGGCGCAGCCTTTCACCGGCGAGCTGTTCTACGCCAACGCCTCGGGCTCGCACTATGAGGGGCCGGGCGGTCCGCGCAAGCTTTCGACCCGCAAGACGACAAGGCTCGATGAGGCGACGCTGTTCACCACCACGCCGGCACTGTTCAAGGGCGAGGCGCGCACGCGCTATGACGCGTTCGAGAAAAAGGTGCAGCTGGCCCGCTACGGCGCCGATTGCTATGCCTTCGCCATGATCGCCTCGGGGAGCGTCGACATCGTCGCCGATCCCGGCCTGAAGCCCTACGACATCGTTGCGCTGATCCCGATCATCGAGAAGGCGGGCGGCGTCGTCACCACCTTCGATGGCGGACCGGCGGAAAAGGGCGGCGATGTGCTAGCGGCGGCGACGCCGGAGCTTCACGCGGCGGCCATGGCTGCCCTGCGCGGCTGATATCTCCGCGCTTTCTGTGAAGCCGTTGCTTCAGCGCGATCTGATCGAGCGCTGGAATTCCGCCGGTGTGCGTCCATAGGCCTGTCTGAACGACGCGCTGAAATGGCTGTGGCTGGAAAAGCCGAGGTCCATGCCCAAAGCGGTCAGATTGTCGTAGCGGCCAAGCAGGTCGAGCGCGCGCGCCAGCCGCAGGCGCAGATGATAGCGATAGAGCGGGATGGCCTCGACCTGCTGGAATATTTGCGTCAGATAGACCGGTGAGACTCCGACCTCGGCGGCAATCTCGGCCAGCGTCCAGCGCCGCGACAGATCCGACGCCAGCACCAGCTTGGCGCGGTCGACCAGCTTCTGCCGTCCGGGGCTGGCGCCCGCGACGTGCGAAGTGCGCTCGCCGAGCGAGCGCCGCACCAGCGTTAGCGCCAGCGTCTCGGCCTCCAGCGTTTCGGCGACATTGCGGCTCAGGCTGTGGCGCAACAGCGCCACCAAGGCCTGCGCGCGCGGATCGATGCGCCGGCGCTGGCGGCGAAACGCCAGGACACCACCGGCGCGCAACTGCTCCTGCGGCGCCAGTTCCCGCAAGTGGCCTTCCTCGATGACAAGGTCGAGGCAGGCATCGCCGCCTTCGACAGGGTGGCTGATCTGGTAGGCCTCGGCCTCGTTGAAGAATAGCAGCTGGTTGGCTTCCGCGACCGCATCATTGCGGCCGACATGGCGCACGAAGACGCCGCGATAGGCAAACACCAGATGCGTCGCCGACGTGCACTCCTCATCGCTCCTGTGACGGCATTCGCCGCTGCAGACGACATCTCGCACCCTGACAGTGCCGGTGTCCATAAGGAGCTGAACCTTGAATTGCGACATGGCCGTTGCGCTCATCCCTCGTGCCAGAAACTGATTCCGGCATTGCGATGGCACTTTAGGCAAGCGGCCTGCCCAATCTTGTCAGGAGACTTTCTCGCTGGGGCTGCTCAATCCCATGAGCGGCGCCTGAACTCCGAATAGGCTTGGCCGCGTGACAGACCGATGTCCTTGAGCTGTTCGTCGGTCATTTCCAGCAAGGCAAGCCGGCTTCGGCGCTTCTCCATCTGGCGGGCGAGCCATCTCGCCGCCGCGATGCATTGGGCGTGCAAGGCGTGCAGGGTGGTTACGGTGTGGACTGGCGGCACCTGGGCCTGGCCAGCCAGGCGTTGTGCCGCTGCGTGATCGGTGCGCATGGCTCATTCCTCGCTCACGCCGGCCGCCGAGGCGCCGGCCTCGTTCAGCGCCGTCGCGCATTCCTCGCAGCAGACCTCGACGGTCTTGCCGCCGACCTTGACGCGGATCGGGTTGGCATCCAGCTGGCAATCGCAAGCGGCGCAGGTTTTCTCGGTCATGATCTCATCTCCATGGCGTTCAATTCGACGCATTGAGATGAGCATTTCGGGGTGGGGGCGGGCTGTCATAATCTTTAGCGGTTTGCCCGCCGCGAGGGGCGGCTGGCCGATTATCCTGACAACGGTGTGTCAGCTATGCCGGCCTTCGAAGGAACCGCGGTGCCGGTCAGGCCGTCGGATCGTCCGAGCCAGGAATGAAAGCGTCGAATGCAGCGAGGAATTGTTCGCGGTAGAGGTCGACCTCCTGCAGGATCTCGTGCTTGGAGCCGTCGATCATCAGCAGCGAGCCGAGCCTCAGGCTTCTGGCGTAGGCCTCGACCGCCCGGGTCGAGACGACCTGGTCGGCGCCAGCGGCGATGATCAGCAGAGGCACCTGTATCCGCGCCATGAAGTCGGGGTCGCTCACCGCTTCCGACGCCTTTGCCGCTGCCTGCAGCCAGCGGATCGTCGGACCGCCAAGCGCCATTCGCGGATACTCTTCGTAGATGCGCGTGTTGCGGCGATAGCGGCGCGGATCCGACGTTACCTTATTGGCCTCGAAAGGCAGCGTGTGTCTGGGCCGCGGACCCCAGGCGGCATAGAGTCGGCCAAGGCCCAGAATGCAGAGGACCGAACAGACACGGCGGACCGTCCGGATCGAGACCGGCAGGTCGGGCAGGGTCAGGAACGGCGCGATCAGCACCATGCGCCGCACGCGATTGACCATGGACGGCGCGGCAAGAAGCGCGATCACGGCGCCGGCTGAATGGGCGAGGATGTAATACGGCCCGCGGCAATCGGGCAGCACGATCTCCTCGAAGAACTGCTCCAGGTCGGCCGTGTAGTCGCGGAAGGACCTGACATAGCCGCGCTGGCGATCACGGATCAGCCGGTCGGAATCGCCCTGGCCGCGCCAATCGAGCGTGGCGACGCCAAAGCCGCGGGCGGCAAGGTCGCGGATGGTTTCGAAATATTTCTCGATGCACTCGTTGCGGCCAGACAGCAGCACCACCGTGCCCCGCATCGGGCGCGCCACCGCCGCGAACAGGCCATAGCGGATCTTCTTGCGGTCGCGGGTGACGAAAAAGCCTCCGGTGGCGTTTTCTGGCCGCGGATTGTCCTCGGATTCGTGGAAAAGCGGCGTGTCTTGGAGAAGGTCCGTCATGCGGCGCTTTGTGCTCGGCGTCTTCAGGTGCCAGCCTGTCGCGGCTGGCCTCGTCAAGGTGATAGACGCCAATGCATCAAAAGCAAAGCAAATCCGGCTTGTGCCGGGATCGTAACGGGGAAGGCCGGAAGCCGCTCGAAGGCGTGCTTCCGGCCCCTGTCGATCCGGGAGGAAGGGACGTTAACACCCGGTTCGGCCTCGTTGCGGCACCTTTGTAAAACCCGGCGCCGCCAATCCTTGATCTTGGTGCCACTTTAGCGGCGGCTGTCTGAACGGGCGCCGAAGCGCCGGTTCATCTGCCGTTCATCAAGGGGCAACCCATCCAGTTTTTGCCGCCGGGCGAAATCTTGAAATGCATTGGGGCGCTCCCCAAATGTGGAATGCGGTCGCCAATGTCGGGGCCGCTGGTCCTGCCGAAACGCCGCTTACGGGTTTCGCACCGGCCATACGCAAACCATGTTGCTCAACAGGAGAACACCTCATGCGTCACGTTGATTTTTCCCCGCTTTACCGTTCGACCGTCGGCTTCGACCGTCTCTTCACCATGCTGGATTCGCTTGCGCAGCCCGATGGCGCGCAGACCTATCCGCCCTACAATATCGAGCGCACCGGTGAGGATTCCTACCGGATTTCCATGGCGGTTGCCGGCTTCTCGGACGAGGAAATCTCGATCGAAGCTCACCGCAACGTGCTGACCGTGAAGGGTGAGCGCAAGGACGAGGGCAACGGTGAAGGCTCCGAGCTGCTCTATCGCGGCATTGCCTCCAGGGCCTTCGAGCGCCGCTTCCAGCTTGCCGACCACGTTGAAGTCGTCGGCGCCACGCTGAAGAACGGCCTGCTCTTCGTCGACCTCAAGCGCAACATTCCCGAGGAACTGAAGCCGCGCAAGATCGCGATCACCTCGGCCCCGGCCAAGGCCAAGCAGATCGAGGCCAAGACCGCTGCGTAATGTAGCTTAGGAATAGAACCGTCTCCTCCCGAGACGAAAGCGGCGCCGAGAGGCGCCGCTTTTTTGTTGATCGGCAGATGGATTGTTATCCGGCGATCAACTTGCCAAAGCGGTCGACTTCCTCGGCTGACGTCGCGAAGCTGGTGACGAAACGATAGAGCAGCTCGTCCTCGCCGATATGGCCGTCAAAGCCGTGCGGCTTGTGCCAGTCGTAGAAGGCGGCGCCGGCAGCCTGCAGCCTCTCGGCCTCGGTCTTCTTGATCACGGCGAACACCTCGTTGGCCTGCGGCAGCCAGGCCAGCTTCGCGTGGGCCGAATCCTCGATCGCCGCCGCGAGGCGGGCGGCCATGGCGTTGGCGTGGCGCGCTGTGTCGAGCCACAGACCGTCCTTGAAATAGGCTTCGAACTGAGCGGCGACGAAGCGCGACTTCGAAAACAGCTGGGCGGCGCGCTTGCGCAGGAAGGCCAATTCCTTGGCGCGGTCGAGGTCGAACAGCACGATCGCTTCGGCGCACCAGCAGCCATTCTTGGTGCCGCCGAAGGACAGGATGTCGACACCGCGCTTCCAGGTCATTTCGGCCGGCGTCGTGTCGAGCGCGACCAGCGCATTGGCAAAGCGGGCGCCATCCATGTGCAGCGGCACGGAATGCCGTTTTGCGATGGCCGAAATCGTCTCGATCTCATTCAGGCCGTAGATAGTGCCGACCTCGGTCGACTGGGTGATCGAAACCGCCATTGGCCGTCCCCAGTGGACGATTTCGGGCGCGAAGCGGCCAATGGTCCGCTCCAGATTGTGCGCGTCGATCTTGCCCAGTGCGCCGTCGACGGCGTGCAAGCGCGCGCCGCCGGAAAAATACTCCGGCGCGCCGCATTCGTCTTCGATGACATGCGATTCGCGGTGGGCAAAGGAAATGCCGCCGGGTTTGTTGAAGGTGGTCAACGACAGCGCGTTGGCGGCGGTGCCGGTCGCTACGAAGAACACCGCGACCTCGCGTTCGAAAATCTCATTGAACCTGATGTAGACCGCCTGGTCGAGCGCGCCGTCGCCATAGGCGGTGGCAAAGCCGCCGGCCGCGGCCGACAGGCCGGCAACGATATTGGGATGGGCGCCTGCCCAATTGTCGGAAGCGAAGAACATGCATCTGCCTATGTCTTTGGGGGAGATTGGGGTTTTGGGGAAATCGGCGCGGAGTTGACCGGTTTCGCTAGCCGATCGCAAGGGGCCAGATGCCCGAAAACCGTTAAAGCCAGCCAAGCCGACAGGGCAGGGATCGGCGACTGAAGCTTACGTTTTTCCTCAACGTCACGTAATTTTATGTCGCGGAACGCTCAAGTTTTTTGTGAATCGGTCTTGTGTGCGTCGGGGAATTCTGCCATAAAAATTTAGGACAGTAGTGCTGTCTTATTTTGTCGCACAAAACAGGCTGGATTGGCGTAACATATTGGCCTCTCCGGCTGTTGCTGCGAGCGACAGGTGGACGGCCAGACTCTGGCCTGTACGATACCAGACGCGAACCATGCGGAAAGCCGCCTGGTTCGGCAAGGATTTCGCAAGACGTGCCGCAAGGATCAGGGTGAGCCAAGCGCTTGCCGAGGCAAACCAGCGCCTGAAGGGCTGGAACGGAGGACAGGACAATGACGGACATGACGCTCTCTGCGACGAACGGCCAGGCCGCGCAGACGAAAGCGGCTGCCGTCAAAAATACGCCGCGAACCGACATTGGCCGAACTGATATTGGCCGAACCGGGTTTGCCCCTCGGGGCCTCTACGATCCGCGCAACGAACATGATGCCTGCGGCGTCGGTTTCATCGTCAACATGAAGGGCGTGAAGTCGCATCAGATCGTCAAGGACGGCCTTGCCGTGCTCGAAAACCTGACGCATCGCGGCGCCGTCGGCGCCGACCCGCTGGTCGGCGACGGCGCCGGCGTGCTGGTGCAGCTTCCGGACCAGTTCTTCCGTGAGGAGATGGCGGCCCAGGGCATCGAATTGCCGCCGGCGGGCCAATATGGCGTCGGACACTGGTTCATGCCGCAGGACGCAGCACTTCGCGCCCATATCGAGGACATCATCGCCGAATCGGCGCAGTCCGAAGGGCTGCCGCTCATCGGCTTCCGCGACGTGCCCGTCGACAATTCGTCGCTGTCGAAGGCACCCGACATCGTCGCGTCCGAGCCGTTCCATCGCCAGGTCTTCATCGGCCGCACATCAGATATTCCCGATGACGAGGAATACGAGGCCCGGCTCTATCTGCTGCGCAAGGTCATCTCGGGCCGTATCTATGCCGAGAACGACAACAAGGACATCGGCGCCTATTGCGTGTCGCTGTCGGCGCGCACCATCGTCTACAAGGGCATGTTCCTGGCCTATCAGGTCGGCGCCTATTACAGGGATCTCAAGGACCCGCGCTTCGAGACTGCGCTGATTCTCGTCCACCAGCGTTTCTCGACCAACACCTTCCCGTCATGGAAGCTGGCGCATCCCTACCGCATGGTCGCGCACAATGGCGAGATCAACACGGTGCGCGGCAACAACAACTGGATGGCGGCGCGCCAGGCCTCGGTCGATTCCGAGCTGTTCGGCAACAACATCTCGAAGCTGTGGCCGATCTCCTATGACGGCCAGTCCGACACGGCGTGCTTCGACAATGCGCTCGAATTCCTGTTCCAGGGCGGGTACAGCCTCAGCCACGCCATGATGATGCTGATCCCGGAAGCCTGGGCCGGCAACAAGCTCATGGATGCCGACCGCAAGGCTTTCTACGAATACCATGCCGCCCTGATGGAGCCGTGGGACGGGCCGGCCGCGGTCGCCTTCACCGATGGCCGCCAGATCGGCGCTACGCTCGACCGCAACGGCCTGCGCCCCGCACGCTACATCGTCACCGACGATGACCGCGTCATCATGGCTTCCGAAGCCGGCGTGCTGCCGGTGCCGGAGGAGAAGATCGTGCAGAAGTGGCGGCTGCAGCCCGGCCGCATGCTTCTGATCGACCTTGCCAAGGGCCGCATCGTGCCCGATGAGGAGATCAAGTCGGAGATCGCCACCAGGCATCCCTACAAGACCTGGCTCGCCAACACGCAGCTCATCCTGGAAGATCTGAAGCCGGTCGAGCCGCGCGCGCTGCGCAAGGATGTCAGCCTGCTCGATCGCCAGCAGGCGTTCGGCTACACCCAGGAAGACACCAAGTTGTTGATGTCGCCGATGGCGACCACCGGCCAGGAAGCCGTTGGTTCGATGGGCACCGACACGCCGATCTCGGCGATGTCGGACAAGTCGAAGCTGCTCTACACCTATTTCAAGCAGAACTTCGCCCAGGTCACCAACCCGCCGATCGACCCGATCCGCGAGGAGCTGGTGATGAGCCTGGTGTCCTTCATCGGGCCGCGGCCGAACATCTTCGACCTGGTCGGCAATTCGCGCCGCAAGCGGCTCGAAGTGCGCCAGCCGATCCTGACCAATGGCGATCTGGAGAAGATCCGCTCCATCGGGCATACCGAGGACCGTTTCGACACCAAGACCATCGACATCACCTATGGCTCGAACGAGGGCGCTGCCGGCATGCAGGGCGCTATCGACCGCCTGTGCGAACGCGCCGAGGCGGCAGTCGCCGGCGGTTACAACATCATCATCCTGTCCGACCGCCAGCTCGGCCCGGACCGCATCGCCATCCCGGCGCTGCTGGCGACGGCTGCGGTGCACCATCACCTGATCCGCAAGGGGCTGCGCACCTCCGTCGGCCTGGTCGTGGAATCCGGCGAGCCGCGCGAAGTGCATCATTTCTGCTGCCTTGCCGGCTATGGCGCCGAAGCGATCAACCCCTATCTCGCCTTCGACACGCTCACCGACATGCACACGCGCGGTGAGCTGCCGGAAGAGGTCGACGCCTACGAGGTCGTGTCGCGCTACATCAAGTCGATCGGCAAGGGCATCCTCAAGGTGATGTCCAAGATGGGCATCTCGACCTATCAGTCCTATTGCGGCGCGCAGATCTTCGACGCCATCGGGCTGAAGACCGATTTCGTCGAGAAGTATTTCACCGGCACGGCGACGCTGATCGAAGGCGTTGGGCTGGACGAGGTCGCGGGCGAAACCGTCAGCCGCCACACGGACGGTTTCGGCAATGATCCGGTGCTGCGCAACAGCCTCGAAGTCGGCGGCGAATATCTCTTCCGCATGCGCGGCGAGGCGCATATGTGGTCGCCCGACGCGGTCGCCACCTTGCAGCACGCCGTGCGCCAGGGCTCGTGGGAAACCTTCAAGGAGTATTCGGCGCAGATCGACAGCGAGACTGCCCGCGCGCAGACCATACGTGGCCTGTTCAAGATCAGGCTGGCGGAGGAGACCGGCCGCAAGAAGGTCGCGCTCGACGACGTCATGCCGGCGGCCGAGATCGTCAAGCGCTTCTCGACCGGGGCGATGTCGTTCGGCTCGATCTCCAGGGAAGCGCACACCACGCTGGCGCGCGCCATGAACCAGATCGGCGGCAAGTCGAACACCGGCGAGGGCGGCGAAGAGGCCGACCGCTATTTGCCGCTGCCCGGCGGCGGCAAGAACCCGGAGCGCTCGGCGATCAAGCAGGTCGCCTCGGGGCGGTTCGGCGTGACGGCCGAATATCTTGTCAATTCCGATGTCATGCAGATCAAGGTGGCGCAGGGCGCCAAGCCCGGCGAGGGAGGCCAGCTGCCCGGCCACAAGGTCGATGCGACCATCGCCAAGGTCCGGCATTCGACGCCGGGCGTCGGCCTGATCTCGCCGCCGCCGCATCACGACATCTATTCGATCGAGGATCTGGCGCAGCTGATCTATGATCTGAAGAACGTCAACCCGGCGGCCGACGTGTCGGTCAAGCTGGTGTCGGAAGTCGGTGTCGGCACGGTCGCGGCCGGCGTCGCCAAGGCGCGCGCCGACCACATCACCATTTCGGGCTATGATGGCGGCACCGGTGCCTCGCCGCTGACCTCGCTCAAGCATGCCGGCAGCCCTTGGGAAATGGGCCTGGCCGAGACCCACCAGACGCTGGTGCTGAACGGCTTGCGTTCGCGCGTTGCGCTGCAGGTCGACGGCGGCTTGCGCACCGGGCGTGACGTCATCATCGGCGCGCTGCTCGGCGCCGACGAGTTCGGCTTCTCGACCGCGCCGCTGATCGCGGCTGGCTGCATCATGATGCGCAAGTGCCACTTGAACACCTGTCCGGTTGGCGTCGCCACCCAGGACCCGGTGCTGCGCAAGCGCTTCAAGGGCACGCCCGAGCATGTCATCAACTTCTTCTTCTACGTGGCGGAAGAGGTGAGGGCGCTGCTGGCCGAGATGGGCTACACCCATATCGACCAGATTATCGGCGACAGCGATCTTCTGGAAAAGCGCGACGTGGTCCAGCACTGGAAGGCGCGCGGCCTCGACTTCTCGAAGATGTTCTACAAGCCCGATGCGCCGCACGAAGCGGTGCACTGGACCGAGCGGCAGAAGCACCCGATCGACGACGTGCTCGACCGCAAGCTGATTGAACTGGCCAAGCCCGCACTGGAGGCCAAGCAGCCGGTCAAGATCGAGGTGGACATCCGCAATGTCGACCGTTCGACCGGCGCGATGCTATCGGGTGAAGTCGCCAAGCGCTTCAAGCACAAGGGCCTGCGCGAAGACACGATCCAGGTGAAGCTGACCGGTACCGCCGGCCAGTCCTTCGGCGCCTTCCTGGCGCGCGGGGTCTCGTTCGAGCTTGTCGGCGCCGGCAATGACTATGTCGGCAAGGGCTTGTCGGGCGGGCGCATTGTCATCCGGCCGCCGGAAGAGGCGAGGATCGTGGCGGCCGACTCCATCATCGTCGGCAACACGGTGCTCTACGGCGCCACCGAGGGCGAAGCCTATTTCGCCGGTGTCGCCGGCGAACGCTTCGCGGTGCGCAATTCGGGCGTCGCGGCCGTCGTCGAAGGCGTCGGCGACCATGGCTGCGAATACATGACCGGCGGTGTCGTCGTCGTCATCGGCAAGACCGGCCGCAACTTCGCCGCCGGCATGTCGGGCGGCGTCGCCTACGTGCTGGACGAGGCCGGCGATTTCGCCGAGCGCTGCAACATGGCCATGGTCGAACTGGAGCCGGTGCCGGAAGAAGACGACCTGATGGAAAGGCTGCTGCATCATGGCGGCGATCTCGACCACAAGGGCCGCGTCGACGTGTCGGGCGACATGACCAGCCATGACGAGGAACGCCTCTACCAGCTGATCTCGAACCATGTGCACTATACGGGTTCGGTGCGCGGCCGCGAAATCCTCGACGACTGGACGACGTTCCGGCCGAAATTCCGCAAGATCATGCCGGTCGAATACCGCCGCGCGCTGATCGAGATGGAACGCATGCGCATGGGCGTCGCGGCCGAATAGATTTTAAGAGAATTGCCGGGGAGCCCAGGCTTCCCGGCCCCTTTCATCGACAGTTTGACCTCGGGCGCAAGGTTGCCATGGCTGCCTCAAGAGGTTAACGGGTGCGGCGAAAACCGCACCATCTGGACAGCAGGAACTGGACTATGGGCAAGGTAACAGGCTTTCTCGAAATCGACCGGCAGGTGCACAAGTACCAGCCGGCCTCCGACCGCATCCGGCACTTCCGCGAGTTCACGCTGCCGATGTCGGATAAGGAGGTCGAGAAACAGGCCGCGCGCTGCATGGACTGCGGCATTCCGTTCTGTCACGGGCCGACCGGTTGCCCGATCCACAACCAGATCCCGGACTGGAACGACCTCGTCTACAACAGGGACTGGGACAACGCGATCCGCAACCTGCACTCGACCAACAATTTCCCTGAGTTCACCGGCCGCATCTGTCCCGCCCCTTGCGAGGAAGCCTGCACGCTGAACCTCGAGGACATTCCGGTCGCCATCAAGACGGTGGAACAGGCGATCGCCGACAAGGCTTACGAGACCGGCCACATCAGGCCCTATCCGCCGGAGAAGAAGACCGGCAAGCGGGTCGCCATCATCGGCTCCGGCCCGGCCGGCATGGCAGCCGCACAGCAGCTCGGCCGCGCCGGCCATGACGTCCATGTCTATGAGCGCGAGAGCCGCCCGGGCGGGCTGATGCGTTACGGCATTCCCGACTTCAAGATCGAGAAGCACTATATCGACCGGCGCATCGAGCAGATGCAGGGCGAGGGCGTGACCTTCCATTGCGGCGTCAATGTCGGTGTCGACAAGCCCGTCGCCGAACTGCTCGCCGAACATGACGCGGTGCTCTATTGCGGCGGCTCGGAAACGCCGCGTGCGGCCAACATTCCGGGCGACGATCTCGGCGGCGTGCATGACGCCATGCCCTATCTGGTGCAGCAGAACCGCCGCGTCGGTGGCGAGCCGATCCAGTCCGTGGCATGGCCGTCGCACCCGATCATCGCCGGCGGGCAGCATGTCGTCGTCGTAGGCGGCGGTGATACCGCCTCCGACTGCGTCGGCACCGCCTTCCGCCAGGGCGCGGTGCGCGTCACCCAGCTCGACATCCGCCCGCAGCCGCCCGAGAAGGAAGACAAGCTCGCGGTGTGGCCCTACTGGGCGACCAAGATGCGCACCTCGTCCTCGCAGGCCGAGGGTGCGGAACGCGAATTCCAGGTGGCAACGCTCGAATTCATCGGCGAGGACGGCCAGCTGACCGGCGTCAAATGCTGTGAGGTCGACGAGAAGCGCAAGCCGATCGCCGGCACCGAATTCGTCATCCGCGCCGATCTCGCCTTCATCGCGATCGGCTTTGCCGGACCGGCGATGGTGGGCGTGGCGAAGGAACTCGAGGGTGAGATGAAAATCGTCACAGACAGCCGCCGCTCGCGGAATGTCGAGGCCAATGACCGCGACTACAGGACCAGCGTCGACCGGCTCTATGCGGCGGGCGACGTGCGCCGTGGCCAGTCGCTGGTCGTCTGGGCGATCCGCGAAGGCCGCCAGGCGGCGCGCTCGATCGACGAGGCGTTGATGGGGGCGAGCGTCCTGCCGCGCTGAGACCGCTTGATCTCGGAAGCTCCGAGTGATTAAGGGGTGATCGCCGTCGTCGTGTCGGTCGCCGCGGCTGTCGCCGGCGGCTCGGCTTTCGGCGGCCATGAGAAATCGTCGGCGCGGCCGGGCGCGGCCTCCGGCGCCTTGCCTTCGATCACCAGCCGCTCCCCGGGAAGAGCCGGATTGGCGTTTGCCGGCGGGGCGGCGCCGAGCAACTCGGTGCCGCCGTCGAGCGCCGGGTCGCTGAGCAGCATGGGTGCGGTGCGGTCGATGACAATGGGTGCCGCGGCCGGCGCCGGTGCCTCGACGGGCGCGCCCGCAGGTGCTGTCGCCGGGGCCACGCTGCCGGGTGTGGCCAGGCCTAGGATCTTCATCAGCGGCTTTTCGGTGTAGAAGGCGAGCTTGCGCTTGCCGGCCTTGGAGACGTTGATGCCGTCATCGGCGCGCAGCCGCACCGGCTGGCCGTTCATGTCGGGGCCGTTGGTGACGAAGGCGCCGTTCTCATCGACGAAGCCGTCCCAGACATCGACGAATTCGCCGCCATGGTTTTCGGCGGCCTGATGGTAGATGTCGTTGAAGGCCAGCATGTCGGAGGTCATCTTCGGCACCCGGAAGGCCGGCATGCCGACCCACAGGAAGGGCACCTTGGCGGTGGCGATGGCCTTGCCCAGTTCGTCGGTGCGGCGCTCATATTCCTTGGTCCAGTTCTCGGACCGGGGCTGCTCGCGCACGTCCCCCACCTTCATCTGCTGGCGGTCGTTGGAGCCCAGCATGACGACCACGGCGGTCGGTTTCTCGGTCTCGATCAGCGATTTGATCTGTTCGGGCCAGTTGTAGAAATCATCGCGCACGAAGCCGGATGAACCATTGGAGCGCGCGACGATCCTAACGGCTGGGTTGTCGGCAAAGGCTATGTCCAGGCCTTCGGCGAGGCCCGACGCCATGAAGTCGCCGACGACCAGGACGATGCGGGCGTCTGGCGCCTTTTCCGCTATCGGTGTTTGTGGCTCGACCGGCGCACGCGGAACCCTTGGTTTACGCGGCTTTGGTTTTGCCTTCTGGATGTCGAGCGGCGGCTCGACCCGCTCGCTGCGGCGCGGAAAGAGAAGGTCGCGCAACGACCATCCGCGATCTTGCTGCGGCTGCTCCTGCGCCATGGCCGGTACATGGAAGGCGCCGGCGGCGCCGATCGCCAGCAGGACGATCGCCAGAAAAAGGATCGGCGTGCGACGAGCAAGGATCGCGATACGCGCGGCCGAAACCAATCACTCCTCCATCCCCTTGCGCCTGATTCCGCAAACCGGAGCCGGTTTTGCGGCCGGGCGCAAGTTCAAATTGCCATGGCGCCTGATATGCGCGCCCAAAATGCGCGCGGCGCTGTGGCCGGCTCTATTTTTGCCTGAGCCATTTGAGCACTTCCATGCTCGGGTAGCCGTCCTGGGTCAAGCCGACCTTTGCCTGATAGGCCATGATGGCGGTCTTTGAGCCGTCACCGATCTTGCCGTCGAACTTCCCGTCGTAAAGCCCGTGCTGCGAAAGCCGCTTCTGCAGCTCCTGCCGTTCCTCGAAGGTGAGCTTGGTGAAGGGCCGCTTCCAGTCCTGGACAAGGCCGTTGCCACCGGCGATTTCGTCGGCAAGAAGGCCAACGGCCAGGGCATATTTGTCGGCATTGTTGTAGGCCTTGATGACCGAGAAATTCCGGATCATCAGGAAAGCCGGCCCGCCACGGCCGTCCGGCACTTTCAGCGTCGCCTTGTCGGTGAGGTTCTTGAACGGCTTGCCGCTGGCCCTGACGACGCCAAGCGCCTGCCATTGCGCCAGCGTCTTCGATCCGCCCGGCAGCTTGCCGGCCGGTATCGTGACTTCGTAGCCCCAGGTCTTGCCGGCCTGCCAGCCATTCTTCTTCAACAGATTGGCTGATGTCGCCAGCGCATCGGGGATGGAATTCCAGATGTCGCGCTTGCCGTTGCCATCCATGTCGACGGCATAGTGCTGGTAGCTGGTGGGGATGAACTGGGTCTGGCCCATGGCGCCGGCCCAGGAGCCCATCAGATGGCTTTCATCGATGTCGCCGGTCTGCAGAATTTTCAGGGCCGCGACCAGCTGGGTGCGGGCATATTTCGACCGCTTCGGGTCGCCATAACCCAAAGTCGCCAGCGACCGGATGACGTTGCGCATGATGTCGTCGCGCTTGAGGATCTCGCCATAGTTCGATTCCATCGACCAGATGGCCAGCAGAATGTAGCGATCGACGCCGAACCGCGCCTCGATCCTGTCCAGCCACGGCTTCCACTTCTTCGCCATCTGCTGCCCGACGGCGACAGACTGGTCGTGGACGCGATTATCGAAATAATCCCAGGCGGGCGCGGTGAATTCAGGCTGGGTGCGCGCCTTCTCCAGCACCACCGGATCGGGCTCTTTGATGTCCCTGAAAGCCTGGTCGTAGACAGCGCCGGAAACGCCACCGGCGACGGCAGTGGCGCGGAAGCTGGCGACCCATTGCCGGAAACCGGCATCGGCGAAAGCGGGTCCGGCAGGCATCAGCAGAGCGAGCGAGAGGCTGGCGGCCGTCATGACGCTGGTGAAACGTTTTGCGGCATTGCGAACGGACATGTTTTCCTCCTTCTCTGTCTCAGGAAAGACCATTCATCGCCGAACCGGGTTAGGAATTAGTTTACCATAGGTGCCGCTTGGAACGAAAAGACACCTCGATGCTTTAACCGGTGGAAGTTTCCCTCACCCGCCCCACTAATCTTCAATTCCGGCGTGAAAATGTCGCGGGACAGGGATTGCGGAGCCGGCCAGCAAACGGATAATTGAAAGCATGAAGAGAGTTCGCAAGGCAGTTTTCCCGGTCGCCGGTCTCGGCACGCGGTTCCTCCCGGCCACCAAGGCCGTTCCCAAGGAAATGCTGACCGTCGTCGACCGGCCGGTCATCCAGTATGTGGTGGACGAGGCGCGCGAGGCGGGCATCGAGCATTTCATTTTCGTGACCGGCCGCAACAAGGCGGTCATCGAGGACCATTTCGATATCCAGTTCGAGCTCTATGACACGCTGGCCCAGCGCGGCAAGGACGAGCAGCTTGCCCGCCTGCAGCGCCTGCAGCCGGCGCCGGGGCAGACCAGTTTCACCCGCCAGCAGGTGCCGATGGGCCTCGGCCATGCCGTCTGGTGCGCGCGCGAACTGGTCGGCGACGAGCCGTTCGCGCTGTTGTTGCCCGACATGATCATGCAGTCGGAAAAGAGCTGCATGAAGTCGATGGTCGAGCTTTACGAGGAAACCGGCAACAACATCATTGCCGTGCAGGAATGCGACCCGGCGGAGGCCCACAAATACGGCATTGTCGGCCGTGGCGAGGATACGCATCACGGCTTCCGCATCACCGAGATGGTGGAGAAGCCGAAGACCGGCACGGCGCCCTCCAACCTCTACATCAACGGCCGCTACATCCTGCAGCCCGAGATCTTCAAGATCCTCGAAGGCCAGGAAAAGGGCGCCGGCAACGAAATCCAGCTCACCGACGCGATGCTGAAGCTGGAGAAGCAGCAGGCTTTCTACGGCTACCACTATCAGGGCCGCACCTTCGACTGCGGTTCCCCGGAAGGTTTCGTCGAGGCCAATGTCGCCTTCGCGCTGTGGCGCAGCGACATGAAGGAGAACATGGCCGGCGTCATACGCACGCTTCTCGACGAGATGACGCCATCGGAGCGGCGAGTCGCGGTATCTTAGCTGGATGGGTAATGCCAGCGCGAGCGGCTGACCGCCCCTCCTGCGCACGCGTGTTTCAGCGCTGCACTTTCAGGCCGAGGTAGATGCTGTTGGCAGTGTAGTCGCGGCCGGGCAGGTTGCTGGTCAGCTTTTCGGTTCTCACCCGGCTGGTGAGGCCTGCATAGCGGTTCAGCCACCAGGTCAGCCCGGTCTCTGCGCTCAAGATCCTGTCATGGCCGTCGATGCCGACATAGTCGCGCCAGTCGAGGCCCAGGGCCGCATTCGCTGTAAGGTTGGCGCGGATCTGCCGTTCGGCCGTCAAGCGGCCGGAATAGAGGATATCGCCGCTTTCACCCGCCGTGGTGGTGGTCTCGACAGTGGTCTTGCCGGTCAGGCCGATCGTCGTTCCGCGCTCCGGCGACCATTTGAGATCGGCGTTGACGGTGGCGCCGGAAATTGCCTCCAGGCTCTTGTCGTCGATCGCTTCCCGCAGCCAGCCGGCCGAGAACTCGCCGGAGAGCTTCTCACCCATGTCGAGTTGCAGGCCGGCGCGAGCGCCAAGGCGGGTCGAGGAACGCTCGAAGCCTTCATTGTCGATGCGCTGATCGTAGGCCCGGCGGCCGACCTCGATTTCGGTGAACGGGGTGAGGGCTGGAGAGATTTCGTAGCCGGTGCGCAAGGTTGCCGTGTAGAGCGTGTTGTCCTGATCCTTCTGCGACAGCGTGGTGCCGTCCGAAAGCTCGGCGTCGCCGTAGAAGTCGTGCGAGACCGCGCCGGTCAACGTGTATTGCATCTTGCCGACCGCTTTTTCGACGCCAAGGCTGCCGTCGATCGTCTGCCGCAGCGGCTGGGTACTGACGCCGGCAATGGCGTTGGGCGAGGACGCCGTTTCCGGCACGGCTTCGTAGCCGAGCTTGGCGATGGCGCGCAGCTCGTTGTCGAGGTCGACATTGAGCTGGCCTTCGATGCGGCCCTGCGCATCGTGAACCCGGTAACCCGACACCGTCTCGCGGAACAGGCCATAGCCGTCGATGGTGGCGGAGTTTTCGCGCCAGTCGGAGACGGCGGTAAAGCGCAACGCTGTCTCAGACAGCAGCGCCGAGGTGCCGGCACTGCTCGAATCGCCGTTTGTGGTGGCGGTCAACCCCTGTTCGATCGATGGCCGGATGACGAAGGAACCCCATTTGACGCCGGTGGGCGCGAAGGGGTCGTCCTCGGCTTTCTTGTTCTGGCCCTCGATGGCGGCGGTACGCTCGGCGCCGGGGTCGAGTTTTTGCCTATCGGCGCTGTCGACGGTGAGAGCACGGCGGTTAGCCGCTTCCTGGTCTGTCGTGGCGCTGTCGGTATCGTCGGTCGCGGCTTGAGTGGTGTCCGTGGTCGCGGTCGCCGCCTTCTTCTTCTTCGACTTGTCGGCCGTCTTGGTGCCCGTTTTGGTCTTGTCCTGATCCGCCGCGTTCTGGCCGGCGCTTGACGGACGGCGGCGAGGCTTGGGCGGCGTCGGATTGTCGGTGGCCGTGTCGTCGGTCGCCTGCGGCGGATCGAAAATGCTGCCGGTGGCGGCATCCGTGCCCGTGTCGTCGGGGACAGCGCCGGCGCTGGCCGGCAAATAGGTGCGCGGCGGCGCATCGTCCTGCGCGGTGTTGGCCGACTGTTGCTGGCCCTGGGTGGCAAGGGCGAGCTGCCTTGCCTTGCGCTGCTGGTCGGACAGGATCGCCGATTCGGAAACCTCGCCGCGCAGCTCCGTTTCCTGGGCGTGGAGAGGTGCCGGGCGCAGCAAAGCGAGCACACTGGTTGCCAGCAGCAAGGCGCAGACCGCCTTGCCCTGTCGTCCTCTTGATTTTTCTGGCTGGGCCCCGGACATCGCCACCACTGCTTGCGCGGCGCTGTGCGCGCCATACTTACCGAACCGTAAATGGGGATGGTTAACGGAGGGTTGAGGCGGCGATCGTTCGCCCGGTTAAAGTGCCGCTGTTTGCGGGTCCTGTGACCTGTCCGAAGCCTCCGCCGCCTGGCGCCAGCGCCATTTCTGTTGGACAGGCGGGCGGCAACGCGCTAATCGCATCATCCATGCATGGCAGACCCCTCGATAAGAAGCCCCTGGACAGGCAAGCGTCGATCGATTCGGCACTGAGAACGGTGGCGACCGAGCAGGCCGGCATCGCCGCCCTTGCCGAGGCGCTCGAGAACGGACTGGCCGCGCCTTTCGCGCAGGCCGTCGACATGATTTCGAAGATCGAAGGCCGGCTGATCGTCACCGGCGTCGGCAAAAGCGGCCATATCGGCTCGAAGATCGCGGCGACGCTGGCTTCGACCGGCACGCCGGCCTTCTTCGTCCATCCCGTCGAGGCCAATCATGGCGATCTCGGCATGATCGCCAGGGATGACGCCATCATCGCCATCTCATGGTCGGGCGAGAGCAAGGAGATGCTCGGCATCGTCGCCTATTCCAGGCGTTTTTCCATCCCGCTCATCGCCGTCACATCGGGCGAGACATCGGCGCTGGCGCGCGCGGCCGACGTGGTGCTGCTTTTGCCGCGCACCCCCGAGGCCTGCCCGCACGGGTTGGCGCCGACGACGTCGACGCTGCTGCAGCTGGTCATCGGCGATGCGCTGGCGATCGCTCTGCTCGAGGCGCGTGGCTTCACACCGGACCATTTCCGCACCTTCCATCCCGGCGGCCAGCTCGGCGCCAATTTGACCATGGTCTCCGAGATCATGCGGGTCGGCGACCAGATGCCGCTGGCCGTGCTCGGCACCAAGATGCCGGAAGCGGTGATGACGCTGTCGCAGAAGAAGGTCGGCTGCGTCCTGATCGTCGACGCCAATGGCGAACTGGCCGGGATCATCACCGACGGCGATGTCGCGCGCAATTTGCACCGCAATCTGGCCGACGTCATCGTCGACGAGGTGATGACCCGCACGCCCAAGACGGTCGATCCGCAGACGCTTGCCGGCACGGCGATCGCGCTGCTCAACGAGCACAATATCGGCGCGCTGGTGGTGACCAGGAACAACATGCCGCTGGGCGTGGTGCATTTCCACGACCTGCTGCGCATCGGCGCCGCTTAAGGTGCGCTGATATTCAGGGCCTGACTGAATCTCAACACATCTTGCGCGGCGGCGCCCGGTCTGAAAATTCAGACGCGTTCCACTGTAAGCTCCAGGTCTGTATCCGCGGCACCCGTCACCCGTACCTGTGTACCGGCCGGCAGGTCAGGCCCGGAGACTCGCCACAGCGTGTCGCCGAGCTTGATGCGGCCGCGGCCGTCCTTGATCGGCTCGGCAAGCGTCGCCATGCGGCCGACCATCTGGGCGCCGCGCCGGTTGAGCAGCGGCTGGTCGGTTGGCTGGTCGCGCCCGCCCATGAGTTTCTTGCCGACGAAGGCTGAGACCAGCGACAGCGCCAGGAAGGCAAGGACCTGGACCTGCCAGCTCCAGATCGCCGCATCCCAGATCAGCAGCGACACCGCGCCGATGATGAGCGCGGCGATGCCGATCCATAGCATGAAGAAGCCAGGCGCGATGACCTCTACGACCAGCAGCACGAAGCCCAGGACCATCCAGTTCCACGGGCCGAGTTCGGAAATGATGCGATCGAACATAAGAGTGACCTCCTACGAACTCAGTTGTCGCTCGGGCGCACGACCGGGGGGCGGGCGGCTTGGCGCTGTGCGCCGGTCGTGCCCTCGCTGCGGAAGACTTCCTTGGCGATCTCGCCGATGCCGCCGAGCGAGCCGATCAGCGACGACGCCTCGAAAGGCATCAGCACGATCTTGCTGTTGGTGGCGGTGCCGATCTTGCCCAGCGCCTCGGTGTATTTCTGCGCGACGAAGTAGTTCAGCGCCTGCACGTCGCCCTTGGAAATCGCTTCCGAAACCACCTGGGTGGCGCGGGCTTCGGCTTCGGCCGAGCGTTCGCGCGCCTCGGCGTCGCGGAACGCGGCTTCCTTGCGGCCTTCGGCCTCGAGGATCTGCGACTGCTTGAGGCCTTCGGCGGCCAGGATCTGCGCACGCTTGTTACGCTCGGCGGTCATCTGGCGGCCCATCGATTCGATGAGGTTGGCCGGCGGGTTGATGTCCTTGATCTCGACGCGGGTGATCTTGATGCCCCACGGATGCGCCGCCTCGTCGACGACGCGCAGCAGGCGCTCGTTGATGGCGTCGCGGTTGGACAACAGCTCGTCGAGGTCCATCGAGCCCATGACGGTACGGATGTTGGTCATCGTCAGGTTGAGGATGGCGTTCTGCAGGCCGGCAACCTGGTAGGCGGCCTGTGCAGCATTGAGAATCTGGTAGAAGGCGATCCCGTCGACACCGACGATGGCGTTGTCGCGGGTGATGATTTCCTGGCTCGGCACGTCGAGCACCTGCTCCATCATGTTCATCTTGGCGCCAATGCGGTCGACGAACGGCGTGATGATGTTGAGGCCGGGGCTCAGTGTCCTGGTGTAACGGCCAAAACGTTCGACCGTATAGTTGTAGCCTTGGGGAACTGTCTTGATGCCTTTGAACAGCACCAGCACGACAAGCGCGACAAGAACAACGACCGCAATATCGAAACCACTGAAATCCATTTGGCTCTCCCTCAGAAGCGGGCCGCGAGAGCCATTCCCGCGCAGCCGACTTCGCCAAAGACTTAAGTGTGTTTCAGGAGCGTTACAATCAGGTGATGAAGGATTGTTTGTGGGTCTGCACTCACCGGTTGAAGGCAAACAGCTCCGCATCCATGTCGGCGAGTCCCTTGATCGAAGCCGAAACAATTTCGGAAGCGATGCGCGAGAAGGTGATGCCGTTGCCGCCGTAACCCATGACGGCATGGATGCGCGGATGGCGGGGGACGGCGCCGATATAGGGCAGGCCGGTGCTGGTTGTGCCGAAGGAGCCGGTCCAGGCGAATTCAGGCCTGACGTCGAGGTGCGGGAACAACTGGCCCAGCTTGTCGGCAATTCGGGCACTCTTGTCGGCGATCAGTTCGTCGCGCCGCGTCTCGTCGACAAAGTCCTCGTCCTCGCCGCCGCATATGACCCTGCCGTCGGCCGTCGAGCGCATATAGAGATATGGGTCCGACGCTTCCCAGATAAACGCCGGACCCGGCCAGAGTTTTCGCGGTTGCGGGCGCGTCGCGATCGCCCAGGTCGAGATGATCCGGTGGGCCGCCGCAGGCACGATGTCGACCAGTTCGTAGCCGGTGGCCAGAACGACATGCCGTGCCGTGATGCTGGGACCGTCTTTCGTGGCCACGATCACCTCGTCGGCACTGTCTTCGATCACCGTCGCCTCGACGGGAGCGAGGAAGCGGGCCTTGCGCTCCAGCGCCTTGAGCAGCAAGCCGGCCGTCAGCTTGCGCGGGTCGAGCGCGATGTTGCCGTGGCTGAGGATGGCGCCGCCGCGGTTGATGCCGAATGTGTCCGTCAGCGGCTGCGGCGTCAGATAGGTTGCGGCAATGCCCGCCTGCCGCCGCGCTTCGGCTTCCTCGCGCAGCTCCGACGGGCCGAGCACCGTGCCGGCCAGATAGAGCGACTGGGTGCGGCGCCGGCGACAATCGATTGCGAGATCCTCGATACGGCCAGCGAGGTTGGAAACGGCGAGGCGCGAGCGGCGCCAGGCCTGCTGTGCCTTGGCCTTGCCGATCATCTTCGAGAGCGTTGAAAGCGGCTGATCGATTTCAAACTGGACCAGTGCCGTGGTCGCAGCGGTCGAGCCTTTCAGCGGCCCGCGCCGGTCGATGCAGATCACCTGATGCCCGTCCGCCGTCAGCGCCTCGGCCATCATGGCGCCGCTGATGCCCATACCGATAATCAGGACATCGGCCTTGACGTCGCGGGTCAGCGCCGACGCCGGCACGGCAGGCGCCCGATAGGCGGACCAGACGGGCCGGCCAGTTCTGAGGTCGAGTTTGCGGGGCATCGAATTCTCCGAAGGTGCGCCTCAACGCCCCGCAGTGGCCCTTGTTCCGGTTAGAGCGGCGAGCCGCTCTAACTCTCTGGTTGACGAAATTCCCAAGGGAAAGCGCTATGCGCTTTTCCCGCAAAACCGTTTCACATTTTTCCTGGAATTTCTCCTAGACCCAGCCGGACAGTTCGCGCCGCACCATCGCCTCGATCACCGCCATGCCCTCGGCACTGTCATTGAGGCAAGGGATATGGGCGAAGTTCTTGCCGCCGGCGTGATGAAAAGTCTCGGCTGCCTCGCGGCCGATCTCGTCCAGCGTCTCGATGCAGTCGACGGAAAAGCCGGGATTGACGATGGCGATGGATTTGACGCCGTCCTTGCCCAGTTTCTCCACCGTCTTGTCAGTGTAGGGCTGCAGCCATTCCTGGGCGCCGAAGCGGGACTGGAAAGTGGTTATCAGCTTCTTTTCGTCCCAGCCGAGCCTGTCGCGCAACAGCCGGGTCGTCTTGAGGCAGTGGCAATGATAGGGGTCGCCCTTTTCGAAATAGGGTCTTGGGATGCCGTGATATGAGGCGAGGACCACTTCCGGCTCGAAATCCAGCGTCGCGAGATTCTGCTCGATCGAACGCGCCAGCGCCTCGATATAGACCGGCTCGTCATAGTAAGGCGGCACACTGCGGATGGCGGGGGCCGCGCGCATCTTCATCAAGGCGCGAAACAGCTGATCATTGGCGGTGGCCGTCGTCGTCGCGGAGTATTGCGGGTAGAGCGGGAACGAAAGAATGCGGTCGCAACCCTGTGCGACCAGCCTTTCGGCGACACTCGCGGTCGAAGGATTGCCGTAGCGCATCGCCCAGTCGACGACGACATTGGGCAGGTCACGCAACGCCTCGGCCAGCTTTTCGCCCTGGGCGCGGGTGTAAGTGCGCAGCGGCGACTCGTTCCTTTCCTGGTTCCATATCCGGGCGTAGTTGGCGCCGGACTTCTTCGGCCGGGTGGTGAGCACCAGGCCATAGAGGATCGGATACCAGATCGCCCTGTTGAGTTCGATGACGCGCGGATCGGACAGGAATTCCCTGAGATAACGCCACATCGGGTTGAAGTCGGTGCCGTCAGGCGTGCCGAGATTGATCAGCATGACACCGACCTTGCCGGTCTTGACCGGCGGATGCCCGGCCGGCAGTGGGCCAAGGGCCTTCGCGGCTTTGGGATCGACAGCGATTGTGAGCGTCATAGGGGTTCTCCAGGAGGCGCGAACCTAATCATCCTGCGCGGGCTTTCAATGTCGCGTCTGGCCGCACCTTAACGCGTGTCCAGCTGAAAACAGAACACCCGCCCGGTTTCCCAGGCGGGTGTTGAATGGCAAGAGGCGAAGTGGCGTTACTTCGCCGGGATGGTCAGCGTCGCGCCGGGCATCAGCCGGTGCGGCCTTTGACCCTTGTTGGCCTCGTAGATGAGTTTCCACTTGGTGGCGTCGCCATAGGCCTTCTTGGCCAGATCCCAATAGGTGTCGCCGGTAACGATGACATGGCTGCCTGTTGCCGGTGCGGCTTCAGCGGGCTTTGCCGGTTCTGCCGGCTTGGCGGGTTCCGCCGGCGCCGGTGCTGCCGGTGCAGGGGTGGCCTCGGCAGGCTTTGCCGGCTCGGCTGGTGCGGGTGCTGGAGCCGCGGGAGCCGGCGCGGCCGGTGGCGCAGGTGCATTCTCCGTCGATATGGCAGGCGGCGTGTTGGCGATATTGCCCGAATTGGCGGGCAGTTCGGGCATTGCCGGTGCCGCTTCGGCGGGCTTTGCGGCCTCGGCGGGCTTGGCAGGTTCTGCTGGCGCGGGGGCAGGCTTTGCCGGCTCTGCAGGCTTGGCCGGTTCCGCTGCCGGGGCCGCCGCGACGGTCGCGGCGATCTCGGTGATGCGGCCGTCGAGCTTGGGCGTGTAGGGCCGGTGGGCGCCGAGATAGTCGGCCACGACCTGTTCGAGACCGGGGCCGTAGTCGTAAGCATTCTTGGCCTTTTCGGCGAAGACCTTGTAGCCGTCGCCGCCCTGGCGCACGTAATTGTTGGTGGCGACGAGATAGTCCTTGTCGGGCTTGATCGGCGTCCAGGCGCCGTTCTCCATGACCTCGACGGATTTGACGCGGCCGGCATTGGGCGCGACCGATTTGTCGAAGGCGTATTTGAGGCCAGCCACCTGTGGGAAGCGGCCGGCGCCGTCCTCGATCTGGCTGAGGCCGCTTTCGAGGCCGACGACCAGGTCCTTGCCCGAAATCTGGAAGGTCGCTAGCGTGTTCTGGAACGGCAGCACGGTCAGCACCTCACCCATGGTGACGGTGCCCTTGTCTATCGAGGCGCGCAGGCCGCCGCCATTGGAGATGACGATCTCGACGCCCTGTCCCTTGACGCGGTCGAGGATGGCGTCGGAGACAAGGTTGCCCATCGCGCATTCCTTGGCGCGGCAATTCTCGCGGCTGCCGTCGATGACGTCGGTGGTCTCTGCCACTTCCTTGTTCTTCAAAGCCTCGATCGGCGCGCCGAGTTCCTTGATACGGGCGAGCACGGCGGGATCGGGCGTGATCGACTTGTCGAGAAAGATCGGGTCGCCGCTCGCCGACTTGACGACGCCACTGTCGTCGAACACCACCTTGAACTCGCCGAGATATTTCGAATAGGAGGCCGCCTGCACCACCGGCACCTTGTAGCCGCCGGGGTTGTCGACCATCGTCGGGTAGGGGCCCGCCGCCTTCGGATCGGTGTTCGACAAGAGCGTATGGCTGTGGCCGCCGACAACCACGTCGATGCCCGGGATCTTGGCGATGATGTCGCGTTCCCTGTTGTAGCCGATATGGGTCACGGCGATGATCTTGTTGACGCCTTGCGCCTTCAGCTTCTGGACCTCGGCGGTAATCGATTTGACGTCGTCCGCGATTGCGATGTTGGGACCGGGCGAGGCGAGTTCGGGCGTGTCGTTGGTGACGGCGCCGACAATGCCGATCTTCTGCCCACCGACCTCCACGACGATCGACGGCTTGATCTTGCCGGCCGCGCCGGACTTGTCGTTGGGCACGACATTGGCACTGACGATCGGGAATTTTGCCTTGTCGAGGTAAGGCACCAGCGCGCTCTCGCCATCGTCGAATTCATGGTTGCCGAGGGTCACCGCGTCGGGTTTCATCTGATTGAGGAATTCCTCCTCCACGGTGCCCTTGTAGGTGGTGTAAAACAGCGATCCTTGGAAGCTGTCACCCGCATTGAGCAGCAGCACGTTCTGGCCTTCGAGCTTCTTGCGCTCCTGGGCGATCGCCGTGATCAACCGGCCGGCGCCGCCGATGCATTCGCCCTTGGTCTCCTCGTCGGCCGAACAGGTAGACTCATATTTGTTGTTGCCTTCGATGCGGCTGTGCCAGTCATTGAAATGCAGGATATTCAATGTGTAGTCGGCAAAGGATGCGCCGGCCGACAGGCCAAGCGTCGATGCGGACAGGGCGGCAATGGCGGCAAGCTTTTTCATCTTCGTCTCCCGGTGGGCTGATCGGAGGCGTTTAACGCCCTTGCTTGACTGGGGTATAACAGCCAGCGTTTTGACCATGTTCCCATCGCGTTCCGGCCGACGCAAGCGGAAATGCCGCCACTTTTTGCAGGCGCAAAAAAGGGCGGCGGCCAATCGGCCGCCGTCCCCAATGTGTCCTGTGTTTGCCGGTTCAGGCGCGTCGCGTCAGCACGAAGTTCTGGCCGGACGAACTGGTGCAGTTCAACTGGCTGGTGGAGATCAGCAGGCAGTTGAAGCTGACTGGCGTCTGGCGGATCAGCGACGTCCCGTTGATCTCGACCGAAGTGGCGCCGGTCATCGTGTAGCTGCCATCAGCCAGCTTCTGGCCGGTGTCGGTGGCGACGGTCGTGAACTTGCCGCCGGTGAAGGTCGACAGGCCGGTGCCCTTGGCATCGATCCACGAGCCCTCGACGCCTTTCGGCGCGGCCGCCATCGGCGGTGCGTCGGGACCGCTTGTGGTACAGGCGGCAAGCATCATGGCAAAGGAACCCGCCACGCCGATCGAAAGAACTTTGCGCGCAATAGTCATCTGAAATCCTCTCCAAACGCATCGGCCCAAAAATCGGTTTCGATTTTGGCAGGCACGATGCGAACGTCCAAAGTGCTGGAACGGGCGTGCGTCCCGCAAGACGCGCGCTGCCCCAGGCCGCATCTCTTCAATCGCCCGATTTCCGGGCGATTGCAAGGCAATGGCGCATGGTGCGCAGGGTGCTATCGGACGAGGATGTTGCGGAATTGCCACGGATCGCTGCGGTCGAGGTCCTCCGGGAAGAGGCCCGGGCGTCGGTCGAGCGGCGTCCAGTCGGTGTAATGGCCTTCGACCGGTCCGAGATAGGGCGACTGGACTTCCAGGCAGCGCTTGTAGTCCATCTCGTCGGCTTCGACGATGCCGGCATCGGGATTTTCCAGTGCCCAGACCATGCCGGCCAGAACCGCCGAGGTGACCTGAAGGCCGGTGGCGTTCTGATAGGGCGCCAGCTTGCGCGCCTCGGCCAGCGACAGGTGCGAGCCATACCAGTAGGCGTTCTTGTCGTGGCCGTAGAGCAGGACACCGAGTTCGTCGACGCCGTCGACCAGTTCGTTCTCGTCGAGCACATGGTGCACCGGCTGAGGCTTGCCGGCGGCGCCGAACATCTCGTCCAGCGACAGGATCGCGTCATTGCAGGGATGGTAGGCGTAGTGGCAGGTCGGCCGGTACTGGACCTTGCCCTTCTTTGAGCGAACGGTGAAGAAATCGGCGATCGAGATCGACTCGTTGTGCGTCACCAGCAGGCCGTATTGCGCGCCCGGCGTCGGGCACCACGAGCGCACGCGCGTGTTGGCGCCGGGCTGCTCCAGGTAGATCGCGGCCTTGGAGCCGTGCTTATGCTTCTTGGCGTTCTTCGGCATCCATTTCTCATGCGTGCCCCAGCCGAGCTCGGCGGGCTGCAGGCCTTCGGAAATGAAGCCCTCGACCGACCAGGTGTTCCAGAACACATCCATCGGCTTCGGCTTCTTGGTGCGCTGGGTGTCGCGCTCGGCGATATGGATACCCTTGACGCCGGCCTTCTTCATCAGCTTGGCCCAGCCCTCGCGGTCTTCCTGCGCCGGCTCCGAGAACTCGAGGCCAAGATCGGTGGCGAGGTTGACCAGCGCCTGCTTGACGAACCACGAGACCATGCCGGGATTGGCACCGCAGGTGGAGACGGCGGTAGCACCACCGGGCTTGTCCTGCTTCTCCTGGATCATCGCCTCGCGCAGCGCATAGTTCGTGCGGCTGGCATTGTCGGCCTTGGCGTCGAAATAGAAGCCGAGCCACGGCTCGACGACGGTGTCGATGTAGAGCACGCCGAGCTTGCGGCAGAGCCGCATCAGGTCCACCGAGCCGGTATCGACCGACAAATTGACGCAAAAGCCCTGGCCGCCGCCATTGGTCAAAAGCGGCGTCAAAAGTTTCTTGTAGTTCTTCTCGGTCACCGCTTCCTGGACGAAAGCGATGCCGCGCTCGTCGAGCAGCTTGCGGTCGGTGTCGCGTGGGTCGAGTACCGTCATGCGCGACTTGTCGAACTTGAAATGGCGTTCGATGAGCGGCAGCGTCCCCCGTCCGATCGAGCCGAAGCCGATCATCACAACAGGGCCGGTGATCTCACCGTAAACGGGCCAGTTTTCATTCGCCATTTTATCGAGCACTCCTCAAAAAACACTCCGGAACAGCCGCTTGGCCGCGGCGCGACAAACCATAGATCATTGTCACAATAAAGGGAAAAGCAGCGAAACGCCTGGGAACGCAGCTGTGGAAGTGCTCGGCGATGCCACCGGGAGGCGATGGCCTGCCCGATGGCGGATGTTGAGCCGGCGTCGTATCAGCGAGCGCCGCCGGACGCGTTGATGCGTTCGCCGGTAAGCCACGCTGCCTCGTCCGAGGCGAGGAAGGCCACGGTCGGGGCGATGTCGTCCGGCTTGCCGAAGCGCTGGCCGAGGGGGACGCCAGCGATCAGCATATTGCCGAAATCGGTGCCGACCATGCCTTCGGTCATTTCGGTATGGGTATAGCCAGGCGCCACGATGTTGACACGGATGTTGCGGGCTCCGAGTTCTCTCGACAGGCTGAGCGTCAGCGTATCGATCGCGGCTTTGCTGGCGGAATAGAGGCTGGTGTTCGGCACCGGGTTCCAGCTCGAGATCGTGCCGATGTTGACGATGCTGCCGCCGGTCTCGGGGAAGTGGCGCATGGCCGCCTTGGTGGTCAAGATCGTGCCCAGCACATTGGTGTCGAACAGCCGCCGATAATCCGCCTCACTGGTTTCCTCGAAAGTGCCGAAGCTGGCGGTCGCGGCGTTGTTGACCAGAATGCTTGGCTTGCCGAATGCGATCTCGGCGGCCTCGAACATCTTCTCGACTTCGGCGGCCTCGGCCACGTCACCCTGAACCGCGGTCGCCTTGCCGCCGGCGGCGACGATCTCCTTGACCGTGCGTTCTGCAGCCTCACGGCTGGAGGCGTAGTTGACGACGACGGCGGCGCCTTCCGCCGCCAGCCGTTTGGCGATGCCGGCACCGATGCCTCGCGCGGCACCGGTGACGATGGCGACCTTGTTGTTGAGCTTGCCCATTTTGGTTCTCCGAATGGATGGATGGATTTGACATCAAGCCAATTGGCTATTCCCAAACGGGTCAGGTAGAGTGAATTTCACCATATAACTAATTCCAGGGTGGAATAGATGGACAGGCTTATGGCGATGAACACCTTTATAAGGGTCATCGAAACCGGTTCGTTCTCGGCGGCCGCGCGGCATTTGCGCGTCGGGCAGCCAGCCGTCTCGAAGGCCATCGCGCAGCTCGAGGAACGGCTCGGCGTTCGCCTGCTGTCGCGCACCACCCGAGGTCTCTCGCCGACCGATGCCGGCGTCAGCTTCTATGAAGGCGCCAAGCGCGCGGTCGACGAGGCCGACGAAGCCGAGAACACGGCGCGTGGCACTGCGGCGGCGCTTACCGGGTTGCTGCGCATCGGTACGTCGGTGACCTTCGGCCGCCTGCATGTCGTGCCGAGGCTGAAAGCCTTCCTGGATGCTCACCCGAGGCTCGACGTCGAGGTGGCGATGGACGACAGGAACGTCGACCTCGTCGAGGAAGGGGTGGATGTCATGCTGCGACTGGGTGAAAGCTTCGCTCCCGCTCATATCGGGCGCAAGATCGCCACCTGTCGTCGTCTCGTGGTGGCGGCACCTTCCTACCTGGCACGCGAGGGCGAACCCATCGCGCCGGATGAGCTGTCGCGGCACGAGGCGATCCTTTTCGTCCGGGCAGGCACTTCCAATCGCTGGACATTCCGGCGAGGCGCCGAAGAGGTTTCGCTTGCCGGCCAAGGGCGGCTGCGCGTGACTTCCGCCGAAGGGATACGTGAGGCAGTACTTGCCGGCATCGGCTTCACGGTCGGCTCCGAATGGATGTTCGACGCGGAACTGCGCAGCGGTGCGGTACGGCCGATCCTGGTGGACTGGGCGCTGCCGCCTGTTGAATTGTGGGCGCTGTTTCCAGCCGGACGCAAGGCCAGCGTCAGGGCAAGGACATTCGTCGAGTTCCTGGCCAGCAGCCTGTAGCGGCTTAGCGCGTCATCGTCTTCAGATGTTCGATCAGCCGGTCGCGGTCCGATGTCAGGCCCTTATAGTCGAGCTGATCGAGATCGAGCGCTTCGAGCTGGGCGGCAAAGGACAGTGCGAGCGTCGCCCGGTCCGGGTGCCGCGCCAGCACGGCGAGCGGGTCGAGATGGATGCGGATGGTGAACAGGATGTCGCGTGAGGACGGCAGCTTGCGCAGCGTCTGCCGCTCGACGCGGATGAAGGCGTGCGCCTCGACGTCACCGTCGGGGAAGCGTGTCGGCCGGTTGGTGGCGCGGTCGATGCGCTCGACATTGGACAGCGGATGGTAGAGCGCATTGTCGGCCTGGATCGACCAGTTGAAGCGCTCGACCGCCTGTCCCTGCAGGCCGTCGAACATGCGGTTGATCAGTTCGGCGGGACGCGTGCCCGGACCGAAACCGGGCACGGGCTCGTGGATTTGCTGCAGCGGCTTGCCGAATTTTTCGAGCAGCGACCAGGACGAAGGAAAGCACAGCGAGCCGGCGGCGAGCCGCCAGCCGCTGTCGTCGCGGCGCATCAGGATCAGGTCTTCCTGGACCAGCAGCGAGGCCGCGACCAGCGGCGCGTCGGCAAGATCCGAAGGCAGAGCAGGGTGGTTCGCGGCGCCCACCACCGCGATGCCCGCATCGGTGCGGCGATGGGTGCGCGGAAATCGCTCCGGCAAATACGCGCCGAGCAAGTCGAGCACTTCCCGCTGGGCATCCCGCGTGCCGTCCTCCTCGACGAAAACCCGGTCGGGGATTTCAGCATAAAGCCGGCGCTTCTCGGCGAGATAAGGCAGAAGATGGCCGTCGACCTCGATCCAGTTTGCCGGCTCGAGCGGCTTCAGCCCGATGTTGAACAGCTTCGACGAGCCGTCATAAGGGGTATGAGTGGGCAGGGCCTCGACCAAACTCATGCTTCCTTAAGAGCGTCGAGACTGGTGGCGGTCATCCTGGCCAGGAATTCGGTGACCTCGTAGTCCGCGGCGCCGGCCTTGGCGAAGGGGTCGGCAGCCAGCCTGGCATCGAGGATCTCGCGCGGGCATTGCGCGATAATGATGCCGCCGGTCCGCGGTTTCTTCGGCCCGGAGGCGACGAATATACCATCCGAATAGCAGCCCTTCAGCCATTCGATATGCGCCGCCTGCAAGCGGTCGATCTCGGTCAGGGGCACTTTGTAGTTCAGCGAAACGACGAACATGGCGTTATCCTGGTTCACACAAGCTTTGCGGGAATCAAGCCGCGCAGCGAATTGCCGACAAAGAGTGCCTTGGCCGACTTCAGATCGTCGTAGCTGTAGATTGCTTCTTCCGCCCGGCCTTCATCCAGAAGCTCGGCGCGCAATACGCCAGGCAGCAGGCCGCAATCGAGCCGGGGCGTTGCCAGCACGCCGTTGCCGAAATCGGCGAAGACATTGGTGATGGTGCCTTCGCAGATTTCGCCGCGCTCATTGACCAGGATCACCTCGTCGGCCTGGGTGACGAGATACTCGGAACGGGCATGGGTGTAGAGCTGGCGCCGGCTGGTCTTGTGGCGCAGCAGCGTATTGCCTGAGTCGAGCCGCGTCCGCGCCAGCCGCAGCACCCAGACCTTGTCGGCGGCGAGCGGTTCGTAGGGCTGTGCCGAGGCCGTCGCGTCGCCGTTGCGCGCCAAAGCGAGCCGCGTGCGCATGGCGGTTCGGGCGCCATCAAGGGCGTCGCTCAACACCTCGGCTATCCGTTGCGGATCGCAGGCGAAGCCGAGCTCCGCCGCCGAGCCATAGAGGCGTGCAAGGTGGCGATCGAAGCGCAGGAAGCCCGTCCCGGGCTGCCAGCGCATGGTTTCGATCAGCTCGAAATCGGCGGTGTCCCCGTCGCGAAGCGGGCTTTGAGCAGACACTCCTGATACTCCTCCTCGGGCGTCGAATCGAAGACGATGCCGCCGCCGACATTGTAGACGGCCTCGCCGCTGGCAAAGAGCGAGATGGTACGGATCGCCACGGAAAAGCGCATCGTGCCCCCCGGTGCGATCCAGCCGATGGCGCCGCAATAGACGTCGCGCGGCGTGCTCTCCAGATCGTGCAGGATCTCCATAGCGCGAATCTTCGGCGCGCCGGTGATCGAGCCGCAGGGAAACAGTGCTGCAAACACCTGGCGAATGGTGAGACCCGGCAGCAGCTTCGCCCTGACGTCGCTCACCATCTGGTGGACGGTCGGGAAGCTCTCGATGCGGAACAGTTCCGGCACTTCCAGCGTGCCGACCTCGCTGATCAGCGAGATATCGTTGCGCAGGAGGTCGACGATCATCCGGTTCTCGGCCTGGTTCTTCTCATCGTTGCGCAGGAAGGTCTTCTGCCGCTCGTCCTCGGTCTTGGTCGCGCCGCGCGGGGCCGTGCCTTTCATCGGATGCGTTTCGATCATCCCGGCCGCATTGATCTCGAAGAACAGTTCGGGCGAGCGCGACAGCACGATGGGATCGCCCAGCGTCACCAGCGCGCCGTACTTCACCGGCTGGCGTTCGGTCAGCGCATCGAAGGCGGCAAGCGGGTCGCCCGACCATTGCGCCTGCACCGGAAAGGTCAGGTTGCCCTGGTAGCAATCGCCTTGCCTGATGTGCTGGTGCAGCCGCGAGAAGCGTTTCTCATAGTCCTCGAATGACCAGGCCGCCCGCGCATCGAAGATCGGGCCGTTCGGGGCTGCTGCGTTGCGTGGCGGCACCGCTTCTTCGACCGGAGCATCGAAAGCACCGAGGCAGATCAGCGGCGCGCGACGCCCCTTGGGCAGCAACGGAACGAGTTTCGGCTCGAGCAGATAACCGGCCTCGTAGGAGAAATAGCCGGCCAGCCATTTGCCGGCGTCGTGCGCGGCCTGCGCTGCTTCCAGCGCCGCCTGGAAATCCCGGGCCTCATGCGCCACGATGATATCGGCCGGCCGGTCGAATACGAGCTGACGCGCGCTTTCGTCGTTGCGGAAAATGGCGGCGGGCAGGGACATGGGGACCAGGATCGATGAAGCCGTCGATCGCTCTATATGGGGGGCCGCTCGCGTGCAATCGAGGGAACGGCACCTTGCCCCTCAAAGCCGACCTCGTGGCGACCTTGCCTGCCAAAAAGAAATCAGCGGGGCCTGTGGCCCCGCCGGCTTGATGATCTGCCTTTGCCGCTCAGGTGTTGCTGGCGGTTCCGGCTGTCGGAAACTGCTTGGCGAATTCCTTCTCGTCGCCGGCCGCGAGCAGCTTGGCTTGGTCGATCCAGCGTTCGCGGGCGATGCGGCCGTCGAAGTTCATCACGTCCTCGATCCGCTTGATGTCGGCTGCGGTCCAGGCGGCGATCTGGGCGAAGGTGGTGACGCCCTGCGCCTTGAGCAGCTTCTCGTTGACCGGGCCGATCCCGATCAGCCGGCGCAGATTGTCGGGCTTGCCAGCCGCAGGCTTGGCTGCCGCCGGGGCGGCCTTCTTGGCGGCTGCCGGCTTGGGCGCGGCCGAACTCTTTGCTGCCGAAGCCGTGGAGGCAGCAGGTTTGCTCGCGGCGGGCTTGGCGGCCGCGGGCTTCGGTGCAGCCGACTTGGCGGCGGCAGCCTTCGCCGGCGCCGCCTTCGCGGCTGGTTTGGCAGGCGCAGCCTTGGCCGCCGCCGGAGCGGATTTGGCTGCCGCCGGCGTTGACATCAGGGCGGCCGGCGGCTGACTGGCGGCCTTTGCTCCACCCGTCTGCGCGTCGCGCAACTGGCGCTCGAGGTCGGCGCGGGTCTTGCCGCATGCATTGAGTTCGCCGGTCAGGCGATCGCTGTCGGCACGCAGCTTGTCGCGCTCGCCGCGGGTGCGGTCGAGGTCGCCGCGCAAACTGTCGAGCTCACCACGCAGGCGACCCCAGATGAACCAGCCAACCAAAACGCCTACAAGGAACGCCAGGACCACGTAGAAAAAAGTGCCCATTGTCTCTCTCCAGTCAGATCCGTCTGCCGTGGGTCATGACCTTCGGCGATGGACTACTCGGTGATGGTTCCGCGGGTTCGCAGAACAGCCGGCTTCGGTTCGAGCTGTCGGCGATCGGCTTCTCCAGCCCATGGCCAACGGCCGTTGTCGCGTTCGCCTGAGCGTCAGGACCGGCTGAGATTCTCCCTCGCCGATCCGCATAGGCTCCGGCTGAGCTTGCGGCGAAGGCTATCATAGAGCTTGTGGAAAGCTATGGGAAAAACTTCCGCCTAGAGTTCTTCAAGAACAAATATTTAGCGAAAGAACAGTGCCGTTCCAACATGCATTCCGGCTAAACTGTTCTTTGCAAGCGAGAGCGTCTCAGCCGTCGAGCATTTCCAGTTCATCGATCAGGCCGCTGATGACACCGAGCCCGATCTGCCAGAAGGCGGGATCGGTGGCGTCGAGGCCAAAGGGCGCCAGAAGCTGCGAATGATGCTTGGTGCCGCCGGCGCGCAGCATCTCGAAATACTTGTCCTGAAAACCGCGCTCGGCGTTCTGGTAGACGGCGTAGAGCGAGTTCACCAGGCAGTCGCCGAACGCATAGGCATAGACGTAGAACGGCGAATGAATGAAGTGCGGGATGTAGGTCCAAAACACCTCGTAACCCTCGCGCAGCTTGATCGCCGGGCCGAGGCTTTCGGCCTGCACTTCCAGCCAGAACTGGCCGAGCCTGTCGGATGTCAGTTCGCCGTTGCGGCGCTCGGCATGCACCTTGCGCTCGAATTCGTAGAAGGCGATCTGGCGCACCACCGTGTTGATCATGTCCTCGACCTTCTGGGCGAGCATGGCCTTGCGCTCGCGCCGGTCGGTGGTCTGCTCGAGCAGCGAGCGGAAGGTCAGCATCTCGCCGAAGACCGACGCCGTCTCGGCCAGCGTCAGCGGCGTCGAGGCCATCAGCGCGCCCTGGCCGGCGGCCAGCACCTGGTGCACGCCGTGGCCGAGTTCATGCGCCAGCGTCATCACGTCGCGCGGCTTGCCCATGTAGTTGAGCAGCACATAGGGATGGGCCGACGGCACGGTCGGATGGGCAAAGGCACCTGGCGACTTGCCCGGGCGCACCGGCGCGTCGATCCAGTTGCGGTCGAAGAAGGTGCGCGCGATCTCGGCCATCTCGGGCGAGAAGCGCTGATAGGCGGACAGCACGGTGTTGCGTGCTTCGTCCCAGCCGATCACGGATTGCGGCGTCTCCGGCAGCGGCGCGTTGCGGTCCCAGTGGTTCATCACGTCCATGCCGAGCCAGCGCGCCTTCATCGCGTAGTAGCGATGCGACAGGCGCGGATAGGCCTCGCGCACCGCGGTGGCGAGGGCGTCGACCACGCCGCGCTCGACGCGGTTGGCGAGATGGCGGGAACCGGCAATGTCCTCGAAGCCGCGCCAGCGGTCGGAAATTTCCTTGTCCTTGGCCAGCGTGTTGGTGATCAGGGTGAAGGTGCGCAAATTCCTGCGGAAGGTCGCGGCCAGCGCCTCGGAGGCGCGGCGGCGCACCTCGCCATCGGCATCCTGCAGGCGATTGAGGGCTGGCTCCAGCGTCAGTTCCTCGCCGTCGACGTCGAAGCGAAGGTCGGTCATCGTCTCGTCGAACAGGCGGTTCCAGGCGCCGCGCCCGGTGATCGACTTCTCGTGGAAAAGCTGCTCGACGCGGTCCTCGAGCTGGTAGGGTTTGTCCATTCTGAGGTCGAGCACCCAGGGCCGGTAGTGGCCGAAAGCGGGATCGCTGGTGAGCGCGCTTTCGATCGCGTCGTCGTCGATCAGGTTCAGTTCAAGCGCGAAGAACAGGAGATGCGCGCTGGCGTCGGTCATCTTCTCCTGGATGTCGCCATAGAGCTTGGCACGCTGCGGATCGGCGGTGTTGCCGGCATAGACGAGGCCGGCATAGGAGACGATGCGGCCGATCAGCTCCTCCAGCGCCTCGTAGGCGACCAGCGCCTCGCCCAGCTTGCCGGCGCCGCCGCGCCCGGCCTCGGCGGCGAGCGTGCCCTTCCAGCGGGTCTCGAAAGCGATCGCGTCGGCGGCTGCCCTGGCGATGTCACGCTTCAGTTCCGGGGCTTCCATGCCGGCATAGAGGTCGGCAAGGTTCCATTCCGGCAGATCGCCAAGCTCGGCCGCGCCCTGACCGGACGCCGGTGCCGCAAGCCGCCGACCAAACATCATGCGCATCGACAATACCTTCTGTGAAATATGAGGTCAGAATCAAGGGGATCAGGCAAGCCGGTCAAATCGTAAGGAATTCGTTCACCGGGTTTTTTGAAACCTTATTTAGAACCCTGTGCCAAGATGATCCATGGGGATTTCGGGCGCGGGCAGTTCAAGACAGTCATGACAGGTTCCATACTCATAGTCGATGACGATCCCGTGCAGCGCCGGCTGCTCGAGGCGGCGGTGACGCGGTTCGGCCACACGGCAATCGTCGTCGACGGCGGCGAGGCTGGCCTCGATGCGCTCGACGGGCCTGGCGCCCGCGACATCTGCGTGGTCATTCTCGACCTGGTCATGCCCGGTCTCGACGGCATCGGCGTGCTGAAAGCGATGCGCGAACGCGACATCACCGTCCCGGTCATCGTGCAGACCGCCCAGGGCGGCATCGACACCGTGGTGTCGGCGATGCGCCACGGCGCCTTCGATTTCGTCGTCAAGCCGGCGTCACCCGACAGGCTTCAGGCCTCGATCGCCAATGCACTGAAAGTCGAAGCGGTCGAGGGCGAGGTCAAGCGCACGTCGCGCAAGCGCGGCGGATTGCTGACGTTCAGGGACATGATCACCCACAGCCCGGCCATGGACAGGGTGATACGCCTCGGACAGAAAGCGGCCGGATCCAACATCCCGATCCTGATCGAAGGCGAATCCGGCGTCGGCAAGGAATTGGTGGCGCGCGCCATTCAGGGCAGCGGCGACCGCCGCTCGAAACCCTTCGTCACCGTCAATTGCGGCGCCATTCCCGACAATCTGGTCGAATCGATCCTGTTCGGCCACGAGAGGGGCTCCTTCACCGGTGCCACCGACAAGCACACCGGCAAGTTCGTCGAAGCGCATTCGGGCACGCTGTTTCTCGACGAGATCGGCGACCTGCCGCTCGACGTGCAGGTCAAGCTGTTGCGCGCCGTGCAGGAGGGCGAGGTCGATCCGGTCGGCGGCCGTTCGACCGTCAAGGTCGATATCAGGCTGATATCGGCGACGCATCGCAACCTCCTGCAGCAGGTCAAGGACGGCAAGTTCCGCGAGGACCTGTTCTACCGGCTCAACGTCTACCCGATCTTCGTGCCGCCGCTGCGCGACCGCCGCGACGACATTCCGCATCTGGTCACGCATTTCATGGAAAAGGTGGCGCCCGCCGACCCGCGCCATCGCCTGCAAGGCATTTCGCCGGCAGCGCTTGCCGTGCTGGAGGCCTATGACTGGCCCGGCAACATAAGGCAGCTCGAAAACGCCGTCTTCCGCGCCTCGGTGCTGTGTGAAGGCGATGTGCTCGATGTCGATGATTTTCCGCAGATCCGCGCGCAGGTGGAAGGCACGGTCAATCTCGAAACGGACGACACGGCACCTCGCCTGTCATCGCCTCCGGAACTCCGCGATGAGGGGGACCTGGTCGGCGATGCCGCTCCAGCCGCCGAGCAGGATCGGCCGACCCTGCTTCAGCCCAGATTCGGCACGCTGCGGGCGCTCGACGAACGCGGCAATGTGCGGGCGCTGGCCGATGTCGAACTCGAGATGATCAAGCTCGCCATCGACCACTACAACGGTCAGATGAGTGAAGTCGCCCGCCGCCTCGGCATCGGACGCTCGACGCTGTACCGCAAGCTCAAGGAATACGGCATCGACCCGGAGACGGGTCGTGTCGACCGCCTCGCTTCCTAAGGTGCGTTGATATTCAGGTGAGGCCGGCCTGCAAACGGCGGCTTCCTGCGCTTCCCCGTTCTACTGCGTCGCAGTAGAACTGTGCTCACCTACGAAAAGTATGCTCCGCTCCGGTTCTCGGTATCAACCGTTTTCGGCTCGGCCTGACCTGGATCTCAACACAACTTGGGAGCGCTGGATCTCTTCCAAAAACCAGGTTCGCGTTTCCGGCACAAGGCCGGGACCAGCTTGCAATGGCAGGATTGGCCCTCTATCGGGGTTTCGTCTGGAATATGGCATGCCTGTGGACAGCTCTGTTCACGCATTAACGCTAACGGTAACAGATCGTGTTCGGCCAAAGCCGGAATCCTGATCTAAACCAGCGGTTTACCAAGAAACCTTGTGAACAATTTTTGACGGGATATCGCCATGGTGTTACCGCATTTCGGCTTCAATAAGCGATGATTAACCATTAGGATCGATATTCGGATGTGAAAACGACACATCCGTTTGGGCAAATCCGGGGACAAACGGCAGCCTGCAAGGCCTTTTGATTTGAACAGAATCGAACGACTCAAAAACGGGCGTCATGATCATTTGAGCGTCTGGCCGAGATGGCTGGCAGCGGTGATTGTCGCTTTTGGTTTTGTTGCCGCGGCGGCCACCGGCGCCAGCGCCGAAACACGTACGCTGAAGCTTTATCACCTGCACACGCACGAAAAGGCCGAGATCGTCTACAAGCGCAACGGCCGCTACGTTCCCGAGGGCCTGCGCAAGATCAACATCATCCTGCGCGACTGGCGCCGCAATGAACCGACCAAGATGGATCCACGCTTGCTGGACCTGGTCTGGGAGGCCTATCGCGAAAGCGGCGCCACCGACTATATCCAGGTTGTGTGCGGCTACCGTTCGCCGGCGACCAATTCGATGCTGCGCAGCCGCAGCCGCGGTGTCGCCGAGAAGAGCCAGCATATGCTCGGCAAGGCGATGGATTTCTATATTCCCGGCGTGCCGCTGAAGAAGCTGCGCAACATCGGCCTGAAGATGCAGGGCGGTGGCGTCGGTTACTACCCGACCTCCGGTTCGCCGTTCGTCCATATGGATGTCGGCAATGTGCGCCACTGGCCCGGCATCAGCCGCCAGGAACTGGTCAGCCTATTCCCCAACGGCAAGACGCTGCATGTGCCGAGCGACGGCCGTCCGCTTCCCGGCTATGAGCAGGCGATGGCCGCCTACAAGGCACGCAAGGGTGCTGGTACGCCCAATGTCGAGCTTGCGAGTGCTGGCGGCAGCGGCAAGAAATCCGGTGGCTTCCTTTCCGCTTTGTTCGGCGGTGGCGGCGACGACGAAGCCGACGACAGCGCCGATGTCGAGACCGCTTCGGCCGCCCCTGCGCCCAAGCCCAGAAACCTGAAGCCGGCCGCGACCGCCAAGAGCGGCAACCTGCCGGGTATCGCCATCGTGGCGCCCGAGAATGCGCAGCGCGCCAACGTTCCGCAGATTGCCGACGAGCAGGCGCCGGAACCGGAAAAGGATACGCCGGAAACGATCATCGCCGCGCTGCCGGCCAAGGAGATTCCGCTGCCCGATTTCGCGCCGCGGCCGAAGGCCGATGTCGGCGCGCAGCCTGAGAACGTTCCGTTCGCCATGGCGGACGCGACGGCTACCACCGAACAGGCCGTGGCGACCGCGCAGGCGCCGGCGAACATGCCGTTCGGCAAGGCTGACCCCGCAGCGCTCGCGGCGGCAGCTGCCGCCGATCCGGCGCAGGTTGCCGTCAACAATATCCCCGTGCCGACATGGCGTCCTGAACGCACGCTGCCGGCGGATCTCGCGCCGCCGCCCAGCAAGGATGTGCTGATGGCGCTGGCGGATACGGCCGAAAAGGGCAAGACCGCGACGGATGCGTTCTCGGTGCTACCCTCTGCGCGGCCCGAGCCGGCCAAGCCGGACGCCGTCAAGGCCGTGCTCGACGAGGCCAACGCCCAGGTCGGCAATGCCGACGAATACAAGCAGGTCGGCAATGCGGACGAATACAAGGTTGCGTCGCTCTCCGAAGAGCCGCGCTCGGCCTTCAACGATCCGTCTTACGTCGATGTCGCCTCGCCGCGCCAGGCCGTTGCCGCCCGTCCGGCCGGTTCCGATCCGGCCGCAGCGATCGGCGCCGGCGTGAAGACAACCCGCAAGGAAGCCAGGGCCACCGCTCGCGACCAGAAGCCGGGCCCCAGGGCCATGGTGGTCGCCGCGGCGCCCCAGGCCGCCCGCTGGGCGCTGACCAGCGGCGACAACGTCGCCACCGTTTCGAGCGCGACGACGGCGCCGGGCTATGCCTACAACATCGTGCATACGCCGCCGAGCGAGGTCTATACGGCCGGCTTCCAGACCGACGCCCAGGCGCCAGATCCCAGCCGCTTCACCGGCAACGCCGTCAAGTTCCTGTCGGTCGCCCGCTTCCAGACGAAGTAGCTGCTGGCCAGATAAAACAGAAGCCGCGCTGGGCAACCGGCGCGGCTTTTTGCTTTTCAGGTTGCGGCAGATGCGATGCCGTGATGCTGGGCATCACACGCGGCTGAACTTCTCGTGAGGCCGGAACGGCACCCTCATTTCCGGGTTAGTGTGTGTGCGTTCCAACCTGAGGATATTCATGAAGAAGATTCTACTGGCGTCAGTTCTGGCATTGGTTGCAGCATCTGCCGCGATCGCTCCATCGCAAGCCGAAACCGTGATCATCAAGAATGGCAAGCATCACTGCAGGACCAGGCTGGTCACGCATTGGGTGCACCATCACAGGGTGACCGAGAAGGTCAGGGTCTGCCACTGATCCGGAACCGATAGGATCCGGGAGAATTGGCCCGGTCGGCGGGAGTCGGCCGGGCCTTTTCGTGCCAGCTGATGCAGCACGTAGGTCTGGTTGCGAGCCTTAGTCGATTTCCAGCGTGGCTGCCTCGCCTCTGGCCAGAAGCCGTGCGGCGTCACGCGCCGGCGGCAATCCGAAATGGCGCGCATATTCCCGGCTGAACTGGGATGCGCTTTCATAGCCGACGGCAAAGGCGACACGCGCGGCGCTGCCCGGTTCTGCTATCAGCAGATGACGCGCCTCCAGCAGCCGGACCTGCTTCTGGTACTGGATCGGGCTCATGGCCGTCGCCGCCTTGAAGTGGCGGTGGAACGAAGCGTTGCTCATATGGGCCAGCGCGGCCAGTTCCGTCACATCGATAGGCTCGTTGTAGTGCGATCGTATCCAGGCGGTGGCGCGGCGGATCTGCGACAGGCGGCCGTCAGCGCGCGCGAGCTGACGCAGCTTGGCGCCTTGCGGCCCCTGCAGCAAGCGAAACGCGATCTCGCGTTCGAGCATGGACGCCAGCACCGGAATTTCGGACGGACGGTCGAGCAGCCGCAGCATGCGGCGCCAGGCATCGAGCAGTTCGTCATCCAGCCGGTTGGTCACGAAGCTGTCGCCGTCGACCGCCGGCTTGTGGTCGATAAGCAGGCTGGCGATCAGCTCGACATCGAGGGCGAAGGCGATGGCCATGTAAGGACGGGCGCTGCTCGCCTCGATCAGCTGGCTGGTGGCGGGCGTCTCCACCGCATAGACGAAATAGCTGCCGGCGCCGTAGCGAAGCGTGCGGTCGCCGATCAGCACAGTCTTCGCACCTTGCAGCACGAACAGCACCGTCGGTTGGCAAAGCTCGGGCAGCGGCGGGGTCGGAACCGCGCTGCGGCCGATCGTAACCCGCGGGATGGCCGTCTTTGTGCGCCGCCCATGCGCATGGCGGCCGGCGATCGCGATCAGTTCCTGCAGGGCGTCTTCCATGTCTTCAGCATTGCCGATCCATGCAGGCCGCGCAACCGGTTGAGAGGATTAGGCAAGAGGACGCGAGTATCCGGCGCGCCAAATCGGCCGGCGCACGTCATGTCTGGGTTTCAAAGAAGGAGATGTGGACATGACGACGAAAACGAATGCGCTGATCACCGGGGCCAACAAGGGCATCGGCCTCGAAACCGCCCGCCGGCTGGCGGCCATGGGGTTCAAGGTCTGGCTCGGCGCCCGCGATGCCGAGCGCGGGGAGGCTGCGGCAAGGGTGTTGCGCAATGAAGGGCTCGACGTCGAATGGCTCGCGCTCGACGTCGCCAGCGACGACAGCGTCGCGGCGGCGGCCAGAAACTTGACGGCGCAGGTCTCCAGCCTCGACGTGCTGGTCAACAATGCCGGCATTGCCCCAGGCTATGTCGACGCGCTCGGACCTGACGGCCGCTACGAACGGCCGCCAAGCCGCGAGGATGTCGCCGACATGCAGGCCACCTATGACGTCAACGTCTTCGGCCCGGTTCGCGTCACCCAGGCCTTCCTGCCGCTGCTCCTGGCTGCGCCGGCCGCCCGTATCGTCATGGTCAGCTATCTCGGCTCGATCGCGCGCGCCGCCGGCAACATCCAGTCGCCCAATGTCATGGGCTACGGCAGCTCGAAGACCGCCCTCAACGCCATCACCGTGGCGTTTGCCAGGGAGCTTTCGCCGCGCGGCATCATGGTCAACGCCGCCGCTCCCGGCTACACCGCGACGGACCTCAATGCGCACAGAGGCGGCCGTACGGTGCAGCAGGCCGCCGGGGTCATCGTGCATCTGGCGACGCAAGAGGCTGGCGGGCCGACCGGCGGCTATTTCGACGAGAACGGTCCGTTGCCCTGGTGAGTGAGGGCCAGGCTATTTCCTGAGCTGGCTGGCAGCGCGTGCGAGCGCTTCGATCTCGTCCCATTTGCCGGCCTTGACCATGTCGTCGGGCGCGACCCAGGAGCCGCCGACGCAGATGACGTTGGGCAGGCTGAGGTAGTCGGCGGCGTTCTTGCCGGTGATGCCGCCGGTCGGGCAGAATTTCACGTCGGCCAACGGCGAGGCGAAAGCCTTCAGCGAGGCGATGCCGCCGGACTGCTCGGCCGGGAAGAATTTCAGGAAGCGCAGACCCGCCTCGCGCGCGGCCATGATCTCGCCGGGCGTGATGGCGCCGGGCAGCAGCGGAACCTCGCTGTCGGCGGCGGCCGCCAGAAGCTCGCGGGTGATGCCGGGGCTGACGATGAAGCGCGAGCCGGCTCTGGCCGCCTCGTCGAACTGCCTGCTGTCCAGAATGGTGCCGGCGCCGACAATGGCTTCCTCGACCTCGGCCGCCACCCGCCGGATCGCTTCCAGCGCGTCGGCGGTCCGCAGCGTGATCTCGATCGCCGGCAGGCCGCCGCGTGCCAGGGCACGGGCCAACGGCACGGCGTTGGCGACATCATCGATCTTCAGCACCGGGATGACCGGCTGGCCGTTGAGGAGCGACAGGAGTTTTTCGGTCTTGCTGGGCATCTGCCTCTCCATAGCCAAGGGGTGATTTCAACCGATTAGCAGACGGGTGTTTGCCTGTCCACGAAACCGGTCGCGTCGCGATGTCACGCGCCGCCAGGCAGCTTACGGGCTCCATCCCGACAGGGCCATGAAAGATACCCAAGTCCGTTTCGCCTTGAATCGGCTTTTACGAGCGTCTAGTTGCTCTGGCAATGACACCGTCCGACCCTTCCCAGCCCGTCCGCGTCGCCGCGCTCTACCGGTTTGCCCGGCTCGACGCCTTCGAGACGCTGCGCGCGCCGCTCGCGGCCTTCTGCTGCGGACGCGGCATCAAGGGCACGCTGCTCCTTGCGCATGAAGGCATCAACGGCACCGTCGCCGGCAGCGAAGAAGCGATCGCCGAGCTCATCGACTGCATCGAAGCCATCGACGGGTTGGCCGGCCTGGAGGTCAAGTTCAGCAGTGCCGCGGACATGCCGTTCCACCGCATGAAGGTGCGGCTGAAGCGCGAGATCGTTACCATGGGCGTCGAAGATATCGACCCGGTGGCGAGTGCCGGCACCTATGTCGCGCCCGCCGACTGGAACGCGCTGATTTCCGAGCCCGACACGATCGTCATCGACACGCGCAATGCCTACGAGGTTTCGATCGGCACGTTCAAGGGCGCGGTCGATCCGGCGACCGCGAGCTTTCGCGAGTTCCCGGCCTGGGTGGAAGCGCACCGGGAGGAGCTCGAGGGCCGCAAGGTGGCGATGTTCTGCACCGGCGGCATACGCTGCGAAAAGGCGACCGCCTATGTCAAGTCGCTCGGCTTCAAGGATGTGTTCCATCTCAAGGGCGGCATCCTCAAGTACCTCGAGGAGGTTCCGGCGGAGCAGAGCCTGTGGCAAGGCGAGTGCTTCGTCTTCGATGAACGAGTTTCGGTGTCGCACGGTCTCGCCGAGGGTGACGCGCAACTCTGCCGTGCCTGCCGCCATCCGCTGACGGCGAGTGAGTTGGCATCGCCCAGATATGCCGCAGGCATTTCTTGCCCGCATTGCTTCGACGCCCGCACCGACGAGGACCGTCAGCGCTACGCCGAGCGCCAGCGGCAGGTCGAGCTTGCGCAGGCGCGGGGCAAGGGGCCGCATATCGGGTCCTGATCCGGGCGAGGGAGCCCGGCAAAGCGGCGGCCTGTCATTGCAATGTCAGGTTTCGGGACCTACGTCTTCGGCGTTCGAAACCTGCCCGTTCGGCCGGGCAAAAGCTGGAGGCACTGAATGTTCGATCCCAAGAAGCTTCTCGACGATCTGCTCGGCTCGCAAATTCCCGGCACCAGCGGCACCGTCCGCGACAAGGCGGGCCAGGCGGTGCAGATGGCCAAGGACAACCCACTGGCCGCCGGTGCGCTGGCCGCCGTGCTGCTTGGAACAGGGGCCGGCCGCGAGGTGACCGGTGCCGCGGTGAAGCTGGGTGGATTGGCCGCGATCGGCGGCCTCGCCTACAAGGCCTACCAGAACTACAAGGCCGGCAACGCCCCGGAGCAGGCGCCCGCCGCCGGCGAACCGGAATTGCTGCCGCCGCCCAAGGACACCGCCTTCCATCCGTCGCAGGCGCCGCAGGGCGAGGATGAATTCACGCTGACCCTGGTGCGGGCGATGATCTCGGCGGCCAAGGCCGACGGCCATGTCGACGACGAGGAGCGCAAGAAGATCGCCGGCAAGCTCAGCCTTTCGGGGATCGACGCCGATGCCGAGAAATTCCTGATGGCGGAGCTGGAGCGGCCGCTCGACCTCGACACGCTGGTGGCGGAGGCCAAGACCGACGCGCAGAAGCTCGAACTCTACACGGCATCGCGTCTCACCATCGATCCCGACACGCGCGCCGAGCGCGGCTATCTCGACCTGCTTGCCGGCCGGCTTGGCCTGCCGGACGCGCTGGTCGACCATGTCGAGGCGACGGTTTCGGCGGCCAAGGTGCCCGCAACTAAGGCCGGGACTTCGCCCAATCCACGCTGGTAGGGTCAGATCGGGACAGGCCGTCTTTCCGCGTTAACCTTTCGTTAACTCAGGAAGCGCATGATTCTACACAGTCGGATCGGCTTTTCCTCCTCCCAAGCCCGGTTCAGATCAGGGCGGTCGCCAATGACCGCCCTTTTTGTCGGCCCATGCCGGGGCTTTCTCCGAAAACCGGACATGATTTTTCGAGGGCATGCTCGCGCAGGTCCGCTTGCCATCGCTGCCGTCATTTGCGATGCCTTCTGCCGAGCCAGATCCTGAAAATCAGTCGGGCACGCTCGGCGCTGCCGGAGGACATCAGCCATGACCGAAGAAAGAACCGCCATCGTCACCGGCGCCGGCACAGGCATCGGCAAGAGCGTCGCCACGGCGCTGCTCAAGGCCGGTTGGAACACGGTGTTCTGCGGCCGCCGCAAGGCGGTGCTGGATGCCGCGATCGTCGAGGCCGGCCGGACCGAGGCCAAGGCATTGGCGGTTGCCTGCGACATCAGCAAGGCCGGCGAGGTCGACGATCTGTTCGAGACGGTGGCGGAAGCCTTTGGCCGCGTCGACCTGCTCTTCAACAATGCCGGCATGGGTTACAAGTCGACGCCGATCGACGAGATCCCGGTCGAAGTGTGGAACGATATTGTCGGCGTCAATCTCACCGGTTCGTTCCTGTGCGCCCGTGCCGCCTTCGGTGCCATGCGCAAGCAGCGGCCGATGGGTGGGCGCATCATCAACAATGGTTCGGTGTCGGCCTATGCGCCGCGCCCGGGCTCGGTGCCCTATACGGCGACCAAGCATGCCATCACCGGCCTGACCAAGACGCTGGCGCTCGACGGCCGGCCCTACGACATCGCCTGCGGCCAGATCGACATCGGCAATGCGCTGACCGACATGGCGCAGCCGATGACCGTCGGCGTGCCACAGGCCAATGGCTCCATCGCCGCCGAAGCGGTGATGGATGTCCAGCACGTCGCCGATGCCGTCGTCCACATGGCCAGCCTGCCGCTCGAGGCGAACGTACTGTTCATGACCGTGATGGCAACCAAGATGCCGTTCGTCGGGCGTGGGTGAGCAGCGGACGCTGGCAGGGCCTCCGCCGCCGGCTCATTTGCCCGCCAGCGGCGCGCCGGGCTTGAAAAGCAGAATGGGCCTGATCTCGTAAACGGCGGTCGGATTGACACGGCGAAGGTCGCGGGCGATCGCGATGGCCTCGTCCCGCGTGGCGCAGTCGACGACATAGAGGCCGAGCAATTGTTCCTTGGTCTCGGCGAAAGGACCGTCGATGACCACGCCGTCGCCCGGACCGCGCAAGGTGAAGGCATCCTGTGTCGCCCCCAGACGCGCAGACGGTCCAAGCGTGCCTTCCTCACGAAGCCTTGTGTTGATCTTCAGCAACTCGGCCATCAGTGCCGCATCTTCCTGCGGCGTCAGCGCCTTGATCGCGTCTTCCACGTGATAGGCAAGGATTGCATAAAACATACGAGGAACCTCACTTCGATCCTTATCCGAGGACCGTAGCCGTTCTCGAGATGCACGCCCAGTCTTGGCCGCTTGCCTGCGGACGGCTCATGACACCGCCATGGCAGCCGGCCACAAACCATCCCGACCCGCGCGGCAGACGCCAAGCCTCACTTGGCGAGGAACGCCCCGATCCGTTCCAGCGCGCGCAAGATGTTCTCCTCGGAGTTGGCGTAGGAGAGCCTGACATAGCCTTCGCCGAGAATGCCGAAATCGGGGCCGCCGATCAGCGCCACGCCGGCGTCGTCGAGCAGCGCGGAGGCGAGCTTCTTTGCCTTCCAGCCGGTCTTCGAGACATTGGGGAAGGCGTAGAACGCGCCCTTGGGCGTGATGCAGGAAATGTTGGGCAAGGCGTTCAGCCCCTCGACCACGACCTTCCTGCGGCGGTCGAAGGCGCGCATCATCGTGTCGACATCGTCCTGCGGGCCATCGATGGCCGCGATGCCGGCGAACTGGCTCGGCGCGTTGACGCAGGACCAGCAATTGACCGCCAGCTTGCGCACCTTGTCGTAGAGATGGGCACCCTTGTCGCCGTTCGGCCAGATCGACCAGCCCATGCGCCAGCCGGTCATCGCCCAGGTCTTGGACCAGCCATTGAGCACGATCAGCCGGTCGCGGATTTCGGGGAAGCCGAGCAGCGAGCAATGCGTCTCGCCGTCATAGGTCATGACGTCGTAGATCTCGTCGGAGAGGATGGCGACATCGGGGTGCTTCTCCAGCCCCTTGACCAGCTTCTCGATTTCGGCGCGCGGCGTGACGCCGCCGGTCGGGTTGGCCGGCGAGTTGAGGATCAAGAGCCTGGTCTTGGGGGTGATCAGCGCCAGCGTCTCTTCTGCCGAAAAGGCAAAGCCGTTTTCCTCTCGCATCGGCACGGGAATGGGGGCCGCGCCGGTGAATTCGATCATCGAGCGGTAGATGGGAAAGCCGGGGTCGGGATAGAGGATCTCGGCGCCGGGTTCACCGAACATCAGGATGGCGGCGAACATGGTCGGCTTGCCGCCCGGCAGGATCATCACCGTCTCGGGCGAGACCTCGACGCCGGTGGTGGTCAGCGTGCGCCGCACCACCGCCTCGCGCGTTGCCAGAAGCCCGTTGGCGGGCGTGTAGCCGTGGTGGCCGTCACGCAGCGCCTTGATCGCGGCCTCGACGATGTGCTGCGGCGTCTTGAAGTCAGGCTGGCCGATGCCGAGATTGACGATGTCGCGACCCTGTTGGGCCAGAGCAGTCGCCCTCGCGAGCACCGCGAAGGCATTTTCCTCGCCGAGACGGTCGAAGGCCGAAATCGTGTGGAGCATTTTTCCCGTCCGTGTGGTTCTTACTGTGGGGTTGCGTTTTTGTGAGCTTCGGCCCGCAAAAGTCAAACGGATTGGAGTCTTCGGTGTCGGAAAATCTCAAAGATTGGCAACCGCGCCCGCGACCCGAGCGCAAGGCGATCGACGGCCGCTATGTCAGGCTCGAACCGCTGAGCGCCTCAAAGCACGGTGACGGGCTCTATGAAGCGTCTTCCGTGTCCGATGTCGACGGCCGCTTCGCCTGGCTGCCCGACTATCCGCCGGAAACCCGCGCCGCCTTCCAGCCCTGGCTGGACAAGGTCGAGGCGAGCGAAGACCCGCTGTTCTTCGCCGTCATCGACAAGGCCAGCGGCAAGGTCGCCGGTCGCCAGACATTGATGCGCATCGATCCCGCCTACGGCGTCATCGAGATCGGCAACATCTATTGGGGGCCGCTGATCTCGCGCAAACCGGGCGCGACGGAAGCGCAGTTCCTGTTCATGAAATACATCTTCGACGAACTGGGTTACCGCCGCTACGAATGGAAGTGCAACAACCGCAACGAACCGTCGAAGCGGGCCGCGGAACGGTTCGGCTTCAAGTTCGAAGGCATTTTCCGCCAACACCTCATCGTCAAGGGTGAAAACCGCGATACCGCATGGTATTCGATCATCGACAAGGAATGGCCGGCCCTGCGCAAAGCCTATGCAGCGTGGCTCGATCCGGCCAATTTCGACAGCGCCGGCCAGCAAAAGCGACGGCTCGAGGATTTTCGCGCGGATTTCGGCGCCTAGGAGTTTGCCATTGGCGCATTCCCACGACCATAGCGGCCATGATCACGGCGGTGCCGGCCATATGCATGGCGCGACCGACAAGAAGCGCGTGCTGATCGCCGCCTGCCTGACGGCGGGCTTCATGGTGGCGGAAGCGCTTGGCGGCCTGTTCACCGGATCGCTGGCGCTGCTGGCCGATGCCGGCCACATGCTCGCCGACGCCATCGCACTCGGCCTTGCCTGGTATGCCTTCCATCTTGCCGGGCGCCCGGCGACCGGGCAGCTCACCTATGGCTTCGGCCGGGTAAAGACATTGGTCGCCTACACCAACGGCATCGCCATCTTCGCCATCGCGCTGTGGATCGTCTACGAGGCCTGGCAGCGCCTGCTCACACCGGCGCCGGTGCTGGGCGGACCGACGCTCGTGGTGGCGATCCTCGGCCTGCTGGTCAATATCAGCTCCTTCCTGGTGCTGCATGGCGGCGACCGCGAAAGCCTCAACATGCGCGGCGCCATCCTGCATGTGCTGGGCGACCTGCTCGGCTCGGCAGCGGCAATCGTGGCGGCCCTGGTCATCCTGGCGACCGGCTGGACGCCGATCGACCCGATCCTGTCGGTGCTGGTCTCGCTGCTGATCCTGTCGACGGCCTGGTCGCTGATGCGCGCCGCAGCCCATGTGCTGCTCGAAGGCGTGCCGCCAACCCTCGACCGGGATCTGATCGCCACGGACATCCAGAGCGCGGTCAAGGGCGTGCGCGAGGTGCATCATATGCATATCTGGTCGCTGGACGGGACAAGCACCATGGCGACGCTGCATGCCTGCCTCGACGAGGGCCTCGACGCCCATCAGGCCGTCAGCGCCATCAAGAAGCGGCTTGCCAGCCAGCATGGCATCAGCCATGCCACCGTGGAACCGGAATTCGGCCAATGCGCCGACGAGGCCGACGACCACGATCATGAGCATGAGCACGATGCGGCCGCGCATCACAGCCACCATCACTAAGCCCGGTCGGTAACCGGCCCCGCCTCAGGAGTTCCACAGCTTTGAAAGCCAGCTTGACGAATGCCCGCTGCCCCGGTGCTGCATGATGGACCGCGACACCAGGAATGCCGCTATTGCCGCGCTGTGGATCATGCTGCTGTTCGGCATTGCCGCCTTCTACCTGCCAACCGTGATGCTGGCACTCGGCAGTCTCTCAACCGTGCTCGCCGGTATATTCGGCATCGTCTTCGTGCTGGCGTTTTTCCTCGTCTTCTGGCTGCGCGCGCGCAGCCAGCGCAAAAATCAGGACAAGTAAGGGAATTTTGACATGCGCATTCTGATCACTGGCGCCGCGGGCATGGTCGGCCGCAAGCTCATCGCCCGGCTGGCCAAGGACGGCACGCTGCGCGGCAAAAAGATCGCCGCGCTCGACCTGCACGATATCGTGCCGCCGCAGGCCCCGGCCATGGAGGGCGTCAGCATCAGCACCCATACCGGCGACCTTGCGGAAGCGGGCGCTGCCGAAAGCCTTGTCGCGTCGCGGCCGGATGTCATCTTCCATCTCGCCGGCATCGTGTCGGGCGAGGCGGAAGCGAATTTCGACCTCGGCTACCGCGTCAATCTCGACGGCACGCGGGCTTTGTTCGATGCGATTCGCCTGGCGGATTTTGCGCCGCGCGTCGTCTTCACCTCGTCGATCGCGGTGTTCGGCGCGCCGTTCCCGGATATCATCCCCGATGACTTCCACCCAACGCCGCTGACCTCCTATGGCACGCAGAAGCAGATGAGCGAGGCGCTGCTTGCCGACTATTCCAGGCGCGGCTTCTTCGACGGCATCGGCATCCGCCTGCCGACCATCTGCGTGCGGCCCGGCAAGCCGAACAAAGCGGCCTCCGGCTTCTTCTCCGGCATCATCCGCGAGCCCTTAAGCGGGCAAGAGGCGATCCTGCCGGTGCCGCGCTCGGTTGTGCACACCCATGCCAGCCCGCGCTCCGCGGTGAACTTCCTGATCCATGCGGCGGAGATCGACAGTGCCGTGGTCGGGCCGCGCCGCAATCTGACGATGCCTGGCGTCGCCGTCACCGTCGGCGAGCAGATCGAGGCGCTGGAGCGTATTGCCGGGCCGAGAGTGGTAAAGCTGATCCGCGAGGTACCGGACGAGACGATCTGGGCGATCGTCAAGGGCTGGCCGACCCGCTTCGAGGCGAAGCGGTCACGGGAGCTCGGCTTCAGCGCCGAGAAGAGTTTTGACGAGATCATCCGCGCCCACATCGAGGATGAGCTGGGCGGCCAGATTCCTGGGTAGGAGTTGCCATCCCATTTCGATGAGATGGGGAAGGGCCTAGACGCTGCCCGTCAGGCTGGCCGACAGCAGCAACAATCCGAACAGGAAGACGAAGGCGGCGCCGCCGATCTCGACGATCGAGTGGATGCGGTTGCCCATGCGGCCGTCGCCGGCGAAATACACCGCCCAATTCTTGGCGGTCACGGCAAGCGTTGCCAGCGCCGAGACGGTGATGGCGGTGCCTAACGACATTGCCAGCACCGACAGCAGGCCGCCGATCCAGAGCCCGTTGAGCAGCGCGAAGCTCAGCACGATCAGTGCGCCGGAGCAGGGGCGGATGCCGACGGCCGCCACCGCCGACCAGGCGGTGCGCCAGTCGAAGCGATCGCCCGACAGCAGCGCTGGATCGGGCGCATGCGAGTGGCCGCAGTTTTCGCAGACCTCGCCCACCGCGTGATCGTGATGCGCATGGTCATGATGCGCGTGATCGTGCGCGCCATGGTCGTGATGGTGGTCATGCGCGGCGTGCTCGTGATGGCTGTGCGAATGGTCATGGTCATGGTCGCCATGCCCCTGCAGTGCGTGCGAATGGGCATGCGCCGAAAGGCTGTGCGCGGCATGCGAATGGCCGGCGTGGGAATGACCCGCGTGAGAGTGCCCAGCGTGCGAGCGACCCCCATGCGAATGGCCGGCGTGCGCCGCCGAGAGACTGTAGGCAGGCGCCCTGCCGAACAGGCGCAGGATGGACGGGCCGAGCTTGCGCCACAGCAGCCAGGCGCCGAACAGGGTGACGAGGGCAAAGCTCATGATCTCCATGAACCAGGCCGCGTCGGTCATCGAGATGGTTGTGCCGCGCAGGACGAAATAGGCAAGCAGCATGACGGCGATCGCCGTCAGACCCTGCAGCAGGGCGGAGACGAAGGACAACAGGATGCCGCGCTTGAGCGCCACTTCATTGGCCACCATATAGGAGGAGATCACCGCCTTGCCGTGGCCGGGACCGGCGGCATGGAAAATGCCATAGGCGAAGGACAGGCCGATGAGCACCCAGAGCTTGCTGTTGTCCTGGCGCATCGCCTTCATGGCTGTCGCCAGCGCGCGATAGAATTCCTGCTGGCGCAGGTTGATCCACATCAGGATGTGGGCGAACGGACCGGTGGTGGGCGCCATGCCGTCATTCACGCCGATGCCGAGCGAAGACTGGGCGTGCGCGGCATTGGCGAAATGCATTGCGGCAAAGGCGAGGGCCAACAGGCCGAATGCCAAACGCAGGGACGGTTTCGTCACCGGCTTCATCCTTCTGGCTGACAGGTCAGTTCGAGCTTGGTGGCAAAGATCTTGCTCATGTCGGTGCCTGTCGGGTCGTTGAAGAAGGCATCCGTCAGGGTCTTCTGGTTTTCCTTGATGGCTTCATCCGGATCCGGACGGATCACCTTGCTGGTGCAATTCGACGGCAGGCCTGCAACGGTGATGTTGGAATCCTCGGTGAAGTCGATCGCCGTGTAGAAGGTCGGGTCGTAGACGCCGATGTCGATCGTGCCGGTCAGCTTGATCGGCTCCTTGGGTTCCGACTCGAACAGGATGATCAGCTGGTCGTTGTCGAAATTGGCCATCAGATGTGGAGGCGGCACCATCGTCACGTCCTTGCCGTTCTGCGTGACGAGCTGGAAATAGTTGAATTCGGCCAGCGAGGCATGAACGGTGTCGGCGACCTCCTTCAGCTCCTTGTCGTCAAGCTTCAGGTCGGAGTTCTTGTCGAACTCCATCATCACCGTACTCGAAAACAGGTCGTCGAAGCGCCAGAGATGACGCAGCGCTTTCACACTTTGGTGATCCGGAGAGAGGATCACGTCCAGGCGTGCCTCGGCAAAGACGTGCGGATGCACGTAAGCCGGTCCCGTCGCGGCAAGGGTCGCCGCCAGGGCCGAAGCCAGTATGATTGCGTGCCGTTTGAGGTGCATTCCCGGTCGCGATTCCCTTGGCTTTGGAGAGAAACCGAAGGTTACCAGAAAGGGGGCGAAATTGGGACCGCCAGTGCGCGTCACCCAAAAGTGCGCAGCGGTTTTGGGATCATGACACGCACAAAACTCAGAGCGTGTCACCCAAAAGTGCGCAGCGGTTTTGGGACCACGACACGCACGCCACAGGAACCTGGGGCAGGTCAAGCGACCTCACGCGTCCTGAACCACTGCACCAGGAAGTCGACGAAAACACGGACCTTGGCCGGCAGATAGCGGCGATGCGGGTAGACGGCGAAGATGCCGCCGCCCGACAGGATGCGGTCGTCGAGTGCCGTCACCAGCTGGCCGCTCTTGAGATCCGGCGAGGCGATGAAATCCGGGAGGATACAAAATCCGAGTCCCGACAGGGCCGCGGCCCGCGCCGCCATCGGGCTGTTGACCTCGATCGGGCCTGATACGGCGACGCTCAGCTGATCGTTGTTGTCGCCCTTGAACGCCCAGTTGTTCAGCCCGCGGCCGTTGGTGTCGACGATGCAGGGCATGTGGCCGAGATCCTGCGGCCGCGTCGGCATGCCATGCTTGGCGATCAGTTCGGGCGAGGCGCAGAGTTTCACCGAAAACGGCGCCAGGCGTCTCGCGATCAGCGACGAATTCTCCAGGCGCGAGATGCGCACGGCGAGATCGAAGCCCTCCTCGACCAGGTCGACGAAGCGGTCGTCGAGCTGGATGTCGAGCACGATGTCGGGGTGCTGCTTGGCAAAGTCGATCAGCGATTGGCCGATCGGCGCATCGGCGAAGGTGCGCGGCGCCGACAGTTTGATCCTGCCGCGCACGTCGCCGGAGGATTCTCGCACGGCGTCCGCCAGGCTGTCGACCTCGCGTACGATCTCCGAGGCGCGCCGGTAATAGGTGTGGCCGGCCTCGGTCATCGAGAATTGGCGCGTCGTGCGGTTCAGCAGCAGCGCGCCGAGTTCGTCCTCCAGCTCGCGCACATATTTCGACAGCAGCGCCTTGGAGCGGCCGATCTTGCGCGCCGCCGCCGAAAAGCCCTCGGCCTCGACGACGTCGATGAAGGCGCGCATGCGGGTCAGTGTGTCCATGGTTCAGGCCCTTTGTGCTGCGTCGAGAAGTTTTCGGCCGAGCCGTATCAGGGCAATGTCGCTGCCGGAAGGGCCTAACAGCGAAAGCCCGAACGGTGCGCCGGCGACCGAGCCGATGGGCAAGGTGATCTGTGGAAAGCCGGAAAGCCCGGCGAGGCACAGAAGATGCAAGGCGCGCTCGCGATAGGCCTGGAACTCCTCCGGCGTCGAGTCGACATAGGGCGCCGGGCCCGGCACCGTCGGCAGGACAAGGAAGCCGTCCTTGCCGAGCAGGGCGCTCAGCTCGCCACGAAAGGTCAGGCGGCGCACTTTTTCGGCCTGCGCCGTGCGGTCATCGACGGCGCGGCCGAAGCCGAAACGCTCCTCGACGCCGGGACCAAGGTCGCGCTCGCCGCTGGTGATCCATTCGCCATGCACGCCCCAGGCTTCCTTGGCCTGCAGCCGGCGAAAGCACCAGTAGAGTTCATCAGAGGAAGAGCTGAAGTGCTCGGTCGAGGTCGCCGGAGCACCGAAAACCGTGCCCACCAGCGCCTTCATTGCGGCATATCCGGCAAGTGCGGGGCGGGCGACCATCTCGTCCAGCCAGGTGAGCGATATCGGGCGGTCCAGCGAATGCTGGTGCGGGTCGCGGCCGAGCAGCAGCTTGCCGACGGTCTCATAGGTCTCGATGTCGTCGGCGAACCAGCCGAACGTGTCGAAGCTCGGTGCCAGCTTCATGGTGCCGTCGAGTGAAATGCGGCCATGTGTGGTGCGCAGCCCGATCAGGCCGCAAAAACTTGCCGGCGCGCGGATCGAGCCGCCGGTGTCGGAACCGGTCGCGATGTCGGCCAGCCTGCCCGCCACCGCCGATGCCGATCCGGACGACGAGCCGCCGGTGACGCGGTCGGGCGCCGCAGGGTTCACCGGAAACGGAAGATGCGCGTTCTGGCCGAACAGCGCGAAGGCCAGCTCGTCGGTCTGCGTCTTGCCGACGAAGCGGGCGCCGGCATCGAGAATCGCCTGCACGGCCGGCGCCGTGCGCGAGGCGGCATTGCCTTCGGCGAATTTCCTGGAATTGCCACAGCCGGTGCGGTAGCCGGCGACGTCGTAGATGTCCTTGACAGCCAGCCGCAGGCCCGCGAGCGGGCCGAGTTCGGCATGAGCCACGGGCACCTGGCGAAGATCGAGGAAGGCGTTGTAGGGGCCGTGCGTGCCTGTCATCGTTCGATATCCGGATACGGTTGCATGTACATTGTTCGATGCCGGAAATTTTACAACCTGCGATACGATTTTTATTGATTGTGAAATCCTTCGCCCCTATATCGCGCTTGCCCAAAGTCGCACGTGCCTGTGGGTGTCCGCCGATCCTCGAATGGTGAGGGAAATCGGTAAGGTAACTGGAGCCAACCCCTCCAGTCGGTCTAGCGGCCAACCGCCAGCCCGAGGACACCTTGAAGCAACGACGGTGCGGGCCTTTCTGGTTCTCTGCCGGTTGTCCAAAGACCGGGGTTACTGAAGAGGCACACCTTCATTGCCGGCAGTGCGGAACGGGGTTCTCCCAATCCAAGCCAAGGCAGACAAAGCGGACCGAAGCCGGGCAAGGCCGAGGTTCATCGCCGCGAGACGGCGTTTCATGGTTCCGGGGTCTCCACCGGCTGGTTCCATGGATTTTCCGTCCCGCCTTTGTCCACCGCGTGTTCGCGAGGCCGACAGCCCGCGTCCGCACCCTTGTGCGCGCCGAAAGGCGTGTTTGGAGAAACCCGATGGCTACCCAGCGCATCCTCGATTTCCTCGCCACCCGACGTCCGTCCGGCCCTTGCCTCGTCGTCGACCTCGATGTCGTGCGCGACAATTTTCGCGCCTTCGAGAAGGCGCTGCCCGACTCCAAGATCTACTATGCGGTGAAAGCAAACCCAGCGCCGGAAATCCTGCGCCTCCTTGCTGCGATGGGCTCGTCCTTCGACACCGCTTCCGTTGCCGAAGTCGAGATGGCGATGGACGCGGGTGCGCCCGCGGACCGCATCTCCTTCGGCAACACCATCAAGAAGGAGCGTGACATCGCACGCGCCTACCAGCTCGGTATCAAGCTGTTCGCGGTCGATTGCGTCGAGGAGGTCGAGAAGATCGCCCGCGTCGCTCCCGGCGCGCGCGTGTTCTGCCGCGTGCTGACCGACGGCGAAGGCGCCGAATGGCCGCTGTCGCGCAAGTTCGGCTGCGTGCCGGCCATGGCCGTCGACGTGCTGCGTCATGCCAAGAGCCTCGGCCTCGACGCCTATGGCGTGTCGTTCCATGTCGGCTCGCAGCAGACCGACCTGACCGCCTGGGACCGTGCCCTGGCCGACGCCAAGAAGGTGTTCGCCACGCTCGCCGAGGAAGGCATCGTCTTGAAGATGGTCAACATGGGCGGCGGTTTCCCGACGCGCTATTTGCGCGACGTGCCGGCGGCCCAGGCCTATGGCCAGGCGATCTTCTCGGCGCTGCGCAAGCATTTCGGCAATGCCATTCCCGAAACCATCATCGAGCCGGGCCGCGGCATGGTCGGCAATGCCGGCGTCATCAAGTCGGAAGTCGTGCTGATCTCGAAGAAGGCCGACAATGACAATGTGCGCTGGGTGTTCCTCGACATCGGCAAGTTCGGCGGTCTGGCCGAGACGATGGACGAGGCGATCCGCTATCCCCTCGTCACCCGCCACGATGGCTCGGAGACCGCGCCTTGCGTGCTCGCCGGCCCGACCTGCGATTCGGCCGACGTGATGTACGAGAAGACGCCGTATCCGCTGCCTCTGTCGCTGACGATCGGCGACGAGGTGCTGATCGAAGGCACCGGCGCCTACACGACCACCTACTCGGCGGTCGCCTTCAACGGCTTCGAGCCTCTCCGATCCTACGTGATCTGACGGTTCGAAAGAACTGATCAGATCATCCCGGACGGGCGCTTGCCGCCCGCCCGGGCTCGCTTGTGGAACAGATCTCCGCTCGCCAGGGATTGCGGAAATGGAAATGTCAGTTGAAATCGTAGCTCATGCGCCGGCCTTCTCGATGGTCGCCGAAACCGTCGCCGACGTCGCGGCACGCGAAGCCTTGCTCGATCGTGCCATGGGGCCGATGCGGCGGAAAAAATCGTCGGAGAAGCTGCGGCGGGGCCGCCGGCCTTCGGAAGGCCTGGCTTTCGTCGCGCGCGATGCCTCGGGCGGCGTCGCCGGCACGGTGCGGCTGTGGGACGTCAGGCTGGGTGAGGGCGGCCCGGCGGCATTGCTGCTTGGCCCGCTCGCCGTCGATCCGTCGCTCAAGAATGCCGGCATTGGCTCGGCGCTGATGCGCCACGCCGTGGCCGAGGCGGCGCGTCTCGGCCACGCGGCGATCCTGCTGGTCGGCGATGCGCCCTACTACGGACGCTTCGGCTTCTCGGCCGACAAGACGGGCCGGCTGGCGATGCCAGGCCCCTATGAGCGGCATCGCCTGCTGGCGCTGGAACTGGTGGACGGCGCGCTCGACGGCGTGCACGGCACGCTGAAGGCTTGCGGCCGCAAGCTGAAGGCCCAGGCGCCGCCACTGGCCGCATGAGGCATCGACCCCGCTATTCCTCTAACAAACGCCGCCTGAAAAGGCGGCGTTTTGATTCATTGACCCATCGGGTAATCGTGCGTGCTCAGCCGATCAACTGGCTGAGCGCCATGGCCACCGTCATGTCGCCTTCGACTTTGATCTTGCCGGTCATGAACGCCATGGTCGGGTTCAGGTCGCCGGCGATCAGCGAATCGAGATCGTCGAGCGAGAGCTTTATGGTGCAGTCGGTGGGGGCATCGGTGTTCGAGACGGTTGCGCCGTCGATGACGATGACGCCGTCGCCGCCGGTGTCGAACTTCACGGAACGATCAAACCCGCTGCTGGCCACGCGCGACTTGATCTTCTCGGCAATCTCCTGAACGCTCACGCTGTTCTCCCTGTCTGGTTGTACCTGTCGCGCAGGGCATTTCGGTCCGGCCGAAGCCCATGCGGCATCTCTGGCGATCACGGTCGCTGCCGCATATAGCTTCTGGTTGACGTTTACGTCAACGCAAATCCTGGAGACTGGTTCCTGTCGCCGCATCAATAGCCTGTCGGGCACCAGTGGTCAGTGGGCCGGCGGCGCTTCCGCTTCGGCAGGCTTCGCGGTCCCGGCAGCCGCGGTGTCGGAATCCTGCCGACGGCGTAGCCAGTTGTCGCGGATCTCGTCCTTGCTCAGGAAATTGACCTGATCGATCAGAACCTCATGCACCAGGTTCGTGCCGACGCGGGTGTTGACGGTGTCGCGGATGGCGGCGCGAAAGGAATCGAGATCGATCGTCGCCTTTTTGGTGAAGTCGATCTGGGGATTGGCGTAGAGGTAGCTGTAGACCTGGTCGGTGATGAGCGCTTCGGCCGGAATCGACAGTTTCTTTATCTGCTCCGGTTCGACGGTGTAGACGAGCTTGGCCAGGAAATAGCCGCCGATCTTGGAATCGCGGATCAGCGGCACCGAAATGACGTCGGTCTTGACGTAGTCCAGCCCGCCCAGCATCGGCTTGGGTTTCTCGCCGACGCCGCGTTCACCGGCTGCCTGGAACGAATAGAAGACGGCGCCGAGCGTGGCGGCGCAGACCCAGACCGCGATGGCGATGATCTTGATCATTCAGAGCCCGACATCATCGCGCTCTCGAGCCTGTTCCATCCCAATTCAATCGGGATGGTGCTCTATCTCTTTGTTTGAGCATGATCTTTTCCAAAAACCGGCATCCATTTTTCGGGATCATGCTCTAGCCTTTCATCCGGCCGAACTCGCCGGCGGAGTAGGTGCCGTCGGTTTCGGCGCGCTGGATGGCGCTGCGCAGCAGGCTGGCGACCTCGTTGACGGCGCTCAGATGCGCCAGGATCGCCGCCTCGTTCTTCGCCAGTTTCTGGCGCAGCCGGGTCAGGCCCTCGCGGTGCTGTTCGAGGAACTCGGCTTCGCTGCCGCCCTTCATGGCGCGGGTCAGCTCATAGAGATAGCGGCTCTTGCGGGCGTTCGACGCCTTGAGATCATAGCCGGTATCGCTGCGGATGCCGGCAGTCTCTTCCTCGACCACCTCCTCGATGCGGCCGATGATGGCGGCAAGGTTTCCGGGCCGCGCGAACGGGATCGGAGCCTCCGACGCAGTCGTGCGGGCCGGCAGGTTGGCAGTGAATTCGGAAGAATCGGCCATGGTGTTTCCCAGTCTAGATCTTGATGTCTGTTTTTATGGTTGTCTCGTCGCCGGTCATCGATCTGGCGGCCTTGCGCTGCAATTCCTGGACGAGCGAGGTGGACAGACGGGTCTGCTGATCGATCTCGGTCTTTTCCGGTCCGTTTGACACCGGGCCGATCGGCACCTTGCGCTTGCCGTCCATATAGTGGTCGGCAAGCAGCGACTTGGCGATGCCGATGCCGCCGCGCTCGGCCATGACGTCGGCGACGCGCTCGGCGAGCTGCGACTTCCACATGTCGCCGGCCAGACCCGTGCCATAGACGCCCTCTGTGTCCTTGGGCAGCATGTTCTGGATGAAGGTCTGCAAGACCATCGCCTCGAACTTCTTGAATTTTTTGGCCGGATCGGCTGTCGCCGCCGCCTTGTCGGCCGTGGCGCGCGACAGGATCGAGCCGGCATCGACAGACGCCGCGGTATCTAGCGAACCGGGGGTGTCGACCGAAAAGGCACCGGCAGCGGCGCCCGCGCGCTTGGTCAGCGCGGCGCGGGCAGCCTCGATATCCATCGGATCGGCAGCTCGGGCGACATCCATAACGATGTCGCTGGGTGGAGAAATCGCCAAGAAAGTCCGCCTTTTACCGGGTTTCCTTAGCCAGACCATGCCTCAACAAGCTTGTGGCAGGCTTGCGCGAGGGGGAGGAGGGCGGACTGTGGGGATTGAGCGGCTGCTTCGGGTTCTCGCCGACCTTGCCTGCGGCGGTAGGCGGATGGCCGGAGTGCCCTGCCAACGTCGAAAGTCGCTCCGCTGCCTCTACAGGTCTTGACGGGAATTGGCGTGCCTGTTTGAGAACGGGGGGCGAGACATTCGCTGGATGGGAGACGGGCAAGCGGTGGGCAAACAGTGAAGCGCGTTCTTCGAATGCTTGCCGCCGTGATTGTGGCGTCCGGCCTGGCCGGGTGCACCAGCATTTCCTACTACGCGCAGTCTGTGGAGGGCCACGTGCAGATCATGGCCGCGCGGAAAAATGTCGGAAGGCTTATCCGCGATCCCTCGACGCCCGAGGCATTGCGCGCAAAATTGACGTCGGCCAGCGCCATACGCCGCTTTGCCACGGAAGAACTGGCGCTGCCCGACAACAGCAGCTATCGCAGCTATGTCGACATCGGTCGGGCCGATGTGACCCTTGCCGTTTTTGCCGCGCCGCAATTCTCGCTTACGCCGATAACCTGGTGCTTTCCGGTCTTCGGTTGCGTTCCGTACCGGGGTTACTTTTCCCGGAAATCAGCGGCTGAAAGCGTCGCCGAACTGCAGCGGCAAGGACTGGACGTTTATGTGTCAGGCGTCACCGCCTACTCCACGCTGGGCTGGTTCAGCGACCCGCTGCTCAGCACCATGCTGCGTCAGGACGACACCTACATCGCCAGCCTTATCTTTCATGAGCTGGCGCATCAGAAGATCTATGTGAACAACGACTCCGCGTTCAACGAGGCTTTCGCGGTCGCCGTCGAAACCAGCGGTGTGAGGAGATGGCTCCGAGCTACCGGCAATCGCGCCGGATTGCGCCGCTACGAAGCCGATCGCAACCGCCGGGCGGATTTTCTCGGACTGATAGCGAAAACGCGCGATGAGTTGCGGCAGGTCTATGGAAGTCCCCGCGCCCGTGAGCAGATGGCGATTGCCAAGGCCGCCACGATCGACAGGCTGCGGGTGCGCTATCGGCAGATGCGCGACAAAAGCTGGGCCGGATACCGGGGATACGATGCCTGGTTCGATGCCCCGATCAACAATGCAAAGCTCGCCGCGACTGCCGTCTACGGTGAACAGGTTCCAGCGTTCCTTCATCTGTTCGATTTGTGTTCCGGCGATTATCCAAGCTTCTACGCTGCTGTTCGCCGGATCGCGGATTTGCGGGAACCTTCCCGCGCCGAAGCGCTTAAGGCCGCGGATACCTGCAATTGACTTGGGCAAGCACGGACCTAGCAGCCTGGCGTCGCATTGCTCGTCAACAGTGACGATCCAATGTCGGCGTCGAGCGCGAAGCGCTCGCAGCGCTCGCCGTCGGACACATCGATGAAGCTCTCGATGTGCTTGAAGCCGAGCTTCGCCAATATACGCAGCGACGCGAAATTGCGCGCCGCTGCCTCGGCCGTCACCTGTTCAAGCGCCAGGGTTTCAAAGGCGTAGCGCAGGACTTCGCGCGCCGCCTCGCTGCCCATTCCGTGCCCCCAATGCGCGCGCGCCAGCACAAATCCCAATGCGGCTGCCTTGGCGTCGGTTGTGCCGAAGGACAGGGTTATCGTCCCGATCGCGTCCGATACTCCCGCCTGGTCTATGGACCACTGGATCGCCCTACCGTCGGCGAACCGCTGACGCGAGCGGGCCAACCATCGCTCGCCCGCTCCTATGTCGCTGGGAATGTGATCACCGGCAAGGGAGGCGGATTCGACATCCGTCGCGCGCGCAAACCATGCCGGGATATCCCGTTCGCTGGGCGCCCGAAGCACGAGCCGTGGTGTCATGAGTTTGGGAAATCGGACTGCTTCCATGAGGGCATTTTCGACCCGAGGCGGCGCCAATGCAACGGCGCGGGCAGGCCGCGTCCGCCAGCTGGAAATGACGGCCCCGCTTGCGTCCGGAACCAGCCATTCAGCCGCAACCAGCATGGTCGCGAAAGCGTACCGTTCCTATGGGACTTCGTAGAGTTCCAGCGGCAATCCATCTGGGTCGTTGAAGAAGGTAAACCGTTGATCTGTATATGGGTCGATGCGGATTGGCTCAACGGCGACGCCGGCGGCTTCCAGGCGCATGATCACGGGATCAAGATTGGCCACGGCAAATGCCAGATGCCTCAGGCCTGTCGCCTCTGGATAGGACGGCCTCGTCGCTGGGGCGGGGAAGGAGAACAATTCCAGCTGGACGGACCCGATCCGCAGATCGGCCTTCCATGACTGTCGCTCCTCCCGATAGACCTCCCGGATCAGATCGAGGCCGAGGAGTTCGACATAGAACCATCGCGACCGGTCGTAGTCGGTGCAGATGAGCGCGACGTGGTGAATGGCGTTCAGCATGTTGTGAACTCTAGCGAAGCTTGGATTTGAGGCCAAGGTCACCAGCGGGCACGAAGCACTTTGTTATGTCGCCACTCAAAGATACAGTACGGCAGCTTCCAGGCTTGGCGGGGATCGGCGGACGGCGACCATGCGGCGCATTGCTGACCGGCAGATTTTGAGCCGTCAACTTTCCTGGCGCGCCGCGAAATTAGTAGCATTTCACGCTGGTTTCACGACACGTATGGAATACGGTCCAAGGGACGGGGAGAACCGGAATGAACGCTCATCGCGGCACGACTACCGCCGGGCTGGCCGTGTCGGGCGGTGTTCAAGGCATCGCCGGCATTGTCGATCCGCGTCAGGTGCAGTTTCGCAACTTTGGCAATGTTGCCGGCGCGGACGAAGCCAAGCTCTATCATGGCCTGGAGACGCCTTGGGCCACTCAGTGCCTGTTTGCCAAGCTGCTGCGCAGGATGAGTGCGGCATCCGCCGGAGGTGGCAATAAAACCAACGAGCGGATTCCGGCAGGATACACCTATCTTGCCCAGTTCGCCGCACACGACATTATCCGCAATTCCTCTCTCAGTCCCTTGTTGGCGGCCCACGAGGCAGAGCGCCGCAACGAACGCGAGGAGGCGCTCCTGCTCGACGTGCTTTACGGCGGCGGACCGTTCTCGGACCCTGGTTTGTATGTAGTGGCCAAGCCGGGTGAAGTTGTCAGGTCGCTCATGCGTACCGGGCCAATGGCACCGCCGTCACCGAACGCCATGGCGATGCCCGCAGGCGCCTGTCCCTTTGCCATACGCGACTTGCCACGCTTTCAGCAAGCCGATCTGAGCGATGGATTCGAAAGTGGTCGGACGGATGTCTTGGTCGCAGACCAGCGTAGCGACGACAACGCCAACATTGCGCAAATGACGGCGCTTTTCCTGCATCTGCACAATGCCGTGGCCGGTGCGCTGAGCAGCAGCGGAATACCCAAGAAAGACGTCGAACTGCCGGCAGGTGCGTATCTTTTCGACCGGACACGCCGCGTCACGACGGCGATCTACCGGAATGTGCTGCAAAATGATTTGCTGCCGCGCCTCATCGCCAAGCCGATATGGGACCTCTACAACGCGAACGGGTTCAGACCACTGGTCGACATGCCGCAAGGTGTCCCGATTGAGTTTTCCCACGCGGCATACCGCTTGGGCCATTCCATGGTCAGGCTTTCCTATGTCTTCAATGACCAGCATCCGGAAGGCGAAGGGCTGGAAAACGTGTTGCTCAACCGCTCCTCATCACGCCCGCATAGATTCCCGGTCTCCGAACACTGGATCGCCGATTGGTCGCATTTCTTCCAGATCGCCGGCTCGACGCCGCAGTTCAGTCGGCGTATCGGACCAACGGTCAACGAAGTGCTGCTGAGTGCCTACAGCATGCCGATCCTGTGCGTCGGCCCCGATTCAAAGCCACTTGACCCCGCCACGGCGGGTCTGTTGAGCGAGGCAGACAGGGCTGCACTACCCGATCCGAATGCGTCGGGACTTCTGTTCAGCGATTTGGTCCGAGGAACCATTGGTGGCCTGCTCAGGCTCGATGCCTTGATCGAACAATTGCCTCAGGCCGCTCTCGCGACCGCGCCGTTACTCGGTGATGCCGGGAAGCGTGACCAGGCTATTCGATCCTGGCTTCAAGGTTCGACCGTTGCCTTCACCGCGGCCGAGGCGACTGAGCTGGCAGAAAATCCACCGTTGCTGTTCTGGCTGTTGTTGGAGGCCGCGATCGAACAGGACGGGCTGTGTTTCGGTACCATCGGATCGGTGATTGTAGGGGATGTCTTCATGGCAAGGTTCGCGGCCTCGCGCGCCATGATCGAAGACGACCCAATTACGCAAGACCTCGTCGCCAGACTGTTTCCCACCGGCATCCCGCGAACAATGGCCGACCTGATCCTTTTCGTCGCCAGCGCGCTCAATCTGGGCGACGCCTGGCCCCGGTTTATCACCCCGCCTACAACTCCTGGAGCTTAACCATGGCTGACCCCGTCGACAATCTGGACGCCTTTCCCGAACCGATCCAAACCCTTAACTTCGAGGCGACCGGCCGCAAGGTGGTGCAATGGGCACAGGATCCCAGCACGCGTCCGCGCGACTTGGCCGAGTTCAAGGCGCAACTCGATGGACTCGTCGTCGTGCCGGACCGCTACAAGGAAATCCAGATCGTGCAGGGATACGACCACGTCTTCTTCCTGCGGTTACCGCCCAACAACCAAGTGACGCAATCGCAAAAGAAGCTCCAGGCCGAACAAGGTGGCATGGCCGACTATGGCATTCCGGAATTCTATTTCGATGCCATTCTCGAAAAGGTGCCGTTCAACCGCGACAGTTTCTTCTACTCACGCATTGCGGACTACACCATTCGGGGCTGCCGATAGAACGGGCTCTGGCAAAGGCATATGGCTGACGACAATGCCGGCCCCGGCCAGCCCTTGGCGCAGTGCCTCGAGGGCATCTGGACTGTAGATCGGAAAGCTGTCCATGAGCCATGTGCCGACGTTGCCCGGCTCCGGTGACTCATTTCCAAACCACGTCGTCTTCAGCTGCGCTAAAAATCGGTCGGCCTCTTCATGCGCCGCTTTCTCGTTGCCGAGCAAGGCGAGCGCCGCAGCCTTCCAGCCGCCGATGTACGACACACTATCGGCGGCGCGCTCGGCCGCTTCGACGCAACCGGCATAGTCGCCAAGCAGGAACCGCACGCCCGCCTGATAGCTCCATTGCAGGCGTGAAACGCCGAGTCCGGTCTGCAGCGCCAGAGTGGCAATACGCCGCGCGTTCTCGCGATCATCGCAATAGGCAAGCCCGAGAGACGCGGAGACCAAGGTCCAGGGGTCGTTGCCATTGAGTTCGCAGGCCAGAAGGAAGCTGATGGCTGCCTGCTGCGGGATGCCGTTCATGGCGTAGGACCACGCCAGATGCAGTTGGCTTCGGGAATCGATCGGATCGATCTGGGTCGCCTGCTTGGCAAACGTCAGCGCTTCGGCGTGGCGTTCGCGTCGCCGGCCGATGCCGGGGAAGATCAAATGCCGTGAATTGATGATGCCGGCCAACCCGGCGTAGGCGGCAGCGAACCGTGGTGACTCTGCGATGATTGATCTGAACAGAGCCTCGGCCCTCTCCTCTGACTCCGGGCGCCATTGAAAGATCAGCTCCTGCGCCCTCAGCCAGCGGTCGAACTGCTCCAGCGACAGGTCCGGGATGCTGGCGATCTGAACCAGCCGTTCGGACGACATGCTGACTCCCAGCGCGACGGCGATGCGGCGGATGAGCCTCTGCTGGGTCTGGTACCACTGGCTGTTTTCGATGACAAACTGCTCACTCCAGATGTAGCGCCCCGATGCAAGCTGCTTAAGCGTCATGCTGAGACGCAATGTCGGCCCGTCGATAAATCCGGTCGCCTCGATGCAATAGGCATTCTCGGTGAAGCGGGGGGGATGCCCTTCCCATTCCATTACCGCCCAGTCGCGGAATCGCACCAGGGACGCGACCAGTTCACTGCGGAAGATTTGCACGGCGTTCCGCGCGCGGACGGAACCGCTCACCAATTCGAACTCCCGCACGAACAGCAGCACGCCGGCGGCGGGCTCTTGCAGCCGTTGCGCCTGGGACCCGAACGCCTCGGCGGCGATTGCGGTCACCGCCCCCCTGTCCGTGGCCCCGATCGTACCAAGCTTGATGTCACTGACCAGTGCCTGCGTGGCGGCTGAAGGTTCGCTGTCGAACTCTGTTTCAAGCAGGTCCCAAAGCCCCTTATAGGCCCTCAAGGCCGTTGCTTGGTCGCCCATCCGAGCCGACGCTTCCATGACTGCGCGGCACCCGATCTCGTTGGTCGGATCGAGATTGAGCAGGGCTTGTCCGGCTCGCTTTAGCGCTGGCCAGTCTGCCGCAGCCTTGGCCATCGCTTCCAGACACGAGATAAATTCATCCTGAAGGCATTGCCGCTGGACGAGGACCCAATTCCGAAACGAGGGGTCGATGTCGTCCAGGCCATTGAGAAAGCTTTCGGCGACACGCTGCCTCTCCAGAAGGACGGGCGGAATCCTTCCAGCTTTCAGATCGTGCCTGATCTCACTCACATCCACTGTGACGAGCGACTGCTTCAGCGTCACGTTGAGCCGGTCTCCGAGGAAGACCCCTTCGACTTCAGCCAGGCAGGTCTTGAGATCGACTACGGTTTGCCTGAGCGAGGCCCTCGCTCGTGCCTCGTCCGATTCACTCCAGAGCAAACCGCAGATGCGCTCGCGGGTTTCAAAACCATGAGGGCTGAGTGCAAGATAAGCAAGGACGGCACGCGATTTGCGGTTTCTCACGGCGATGTCTCGCCCAGATTGGCTCAGCGCTACCTTGTCAAGCGTCGTGACACGGATCAGCGGCGCAGTCCTCGTTGGGGAGTTGTGCCCGATCATCGTTGTCCCGCAACTGCCTCCGTCTACATAAGATCGGCGCGGCCGCTCGGGCCGGCCTGGTCAATGAGGGAACGAAGCCGACGCGACTGGAACGGCGACGCAAGAGGTTGCAGCCCTGGGACGAAGACTTTGGCGACGGGAATGTCAAACATCGGCGTGGTCAGATCTGCTGCGTATATGCGGTATTGCTTTTTAAGCATTTCGCCAACCAAGGATACGAAATTCAAGCCCTTTTCGGCATTTTTGTGCATCAGCAGGCTACTGGACAGGTGTGAGATGAGGTCCGTGTCGATTGCGCCAGGGGTCTCGGGGCGCTCCTCCTGCCGGCTGTCGAGCTCGTCGAGCCTCTCAACTCCCTGTTCTGCGCGTTTCATTGCCGCCACATCGAGAGCCAATTCCATCTGGCACATTTCCAGCAGCGCCGCCCTCAGGGCGTTGCCCGCGTCCAGCCTGCAAGCCAGCCCGACTACCAGACCGCGACCATCCGCGTCGAAGGATAGCGCCGCGATTACAGGCGCGGGAAACTCACCCGATATGTCGAGAAACTGGGTGCATCTGCCGAGCTTCTCCTGCCTTATCCGCGCAAGCAGATCGAGCACGCCCGCGCCGGCAAGCGCTTCCAGTCCGATCAACCGGCCGCCGCGCCTGCTGCGCCACCAGGCGGCAGCCGCATCTCGCTCGATTGCTTCCAGCAGCGCCGAGGTCAGGGCAGCCTCGTGGGTTATCCCTGCGGCGCATCCGCAACTGGTCACCCAGGCGCTCCGGTTGGCGCTGCGAATGAAAAGTGTCTCGGGCAAATAGCCCTGCCGACCGTCGTCCAGCCGGCGCACGGGCACCCATCGGTCACTTTCACCGAAACCGGACTGCACCCGGAAATCATCGAGGTGTTCAGCCAGCCGAACGTCCTGCCAATGGCCTACACCATCTACCATCGTGCGGTTCATCGTCCCGTGCGGCACTTGCCATTCGCTATGATATTCGATGCCCTCGCCGATGCAGGCCTCGAATGCGCGCCCCAGGGTGAGGCCGACACCACTGAAGCTGGCAGAAGCGGGTGAGGCCGAATCTCCCCAACTGCGGTGTACCTGCGCACCAAAGAAGTGCAGCCCCGGTGCGTAGCGGGCGTGCAAGCGGAACAGATTGCCAAAGTTTGCCGCAGCTGAGAGTAGTCCTTGGCGGTTATTTGTCGCTATCAAGCCGGGATCTGTATCACCAGAGTCAAGGTAGCCGAGCGCACCGAGCAACCCGCGTGCCATTGCAGCCTGTTCAGGCGCTAGATCTTGCGGCCGTGAACAAAATCGCGCTGCCAGTTCAAACGCGTTTGCGGCGGTCAATCCACAATCCTCGCTGTTGAAGAAACCCTTTCCCTATTGTCTGCCACTTTCGCCCTACGATCTTGATCGGGTCAACAAAACGTTGCGTGCGAGGCGACCCAAGCTCGGCAAAGACACGGAGCTAAAGATGGCCGTCATCTCACGCTGATTTCACGCTAGCTGGTCTAATGGTTGTTTCCGAGGCGTCATCTCGACTGCCCCGGAGCTGAACGACCCGAACCGGACCCATCGAGACGATGGAAGATCGGCGCCAATTCATTTTCCTCCCGGGAGCGGCGCCGCGGGGCCATGACCGGATGGGGCCGGTCTGTGCCTCGCGGCCCACTGGGAAGGGCGAAGCGGCTTCTTCGACACAAGGCCATTCTGGGTTTCCTCCCGGGAGCGGCGCCGCGGGGCCATACCGGATGGGGCCGGTCTGTGCCTCGCGGCCCACTCGGAAGGGCGAATTGGCTTCTTCGACACAAGCCCATCCTCGGATCAAGAAATTCGACAACACAGGAGATCAAAAATGGCAGCGCATGGCACCCCGCCCCGTGGCATTGATGCGACACGATCGCCGTTGTTCGAAGGCCGCTTCGGTCGCATGTTCCGAAATCTGGCACCCGCAACGTTCGGGGCAAACGACCAGGACAACCGACGCAACCTCAAGGCGCTCGGCGCCGCCATGTCTGCTGACATTGACGAGCCGAAAGATGGGCTCGATGCCGAGGAAAGCGGGATTCCTGCCCTCTATACCTATTTTGGCCAGTTCGTTGATCACGACATCACATTCGATCCCGTCAGCACCTTGCGTAAATCGCTGGATCCCGATGGGCTCGTGGATTTCCGCACGCCGAGCTTTAATCTGGATAATGTCTATGGCCGGGGTCCAGCCGACCAGCCTTACATGTATACGAAGGAAGGCCGCTTCCGCCACGGCGATGCAATGACAGGGGCCGGTGGCCAGCCCGGCCACGATCTGCCGCGCTTCGCCGGACGAGCAATCATCGGCGACCCCCGCAACGATGAAAACAGTCTGGTGTCGCAGCTGCAAGGGCTGATGCTCAACGTGCACAACCGGATGGTCGATGACAATCCGGGCCTGGGTTTTGAAGCGGTCCAGCAGCTCGTCCGCTTCCACTACCAGTATGTTGTCGTGAATGACTTCCTCTCCAGGATCGTTTCGCAACCGATCCTAGACGCACTTAAGACGGACGGCCGCTTCGATCAAAAGCGATTGCGGTACTTCCACTGGCGCAACTTGCCGTTCATGCCAGTAGAGTTTTCGGTCGCCGCCTACAGACTTGGCCATTCGATGGTAAGGCCCGGTTATCGGCTGAACGACGACAAGCTGCTGCCGATCTTCCCACGCGCCGGCAAGCCGCATGAGGAGGCGCTTACCGGCTTCCAGACGATGAAGCCGGGTCGCGCTCTGGACTGGGGTCGATTTATCGACATTGACAAGCGCGCAGGTGGATCGGATCCCGAGACTGGAGATCCTGCCAATGTGCGTCGGCTGCAATTTGCCTACAGGATCGATACATCCCTCGTCGGTTTCCTGCACGATCTGCCGAAAGCCGTGGCGGGCGACCCGCCGGCCTCCCTCGGCGAGCGCAATCTCTTGAGGGGCTGGCTTCTCGGCCTGCCGTCCGGCCAGAGCGTCGCACGTGCCATGGCCATCGAGCCCCTGGCCGATGCGGACATCATAATCGGCAAGGCTGTGGATGCTCCCGAGGATGGTGATGTCGTAGGCCCGATCATCGATGCCGTCACAGCCAAGGGTGGCGACGGCAAGGCCTTCGCCGACAACTGCCCACTTTGGACCTATGTCCTTGCCGAAGCGGCAACAAACAAGACCAACATGGCTATCCCGATTACAGGAGGCGGCACACGTTCCACGCCGCAGCTTGGACCGGTGGGCGGCCATATTGTGGCTGAGGTGTTCCTGGGATTGCTGTTCGGCGACGGCATGTCCTACCTGTCGCTCGATCCTTTGTGGAAGCCTGTGAGCGGGGCAGGCTTCAGACTGAAGGATCTGGTCTCCTACGGGCTCGGCATGGGGCCGTCGCTTCACTACCGGTGAGACAGCGCTCGTTGCAAAATAGACCGCCGTGGCCGATCTCATGCGATCGGCCCTGCGTTCAGCGGCGATATCTGCTTTTGAAGGCCGGCAATAGCCGACCAAGTGACCGAGATGCGGCACAAAGCGGCCGTTCCCGTCGTTCAGGGCGTGCGTCCGCAACGGGCGGTGACCAAATTCCCGCAGCTATTCCTCGCTCCGCTTCTGCGCGATCAGGTCCAGCCGTTCGCGGTCGGAGCGTTCGCGCTCGTCGCGGTTGCGCACGTCCTTGTAGGCGCGCTCGACCATGTTGGTGCGGGCATTTGCCGTGGCGATGAGGCCGGCCTCCTGCCTGGCGCTTTCCAGACTCGTCTCCTGGCGTACCACCGCCTGGGCGATGCGGCGGTGATAGAGATCGGGGAACAGGCCGGAGAGCGAATTGTCCTGGTCAAAATGGCCGATCAATTCCCTGGCCTCGGCTTCCGCCGCGTTAGCCGCGGCCAGGAAAGTGGCGTGACGGGTCTCGTGGAGCGCCTTCAGCTGTTCCTGCACCTTGACCAGTTTCTTCAAGCGGTCCTTGCGCGTGCTCATCTCACCTCGCCAAAGTCAGGTCGACGAAGCCGTCGACGAACAGCGACAGCATGGTGCCGATGGCGAAATAGAAGATGATCATGCCGCCGGCGATGACGAAGGGCTGGGAGATGAAATAGATCGGGATCTGCGGCGTCAGCTTGTTGACGAAGCCGATCGTCAGATTGACCAGAATGGCATAGGCGACGAACGGGCTGCCGAGGCGGATGACCAGGAAGAAGGTGTCCGACACGGTGTCGGTGATGTCGACCAGGGCGGCCTGCGGGTTGAAGAAGACGTTGACCGGCGCGACCGTGTAGGACGCCACCAAAGCGCGGACGATTTCGTGGTCGAAGTCGAAGACGAACAGCATCAACAGCGCCGAGAACGAGATGATGGCGGCGAGCGCCGCCTGCGGTTCCGATTCCTCGATCGCCGGCCCGCCCGAGCCGCCATAGCCGATCAGCATGGCGATGGCCGAGCCCATGAAGCGCAATGCCTCCATGTAGAGCCTGGTCATGGCGCCGATCAGCCCACCGACCAGCAGTTCCGATATGATCATCGGCACCAGGATCTGCGGGCGCGGATCGACGAAGGGAATGATGCGGTCCCACAGGAACGCGAGCAGGCCGCCGGTGGCGGCGACCGCCACGAACAGCCTGACCTGCACCGGCACGCGGGCGCTGGACAGGCCCGGCATCAGCATGAAGCAGGCGCCGATCCGGCAGAAGGCGAGGAACGCCGCGATGACGACGCTCTGCGAAAGAACGCTCACGATATGGTCCCGAGCACCCTGATCTCGACGCCCTTGGCGATTTCGACATGCGAGAGCACCGGCAGCGTGGTGAACAGCCGCTCGATGATCATGCGCACATAGGGGCGGGCGTCCGGCGCGGTGACCAGAACGAAGCGCTCGCCGGCCTCGAGGAATTTCTTGATCGCCTTGGTGGCGTCCTGGCCGAATTCCTCGAGCTGGCGCGGGTCGATGTCGAACTCGCGCACCTCGCCCTTGGCGTCGCGCTTGAGGCTTTGATGGAAGGCGAGATCCCAGCGGTTGCCGAGGCGCAGCACCTTGAGCACGCCGCCTTCCGAAAGATCGCCGCAGATCTGCTGGGCCATGCGGATGCGGACGTGCTCGACGATCTGCTCGGTGCGGCGCACATGCGGCGCGATCTCGGCGATGGCCTCGATGATCAGATGCAGATTGCGGATCGAGACGCGCTCGGCTAGCAACAGCTTCAGCACCGCCTGCAGGCCGGGATAGGAGATGTGCGTGGTGCAGATTTCGTCGGCGAGCTTGCGGTATTCCTGGTCCTGGCGTTCGAGCAGCGCCTTCATGTCCTTGTAGGACAGAAGCTGCGGCAGGTTGTTGCGGATGACTTCCGAGAGATGGGTGAGCAGCACGGACATGTTGTCGGCAAAAGTGTAGTTCTCGCGCTTCAAATCCTCGGCGAAGGTTTCCATGACGGAATAGGCGCGCATGCCGAAGGCCGGTTCGCGGATCTCTTCGCCGGGGATTTCGGGTACGTCGCGGCTGCCGAGCAGAACCATGATCTCGCCGACGCGCATCGAATATTCGGCGACCACCGTGCCGTGCACCTTGATCTGATAGCTCTTCGGCGGGATGGCGAAATCGTCGGCGACACGCACTTCCGGCACGACGAAGCCGTATTGCTGGGCGAATTTCTTGCGCATCTTGGCCATGCGGAAGACCAGCTCCTGATGCGAGACCAGAAGCCGGGTCGACAGCTGCTTGCCGATCAGCAGTTCGATCTCGGCGGTGGCGAGCGAGGCCTTGACCGAGTTCTTCTCTTCCTCGGCCTTGGTCGCCTTTTCCTGCGTCTTCAGCGCCTCGGCCTCGGCGAGGACGCGGTTGGCGCGCATCGGGATGATGTAGCCGAGGCCGGCCATGCCGCCGGCCAGCGCGAAAAAGGGGAACAGCGGCAGGCCGGGCATCAGGCCGAGCAGCACCAGCAGCGCCGCCGCCACGTAAAGCGCACGCGGATGGGCGCCGAGCTGGCCGAACACGGCCTGGTTGGTCGAGCCGCGGGTGCCGCCCTTGGAAACCAGCAGGCCGGCGGCGAGCGAAACGATCAGCGCCGGGATCTGGGTGACCAGACCGTCGCCGACCGACAGCTTGATGAACACGTCGGCGGCCTGGCCCATGCCCATGCCGTGCCTGATGTAGCCAATGGCGATGCCGCCGACGATGTTGATGGCGGTGATGATGAGGCCGGCGATGGCGTCGCCGCGCACGAATTTCGAGGCGCCGTCCATCGAGCCGAAGAAGGAGCTTTCTTCTTCCAGTTCGCGGCGGCGCAACTGCGCGGTCTTGTCGTCGATCATGCCGGCGGAAAGGTCGGCGTCGATCGACATCTGCTTGCCGGGGATGGCGTCGAGGGTGAAGCGGGCGCCGACTTCGGCGATACGCGTTGCGCCCTTGGTGATGACGATGAAGTTCACCACGATCAGGATCATGAAGACGATGAGGCCGATGACGAAGTCGCTGGCCATCACCAGCTTGGAGAAACCGGCGATGACATAGCCTGCGGCGTGCGTGCCCTCATTGCCATGCGACAGGATCATGCGCGTGGTGGCGATGTTGAGGGATAGCCGCAGCATCGTGGCGATGAGCAGCACGGTCGGGAACGAGGAGAAATCGAGCGGCCGCTGGATCCACAGCGCCACCATCAGGATCAGCACCGAAAGCGCGATCGAGAAGGCGAGGCCGATGTCGATGAGGAAGGCCGGGATCGGCAGGAACAGCACGGCCAGGATGATGACGATGCCGAGCGCGAAGAAGATGTCGCGGCCATTCTTGGCCACCGCGCCGGGCTGGATGCTTTCGCTGATCGCCATGTAAGTCCTCGAACCATAGGCTGCCGCGCATGGGACAGCCCGGCGAGGGTAGTTGGCCAAGCTTGCGCGAGGGTGGGAGAGTGGCTAGATCGACGATCCCGCAAGAAGGAAGACCCATGCTTCTGATCATCGGCACGATCCGTTTGCCTGCCGGAAAGCTGGAGGAAGCAAGGCCGGTGATGGAGCGCATGATCTCGGGCAGCCGCGCCGAGGATGGCTGCCTGGAATATTCCTATGCGCGCGACGTGCTCGATGCGGGGCTGATCCGGGTCACCGAGGTGTGGCGCGACAGGGCGGCGCTCGATGCGCATTTCCGCTCGCCGCACATCGCCGAGTGGCGCGCGAGCTGGCCGGCGCTTGGTATCGGCGAGCGCAATCTCGTGCTGTATGAAGCCGGTGAGCCCATGCCGACCTGATCGACCGCTCTCGGCTGGACAGCAACCGGGGGCAATCAGGACTTGGCTGTGGCGGCTGTGGCGACGCCGACCAGCCAGCGCCTGACGGCGCGTTCTTCCGCTTCCGACAGCCCCTGCGTCAGCTCGCTCTCGATCGCCTGCACGCGCAGACGGCAGGCGTGCAGCAGTGCGCGACCGCTGTCGCTGAGATCGATGTGCTGGATGCGGCCATGCACGGCATGCGGCTTGCGCACCAGCGAGCCGGCCCGTTCGAGATTGGCGACGATGACGCTGAGCGTTTGCGGGGTGAGCAGCGCCATCCGGGCCAGATCGGCATTGGAGAGGCCAGGATAGGCCGCAAGCATGGTCAGCGTGGCAAATTGCGGCTGCGTCACGCCGAGATCGCCCAGTGCCCTGTCCATCCTGAGCCGATGCGCGCCGGCGGCCTGGCGCAGGAGATAGCCGAGATAGCCTTCCTCGCCGCGTTTGCCTTCGCCGGGGGCGGGTATCGATGCGTGCGGATTCGGCTTGCGCATAATGTAAGAGCTCTTATATGTTGTTCGTGCACTGATATTAGGACATTAAGGAGTCCCTGACGATGGGTCATCGGATCTTTCTTGCCGGCGCCTCCGGCGCCATCGGCCAGCGACTGATCCCGCAACTTCTGGCCGCCGGCCATCAGGTGACGGGCACGACGCGCAACGCGGACAAGGCCGCGATATTGCGCGCCCTCGGAGTCGGGCCGGTCGTCGTGGACGTCTTCGATGCCGAGGCGCTCTCGCGCGCGATGCTCGCCGCCAAGCCTGATATCGTCGTCCATCAACTGACCGACCTGCCGCCAGGGCTGGATCCGAGCCGGATGGGCGAGGCGGTCGTGCGCAATGCCCGCATCCGCGACGAAGGCACGCGCAATCTGGTCGCGGCCGCCGTCGCGTCCGGTGTCCGGCGCATGGTGGCGCAAAGCATCGCCTGGGCCTATGCACCAGGCCCGGAACCGCATGACGAAGCCGACCCGTTGGATGGCGGCGCGAGCGGCAATCGCGGCATCAGCGTCGGTGGCGTCATTGCCCTGGAAAAAGCCGTTCTCAACGCGCCATTCGCCGGCGTCGTGCTGCGATATGGCCAGCTCTATGGGCCGGGAACAGGAACCGATACGGCCGCCGGCGCATCGCCGGTGCATGTCGATGCCGCCGCCTATGCCGCGCTGCTCGCGCTCGACAAGGGTGCGCCGGGCGCCTTCAACGTGGCGGAACCCAACCCGGCGGTCTCGACGCAGAAAGCGGTCGATGAACTCGGCTGGCGCCCGGACTTCCGTTTGCCTGCCTGAATTCGGAGACATCGATATGATCGGCAATCAAGGTCGCTTGCGCACCGGCCAATCTCTTATCGCCATCAGCGCCGTAGCGGTCCTGTTCGCGCTTGCGGCAAAGTGGGCCGGCCCGGGTTTCACAGGCGTCGTGCCTGACGGCATGGAAACGCACATACATATGGCAAACGCCGATGCGGACGACACCGCCCGGGCACGGCCGAAGACGGTCGTGACGCCGATCTCCTGCGAGAGACTGCCCAACGTGCCGGGCAAGTCGATCACCACCGCGATCGTGGCGTTTCCGCCAAACGGTTTCACGCCTCGCCACCGGCATCCGGGCTCGGTAAGCGCCTTCGTCCTGAAGGGCACGTTGCGCTCACAGCTACAAGGGAGTCCCGCCGGTACCTACAGCGCGGGGCAGACATGGTTCGAGCCGCCTGGCACCGTCCATCTCTTCGCCGAGAATGCCAGCACCACCGAGCCCGCCGAATTGCTGGCGACATTCATCGCCGACGATGATTGCGGGGCGCTGACCATACCGGACTGACGACAGAACCGATTGCCTCCCGATTATAGCGGGAAGACCTCGTCAGCCGGTTTCACGGCCATAATGGCGCCTTTGATGTCGCCATTGTGGTTGTCATGCCGTGCCACCCGGCGTATCAGGCAGGTCTGCCCTTTGATATCGGCGAGCCGCCCGAGTGCTTTCCAGAAACCAGCCACAAGTCTATGCCCGCCGGCTGCGCGCGGTGCTTCTGCGATCAATTCCGCTGCTCGAGGCGCGCGGCATCGCCGTGGTCATGCTGGCGGGCGTCGTCGGCGTCATGGCGGGCATACTGGTCACGGCGATGAGCCAGATCGTGCAGGATCTACACGGGCTGTTGTTCGGCGTTCAGCCCGGCGGCCGGCTTTCCGGCATGTTCTCGCTCGCCAATCCCATGCAGGCTCTGATCCCGGCGATCGGCGGCGCCCTGCTTGGGTTGACGGTGATATGGCTGCGGCTGCGCAAATTCCGCACCCCGGTCGATCCGATCGAGGCCAACGCGCTCTATGGCGGTCGCATGTCGCTGACCGACACCTTCATCATCGCCGGCCAGACGATGATCTCCAGCGGCTTCGGCGCTTCGGTCGGCCTGGAAGCCGGCTACACGCAGGTCGGCTCCGGCCTGGCGTCGCGGCTGGCGCGCATCTTCAGGCTGCGCCGCAACGATGTCCGCGTCCTTGTCGGCTGCGGTGCGGCCGGGGCCATCGCCGCCGCGTTCGACGCGCCGCTGACCGGCGCCTTCTACGGTTTCGAACTGGTCATCGGCATCTACTCGGTCGCCAATGTCGCACCTGTCATGACGGCCGCGATCTCCGCCTCGCTGACCGCGGAAATGTTCGGCGGCGTGCCGTTTCCGTTGGAGCTTTCTGGGCTGCCGCAACTGACCGCCAGCCAATATGTGCCGTTCCTGCTGCTCGGGCTGCTGGGCGGCGCGGCCTCGATCGCCATCATGCAACTGGTGACGCTGATCGAGCGCGGTTTCAACAGGCTGTCGGTCGATGCCTCGCTGCGCCCCGTCGTCGGCGGTGTCATCGTCGGCCTGCTGGGGCTGATCACGCCGCAGGTGCTGTCCAGCGGCCATGGCGCGCTGCACCGCGAATTCGCCATGAACTATGGGCTGACCGTGGTGGCCAGCGTCTTCGTGCTGAAATTGGCGGCGTCGGCCATCTCGCTGGGCTCCGGCTTTCGCGGCGGCCTGTTCTTCGCCTCGCTGTTCCTCGGCGCGCTGCTCGGCAAGGCATTCGCCGGGGTGATGGCGTTGGTTTCCCCGGCGACCGGTATCGACCCTTCGGTTGCCGCCGTCGTCGGCATGACCTCGCTTGCCGTCGGTGTCGTCGGCGGCCCGCTGACGATGACCTTCCTGGCGCTGGAATCGACCCGCGACCTGACGCTTACCGGGGTCGTGCTGGCCGCCTCGATCATGGCGGCGATCCTGGTGCGCGAAACCTTCGGCTATTCATTCTCGACATGGCGCTTCCATCTGCGCGGCGAGACGATCCGCAGCGCCCACGATGTCGGTTGGATGCGCAGCCTGACCGTCGGCTCGATGATGCGCAAGGACATCAAGACCATCGATGCCGCGACGACGCTGGCGGACTTCCGCAAGCAGATCCCGCTTGGTTCGGCGCAGCGCGTCATCGCCGTCGACCCGGGCGACCAGTATGTCGGCGTGCTGATCGTAGCCGAACTGCATAGCGATCCCGCCGGCGGCGAGGTGCCGGTGCGCGATCTCGCGCAGTACAAGGATGCCGTCCTGGTGCCCAGCATGAACGTGCAGACCGCCGCCGAGACGTTCCAGCGCGCCGGCGCCGAGGAACTGGCCGTCGTCGAGGATTTCACCGACCACATCGTGCTCGGTCTGCTCACCGAGGGCCACCTGATGCGGCGCTATGCCGAGGAACTCGAAAAGGCACGCCGGGACCTTTCGGGCGAAGGATAAGGCTTCTCCCTACGCGTCCCCTTGTCAATCGGCTGCGCGGCTTACTCATGCGACCTCTCCGACTTGCAGGCTGGCCCAGCTAGTGGCGCCGTGCTGGCGCCCATGGATGGCTTGTCAGTTGTACAGTGGTACTGTACATAGTGTTAAGTGCGGTGAGGAGACGGCATGAGCAAGGGGTCGGACAAGGCTTCGGCGAAAACGGGCGAGACACCGGCCGCGACGCACGCCCACCAAGTGCTGGGCATGCGCCTCAAGAGCCTTCGCCTCGCCCGCAGGCTGTCCCTGCGGGAGCTTGCGGAAGCAACCGGGACGAGCGCCAGTTTCATCAGCCAGCTCGAACGCGGCCTGACAGGGGCCAGCACCGCCTCGCTCAACCAGATGGCCTCGGCGCTCGGCGTCAGCGTCGCCATGCTGTTCGAGGAAAGCACGGCGCAAAACCATGGCGTTCTGAGACGAAGCGAGCGGCCGAGCCTGCCGCCCAGCGACGGCTGCCGCAAGATGCTGCTGTCGCGCCCGCCGCTGAGCGATATGGAGGTCTATGTCGGGGAATTCGACATTGGCGGCTCGACCGGGCCCGATCGTTACACCCACGGCGACGCGCAGGAGATGCTCGTCGTGCTGCGCGGGGTCGTCGAGGTCTCGCTCGGCGACGCCCGTCACGTCCTCGAGGAGGGCGACAGCATCGAATACACGACTTCGACACCGCATCGCTCAGAGAACATCGGCAGTGGCCGAGCCGAAGTGATGTGGATCATCGCGCCGCCGACCTCGGTGCGCGCCGAGCTTGATCAATACACGGCCTGGAAACCGCTCGCGGCCAGGTAGGTCCAATCCAATGCGGGCATCAATGGGAGAATGACAATCATGCAGAAAACGAAAGCTTTGTATCTCAGCGCCGTGATGGCGCTTGGCGTGCTGGCAACCGCAGCGTTCGCACAGGAGAAGCCGGTTGCGGGTGAGGTCAAGGAGGGGTCGCTGAAGGGCAAGACCCTGACGTTCGTCTCCTATGGCGGCATCTACCAGGACGGCCAGGCGGCCGCGCTGAAGGAGTTCGTCGACAAGTCCGGCGTCAAGCTGCTCAATGACGGTCCGACCGAGATCGCCAAGCTGCAGGCGCAGGTCGAGTCCGGCAATGTCACCTGGGATGTTGTGGATACCGACGACCTGCCACCTTACGTCTATTGCGGCAAGCTGTTCCAGAAGCTGGATCTGACGAAGCTCGACGTCTCGAAAATCCCGGAAGGCCAGGTCGGCGAGTGCTCGGTGCCGGCGATGAACTATGGCGTCGTGCTGATGTACAACAAGGAGAAGTACAAGGATAACCCGCCCAAGAGCTGGGCAGACTTCTTCGATACGGCAAAGTTCCCGGGCGTGCGCGGGATCGACGGCTCCGGCAGCCCGACGGGCGGCTTGCTCGAACAGGCGCTTAAGGTCGCCGGCGGCGATCCGAAGGCGATGACGGGGGCCGATATCGACAAGGCCATCGATGTGGTCCGCAAGCTCGGCCCCGATACCATCTTCTGGAAGACGGGTGCTGAATCGCAGCAGCTGGCGGAGTCCGGCGAGGCCGACATGCTGATGATGTGGACCGGCCGCGCCATGACCGCGGTCAAGAACGGCGCCAAATACGCGCCGGCCTGGCAGGATTGGCTGGTGGTGATGGACCAGATGACGATCCCGGTCGGCGTCAAGGATACGGACGCATCCTACGCGCTGCTCAATGCCTATCTCGGCAAGCATGCACAGGAGGTTCTGGCGGAGCAGACGTCCTACACGCCGATCAACAGCGACGCGCAGCCCAAGGTCGACGCTTCCGTCTCCGCCTTCCTGACCAACACGCCGGAGCGCCAGAAGCAGGGCTACAAGCAGAATTTCAAGTTCTGGGTTCCGAACTTCGCGGTGGCGCAGGAAAAGTGGTCGGCGCTGATGGCCGGCAACTGACCGGCTGGCGGAGGCAAAGCCCGTGAGCGCGCTCGAACCGACAACGCCTTCCGTCCTGAAACGGGGTTGGCTATCGCGGCCGTTCGCTCTCACGCTGCCGGCGCTGATTCTGCTGGCAGCCGTCATCGGCTATCCGCTGCTCACCATCGTGTTGCGCAGCCTCTCGGAGCCGCAATGGGGCGTGCAGAATTACCTCTGGTTCTTCGGTGCGCCCGTCAATCTCACGGTGCTCCAACGCACCTTTGTCATCTCGGCATGGGTTACGATCGTCTGCGTGGTCTGCGCCTATCCTTATGCCTATCTGATGACCGCCGTCGGGCCACGTGCGCGGCTCGTCCTGGTGCTCTGCGTGCTCATCCCGTTCTGGGTGAGCGGGGTGGTTCGCACGCTCTCCTGGGTTATCCTCTTGCAGGATTCGGGTGTCATCAATTCGCTGCTGCGCGCGGCCGGGTTCGACGGCATCCGTCTGATCCGCACCCAGACCGGCGTGGTCATCGGCATGGCGCAGGTGCTGTTGCCCTTCATGATCCTGCCGCTCTATTCGGTGATGAAAGGCATCGACCTCAGGCTGATGCGGGCGGCGCAAAGCCTGGGCGCCCGGCCTTCGCGCGCGTTCTTTACGGTGTACCTGCCGCTGTCGCTGCCGGGCGTCTATGCCGGCGCGATCATCGTCTTCATCCTGGCGCTGGGCTTCTACATCACGCCGGCACTGCTCGGCGGCCCGCGCTCGACCATGCTGTCGACGCTGGTGCAGACCCAGGTGCTGAGCCTTTTGCAATGGGGCCGCGGCGGTGCCATGGGCGTGGTGCTTTTGGTCACCACCTTCGTGCTCCTGGCGCTTGCGGCGCCGGTGATGCGGTCCAGGTACCGGGAAGCGGGGCGGCGCTGATGGAAATGAAGCCGCTCACACGCGTCATCCTCGGCCTCGTCTGCCTGCTGGTGGCGATATGGCTTGTCGCGCCGACGCTGGTCGTCGTGCCGATGTCGTTCAACGAGAACAAGTCGCTCGCCTTCCCGCCGCAGGGTTTCTCCTGGCAATGGTACCAGAACTTCTTCACCAATCCGGACTGGATGTCGAGCTTCCTGAACTCGGTGAAGGTCGCCTCGATCGTGGCGGCGCTGGCGACAGTGCTCGGCACGCTTGCCGCCTTCGGCCTCGACCGCATGAAAGCGCGGCCGGCCAACCTCCTGCGCATGCTCATGCTGACGCCTATGGTGGTCCCCGGCGTTGTGCTGGCCATTGGAATCTACGCCGTTTATCTCGACGCCCATCTCGTCGGAACGCTGACTGGCTTTGTCCTCGCCCACACCATCCTTGCGCTTCCCTTCGTGCTGATCGCGGTCTCCGCCAGCCTCGAAGTGTTCGACCGGCGCCTCGAGACGGCGGCGGCGAGCCTCGGCGCGGGAGCGCTGACCGCGTTCCGCACGGTGACCTTGCCGCTGATCCTGCCGGGCATCCTGTCCGGCCTGCTCTTTGCCTTCGCCACCTCCTTCGACGAGATCGTCGTGTCGCTGTTCATCACCAACCCCTACCTCAAGACCTTGCCCGTGCAGATATTCTCTTCCATTACCCGCGACGCCGACCCGACGGTTGCCGCCGTCGGGACGATCCTGCTTTTGGCCACCACGATCCTGATCGGCGGCGGCATGCTTCTTCTTGGCCGCGAGCGGAAAGGACCCCTATGAAGCCGGGACAGGAGAGCAAGGGCGCGGCGATCGATCTCGAATCGATCAGCAAGGCGTATGGCGGCTTCAAGGCGTTGGACGGCGTGTCGCTGCGCATCGAGCCCGGCGAGTTCATGACGCTGCTCGGCCCGAGCGGTTCCGGCAAGACCACGACGCTGAATGTCGTGGCCGGCTTCACCGATCTGACGAGCGGCAAGCTGCTGGTCGGCGGCAGGAACGTCGTCGGCGTGCCGGCGCACAAGCGCAACATCGGTGTCGTCTTCCAGTACTACGCGCTGTTCCCGCATATGAGCGTCGGCCGCAACGTCGCCTATCCGCTGACGCTGCGCGGCGTCGATCAGGCAGAGCGAAAGGCGCGCGTGGCAAGGGCGCTCGACATGGTCAAGATGGGCGACTTCGCGCATCGCTATCCCAGCGAATTGTCGGGCGGACAGCAACAGCGCGTGGCGCTGGCCCGCGCCATCGTCTTCGACCCACCGCTGTTGCTGATGGACGAGCCGCTCGGCGCGCTCGACAAGAAGCTGCGCGAATGGCTGCAGCTCGAGATCAAGCGCATTCACCGCGAGCTCGGCACCACCTTCGTCTATGTGACGCACGACCAGGAGGAGGCGCTGGTTCTGTCGGACCGCATCGCCGTGTTCAATCGCGGGCGCATCGAGCAGGTCGGCACCGGCCGCGAACTCTACGACGAACCGGCGACGCTGTTCGTCGGCCGCTTCATCGGCGACTCCACGGTGCTGCGCGGAGAGGCGCGAAGCGACGGCACGAGCACGGCGCTGCGCATTGCCGGCGAGACGGTGACGGCACCGCGCCGGATCGCCGGCGAAGCCAGCCCGGTCATGTTGCTGCGCCCCGAAAAGCTCGCCATCCGCCGGTCCGGCCAGGACGCGGCAGGCACCACCAACCGGCTGCCGGGGACGATCGCGGAGGCCATCTATCTCGGCTCGGGATCGAAATACGAAGTCAGGCTCGCCGACGGCTCCGTGGCGATTGTGCGCTCACCGCTGACCGGCGACAGCTTCGGCCTTGGCGACAAGGTGGAGCTCTGCTTCGACGGTGCCGACGCCAAGCTTCTGGCCGACGACAGCTCGGCCGACGCGACGCTGACCTGATCCAATCAATTCGAAAGTCATCCCATGCAAGCCAAGCGCAACGGCGACATATCGTTCTGGTATGCGGACCTGGGAGGGGTTCCCGCGCCCCGGCCACCCTTGCCCGGTGATATCGAGGCAGATGTCGCGATCGTCGGTGCCGGCTATACCGGCCTGTGGACCGCCTATTATCTGAAGAAGGCGAGGCCCTCGCTGCGCATCGCGCTGATCGAGCGCGAGTTTGCCGGTTTCGGCGCTTCGGGCCGCAATGGCGGCTGGCTGTCGGGCGGCTTCTCCTGGTCGCGCGAAAAATATCTCAAGACCTCGACCCGGCAAGGTGTCAGCGCCATGCAGGCGGCCATGGCGGGCTGCGTCGACGAGGTGATCCGGGTGGCGAGCGCGGAAGGGATCGATGCCGATATCCGCCGCGTCGACAACCTGACGGTGGCCACCAACCCGGCGCAGCTCGAACGCGCGCGCGCGGAGTGCGAAACGATCCGCGCCTGGGATTTCGACCCGACCCGCGTCGAGATGCTGGATCAAGCGGCGACGCGGGCGCGCATCAACATCCGCAATGTCATGGGCGGCTTCGTCGTCCACGGCCAGGCGCGGGTGCAGCCGGCCAAGCTGGTGCGTGGACTTGCCGCCGCCGTCGAGCGCCTGGGTGTGGCGATCTACGAACAGACGACGGTGACGGCCATCGCCAAGGGCAGCGTGACGACGAACCGCGGCACGGTGCGGGCGGAAACCATCATCCGCGCGACAGAAGGTTTTACCGCGGGCATTCCCGGCGAAGAGCGGACCTGGCTGGCGCTCAACAGCGCGCAGATCGTCACCGAACCGCTGTCCGAGGCGCTTTGGCGCCAGATCGGCTGGGAGGGTCACGAGCTTCTCGGCAATGCCGCCCACGCCTATTGCTATGCCCAGCGCACGCGCGAGGGGCGCATCACCATGGGCGGGCGCGGCGTGCCCTATCGCTACGGCTCGCGCACCGACGTCAATGGGCAGACGCAGCAGGCTACGATCGACCAGCTGCATCAGATCCTGACGACGCTGTTGCCGCAGACGGCGAGCTGCCGCATCGAGCACGCCTGGTGCGGCGTGCTCGGCGTGCCGCGCGACTGGTGCACGACCGTCGGGCTCGATACCGCGACCCGCATCGGCTGGGCCGGTGGCTATGTCGGGCTTGGCGTGTCGAGCTCCAATCTTTCGGGTCGCACGCTCGCCGACCTGATCCTCGGCCAGGACACCGAGCTTACAAAGCTGCCCTGGGTCAACCGCAAGGTCAGGCCATGGGAGCCGGAGCCGTTCCGCTGGCTCGGCGTGCATTCGATGTACCAGCTTTATCGCATCGCCGACGGGCGCGAGGCCGCCGGGCTTGCGCATACGTCGAAACTGGCCGCGCTCGCCGACGGCATTACCGGCCACTGACTGATGGAGACCAGTTTGATCGACCTTTCGACCTTCCACGATCTCGCCAAGGCCGACATCGGCGCGTTCTCACCCAAGCCCACCTCCATCGAGGGGGACCAGGTCGAGGCGGTGCGCTCGCTTTTCCAATCGCCGGACGGGACCGTCGACATCGGCATCTGGGAATGCACGCCCGGCCGCTTCACCGCCGACCGCACGGGTTCGTCGGAGATATGCCATATCATTTCGGGGCGGGTCGAGGTGAGCCGCGCCGACGGCGAGGCGCGTGAACTGGGGCCAGGCGACCTTCTCGTGCTGCCGCGGGGATGGAAGGGCGAATGGCGCATCCGCGAGACCACGCGCAAGCTCTACATGATCCAGTCGGCCGGCTGATCGGCTGATATCAGCTAGGCGGGGTCAGTGCTCGATCGGCCCCTTGGCCATCACCAGTGCTGTGCCGGCGGTGGTCGGACGCTCGATGACGCGACGCACGCGCGGCGGCTCGTCGCCGCTGTGCAGCGCCCGCAAGCGCTCGCCGACCATGGCGTCGGCATGGGTGATGCGGCCATTGTGGCGCACATATTCGAGCCAGGTCGGCGTGTGGTAGTGCTCGATCCATATTGAGGGATTTTCGAGATCGCGCGCCAGTGTCCAGTTGCGGGCGCCGTCGCGGCGGCGGATGCGGCCGCGTTCGGCCATGGTGGCGAGGAATTCCGCCTCGTCTTCGTGGCGGATGATGTATTCGATCATGATGGCGATGGGGCCGCTGCGCGGCTTCAGGTCGAGCGCCAGATGCGGCTCCTTGAAGCGGTTGAGCGGGTCGAGGTTCAGCACCTGCTGCTGCGGCAGCGGCAGGACAAGGCCGATGGCGCCGCCCGCCAGCATGGCGATGGCGGCGGCGATCAGCGCCGTCTCGGCGCCATGCGCATCGGCGACGACGCCCCAGATCCAGCTGCCCAGCGCGATGCCACCGAAGGTCGCGGTCTGGTAGACCGACAGCACCCGGCCGACCACCCAGCGCGGCGTCGCCATCTGCACGGTGACGTTGAAGTGCGAGAGCGCGATCACCCAGCAGGCACCGCCGACCAGCAGGCCGAGCGACGTCTGCCAGGCGTGATGGCTGAGCGCGCCATTGAAGGCGCAGACGGCGAAGCCGGCGAAGGCACAGCGCACCATCGTCTCGCTGGAGAGCAGCTGCCGCAGCCGCACGCTGATCAGCGCGCCGCCGACGGCGCCGATGCCGAAGGCGCCCAGCATGATGCCGTAGGTCAAGGCATCGCCCTTGACGACGTCGCGTGCCACCAGCGGCAAGAGTGCCAGGACGGCGCCGGCGGAGAAGCCGAAGGCTGCGCCCCTGACCAGCACCTTGCCGATATTGGGGGACATGGCGACATAGCGCAGGCCGGCACCCATGGCAGCGCCCAGCGACTCGCGCGGCAAGGTCGACACCGGCACATCCGGCTTCCAGCGGGCCATCACGATGATGAGGCCGATATAGCTCACCGCGTTCGCCGCGAAGGCGGCCGCGGCGCCGGCAGCCGCGACGATGATGCCGCCGATCGCCGGGCCGACGCTGCGTGTCAGGTTGAAGCCCATGGAGTTCAGCGCAACGGCCGCGGGCACCTTGTTGCGGGGAACCATGTCACCGACTGACGCCTGCCAGGACGGGCTGTTGAGCGCCGTGCCGCTGTCGATCAGGAAAGTGAAGGCAAGCAGCGTCCAGGGCGTGAGCAAATTGTAATAGGTGAACACCGTCAGAAGCACCGAAACGACCAGCATGAAGGTCTGCGCCACCAGCATCACCTTGCGCCGGTCGAAGCTGTCGGCGATGGCGCCGGCGACAAGCGCGAACAACATGATCGGCAAGGTCGTCGAGGCCTGGACCAGGGCGACCTGATAGGGCGAGGTGGCGATCGTGGTCATCATCCAGGCTGCGCCGACGCCCTGGATCAGGCCACCGAAATTGGAAACGAGACTTGCCGACCAGACGGCGCGGAAAATGCCATGCCGGAACGGCGCCAGCGCCGAAACGCCTTCGCTGTCCGGTTTCTCGTCAATCATGGATGGGTTCCTGCCAGAGCGTGCTGATCCTTGCGGTTTCTCCGCATCGTTTGCCGAAACTATGGCATTGCGCCGCAAAGGGCGAACGTCATGCGCGGAAGATCATGGTCCAACAAGGGGATAGAGGAGGGCCAGCTTTGCTGTGAGGGGCCGGGTTCATCCGCGCGCAGCATGCCTTGCATGCCGCGATGAAATCGGCCGATAGCTGGAGCCGTTCTTTCGCGCCTTCATGTTCTGAAGCGGAATGTGCTTTTCCGCGACTTCTTCAGAACCCGTTCTGGATGCGCTGGAAGATGACGTTGGTGAAGGCCGATATCTGGCCGCCAATGAACGGGCCTGTGAGCGCCACCACCAGCATGATGGCGACAATCTTCGGCACGAAAGTCAGGGTGATTTCCTGGATCTGGGTCAGCGCCTGGATGAGGGCGATGCCGATGCCGACCGCCATGGCGACCAGCACCACCGGAGCGGACGCGGTCAGCACCGTCCACACCGCGTACTGGACGATGTCGAGGGCGTCGGCCTCGTTCATGCGGGCGGTTGGCCTAGCTTGCCGGCTTGATCGAGACGCCCGGGCCGACGGGGACCTTGGTGCCATCTTGCAGCACCGCGATCAGTCCGCTGCTGGCGAGCGTCACCGAAGCCACTGTTCCGGTGGTCTTGCCGTCGGCCGACGTGATCGAGCGGCCGATGATCGCATCGGCCTGCGACAGCGCCGAGGACTGCATGATCTGGTCGAGCTTGGTGTTGGTCTGCACCGATTGCTCGACCTGCGAGAAGGTGGCGAGCTGGGCGACGTACTGCGTCGAATCCATCGGCTTGGTCGGATCCTGGTTCTTCATCTCGGCAATCAGAAGCTTCAGGAAGGACTGGTAGTCGACCGCCGTCTTCGAGGTCGACGTGGTGGTCGAATTGGCGCCAACCGGTATCGTCGTCGTCATGTCCACGGTCATCAGTAGCGTGCTCCCACGGCCAGCGGGCGCGGTTCGCCCGGAACATCGTCATTGCCGCCAAGCGCGCGGCGTTCGAGAGGATAGAGCGAACGGATCGCCTTCAATGCCTCGTAAATATGATCCTCGCCGACCATACGGTCGATCTGCTTCAGTGCGCTGCAGATATCAGCGTCCTCGAAACTTGCGATGAGCAACGGCAGCGAGCGGCGGAACATTTCGCGGGCGTCATCAGCGCCGGCCGGGTTGATCAGCATGACCTGCACGATGAAGTAAAGCTGCCTGAGCGGCGTCGACGCCTGGTCGGCCTGGATCACATGACCTTCGAGCAGGAACTGCACGTCGTTCATCAGTTCAATGGTGACCTTACGGTCGACGCGGATGACCGCGCCGTTGATGTAGATCTTCTCGTTGGGCTTCAGCGATATCTTCAGCGTGTTGGTCATTGAATGCCGTCGCGGATGATCTGGGACACTTCGATCAGCCCTTCGAAATTGTTTGTGCGGCCCTGGCGGATGTCCTCCGCCTCGCGCAGCAGCCAAAGGCCGATGGAAATCAGGTTGGCACGCAATTCCTTGGGAAGCGCATTGTCGCTGGAGCCAAGATCCTCGACGAAGATTGTCCAGACGCGGTTGGTGAAATTCAGCGCCTCGATCGCCTCCATCGAATCCTGGCCGGCCGTGGCGGCCGCCGACAGCATGTCGATCGAGCGAGTCAGGAGTTCGCGCTCACGGTCCTTGGCGTCCGAGACGGAGGTGCTTTGGACATCGGCGTAGGAGAATTGATACATCGTCGGCTCTACCGTTCCGCTGGAAGTTGTCAGGTCAGGTAATTCAACAGGCTGAGCTGCTGCAGACGCGCTGTCAGGGCGAAGGACGTCTCGATATGCTGAGTCAGATCCGCGACTCTGGTGGCGGCCGTGGCCGGGTCGACGGCTTCGAGATCAAGGATATGGCGTTCGAACAGATCGATCTGCGTCTTCATGCGGTCGCTGGCATCGGAGACGCGCTTCTGCACGATACCGGTCTCCGACTGGACCTGGGCGATGCCGCTCAGCGCCTCGCCGACCAGTGTCTGCGAGTGGGTGACGATGCTGTCCTTCGCCGCCCGGCTGATGTTGCTGGACATCAGGCTGGAGACCATTGCCGCGGCCATGGCGAGCTTCCTGATGCCGTCGCTGTTGGCGCTGGTCGAGGTCTCGGTGGTTTCGTTGAGCGCGATGCGGCTGACGATCTGCTGGTCGGTGGCGTTTGACATATTGGTCTGCCAGCCGGCGCCGAGGAACTGCGGCGCAACGTCGTTGGTGATGAAATCGTCCATCTGGGCGGCGGTGATGTTGGCCGCTGCAGGATCGTTGGGCGTGAAGCCGAATTTGGCGACGAAGGAGGCGTCGAAGGCGGCCTTGGCCGGTGAGCCGGCGGCCGTGAAATCGTTGATCGGCTTGACGTCGGTGTTGGTGCCGGCAAACAGATATTCGCCGTTGACGCTGGTGTTGAGGATCGAGGTCAGCTGCTGGAGGGTCGTCTGGCCGGTCGACTGCGTCAGGCTGTTGGAGTTGTCGCCCGATGATGCGGTGGTCAGGGCGGAAAGGAAGGTCTGCGCCACGCCGGAGAGCTGGCCGAGCGACGTCTGCGTCGACGCAAGCCTTGCGGTGACCAGCCCGTTGGAATCGACGATCACGTTCAGCCGGTCGAGGTCGCGTGAAAAGGTGACGGACTGGGCGGTGCGTCCGCCCAATGCCAGGCCGACATCGGCGACCCTGCCGGTCGAGGATTCTTTCGTGGCTTTAACGAGGTCGGCCTGCATGCGCATCTGTTGATAGCGCATGGCGTTGGTGAGGGCGGCCGAAGAGACTGAAGTCATGGGTTATCCCACCGCGTTCAACAGGGCCGTCATCATGTCGTCGACGGTCTTCATCATCCGGGCCGATGCCTGATAGGTATGTTCGAGGTCGAGCATCAGCGACATTTCCTGGTCGACATTGACGCCGGTCGCATTGGATAGCGCCTCGGAGCTGCGCTGTGCCAGCGCTTCCTTCGCGTCGGCGGCGGTCGAAGCCTGCTGGCGCATGCCCTGCAGCCAGCCGATCGAATTGGCGGCGTAGTCGGAAACGCTTGATGTTGCCGAAATGCCGGCGGCGGGGTCGAACGTCATCGGCTGGTCGAGCCGGTCGCCATAGGCAATCAGAAGGCTGGAATAGGAAGCGCCGCCGCTGGTGTTGGCGACATAGGCCGCACCGTTGGCGCCGCCGTCGCGCAGCAATGTCGGATTGCCGCCGGCGCTCGGATCCATCGCCGCATTGATGCTGATCGTGCCGGCCAGGCCATTGACCAGCGTGCCCGCAGCCGGCACCGCCGGCGCGCCGGACCAGGTGAACAGGCCGGCGGCGTTGGGCATCGAGGGCGCGGTCTCGGCAAAGGCCGTGATCAGGCCGCGCGCGGTCTCGTCGAGCTGGCCCTGCATGGTCGAGGCGACGCCGTCGCGCAGCTGCAGCAGGCCGGCAAGCTTGCCGCTGGCGGTGGTGTTGCCGCCGCTTCCCGCCGAGACCGGCACATTGTCGATATAGATGGTGTTGCCGGGGGCACCGGCGGCATAGCCGGCCGCCGGCGTGAAGCTCACCGTGCGCGGTATCGTCTCGAACAGCGTGGTGCCGTCACCCGTGGTGATGACCATGTCGTTGTCGCCGCGCGTGAAGGTCGATATCGGAACATAGTCCGCGATCTTCTTCAGCAGCGCGTCGCGCTGGTCGAGCGCATCGGAAACATCGGTGCCGGAACGGGTTCCGGATATGACCGCCTGGTTGGCGTCCTGGAACTGGCCGAGCAGCGAGTTGAGGTCCTTGACCGCCGTGTCGATCTGGCCGTCGGTCTGGGTGCGGAAATCCTGAATGGCCTTGGAGCCTTCATTCAGGGAGCGCACGACCTGCTTGGCCGTGTCGATGACGCTGGAGCCGAGATTCTGGTTGGACGGCGAGGTGGCGTAGAGCTGCAGCGCCTGCTGCAGATTGGCGATGGCCGTCGAGGGCGAGGAGGCATTGTCGACGCCGTTGACCGAAACGTCCAGCTGATCCATGCCGCTGTAGAGCGCGTTCTGGCCGCTATAAGCCGACAAGGCACCGAGATTCTGCCGGAAGAGCAGGTCGTTGGCGACGCGCTGGATATCAACCGAACGCGCGCCGGGCGCCGTACTGGTGACGACGGCGATGCGGCGCGCATAATCCGGATTGGAGGCGTCCGAGACGTTGCGCGTGACAACGCTGGTCTGACGCGCGGTACTCATAAGCGCCGATTGGGCGATGCTCAATGCGGAAGATAACGACATGCTGGTCTTTCACGGGCCACGCCCGGTTTATCTCTTCAGGTTGACAAGGACGTCCATCAGGTCGGAACCGGTCTGGAAGACTTTCGAATTGGCGGTGTAGCTGCGCTGCGCCGCGATCATGTCAGTCAATTCCTCGGCGATATCGACGTTTGAATTCTCGAGCGCGCCGGAGATGATTGAACCGGCCTTGCCCTCATTGGCGAAGCCGACACGGATCGCGCCGGAATCGGTGCCTTGCGCATAGACATTGCCGGGCAGGGCCTTGAGCTGGTCCGGGCTTTGCACGTCGGCCAGAGGGATCTTGTAGAGCGGCTTGGTGGAACCGTCCTTGTACTGGGCGTAGATGGTGCCGTCCTTGCTGATCTGGACCTTGTCGATGGTGCTGGGCGCGTTGCCATTGACCTGGGCGTCGGAGACCGTGAAGCCTGTGCCGAGCTGCGTCAGCTTCGACAGGTCGAGATTGAGGCTCGCGCCACCCGGCACGGTGAATGAAACGCCGGTGGTCGCGCCGGTGAGCTTGCCGGTCGTGGTGTCGAAGGTCAGGTTGGCCGTGCCGAGGGCGCCGCCGGTGTAGGGGAACGATGTTCCTGGCGTCGCCTTCGACTGATCGAAAACCGCCACCTGCCAAGTGCCGGCACCGGTATTGGTGAAATAGACGTCGAGCAGTTTTTTGTTGCCGAGGTTGTCATAGGCGACCATCGACGATTTCGAGGTGTACTGCGCCGTGGCGGCGTTGGCGCCGGGCAGGTTGGCGGCGACGACCGGCGTCGCACCCGCTGGCAGATTGCCGCTGTAAGTACCCTGGGTGCTTGGTGTCGCGGTTAGGCCCTGGTCGGAGATGACGACCGGCTCCAGGCCTTCGAAGCCGTTCACCGTCGCCGCCGGGGTGCCATTGGCGTAGCTGTAAGCCATCAGCTGGAAGCCGGCCGCGTTGACCAGCCTGCCCTGTGCGTCGGGGACGAAGGCGCCGGCGCGGGTCAGGAAAGGCGTGCCGCTCGGATCCTGGACGACGAAGAAACCATCGCCGCTGACGGCAAGGTCGGAGACAGAGGTCGTGTACTGCAGCACGCCCGGATCGCTCACCGCCTGCCGGATCGTCGTGGTGACGCCGCCGGAATTATAGGCGCCGCCCGTCGACGGCATGATCAGGGTCGAGAATTCGGCCGAGGACCGCTTGTAGCCGGTGGTGTCGGAATTCGCGATGTTGTCGGCGGTTGTCGACAGGCGGTTGGCCTGGGCGTTCATGCCGGAAACGCCGGTCCGCATCATTCCGTAGAGGCTCATCGAGATGTCTCCGCAATATCCATGCCACTGGTGGCGAGGCTACGCGTCCTGTCTTGCGCGAGGCTGGCGCGGCGCGGCATCAGAAGACGAGCCGGTAGCCGAGGAAGCGTTTGGAATCGATCGGGTCGGTGCCCAGCTTCTCGCGCAGCTTCTTGCGCAATTTGCTGATGTGGCTTTCCACCACGTTCTCCTCGACCTCTTCGTCGAAGATGCCGTAGATGGCGTTGAAGACCTGGGTCTTGGTGACGCGGCGGCCGCGGTTGCTCGCCAGATATTCGAGGATGCGGCGTTCGCGGCGCGGCAGGGGCAGCGGCTGGCCATCGATCTCCGGGTCGCGGCCGTCCATGAAGATGCGCATGGCGCCGATCTCGGTGTAGGCGACATCCTCATGGGCGCGCCGGCGGATGGCGGTGATGCGGGCCAGGATCTCTCTGATATGGACGGGCTTGCGGATGACGTCGTCGACGCCGCTCTCGAACAACCGCAGCGTGTTTTCCAGGGAATGCTGCTCGCTGAGCGCAATGACCGGAGCGCCGGTGCGGTCGCGGATCTGGCGCGGAGAGATGGCGCCGTCGCGGCAGTCGCCGATCAGGAAGGCCCGCACCGATCGCAGGTCGGTGTCGGCGGCCGAGTTGACCCACTCGCCGAATTCGCCGGGCGCGAAGCCCGCGCAGGCGACGCCCTCGCGATCAAAAAGTGAATTGTATCCCTCAGTTACGAGCTCTCGCTCGTCAACGATCACGATCATCGGCCCCGCCTCCGAATCAGCACATTTGCCCCGTGGGAAAAGGCCTAACCGTTGGCGGGAATCCTGAACAACCGTCATTTCTTGTAACTAGTTTCTTGGGAGTCTGGAATCGTGCCGGTTGCATTAGCGTGCAACCAGATATGCTTGCGGGGGGAAGTTCTGGGTAAGTCAAAACGGCAAGCCCTGAGCAGTGCTACGGGCGTATTAGGGGCAGAAGATACGCTTAAGGGTTGCAGAAGGTGCGGGCGTTGGTTGTCCATTTGCCGAAACCGGTGGCGACCATATTGGCGATCACCCTGCAGACATAGACCTTCTGCGCCGGGTCGTTGTCGGGGCCGGCATGGTAGCGGGCGACGGCCATCGACCAGGTCTCGTGGCGGGCATGGAGACTGGCCAGGAAACGCGCTGCATAGTCGACGTTCTGGCGCGGGTCGAGCATGTCCTCGACGCTGCGGAAGTGCGAGGAATGATAGTGGTGGTTGATCTGCATGCAGCCGAGATCGATCAGCGTCTTGCCCTCGCGCTGGGCATTGGCGAAGGTGGCAAGCGCTTCCGCCCGGCTCCTGGGGAAGATCGCTTTTCCTTCTATATTCAATGCGTTAGGCTGAAGGCTGCCTTTCTTGCCCGTCTCGGTCAAGCCGACGGCATAGAGGATGCCGGCGGGCACGCCATAGCGATCAGCGGCGCGCAGGATCTCGGGCTCGCAGGGATTGGTAGCGGCGAGGGCGGCGTTGGCGAGGCTAGATAAACATATCGCCGCCAGCGCGCTCGCGAGATGGCGAAGCGGCGCGGCCGTGGGCTTGCGCGTCATCATGATTACCCCTTGCGGACTGCTGGCCCGGTTGCTGGCCGCCGGCTCCACCGTTGCCGCCACTGGAGTTTCCGGGTTGAAAGGCGGATTGGTCGCGGCCAGGCGCGGCGGTGAGCGGGGCGGTTGCATCCGTCCGGGTCGTAGCCGGAACTGCCACCGAAGGTTGCATGATGGTGACCTTATCAACCTCTAAGCCCAGCCCGCGCAGCGACTTGACGATTGCCTCGCTGTCGCTGGAAAGCCGGCGGTAGGCGTCGTGTGTTTCGGGCTTCAATTCAATCGAGAGTTGTTCTCCCGAGAGGCGAAGATGGGCGGTGACCATGCCCAGTTCGGCCGGGTGAAGTTCGATCTTCAACACATGTGTCGGAACGGCAACAGAGCCGGCCATCTGGGTGGTCGCGGCGGCGGTCGAAAACGCCTGCTGCGGACCAACATCGGCCGCTACGGCGTTGATTACGTTGAGTGCTGCCTGGCTCATCGACGCCTGCGGCGGAGCAGGGAAGCTGCGCTCGGAAACCACGTCGACGCGCGCCTGGGCCGAGAGCTGTTTTCCTGGCTCCGACCGCAACGAGGACTGGACGTCGGCGATGGACTTCAGCTGCGGCGCCGCCTGCTTCTGTTCGACGCCTGGCACATCGGCGGTTGTGGTCTCGGGCAGCGGGCCGGCGGCCATTGCATTGTCACGCCGTGGCGCGCCAGTGCCGGCGCTCGCGTCGCGGCCGGATTGGCCGTCGAGCTTCTTCAACGGCCCGTCCACGAGTGAGACCTGCTCGGGCTTCGGCATCGGTTCGAGGTCGTCGTGCCCGGCGGCGGATGTCGCCCGATAGGCTTTTGACAGGAGCTGCCCGTCGAGCGCCGGTTCCTGTCCGGCCTCGCTTGCGTCGGCTGACTTGGCCGATGTCGAGAAATGGCGCAGGTCATGAAATGCCATCAGCAAAGGCAGATGATCGTCGAGCGGCATTGCGCTGGCTTCGGTCGCTGGCGTTTCGGTATCGGCGTCCTTGTCCGCCTCGACGCCCTTGGCGTCCTTCACGGATTTCGCTGCCGTCGATCCGGTGGGCGTGGTCCTCGCCCTGCCGGCCGGCTTTGCCTCGTCCTCGCCTGCCTGTGCCGCAAGGCTGGCGGCAAGCTTGCTCCAGCGCGGGTCGCGCGCGCGTCCCTCGGTCGTCGGCTGCTTTTCCGCCTGGCCCGCGCTGCCATGCACCATCTTGCCGAAACCAGCATCATCCTTCGTGCCGGGGGCGGCCGGCTGCTCCGCCGTGCGCGCGGCGGTAAATCCTGGCAGGGCCGGGCCGAGACTGGGGGTCATTTCGGGGCGGCTCCAAGCATCTGGTCGATCAGGTCGAGCTGTCGACGGGTTTTCATCATGGCGGCGTCGGTCGGATCGGTCGTGTCGGGACCGGCAGAAGCTGCCGGCGCCGATGCCGGCAGGACCGTCGCCGAATCGGCTGAAGGCGCCGGCGCGCTCGGTGCGGGGGCCACCGTCCCGCCGGATGGCGAGGCGGCGGGCTGTTCGGAGACGGCACCTTCGACGGGCGGCAATCCGGCCGCGTCGGTGGCCTGTGTGGCGGCGACCTCGGATTTGGGCTGCGGTGCAAGGGGTGCAGACGCCGGAGTTGCCGCCGGAAGGGAAGCAGGCGGCGCCACCACCTCACCGGCGATCGCCTGTGCGGCGTCGAGCAGGGCACGGTCACCGTCCGACAGCTTGCTGCGGTCGATCTTGCCGAGCTTGGTGCGCACATCCTCGATCGTACCGGAAGTCACCGTGGACAGGCTCGAGTAAAGCTCGGCGCGCGGATCGCCCTGATTGGTGTTGCCGTCGCGGCCCTGCTCGGCCCGCGCGGAGGCAAAGGCCGACAATTCGCTGAGGCCGTCGATCGCGGCGCGGCGGGCGATACGCAGATAGATCACCTTCTCGCGCTCGGGATCCATCATCGAGGTGATGTCGGCGAGCTTGTCCTGGCTGATCGACATGTGCAGGGTAATGACGCCGGAGACGAAGGAATCGGCGAACTGGCTGGCATAGGGTGAATAGAGATAGCGCTCGACATATTGGGTGGAGGCACGCGCGAACCGTGCTGCGTCGCCTCTGGTAACGGCGATGCCGACCGAACGCCGCAGGGCCGCTTCCTCGACCAGTGTGCCGGGGCTGAGCAGCTTGGCCTCATCGAGCAGCGTGAGCGCCATCACCGGGTCGTCCGTCGCCATCAGCGACCCTTTGACCAAGGCAAGAAAAGCGCCGAGGTCGCTGGGCAGCGTCATAGGATCGATTGGCCTCAGGACTTCGATCGCACCGGTGGGTCGGCCAACCAGATAGTTTATGACGCCCTTGGCGATTGAGAGGTCTTGGGCATCGACGGCCTTGGCACGAGAAACCGCCGCCTCGACGGTCACGGGATTGCCGCCGCTCATGCCGTAGACCAGCAGCGCGCGAAAATTCTTGGGGTCCTTGAAGTCCGCCGCATCCGCTTCGCGCAGCCGGGTATCAATCATCTCGAGCATCTTGGCCTGCATCGGCATCGCGGCGTGATCGCCGGCGGCGATGCGGTCCTGGACCAGCTGCAGCGAGCGCACCAGCTGGTAGGGCTGCAGCGTGTCCTGGGCAAAGCCGGCCGACGGATATCCGGCTGCCAGCAGCAACAGGCCCATCAGCCGGCTGGTGACGGCCGCCCGCTTCATCCGCCGGTCGCCATCAGGATCTCGATGCGGCGGTTGGCCGCCGACAGGGGATCGGCCGGATCCTTCGGCTGGCGGTCGGCGAAGCCGGCGACCTCGGTGATGCGGCGTTCGTCGACGCCGCCGCGCACGAGCATGTAGTAGGCGGAATGCGCGCGCGCCGTCGACAGCCGCCAATTGTCGTAGCTGGCGCTGCGGAAGGGGCGCGCATCGGTGTGGCCGTTGATGCTGATCGTGCCCTTCTGGCTGTTGACGATGCGGCCGATCTTTTCCATCGCCAGCACCAGTTCGCGGCTCGGCACCGCCGATCCGACTTCGAACATGCCGAAGTCGAGCTGGTCGGTGATCGAGATGACGACGCCCTTGTCGGTGGCTTCGACCGAGACGCCGTCGTGCAGCTTGTCGCCAGGCTTGAAGGCTTCGGCCAGCTGTTGCTTGACGTCGGCCGCGGCCTTCACGGCAGCGGCGGTCGGCTGCTTCTCCCCGGCTTCAGGCGCGGTCGTCTCTTGCACGGCGGCTGCACTATCCGCCTTGGCGGCAGCCACGGCCTTGCTGTCGCCCGCCTTGGCATCACCGGCATTGGCACCGCCGGCCTTGGTTTCGCCAGCCTTGGCCATCGTCGCGGCGGCGTCCTTGCCATCCTCGGCCAGGGGCTCGAGCGGGGCATCCTTGACGGGCGGCGCCGGCGGCACGGCCTTGACCTTGGCGACCTGCGTTTCGGCGGCCTTGTCGCCTGGCTTGAGCGGATCGCCCTCGATCTTGGGGCGTTGGGCGCTCGCCTCGGCGGCGGGTGTGGCCACCTGCTGCGACCAGAAGTCCGGCTCGAAGGGATCGCGGTAGGATGCGCCGCCCGAGGCGCCCGTCGCCGGCCCGGCGCTTTGCGCGCCGCCGTCGCCCTTCTGGCTGACATTCTGCATGACGCCGGTGTCGGTGGCGATTTCGGAGAGCACCGCATAGGGGTCGGCGAAGAGGTGATCGTCGGTTTGTTGCGGCTGTTGCTTGTCCTTCTTGGCGTCGGATGAGCCCGCGTCACCGCTGCCAGCCTGGCCGGGTTTGGCTTTCGTCTGCTGCGGTTTGTCGGCCGTCGAGCCAATGGCGCTTGGCCCGTCGCCCAGATCCTCCAGCCCCTTGCGACTCGAATTGCGGTCGACCAGCTTGACCGGGTTGAAGTAGCTGGCGACGGCCGCCTTGGTCTGTTCATTGGCGGCGTTGATGAGCCACATGACCAGGAAGAAGCACATCATGGCGGTCATGAAGTCGGCGAAGGCGATCTTCCAGACGCCGCCATGATGGGCCTCATCGTGGTCGTCATGACCCCGCCGCACGATGATGATCTCGTGCCTGCCATGATCGGCCTCGGCGACACTCATGACAAGACCTCGGAAAGGGTTGTCGACCATTCGGCCATGCGTGTCTCGAACACGGCCTCGTCAATGGTCACGGTCAGGTCGAAACCTGGCGCCTCGACGAAGTCGAGATTTGAAGCGCGTGGTCCAAGAGATGCCTTCAGCGTTTCGAACAGCGACAGTGGCCCGCGGACGGCGATGCGCACCGCTTCACCATCGCCGACGGCTTCGCGAACCGCGCCGGCGAGCGCTTCAAGCGAGCGCTTCTGCAGATCGTCGCTGACAATGGCGCCGATGATGCGGGCGACCGTGGCGGTGACAAGATCCGTTACGCGTGCCTCCATGGCGTCGATGCGCAGCGAGACCGCCTTGCCGATATCGCCGCCGAAGCTTTCGAGGAAAACCCTCGCTTCCTCGGCATGCGCCTGGCGCTCCGCTTCCAGCGCCGCGTCATTGGCAGCGACAAGCCGTTCCGCCAGCGTTGCCTCCGCCTGGGCAACCGCCTCGGCGATCAGCGTGCCGATATCGGCCTGCGGTGCGGATGCTTCCGGCCTGTGCTCGGATGCGGCCTGGGGCTGGCTGACGCGCGGCGTGCGCGTACCGAAATCAGGGAGAAGATCGAAAAGGGCTGCGGAGGCCATGGTTTACGCCGCGACTTCCTGGGCCGCCCATTTGCGCAGGATCTGCGCTGTGCGCTCCTCGTTAAGATCGACCATGCGGGCAAGCCGCTCCTGAGGCGCCGGCCTGATCTTCTGGCGAAGATCATCGAGTGGATTGGTGCCCGGCCGAGAGCTAGGCAAGGCGCCGATGGCGGCACCCGCATCGGCGGAAGCAGCCGCCTCGGGTGTCGGCAGCGACCGCTGGACTTCATCGAAGTTCGGGCCCGACAAAGCGGGCGCCGCTTTTGCCGTCAGCGCTGCCGCCATCGGCCGCAGACCGAAGAAGGCCACCAGGAACACCACGACGATGAAAGCGCCGGCGTTGATCAGCGTGCCGGCGTGCTGGCCGATGGAATCCAGCATTCCAGCCTGCGGGATCGCTTCGCCGTCGAGCCCGTCGATGAATTCGACCGCCGAGACGTCGATGACGTCGCCACGCTTGTCGTCGAGGCCGGTGGCCGACGTGACCATCTTCTGGATCTCGGCGACGCGCTTGGCGATCTGCTCCGGGGTCGCGTCCTTGCCCAGGATCGCCTTCAGCCGGTCCTGGTTGACGACGACGGCGATCGACATCTTGGTGACGGTGTAGCCGTTGGAGACGGTGGCAATCTTCTTGGAGTTGATCTCGTAATTGGTGATCTCTTCCTTGCGGTCGTTCGCCGAGGTCGTTTGCGGACCCTCGGTGCTGGCCGCCTGGGTCTCCGGCAGGTTCTGTTCGACGCTCGCCGGGGTCGAAGCCTGCTTCTGATTGCTGTTCTCATTGGCGCGCACCGACTGCACCGAGCGCTCGACACGCGAATTCGGATCGAAAATGGTTTCTTCCGTCTGGCGGGTGTCGGTGTTGACCTCGGCCTTGACGCTGGCGCGGAAATTGTCAGGGCCGAGGTATGGCGCCAGCGCGCGGCGGATGTTGTCGCCGATCTGCGCCTCGACCGTCTGCTCGACGCCGAGTGTGCGCGCCGCACTGGTGTTGGAGGGATCATCGCCGGCGGCCAGCAGATTGCCGTTGGAATCGAGCACCGTCACCTTGTCGGCCGACAGGCCAGGCACGGCGGCGGCGACGAGATGGCGGATCGACTGGGCGCTTTTCTCTGCGTCGATGCCGGCATAGCGGATGACCACCGATGCCGAGGGCTGCTGTTCGTCGCGGCGGAAGTTGGCGCGCTCGGACATGACAATGTGGACGCGAGCCGCCTTGATGCCTGATATGGACTGGATGGTGCGGGCGATCTCGCCTTCCAGCGCACGCACGCGGGTGATCTGCTGCATGAACGAGGTCAGGCCCATCGCACCGACATTATCGAACAACTCGTAGCCGGCATTGGCGCTGGTCGGCAGACCCTTTTCGGCAAGCAGCATGCGCGCCTGCGCCGTGGTGCCGGCCGGCACCAGAACCGAGGTTCCGTCGGCGCCGACGTCGAAGCCGATGCCCGCCTCGCCCAGCACCAGGCCGATCTGGTTCACGTCGGAGCGGTCGAGCCCGACATAGAGCGTGTCGTAGGCCGGGCGATTGAGGTAGACCGAGGCGATGCCGATGACGCCCATCACCAGAACGGCGATGCCCGCCAGCATGGCGAGGCGCTTCACACCAAAACCACGGAGATTCGAGATGATGCTCTGGATCTGTTCCGGCACGATAGAGCGACTCCCAGCATGATTGTCCGCCGGAACACTAACCCTCGAAGCTTGTGCGAAAATGAAATCGGGCCGCGCTTGCGGCGCGGCCCTTGAATTGGAGGGAGCAGTGTCTGCCAGCTACGGCCGGATCAGCCGTTCTTGAACAGCGACAGGATCGACTGCGAGGAGCTGTTGGCGATCGACAGCGACTGGATGCCGAGCTGCTGCTGCACCTGCAGGGCCTGCAGGCGGGTCGATTCCTTGTTCATGTCGGCATCGACGAGCTGGCCGACGCCGCGGTCGATGGAGTCCATCAGGCTCTGCGTGAAGGTTTTCTGCAGGTCGATGGAGCTCTTGGCGGCGCCCAGGATGGTGGCCTGGTCGGTCAGCTGGCTCATGACCTTGTCGATCTTGCCGATCATCTGGGTGATGATGTCGTCGGTCACGCCCGCCGCCGTGATGTCGAGATTGAAGGCGGAAACATTGTCGATCCTGGGGACCACCGCGCCCGCGGCCGTCTGGCCAGCGGTGTTGGCGGCGATGTCCGTGCCACCGCCGGCGATCGCAGCCGCGTAGGCGGTGTCGTAGAGGTTCTGGGCGGCTGCTGTCGCGTATACGGAAGTCTTGCGGTCGAGCGTGCCCTGGTTCTTGACGGCGGTGGAAAGACCGCTGTCGAACAGTTTCGTGCTCTCGACATTGATGTCGATCGTTCCGAGCGAGATGGCGCCGGAGGAGGAGCGATTGAAGGACGCGACGATTTTGGCGTCGGGTTGGACGCCGTCATTGGGGGCTGCGACCTGCGCCGATGTCACCGAAAGGAAATTCGAACCCGAGAAGGTGGCGGCATCGGCAAAGGACTTCATCTGCGCCTGGAGCGTGGTGATTTCCGTCTGCGTCTTTGCCTTTGCGGCATCCGTCTGGCCGACGGTGGAAAGCAGCTTGGTCTTGAGCTGGCCGATCGACGTCAGGACATTGTTCATGCCGGTGTAGGCGGTGTCGACCTTCGAGGCGCCGAGGCCGAGCGCATCCTGCACCGTCGACAGCGCCTGGTTGTCCGAACGCATCGTCGTGGCGATCGACCAGTAGGCGGCGTTGTCGGAGGCCTCGGAGACCCTGTAGCCCGTCGAGATTCGCGACTGTGTATGCTCAAGCGATTTGTTGGTGGCGTTGAGGCTTTGAAGTGCGGTCAACGCCGCAGCGTTTGTCATGATGCTCGCCAAGAAACTCGCTCCTTTTTCCCAGGCCGGTCTTTCTCAAAAAACCGGCATTGCCCTCGCGAGCCGGTGGCCCGCCCGTCGATTGCCGTCGCCCCGACCGGGCCGATTCGCCAATCCGCTGTAAGCTATGGTTAACCATGACTAACGCGTTATGGTTAACGGCCTGTTAAAGGCCCGCTTTCGAGGGTTAAGAAACGAGGGTTGTGCGGGGCTGGAGCAAACGCAAAACGGGCCGCGCTTTTGGCGCGGCCCGTTTGCCTGGTTTGGTCTGCTGCTAGAGCGATCAGCCGCGGAAGAGCGACAGGATCGACTGCGACGAGCCGTTGGCGATCGACAGCGCCTGGACGCCGAGCTGCTGCTGGACCTGCAGCGCCTGGAGGCGGGTCGATTCCTTGTTCATGTCGGCATCGACGAGCTGGCCGACACCGCGGTCGATGGAGTCCATCAGGCTCTGCGTGAAGGTCTTCTGCAGGTCGATCGAGCTCTTGGCGGCGCCGAGCTTGGTGGCGGCGGTCGTCATATCCTTGAGCGCGGCGTCGACAACGGTCATCATCTGCGAGATCTGACTGTCGCTGGCGGCCGTGGTACCAGAGAAGATGGCCAGGCTGGCGACCGAATAGGTATCGGTGGCCGCAGCCGCAGCGCCCAGCGTCGGAGCCGAAGCCGTGGCAGTCTCGGCGCCAGAGACGCCGAGACGATTGGCGTCCAGGATGCCCTTCGACGTCGCAGCGGTGCCGGCTTCATACAGCTTGATGCTTTCCACGTTGACGTCGATCGTCGAGATCGAAACCGCGCCAGCGGAGGTGCGGTTGAAAGCCGAAACGACCTTGACGTCAGCGGCGGTGGTGGCCGTCGCGCCGCTGTTCACCGACAGCATGTTGGTGCCGGAGAAGGTGGCGGAGTCGGCGTAACCCTTCAGCTGTGCCTGAAGAGCGGCAATTTCGACCTGGGTCTTTTCCTTGGCGGCGTCGGTCTGACCGTAGGACGCGGTCAGCTTCTGCTGGATCGCGTTGATGGTGGTGATCGCGCTGCTCATGCCGGTGTAGGCGGTGTCAACCTTGGAGGCGCCGAGGCCGAGCGAGTCCGAAACGGTGGACATGGCCTGGTTGTCGGAGCGCATCGTGGTCGCGATCGACCAGTAGGCGGCGTTGTCCGAAGCCTGGGAGACACGATAGCCCGTCGAGATGCGGGACTGGGTGGTGTCGAGGCTCTTCTGGGTGGCGTTAAGGCTCTGCAGCGCCGTCAATGCAGCGCTGTTCGTCATGATACTGGCCATGGCTACTCGTACCTTGTTTTTACAGGTGTTTTTTTGACATACCGGCTTTTCCGGTATGACGGAGCGGCATCATGCCAATGATCGTCGAGAGATCACCCGCCATCTGCGAGCGACTATGGCGGCGAGTTCCTACCAAAGGGCTAAATCGGACGGTTAATCGAAAATAATTCGAGAAGAAAACGACGATGTCCGGCGCACTGCCCGGTACTGTCGGCGGACGCGGCTTCGGGCCGGGATCGTGACGTCAGGTGAAGGAGCGCACCAGGCTGCCGACGAGCAGGTTCCAGCCATCGATCAGGACGAAGAACAGGATCTTGAACGGCAGCGACACCACAGTGGGGGGCAGCATCATCATGCCCATCGCCATGGTGATGGTGGCGACGATCAGGTCGATGACCAGGAATGGCAGCACGATCAGGAAGCCGATCTCGAAGCCGCGGCGGATCTCGGAGATCATGAAGGCGGGCACCAGGATGCGCAGGTCGACCGTCTCCTTGGCAACGACCTGGCCGCGCTCGCGGGCGAGGTCGGCGAAAAGGTCGAAATCCTTGTCGCGCACATTGTGCAGCATGAAGGTGCGGAACGGATCCGAAATCTTCTCGAAGGCCTCGGTCTGGCTGATCTGGTTGTCCATCAACGGCTTGACGCCGGTGTTCCAGGCCTGATCGAAGGTCGGCGCCATGACATAGAAGGTCATGAACAGCGACAGTGAAATGAGGATCAGGTTCGCCGGCGTCGACTGCAGGCCGATGCCGGCGCGCAGGATCGAGAAGGCGATGACGAAACGGGTGAAGCTCGTCACCATGATCAGCAGCCCGGGCGCCACCGACAGCACCGTCAGCAGGCCGAACATCTGGATGATGTAGCCGACGGTGGTGCCGTCGGCCTTGCCGATGCCGCCCAGGTCCAGCTGTTGCGCCGCCGCGACGGAGGTGGCGGCGCCGATCAGCGCCGCGGCGAGAAGGAACTTCTTCATTCGAGCAGCAACGTCCTGATGAGAACCTGTTTGGCGTGCCCCTGGCTGCGGATCGAGGCACGTTCCTCGATATCGGCTTTCAGGTGCTGGTAACCGCTGGCGCCCTCGACCTGATGCATCTTCAGCGTGCGCACGAAGGCCAGAAGGTCCTGATGGATGTCCTCCGTCATCGCCGGCGGCTGCGGCGCGTCGTAGACCACGGATACTTCCATCCTGATCCAGGTGTCGGCGGGGGAGGCGATATTGGTGGTGATCGGCGCCAGCGCGACAAGCGTCAGTCCCGTGCCAGGCTGTTGCGCGGCAGCGGGTTCGGCGATCTTGCCCTCATTTTCAGGTGCAGCCGGCACCGATGATGGTGCGCCGGCACCCTTGAGATAGCCGCCGGACATCCAGCCCATGCCGATGGCTGCGACCGTCACCACCAGCAGCATGGCGCCCTGAACCACAAGGGATGGACCCTTGCGAGGCTGGAGTTGTTCGACATTGGCCACGGCGCTTTGTTCTCCAATCCCTTAGAACGGAAGAACCTGGTCGAGAACCTGCTGGCCGTAGGCCGGCTGCTGGATCTCGGTGATACGGCCGCGCCCGCCATACGAAATGCGCGCCTCGGCGATGCGTTCGTAGGGGATCGTGTTCTCGGCGCCGATATCGGCCGGCCGCACAATGCCGGCGATGGTCAGCACCCTCAGTTCGGCGTTGACGCGCACTTCCTGCGACCCCGTGATCATCAGATTGCCGTTCGGCAAGACATCGGTGACGATCGCCGCGACATTGAGTTCAAGCGTTTCCGATCGCTTGATCTCGCCATCGGCCGTCGTGTCCGTGGCGGAGTTGAGCGTGCCAGCACCCTTGCCGGCGGTGCTCCACTTATCCCATTGCGCGCTGAGGTCGAAGCCGAGCTTGCGGTTGGCGGTGCGGCTTCTGTCGTTCTGGTTCTTGAAATTGGCGCGGTCGTTGATCTTGATCTTGACGGTCAGGATGTCGCCCTGCGAGAGCGCCCGGGGATCGGTGAAGAGGCGGCTCTGGCGATCGTCCCACAGCGAGAACTTCTTCACCGGTGCCCGGGGTGGCTCGGGGTATTTATACAGGGAAGACGTGTTGCCGCCGTCAATGCCCGAGCCAACCGGCGACAGCGACGGTTCCTTGCCGACTTCCCTGAGGTTGGTGCCGCAGCCGGACAGCGCTGCCACCGCGCACAGGATGAGCGTTCTGAGGATCATGACGGATCTACCCTTCGGGCTGCGCTGGCCATGATGCCGGTGAGCGTCGCCGCCGCCTTCTGGTCCATTTCGTTGAGAATGACGCCGGCCTTGCGTGAATCGAGCTTCATCAGGATGGCCGCGGCCAGGTCGGCGTTGACAATCGCCAGGCGTTCGGCCGCCGCATCGGGCTTCATGCCGGCATAGATCTTCACGACGCCGTCCTCGGCCCGGGCCAGGAACACTTCACGCCGCTTCAGCCAGGTCTCGTATTCGGCTTTCTTTGCGTCCAGCGCTTTCATGCGCTCGTCGATGCCGGCCTGCAGCTGCTTCAATTCCTCGGCCTGCAAGGCATAGCGGCGGTCGCGGGCGGCGTCGGCGATGTTGGAGCAGAAGCGCTCGATCTCGCTCTGGTCGGGCGCCTTCTCCCGCGCCAGTTGCTGCGGCGCCACCGCGGGCTGCGCTCCGGGCAGAACCTGGCGAACGACATCCTCGCCATGCGCGCCGCCACTGGCAACGGCCATGGCCGCGAGAGCCGCGGTCGCGAACAGGATTGCGCGGGAGGAGCGTCTTTCGTGGGATGGGAGGGCGGGGATCATCGGCATCGCCTATTGAAGAACCAGATCGGCTTGCAGGGCGCCGGCCGACTTGATGCCTTGCAGGATGGCAATGATGCCGTCCGGCTTGACGCCGAGGCGGTTGAGGCCGGAAACGAGGGTTTGCAGGTCGGGTCCATCGAGCACCGCGACGCGGGCATCGGGCCGGCTGGCGTCGATGGCGGTGAACGGCTCGACAGCGGTTTCGCCCTTGGAGAAGGGTTCGGGCTGCACGACGCGCGGCGCTTCGGTGATGCGCACCGTCAGCGTGCCGTGGCTGATGGCGACGCGCGAGATCTTGACGTCGTTGCCAATGACGATGGTGCCGGTGCGCTCGTCGATGACGACGCGGGCCGGGGTATCGGATTCGACCACGAGGTTTTCGATCTCGGCATAGAAGCGCGCGGCCGAAACGCCCTTTGGCCTTCTGATCTGCACGGTGCGGGAATCGCGCTCACCCGCGACGCGCATGCCGAAGCGCTGGCTGGTATAGTCGTTGATCGCGTCGGCGATGCGGATGGCGGTCGAGAAATCGGGATTGCGCAATTGCAGCGTCAGCGTCGACTGGTCGTCGAATTCGGCCTTCACCGAACGCTCGACGATGGCGCCGTTCGGCACCCGGCCGGCGGTCGGCACGCCTTGCGTCAATTGTTCGGCCTGGCCCTGTGCGGTGAAGCCCGAAACGATGACCGCGCCCTGGCCAACGGCGTAGATCTCGCCATCCGCCGCCTTCAGCGGCGTCATGATCAGCGTGCCGCCGGCCAGCGAGGTGGCGTCACCCATCGAGGAGACGTCGATGTCGATGCGGGCGCCCGATTGCACATAGGGGGGCATGTTGGCGGTGACGATGACGGCGGCGACGTTCTTGGCGCGCGCGCTGCCACCTTCGGTGGCGATGCCGAGATTTTCCAGCATGGCGCGGATCGACTGCTCGGTGAACGGCGAATTGCGCAGGCTGTCGCCCGAGCCGGCGAGGCCGATGACCAGGCCGTAGCCGACCAGCTGGTTGTCGCGCGAACTCTGCAACTGGGCGATGTCCTTGATGCGCGAGGCGACCTGGCCGGGCGGCAGCGAGCTTGGCCCGGGCGAAACGCGGAACATGCGGGTAGTGGTCGCCGGATCATATTCCGGATCGTCGTAGACGCCGCCGTTCTTGGCGGCGAGTTCGCGCTTGGCCTTGGGCGTCAGGCCGTCGGCCAGCGCCGGCTGCAGGCCGAGCGTGGCAGCGAGCAGAAGGGCAAACGGGCGCATCATGAAGCGCTGACCTGGATGGTTCCGTCGGCCATCACCGTGCCGGAGAGGATCTTGCCGCTATCGCTGTTGCGAACCTTGATGAGGTCGCCGGCCGAACCTGGTTGCAAGGTTACCGCGGTGGCCGATATCGTCAGTCCGCCGGCGATGAAGAAGACCTGCACGGCAGCACCCTGTTCGACCAGCCAGGCCTCGCGGATGGCGGCGGTCGGGATGTAGCGACCGGGCAGCAGCGTGCGCTTGGCGATCTTGCCTTGAAGCTCCTCGGCGCGGGTCGCCATCGCATCGGGCTTGTGCTTGCCGGGGATGAGGGTCACCTGTTTCAGGGCGGCGAGTTCGATGGTCTCGCCGGGGTAGATGACGCGGCTGGGGATCAGCACGACCTCGCCGGCAGGCTGATTGCTGGCGATCTGCGTTGCCGATTGATTTGCCGATTGATTTGTCGATTCCTGGGCGAAAGCCGGCAAGCCGCCGGCCACCAGCGCAAGGACCAGCGCGGTGCGGCGGAATGCGGAGCAGGAGATCGGCATGGCCATCATCCCTACCTGATGTTCTTGGAGACGACCGAGGCCATGTCGTCGGCGGCCTGGATCACCTTGGAATTCATCTCATAGGCGCGCTGCGCCGAGATCAGCTCGGTGATTTCCTTGACCGGGTCGACGTTGGAGGCCTCGAGATAGCCCTGCTGGATGGTGGCGAAGCCGGGATCGCCGGGCACGCCGGCATTGGCCGGGCCGGAGGCCGTCGTTTCCTGGAACAGATTGTCGCCGAGCGGCGCGAGGCCCGCCTCGTTGGCGAAGTTGACGATCTGGAGCTGGCCGAGATTCTGCAGGTCGGTCTGGCCGTCGATGCGGGCAAAGACCTGACCGGTCTTGTTGACGATCACCTCGACCGCATCGGTCGGCACGGTGATGGCCGGAATGACATTGGCGCCATCCACCGTCACCAGCTGGCCGGTGGCGTTGGTGTTGAAGGCGCCGGCGCGGGTGTAGAGCGTGCCCCCATCGGCGCCCTCGATCTGGAACCAGCCCCTGCCGGTCAGCGCCATGTCGAAACTGTTGCCGGTGCTGGTCAGTTCGCCCTGGGTGTGCACGTTGCGCACGGCCGTCGTCTTGACGCCGAGACCGATCGAAACGCCTTCCGGCACCAGCGAGGCGTTGGAGCGATTGGGTACGCCTTGCGTGCGGTCGACCTGATAGAGCAGGTCGGAGAATTCGGCGCGCGCCCGCTTGTAGCCGGTGGTGTTGATGTTGGCGATGTTGTTGGCGATGACTTCCAGATTTGTCTGCTGGGCATTCATGCCGGTGGCGGCGATGGAAAGTGCTTTCATGACCTGCTCCTCAGATACCCATGCGACTGACTTCGAGGTAGGCCGAAACGACCTTGTCGCGGATGGCGACGGCGGTCTGAAGCGCCTGCTGCGCGCTCATCACGGCATCGACGACCTGGCGGGTGTCGGCATCGCCCTTGAGCGCCTGGAGCGACACCTGTTCGGCATTCTGCAGCGTGTTGACGGTCTTGGAGGCTGCCTGGCTCACCGCTTCGGCAAAGGAGGTGCCAAGGTTGCCCGATGTCGCCGGCGCGACACCGCCCTGAAGCAGGTCGGTCGCCGTATCGCCCAGCCCGGGCTTCAGGTTGAGCGCGCCGATGCCGTTCACGATCATTGGTTCCTCATCAGGTCGATGGTCATTGAAATGAGGTCGCGCGCCTGCTTCACGACTTGCAGGTTGGCCTCGTAGGAGCGGTTGGCCTCGGTCATGTCGGCCATTTCGATCAGCACGTTGACATTGGGCATCTTGACGTAGCCCTTCTCGTCGGCGGCCTCGTTGCCGGGCTGGAATTCAACGGGGAAGACACTCGGATCGCGGTCGATCGAGTTCACTTCAACCGTCGAGGCGCCGGAAGCCCGGTCAAGCTCGGAGACGAAGCTGATGGTCTTGCGGCGATAGGGGTCGGCGCCGGGCGTGGTGCCGGTCGACTGGGCATTGGCGAGGTTTTCAGAAACCACGCGCAGGCGCTCGGACTGGGCGCCGAGGCCGGATGCTGCGACTTTCAGGGCTGCGGTCAGTGCGTCCATGGTCAGCTCTTCACCGCCATCATCATCATCGAGTGGAAAGCCTTGACGATCGCCGTGTTGAGCTCGAAGGAACGGCGCACCTCGCCGGCCTTGAGGAGCTGGTCCTCAAGCACGACGGTGTTCTTGGACGGCATGACCACGCCGTCATCTTCCTGCGGCTTGATGGTGAAGCCGGCATTGGTCGCCGCGCTGCCGAGATGGCCGGCCTCGGTGGTCTGCAACGACACAGCCGTGCGGTCGAGCACCTTCTCGAAGGGCTCGACATCGTTTGCCGTGTAGCCCGGCGTGTTGGCGTTGGCGATGTTGCCGGCGATCGCCGACTGGCGCACGGAAAGCCACTGCGCTTGCTTGGCGGCGAGATCGAAAAGGGAAACGGGCTCCATGGGAATCTCCGGGCATGTGCCCAAAGACTAGGCCGCCAGTCTTGCGCGGACCTTGCGGGCAGCCGCTACCTGGAAAGCTGGATCAACCGGTTGGTGCTGGTCAGCATGACCCATTTGCCGTTGCGCTGCTCGATCGACGAGACCGTGCTGGAGTCCGGCAGTATCGAGCCGCGCTGGACGATCCACAGGCCGGTGTCGTCCTCGATCATGGCGCGGCCGTTGGCGACATGAACCATGCGGAATTTCGCGACATCGGCCGGGAAGGGCTGGTCGCCGGGCGGCTGCGCCGGGGTGGCCTCATCCTGCACCGTCCCGGTGGCGAGCAGGTCGATGCTGGTGTTGGGAAGGTCCTTGGCCGTCAGCGGCGCGCTGCGCGAGGTCACCACGCCGCCACCCTCGCGTCCCGAATTGGTGCCGGTGCCGCCAAACTTGATCGCCTGAACGCCGAACTGCTCCTGATTGAAGAAGATATACCAGGGAAACAGGGCGCAGATCAGGCCGAGCGTGACGCCGAGCGCGGCGATGACGAAGTCGCTGCGCCGGTCCGCCTTCTTGCTCAATTTTGGAAATTGCGCCTTTGGCGGCTGCGGCCATTCGGTGACGGGAAACAGGCCGTCGATCAGCGATTCGCGGCTAGCCTGCGTCATCTCGGCAGGCTCGACGCGGGAAACCACAGGCGCGACGGGCGCGGCAGCCCGAGCCACGGGTTCGGATCGGGGTAGGACCGGCTTGACGGCTCTGGCCAGAACAGCCGCGGTCTTGGCCGCGATGGCGCTGGCGGCCTTTGCCTTGGCCCTCCTCTCCTCCTCGGCTCGAGCTTCCTCGGCGGCGTTCGCCGCGGCGATCATCTCATTCAGGATGCGCTCGGTGTACTGGCGTTCAGTCTCCTGATTCGGCATTCAGCTTTCCCTTGAGATGGCGGGCGAGATCGGAGAACGGATCGGCGGATGGGCGGTCCCTGGGTGATTGCGTCAGCGCCTCGTAGATCAGCGGCACCTGGCGCACGGCGATGTCGAGCTCGGCGTCGGCGCCACCCTGATAGGCCCCGAGCAGGCGGATGTCGCGCGTGTCCTCGAAGCGGGCGATCATCGACTTCAGCCGCGTCACCAAAGCGCGCTGTTCGACGCTCCAGGCCTTGCCGGCCAGGCGCGATATGGACGACAGCGGATTGACCGGCGGATAGCGACCCTGTTCGGCGATCGCGCGGTCGAGCACGACATGGCCGTCGAGGATGCCGCGCACGGAATCGGCGACCGGATCATTGTGGTCGTCGCCGTCGACCAGCACGGAAATGATGGCGGTAATCGACCCCTTGCCTTCGGCCCCCGGTCCGGCGCGCTCAAGCAATTTGGGAAGTTCGGTGAAAACCGAGGCGGGATAGCCGCGGGCGACCGGCGGCTCGCCGGTTCCCGTCGCCACCTCGCGCAACGCATGGGCGAAGCGGGTGATCGAATCCAGCACCAGGAGCACACGGTGGCCCTGGTCGCGAAAGTACTCGGCGACGCACATGGCGGTGTCGGGCGCGCGCCGGCGCATCATGGCGCTCTCGTCGCTGGTGGCGACGACGGCCACGGTCTTGGCCATGCTGTCGCCGATCGTGTCCTCGAGGAATTCGCGAACCTCGCGGCCGCGTTCGCCGATCAGCGCCACGACGACGGTGTCGAACGCGTCGGCGCCGGCGAGCATCGCGAGCAGCGTCGACTTGCCGACGCCCGAACCAGCGAAGACGCCCATGCGCTGGCCGAAGCACAGCGGCGTGAAGATGTCGATGACCTTGACGCCGGTCATGAAGGCGGTACCGACGCGCTGCCGCGCCATTGCGCCTGGCGTCGTGGCGCCGCCCGACAGGTCTTCGCCCCTGATCAGCGGCGGACCGCCATCGATGGCCCGGGTAAGCGCGTCGATGGTGCGGCCGCGCCATGAATCATGCGGCGCCACCGCCAGCGGACCCCTGCGGAACACCGCATCGCCGATACCGGCATCGGCGCTGCGTTCGAAGGGAGCGACGACGACTTCGTCGCGGCTGATCTTGACGATCTCGCCGCGGCGCGCGCCGGACTGGCCGCGCTGCTCGACGATGTCGCCCAGCCTGGCGAAATCGGAAAGGCCGCGCACCTTGTAGTGCGTGGACGTGACTTCGGTGACGAGACCGCCACGCTTGACCAGCCCGTCGGCGTTGCCGAAACGCCTGATAACCCGTTCCAGTGCGGCGAGCCGATCTTCGGGCGCCGGCTGCAACTGCCTTTCGGGTGCGCGGATGGAGGACCGGTCGAGCGACATACTATGACTTCGAGCCGAGCGTCTTGATCGCCTCGTCAGTGGAAGAATCCGTCTGCCGCATCAGGGCGGCAGTGTTCTCGAAGGCGCGCTGGACCATGATCAGGCGGGTCATCTCCAGCACCGGATTGACGTTGGATTCTTCGACGAAGCCCTGGGCGATGCCGACATCGGAGCGGTCGGTGACCGGCTCGGGGGTGCGCGCCGGCACGATGCCGGAATTGCCGTAGCGCACGAAATTCTCGCCCGGGTCGAAATTGTAGAGGCCGATCGAGCCGACAAGCTGGTCGTTCTGGCGCAGCGAGCCGTCGGCGCCGGCCTTGGGCGGACCGTTGCGGGGGTCGAGCTGGATCGGCGCGCCGCCGGCGTCGAGCACCGGATGGCCTTCGATCGACATCAGCTCGCCATTCTCGTTCATCGAGAAGCGGCCGTCGCGGGTCATGACGGTGCCGGCCGGTGTGTCGATGGCGAACCAGGCGTCGCCCTGGATGGCGAAATCGAACGGATTGCCGGTCTCGGTCAGCGAACCGTGGGCGCCCGAAAGATAGGTCTTGCCCGACGAGGCGAAGGACACTGATTTCTGCCCAGTGCCCGACACCATGTCCTCGAATTTCACGCCGGTGGCGCGAAAGCCGACAGTGTTGGCGTTGGCGACATTGTCGGCGATGGTGTCGAGCCGGCGCTCGAGCGCCATCTGCGCGGAAAGGGCGACGTAAAGACTATCCTGCATGATCAGAACTTCAACTTCTGCATGGCCATCATCAGGTCGGTGGAGATGCCCGCCGTGACCGGTTGGGCAAAGAGCACGCTGACTGACGTCACGGCCGTCGAGGTCGGATTGTTGATCTCGTACATGCTGGTGAAGCGGGTCAGGAACTTGCCGAGTTTCACGGGGTCGGTGAAATCCGAGATGTCGAGCTTCTGTTCGAAGAGCTGCGCCTGCTTGTCGATGTCGGCAGTGGCGAAGGAATCGGGGAGCCCCAGCGCAGTGCGCACGACGCTCGCAAGGGCAGTGTCGGCGAGCACATCGTACCAGCTGGTGATGTCGGGCGCCTTGCGCTGGAAATAAAGCGCCAGCCGCACGCCCTCATTGGTCTTGCCGGCATCCTCCTCGAGCGTCTGGCGCATATACTTGTCGACAGTCGGCTGCTGCGCCGGATTGATGGTGGTGGCGGCTTCGCCGTACTGCTCGAAGTTGAAGGCCGAGGCCAATGCCGCGTAGGCCGGGTTTTTCTGTTTGTTGGCGACGCTGTTGGGGTCGCGCACGCCACCCTGCAGGACCTGTTTGATGAGGTCCTTGTTCTCCGTCGCCGAATCGAGACCGAACGCGGCCAGCGCGTAAGTGTAGAGCCGGCTGTTCGACATCAGGTCGTCGACCGATTTCACCTTGGTGATGTTGGCGAGATAGTAGGTCGTCTCGCCCTTCACGTAGTCCGAATTCGGATCCAGGCCGGCGATCTGCGCCTGCGTGGCGTAATTCTTCGTCACCAGCTGCTGCGCCTTGTTGTAGATGGTGGCGTCGGCGCCATTGGCGGCGAAGTTGAAGGCGCTGACGAATTGGGCATAGCGCTTGTCGGTCAGCTTGTTGGCGAAACTGTTAGGGTCGGTGACGCCTTCCTTGAGCGCCTTGACCATGAAGGCCTTGGCGTAGTCCATGTCCTCCAGCCCGTAGGCCTTCATGGCAAATTTGAAAAGCCGGTCATTGTTGACGAAATCGTCGATCGATTTCACCTTGGTTATGTTGGCCAGGTAATATTTGGTATCGCGGTCGACAGTCGGCTGCTGCTCGATGCGGTCGATCGACTTGTTTATGTCCTTGGTGATCAACTGGTAGCTGGTAAAGGTATTGAGCAACGTCATGCCTCCGGCCGAAGCTTAATGTCGCGACAATAACCTCACTTCCTTGCGCGAAACTGAATCGCCCAACATTCGGTTCCGTGGCAGCCCGGATTCAAGCCTCACACAAGGCACGGGGACTATCCCTTGGACCTGTTGTGAAATGCGGAAGGACCTGTCGTGGGCATTCTGATTGGACTTGTGGTGACGCTCGGCTGCGTCCTTGGCGGCTTCATGGCCATGGGCGGGCATCTGCACGTGCTGGTCCAGCCGTGGGAAGCCGTGGTCATCTGTGGCGCCGCACTGGGGACGTTCCTCGTCGCCAACCCGATGAAGACGGTCAAGGATACCGGCAGGGGCATTCTCGAGGCGTTCAAGCAGGCGGTGCCGAAAGAACAGGACTATCTGGAAACGCTCGGCGTGCTGCACAGCCTGATGCGCGAATTGCGCTCGAAGTCGCGCAGCGAGGTCGAGGCGCATATCGACAATCCGGAAGAATCAGCGATCTTCCAGGCCTTTCCGACGGTGCTCAAGAATCACGATCTGATGAATTTCATCTGCGACTACTGCCGCATCATCATCATCGGCAATGCCCGCTCGCACGAGATCGAGGCGCTGATGGACGAGGAGATCCAGACCATCAAGTCCGACAAGATGAAGGCCTATCACGCGCTGGTCGCTGTCGGCGACGGCCTGCCGGCGCTGGGCATCGTCGCCGCCGTGCTTGGCGTGGTCAAGGCGATGGGCGCACTCGACCAGTCGCCGGAAATCCTAGGCGGCCTGATCGGCGCCGCGCTTGTCGGCACATTCCTCGGCATCTTCCTGTCCTATGCCGTGGTCGGGCCCGTCGCCACCAAGATCAAGACGGTGCGCGAGAAGAAGAACCGCCTCTACATCATCGTCAAGCAGACGCTGCTCGCCTACATGAACGGCGCGCTGCCGCAGGTGGCGATCGAATTCGGCCGCAAGACGATCTCGTCCTATGAGCGGCCGACCATCGACGCCGTCGAGCAGAGCACGATGAACACCGGCGGCGCCGAGAAGAAGGCCGCTTGAGCAATGCACGACAGATCGGTGCCGACACGGTCATGACCAGCCCAGGCAGCCCCGCGCAAGCGCGCTCGCTGATCATCGAGCGCCTGGTCGGCGACAGCGGCGAGGCCGATCAGGTCATCGACGCCGGCCGCGCCATGGCCGAACGCGCCGTGCCGCTGCTGCAGAAGGGCCTTTCGGACGAGCTCGGCGTTCCCGTCATCGTCGACCTCAAGGCCGTCGAGGTCAGCCGCGTCCCCGAGGCGCGCTCGCGCGCCGGCGACAATTTCGCCATGACAGTCGTCGGTTCGCCGGCATCCTCTGATGCGATGACGCTCGTCATCGACGCTGCCGCGATCGCGATCATGGTCTCGACGCTGTTTGGCGGCGATCCGGATATGCCGGCGTCGCCGATCGAGCGCGATCTGTCGCCGATCGAGGCCGATGTCTCGACCATGGTTTTCCAGGAGGTGGCGCAGGCGCTGAACGGATCCGGGCGGCGCTCGCTCGACCTGCGTCTGCCCGTGCCGCGGGCGATGTCGGGTACCGAGGCGAAACGGCATGTGCTGCGCGACGGCGCTGCCATCCGCATCGTCCTTGGCATCTCGACGCCGGTCGACAGCGGCTCCATCACGGTGACCATGCCGCAGCGTGTCGTCCTTGCCGGCCGCGACGGCACCGCCGGCCTCAGCGAAGACGATCATGGCAGTAGTTGGCGCGCACGCTTTTCGGAAGAGGTGATGCGCTCGACGGTGGCGCTCGAAGCCACCATGCCGCTGACGCGGCTGACGCTTGGCGACCTCGCCAATCTCCAAGTGGGCCAGGTCATCGACTTCGACGAAACGGCGCAATCACGAGCTCGCCTCAGCGCGCGCGGCCAGACGCTGTTCGTATGCGAGTTCGGCAAACTGGGGCAGAATTACACCGTCCGAATCAAGCATCCCTTCGATGCCGGGCAGGATTTCATCGATGGGCTCATGCCGGCCGGTGCCGGGCGCGCCTGAGCTTTTGGAGACAACGCATGGCCAAGACCAAAGTGGAAGCAGAACTCGACCAGCCGGACGAGCAGCTAGACCGCGCCATCGAGGAATTGCGCGGGGTCCTGCATGAAGAGGAGCAACGCCCAGATGCGGCTTTCAGGGCCGCCGCGGGCGCCAATTCGAACGTCATCATGAACATCCCCGTCGATGTCCAGATCATCCTCGGCAGCACCGAGATGGCGGTGGCCGACCTGATGGCGCTGCAGAAGGGCTCGACGGTGGCGCTCAACCGCCGCATCGGCGAACCGGTCGACGTCGTGGTCAACGGCCGCAAGATCGCCCGCGGCGAGATCACGGTGCTCGAAAGCGATCCCTCGCGCTTCGGCATCAGGCTGACCGAAATCATCGCCGGCACGAAGGGCGCCTAGACATGGCTGGTGGGGCTTGCCGGTTGCAGCGGAGGCGAGAGGCAGCATGACGCCGCTGACGACCTTGACGCGCGCGCAGAAGGCGGCCGCCATATTGGTGGCGATGGGCAAGCCGTCCGCGAGCCGCCTGTTGAAATTCTTCAAGCAGGAAGAGCTCAAGGCGCTGATCGAGGGCGCGCGGCTGCTCAGGACCATTCCGCAGAGCGATCTCGAGCGCATCGTCGCCGAGTTCGAGGCCGAATTCACCGAGGGTGCCGGCCTGCTCGATTCCGCCGACAGGATGGACACCATCCTCAACGAATCGCTGTCGCCCGAAGAAATGAACGCCATCATGGGCAACAAGAAGCCGGAGGCGGCGCCCGAAGGGCCGCCACCGATCTGGCCCGATCTCGAAAAACTCGAACCTTCGCGGCTGGGCACCTTCCTGGCCGGCGAACATCCGCAGACGGCGGCCATGGTGCTGTCGAAGCTGGCGCCGCAGGCGGCGGCGAGCGTGCTTTTGACGCTGACGAAGGAGATGCGCGGCGAAATCATCAAGCGCATGGTGACGATGGCCAATGTTCCGGCGGCCGCCACCAGGATCGTCGAAAACCGGTTGCGCACCAGCGTGCTGTCGGAAACCTCGACCAAGGACACTTCGGCCGGACAGGCGCGCGTCGCCAGCGTGCTCAACGAGCTGGACAAGCCGCTGCTCGAGGAGGTCATGCAGGACCTGGAAGCCGCCGGCACGCCCGACCTCGACGGTGTGAGGGCAAGGCTCTTTGCCTTCGACGACCTGCCGCTGCTCACCCAGAAGGCGCGCGTGCTTCTGTTCGACGGACTGTCGACCGAGCTTGTCACGCTGGCGCTGCGCGGTACATCGGCGGCACTCGCCGAAGCGGTACTCTCGGCAATCGGCGCACGGTCACGGCGCATGATCGAAGCCGAACTTGGACAAGGGTCGGAGGGAGTTCCGGCTGCCGACATACTGGCGGCGCGCAAGACCATCGTGACGACGACCATCCGGCTGTCGCGCGAGGGCGCATTCGAACTTCCCGCGACGCAGAACGCCGCCTAAGGCATGTCCGACGCCGCCGACAAGGACTCCAAAACCGAAGAGGCGACGGAAAAGAAAGTCCGCGACACCATCGAACAGGGCAAGCTGCCCCATTCGAGGGAAACCGCGATCCTCGCCTCCTTCGTCGCCATACTGGTCTTCACCGTCTTCTATGCCAAGGACGCGGTCATCAACCTCGGCATGTTCCTGTCGATGTTCCTCGAGAAGCCCGAGGCCTGGCCGATGAACACCGAGACCGATGTCATCGATCTCTACAAGATCGTCATGCTGGAAGTGGGCCGCGCCGTCGTCAGCCTGCTGGTGCTTTTGACCGTCGCCGGCATCGGCGCCTCGGTGCTCCAGAACATGCCGCAATTCGTCGGCGAGCGGATCAGGCCGCAGCTGTCGCGCATTTCGATCACCAAGGGCTGGAACCGGATGTTCGGTGCCCAGGGCTGGGTCGAGTTCCTGAAATCCCTGGCAAAGGTCGGCTTCGCCATTGCCGTGCTCACCTTCACGCTGTCGGAGGATCACCGCAAGCTGCTTGCCGGGATGATCACCAATCCGGTCGCTTTCGGCCTCGTCATCCGCGGCATCGCGGTCGACATATTGGTGGCGATCGTCTTCGTCATGGGGCTGATCGCGGCGATCGATATCGTCTGGTCGCGCTTCCACTGGAAGCAGGACCTGCGCATGACCAAGCAGGAGGTGAAGGACGAGTTCAAGCAGTCCGAAGGCGACCCGATCGTCAAGTCGCGGCTGCGCTCGCTGGCACGTGACCGCGCGCGCAAGCGGATGATGACGGCGGTGCCGCGCGCGACGCTGATCATCGCCAACCCGACCCACTTCTCGATTGCGTTGAAATATGTGCGCGACGAGGATTCGGCGCCGCTCGTGGTGGCCAAGGGGCAGGATCTGGTGGCGTTGAAAATCCGCGAGATCGCGAAGGAGCACAACATCCCGATCTTCGAGGACGTGACGCTCGCCCGCTCCATGTACAAGCAAGTTTCGGTCGATAATGTGATCCCGTCGCAATTCTACCAGGCCGTCGCCGAACTGGTGCGGATCGTCTACTCGAAAAAGGCTGAGCGCAGACAGATTTCATGAACCGCCAACCACACGCAAAATCCCGCGAGATCATCGTCGCCAGCGCCATCGAGCAGGTGGTCGGCGAACTGAGATTGATCGATGTCGCCGACTACATCGCCTTCATCCGGCTGGAGCATTTCGCCTGCCTTTCGGATCTGGTCGATTCAGCAGTGGAGCTGTTCTTCATGCCGGGCACGCTCAAACTGGGTCATGGCGGCGAGGCGCATGTCGACTGGAGCGGCAGTCCGCGCATCGTGCTCGACCTGGAACTCAGGCCACCCGGTGTGACCGTCTATTTCCAGCTGACGCTGAGCGAGGCCGGCAATTCGGTCGCGGTCAATTACGTGTCGTTCGAAAAGCCCGGCGAGGACCCCGAGCACAATACGGCGCTGCTGGAGGCGGTGATCGAACAGGCCCGGATCCGCAGGGTCGAGCCGCTGGCCTTCTGAGGTCTGTTGATATTCAGGTGAGGCCGGCCTGCAAATGGAGGCTCCCTGCGCTTCCCCGTTCTACTGCGTCGCAGTAGAACGGAGCTCACGTACCCAAAAGTACGCTCCGCTCCGGTTCTCGGTATCAACCATTTTCGGCTCAGCCTGACCTGAATCTCAACAGACCTGAGCGCCTTATCCGCGATTACTCGATCAGGCCCAACCGCAGCGCCTTGGCGACCGCCTGGTTGCGGTTGACGGCGTTGAGCTTCTGGGTCGACTGGGTCAGGTACTGGTTGGCGGTATGCACCGACAGCTTCAGGAGCCGCGCGATCTCCTCGCTGGTGTTGCCGTTGGCGGTCAGCTTCAGGCATTCCAGTTCGCGCTTGGAGATGGCTCGCATCCTGCCGGCATCGCTCGGACGGATACGCGCGACAGCGGCGAAGAGGGAAAAACAGCGGGCGTGGATTTCGTAGAGCGCATCCTGCGGCAGCGCGATCTCCGATCCCAGGAAGACGACAAGGCCGCACTGACCGCGATCGGCGTGGACGGGAAAGGCAATGCCGCTGGTGCCGGGCGCCAGGGGAGATATCTGCGCGGTCCAGGCAAGGTTGCCGAACATTTCGGCCATGGCCGCGACGCCGTCATCCGTCCACCAGCGTGGCTCCGTCGAGTTGTGGGTGTGGCGCACGATCTCCTCGCCATTGGCGCCCGAGATGAACTTCGTCGCCACGGCAATGCCGGGATAGTCGGAATCGAAGCACGGCACCAGCCGCGCCCGTTCCGGCGACGGGCTGACGAAGTACAGGCCGAAGGCCGAGGCGTTGATGTCGACCGATATCCAGCGACAGCGGCGCACGGCATCGGGAATGGTGACGGCGTGATGTGTCTCGGAGCTGAGCGAGAAGGCGCCGAAGGGGCTGCGCTGCTCGTTGAAAAGGGCCTCCGCGGCGTCCTTGATGTCGGCGTGTTTCAAATGATGCCACTCCTGATCGCCGTGGCGATGGCCATCGCACGGTTCGAGGCCGCGAATTTCTGGATGGCGTGGGTGATGTAGCTGTTGACGGTGTTGGAGGAGACGCCAAGGATGACCGCCACCTCATCGGTGGTCTTGCCCTCCGAGACCCAGAACAGGCATTCGCGCTCGCGATCGGAGAGCGGATCCTGCATGGCGGCGGCGGCGATCAGCTGCGGGATATGCGAGAGCGCGTAGCAGCATTTCAACTGCGCCTTCATCAGCGCCGGCTGGTCGATATGGCCTGATGTCGCCGCCGAGAACAGGGCGAACAGACGCTTGCGGCCGACATTCAGCCGCAGCGAGTAGATCTCGGCATGGCCGAGCACGTCGAGAAGGCGGGCCTCTTCGCCGGAGACCAGCCCGTCGGCATCGGGCGCCTCGGCGGCCACCAGCGGTCTAGGCCGGATGCCGGGCGCGACCGTGAGGGCCCCTTGGGCAAGGCTGGCGATCAGCCGCTTGCCGATCAGTTCGATGGCGTCGAAGATCCAGTTCGAGGCGACGATGCGCGCGTCGTTGCGGTCCTGGTCATGGACGATGGCGATCAGCATGTAGCTGTCGGCGCCGATCTCGGCGATCAGCTCCATGAAAAAGCTGGTCAGATCACCGCGCGACGTCAGGCGCGAGCCCAATGTGTCGGATTGAAGAAGCGCGGCGGGACTGCTCATTTGTTGCTTTTGGCCGGAATCGTTTCTGCCGTCCGGATGCTGGAGGCCAGCCGCCGAACCCGAAAACGCGTTACTTTTACGAGACACACACGAGGCGCGGGGCCGCGCCCAACCAGACGGAATCCATTCAGGGAACGCGAAGACATCCGCGTCTGGCGCCGGAAGATTCCGGAACGTGAGACTTTGGGTGGTCGCCGCGCCCCCCAAGGACCGGCTGATTCGGGTCTAATCTACCCGCAGATGAATCCGACATCAAACGCGATTTGACAAAATCGAATCCGACGGACTCACATGCGACTCAGAGGTCGACTTTCGCGGCCTTCGAGCGTGCGAAAATGCCGGGACTGCGCAAGCCGGCCATATCCGCGCTCCGTCCGATGCGATAGATTCGCAAGCGCCGAAGGGGTGGGCACCTTCGGCAATGGAGTTCGTAGCTGCGTTACGGCCGCGGTCGTTGGCAGCGGTGCCATGCGGGCTCCCGGCATCTTTTGTTTCGGGGGAAACGATGAGCGATTCATTTCGGGAAGTTACTTCCGTCTCGTGGTTCGGACGGATCAAGCGCGCGGTCGGTGGGGTTATCTTCGGCCTGCTCTTGATCGTGCTGATGGTGATCGGGCTGTTCTGGAACGAGGGCCGCGCGGTGCAGACGGCGCGCTCGCTGGCCGAAGGCGCCGGCGCCGTGGTCTCGATCGGCGCCGACAGGGTCGATGCCGGCAATGACGGCAGACTGGTGCATGTCAGCGGGCCGGTGACGGCCGATAGCGGCCTGTCGGATCCGGATTTCGGCATCGCCGCGCAAGGACTGCGGCTGTCGCGCAGCGTCGAGATGTATCAGTGGAAGGAAGAGTCCAAATCCGAGACCACCAAGAAGCTTGGCGGCGGCGAGGAGACGGAGACCACCTACAGCTATTCGAAAGTGTGGGACGACAGCCAGATCGACTCTTCGGACTTCAAGAAGCAGGACGGCCATCAGAACCCGCCAATGGCGATCCACAGCCGCGCCTTCCAGATCCCTGAAGGCAAGCTCGTCGCCTTCGATCTGGACACGCCGGTGCTCGACCGCATCGACGGCGACAAGGCGTATTCGCTGTCGGCCAGCCAGTCGGCGGCGATCAAGGCCGCCTATTCCGGCACGAAGCCGCTCAGCGTCGTTGATGGCAAGATCTATCTCGGCAGCGACAACACGACGCCCGCATTGGGCGACTACCGCATCGGCTACGAACTGGCGCCGCTCGGCGTGGTCAGCATTGTGGCGCGGCAGGCCGGCAGCCGCTTGGAGCCGTACCAGACGCAAGCGGGCGATGCGCTGCTGATGGTCGATACCGGCAACGTGCCGGCCGACAAGATGTTCGCCGAGGCGGTGAGCGCCAACACGCTGATCACCTGGCTGCTGCGCGGCGCCGGTCTTTTGCTGCTGACCATCGGCTTTGCCCTGTTCCTCGGCCCGATCGGCGTGATCCTCGACGTCATCCCGTTCCTCGGCAGCATGGCGCGGATGGGAACCGGCATCATCGCCTTCTTCCTGGCGATCCTGGTCGGCACGACGACGATCGCGATTGCCTGGTTCTGGTATCGGCCGGTTCTGGCGGCAGGCATACTGGCGGCCGGCGTCATCGCGGCGGCGGCGGTCTATTATCTCGGCCGTTCACGCAAGGTTGCCGCGCCAATGGCCACGCCGAGCACAGGTACCGCAACGTAGCTTGCAAAAAAGGGCTGATATGCCGCCCTTTTTCGTCGTACCTCTTATTGTCCGCTCCGGGTTTGTGGGCAGGCTTAGCGGTCCTCGAAACCGGTCAGCACGCCGACGGCGTTGATGCCGATCTCCTCGACGGCATAGCCGCCTTCCATGACGAACAAGGTGGGAAGGCCGAGCCTGGCGATGCGGCGACCGATCTTGGGATAGTCGGGGCTTGTCAGCTTGAACTGGCTAATCGGGTCCTTCTCGAAAGTGTCGACGCCGAGCGAAATGATGACGATGTCGGGCGCATAGGCGGCGAGCTTGGCGCAGGCATCCTCAAGCGAGGCGTTCCAGGCGTCCCAGCCGGTGCCGAACGGCATGGGATAGTTGATGTTGAAGCCTTCGCCCGCGCCCGCGCCGCGTTCATCGGCATGGCCGAGGAAGAACGGGTATTCGACCATCGGATCGCCATGCAGGTTGAGGACCTGCACGTCGGCGCGGTCGTAGAAGATTTCCTGCGTGCCGTTGCCATGGTGGTAGTCGACGTCGAGGATGGAGATGCGTTTGGCGCCCTGGTCGAGGAACCACTGCGCGGCGACCGCGGCGTTGTTGATGTAGCAATAGCCGCCCATGAAGCCGGCGCCGGCATGGTGGCCTGGCGGGCGGCAGAGCGCGAAGGCCGACCTCTCGCCGCCCTTGACCAGGCCGGCCGCGGTCAGCGCCACGTCATAGGACGATTTGATCGCGGCCCAGGTGCCTTCGACGAAGGTGGCGCCGGCATCGAAGGAATAGTAGCCGAGCAGGGCATCGACACGCTTCGGCGGCACGTCGCCACGCAGGCCGCGCGTCGGCCAGGTGAAGGGCATGGCCGTGCCCTCGTGGCCGGAGGCTACCCATTGCGGCCAGACCGTCGGCAGGAAGTCGATATAGTCTGATTTGTGGATGCGCTTGGCGGCGGCAAGATCGTGCTCGAGCGGCAGGACGATCGGACCGAGCTTCTCGCTTTCGACCCGTGCCTTGATGAATTCCGCCCGCGAGGGTTTTTCAAAACCCGGCACGATCGCCGAGGTGACCAGTTCCATCTGGCCGGCATGGCCAGCATGAAGCGGCGAATAGACAGTCTTCATGAAATTCCTCTCGAAATGCGAAATCAGTCAAGGTTGAGATAGGGGCTCACCAGAGCGAGCCACATGGTTTCCACATCGTCCTCGATGAGGTCGTATGTCCTGCGATCTCTCTTCAGTCCGACCAGCCGGCAGGCGTGCCCGACCTCCATCATCACCAGGCCAAGCCGTTTGGCGATCTTGTCTTCGAGAGCCGGATTCACATGCCGCAGCCAGGCGGCGTAAAGCGCGATGATCTGCTGATCATATTCGTCCTGGATAGGCCTGAGATCGGCGTTGCCGGATATGGCCTCGATCACCGGCATCAGGGTCGCGTTTTCGAGATAGATACTGGACGTGTCGATGAAGAGCTTGCGCACTTCGCGCCGAAATTCGTCGCGGTTGGTGGGCCGGGGGACCTTGATGCGCTTCTCGATCACTTCGGGAAAGGAGGACAGCCAGCGCCGGGCGAGGTCCAGAAGAATGGCTTCCTTGTTGGGAAAGTATTGATAGACCGAGCCGACCGACAGGCCCGCGCGCTGCGCAATGGCGAGCGTCGTCGGCGTCCTGGTTCCTTGCTCCCGCGTCAAGATCAGCGCCGCGTCGAGAATGCGGTCGACCACCTTGCTCGACCGTTGCTGCCGAGGCTGCTTGCGCGGCTCGAGCGCTATCCTGGTTTTGCGGTCGAGACTGCGCTTCACTGCTCTATGTCCTCGTTCCCCGCCTGGTCCCAACACGAGCGCAGGGTGCTGTCCGCAATACATTCTAAATTCCGCATGTTGACAAACGCGAATAATCAGTCGCATTCTTTATCCACGCTGTCCCTAGGGATAACAAGGGGAATTTCGAAGGCAGCGGACTGGCATCGTTTTTTGTTCCGTGGCGCCGCTCCGGTGGAGTGGCAGGTCGTTGAGCGCAGGGCTGTCGGTCTCAGTCGGTCATCAAAAGCGCGGAGTCGCGATGTCTGCTACGGGTACGGGTCACAATGCGGATCTGATCGTCATCAATGGTCGTGTGCTGACCATGGACGGTGGCAATCCCGTAGCCGAGGCCGTTGCCGTCAAGGATGGCGCCATCATCGCCGTTGGCAGCCGGGTCGCCATCGAAGAACTCAAGGGAACGGCCACGCAGGTGATCGACGCCAAGGGCGGTTCGGTCCTGCCCGGCTTCATCGAAGCCCATATGCATCTGTTCTCGGGAGGGGCTGAGCTCGCGCATCTTCAGCTTGGCGGTGTCCATGGCTTCGAAGCGCTGCAAAAGGCGATCCGCGACTATGCATCGACCAAGCCCGACGCAAAAATGCTGGTCGGGCAGGGCGTCGACTACACGGTGCTCGGCGACGAGCGGGTGACGCGCCACCATCTCGATGCGATCCTGCCGAATCGCCCGTTCTGCATGGCGGCGCCCGATCATCACACGATGTGGGCCAACACCAAGGCGCTGGAGATGGCCGGCATCCTGCAGGGTCGCGCGCTTGGTCCGGGCAATGAAATCGTCATGGGCGAGGATGGCCTGGCAGCCGGCGAACTGCGCGAGGGCGAGGCCTTCGGCCCGGTGCTCGATCTTGCCGGCGAGGGCCGGGTGCGGCTGGGGCTGGCGACCGGCGGCGAGCCGGATCCAATGCCATCCGCGGCCGAACGCGCCGCCGACCGCGACATCATGCGGCGCGGCCTGGCCTGGTGCGCGCGTCACGGCATCACCTCCATCCAGAACATGGACGGCAATCTCTACCAGCTCGAGCTGCTGGCCGAAATCGAGGCCGAGGAGGGGTTGCCCTGCCGTGTGCAGATACCCTTCCACTACAAGAATTTCATGACGCTCGACATGCTCGACAAGGCATCCGTCATGACCGAGCGCTACAACAGCGAGTGGCTGTCGTCGGGCATGGTCAAGGTGTTCTATGACGGTGTGCTCGATTCCTGGACGGCTGTCATGGTCGAGCCGTATGCCGACCGTCCCGACTGGGTGGGCGAGCCGCTTTTCACACCGCAGCAATTCATCGATCTCGCCGTTGCCGTCGACAGGCGTAGACTGCAGATCGCGGTGCACTCGATCGGTGATGGCGCAGTGCGCGCGGTGCTCGACGGCTACGAGGCGGCGCAAAAGGCCAATGGCAAGCGCGACAGTCGCCATCGCATCGAACACATCGAGGTCACCACCACGGCGGACGTGCCGCGCTTCGCCGAACTCGGCGTCATCGCCTCGATGCAGCCGCCGCACCCGCCCGGCGCCATGGATTTCCCGCTCGAGCCGACCGTGTCGCGCATCGGGCCGGCCCGCTGGCCATTGAGCTATGCCTGGCGAACCCTGAAGAATGCCGGCGCGCATATCGTCTTCGCCTCGGATTGGCCGGTGTCGCCGATCGACCCGATCCTGGGCATTCAGGCGGCAGTGATGCGCAAACCATGGGCAGACAGCGACCCGGACCAGAGTTTTTCGCTGCAGGAATCGCTCGCCGCCTACACGGTCGAGGGCGCCTATGCCGAATTCGCCGAACACCGCAAAGGCACGCTGAAATCAGGCTATATGGCCGACCTGGTGGTGCTGTCGGCCGATATGGAAAGGACGGCGCCGGCCGATCTGCACAAGGTGCGCCCGGTGACGACGATTTGCGGCGGCAAGGTGACCTATCAGGCCTGACAATGGCATGAGGCTTGCTGGCTAAAGACGGACTGAACTGTGATTCAATGCCGGGCTTGCCAACCTACCGGGCGTGTGGTCACATCGAACAGGGGAACAGCTCCGCCAGCAAGAGCGGGGTCAACAGTGAGGCGTAATCGTGCCGGACAAACCGGATCGGAATGCGATTGAAGTAGTAAACGTCAGTAAAATTTTCGGATCGGGTGAGGGGCAGGTCGCCGCCCTCGACAAGGTGTCGGTATCCATTCGCGAGAACGAGTTCTTCACGCTGCTGGGACCGTCCGGCTGCGGCAAGACGACCCTTCTGCGACTGATCGCCGGCTTCGACTTTCCAACCGCCGGTGAAATCCTGCTCTACGGTCAGGACATCGCGCCGCTGCCGCCCTTCAAGCGGCCGGTCAACACCGTCTTCCAGTCCTACGCGCTGTTCCCGCATATGACGGTTGCCGACAATATCGGCTTCGGCCTGGAGATGCTCGGCAAGCCGAAGGGCGAGATCAAGGCGCGCATCGCCGAGATGCTCAAGCTGGTCAAGATGGAAGCGCTGGCCGGCCGCCGCACGGCCCAGATTTCCGGTGGCCAGCAGCAGCGCGTGGCGCTGGCCCGGGCGCTCGCGCCGCAGCCGAAAGTGCTATTGCTCGACGAACCGCTCTCGGCACTCGACTACAAGCTGCGCAAGGAGATGCAGATCGAGTTGAAGCGGCTGCAGCACGAGACCGGCATCACCTTCATCTTCGTCACCCATGATCAGGAAGAAGCGCTGACCATGTCGGACCGCATCGCGGTGATGTCGTCGGGCAAGATACTGCAGGTTGGCTCGCCCTGGGATATATACGACAAGCCGGCGGAGCGCTTCGTCGCCGACTTCATCGGCGAGACCAACTTCCTCACCGCCGCCATATCGGGCACCAGCAACGGCAAGACACGCGCGACGCTCAAATCCGGGACGACCATCGAGGCGACCGTTGCCGAAGGGTTCCAGCCGAAGGACAACGCCACGGTGGTGGTGCGGCCCGAGCATGCCAAGCTGACCAAGGACAAGGGAGACCTGTCTGGTACGGTCGAGAACATCGTCTATTTCGGCACCGACACGCATATCCATGTCCAGCTCGACAGCGGCGAGGCCTTCACCGTGCGCCAGCAGAACACACGCAGCGCAGGCTGCGGTTTCGAGCGCGGCGACAAGGTCGGCATCCTGATCGGCAACGACGCCGCGCAAGTGCTGAGGGACTGATGGCCACCGCGGAAGAAGTCGCCAAGGCAGCGGAACGGCGTGATGTCCGTGACCGCTGGCTTTTGTCAGCACCGGCGCTGCTGGTCATCCTGCTCGCCGCGACCGGCCCGTTGCTGATCGTGCTCGTCTACTCGTTCCTGACGCCCGGCGCCTATGGCGACGTGAAATGGCAGTTTTCACCCGATGCCTGGGTGTCGGTGTTCATGGAACGTGACATTTTCGACGACACGCTTTCGCTTGCGGCGGCGCATGTCACCATCTTCTGGCGCTCGATCAAGCTTGCGGTGGTGACGACGCTGGCGACCTTGGCGCTCGGTTTCCCGACCGCCTATTTCATGGCGACGCGCAGCGAGAAGACCAGGGATCTCTGGCTGTTCCTGATCACCATCCCGTTCTGGACCAACCTCCTGATCCGGACTTTCGCGGTGCTGCAGATCATCCGCAACGAAGGCATCATCAACACGATCCTGCTCAAGCTCGGCATCATCTCGGCGCCGATCCAGATCCTCTACACCGACACCGCGATCCTGATCGGCATGGCCTATGTCTACCTGCCGCTGATGGTGCTGCCGATCTACGCCAGCATGGAGAAGCTCGATTTCCGCCTGGTCGAGGCCGGCTATGATCTCTACGCGACACGCTTCAAAGTGCTGCGGAAGATCATTTTCCCGCTGGTCAAGCCCGGCGTCATTGCCGGCTCGATCCTGGTCTTCATTCCGGCACTCGGCGCCTATGTGACGCCGGTCGTGCTGGGCGGCGGCAAGAACATGATGCTGTCCAACCTGATCGAATTGCAGTTTGGACAAGGACGCAACTGGCCGCTTGGCTCGGCGCTGTCGATCACGGTGATGGTCATCGTCATGCTGGCGTTGCTTGCCTATGTGCGCAACGCCGGCAAGTCAGGGGTGCGTCATGGCTAGCAACTTCTCCATCAAGCACCAGCCGGGCTTCACGGCGATCGCGGCGACCTGCTTCGTCGTGCTCTATTTGCCGATCATCGTGCTGGTCCTCTACGCCTTCAACGCGGCGAGCTCGACATCCGAATGGGGCGGCTTTTCGCTGAGATGGTTCCAGTCGGCCTACCAGAACACGCAGGTCATCGACGCAACGCTGCGCTCGTTCCAGATCGGTGCCATCGCGGCGGTGCTGTCGACCATCTTCGCCACGATGGCGGCACTCGCCACCACGCGCACCGCCCCCTATCCCGGACTCACCTTCAAATATGCGGCAATCAACCAGCCGCTGATGGTGCCCGAGATCGTCACCGGCGTGGCGCTGCTGATCTTCTTCTCGCGCATCAAGATCTTCACCGGCTATTCCGGTCTCGGTTACCTGATCGCCGCGCATACGGCGTTCTGCATTCCGTTCGCCTATCTGCCGATCCGGGCGCGGCTGGAGAATATGGACCTGACGCTCGAGCGCGCCGCGGCCGATCTCTACGCGACCCCGTGGAAGACCTTCCGCCGTATCACGCTGCCGCTTTTGTGGCCCGGTATCCTTGCCGGCCTGATGCTGGCCTTCGTCATCTCGCTCGATGACGTCGTCATCACCGAGTTCGTCAAATCGGGCGGCCAGGACACGCTGCCCACCTACATGCTCGGCCAGATCCGCCGTGGCGTCACACCCGAGATCAACGCGATATCGACCGCCTTCCTGCTGCTTTCGGTCGCGATCGTCACGTTGTTTTTCTTCGTCAGCAGGAAACGAGACTGAACCTGAAAATGGGAGTTAGAACGATGAACTGGAAGACAACGGCGACCGCCATGGGGTTGGCGCTGCTCGCTTCGACGGGCCTCGCCCGCGCCGAGGGCGTGCTCAACATCTACAATTGGGGCAACTACACCAGCCCCGACGTGATCAAGAAGTTCGAAGACAAATACAAGATCAAGGTGACCATCACCGACTACGATTCCAACGACACCGCGCTTGCCAAGATCCGGCAGGGCGGCACCGGCTTCGACATCGCCGTGCCGTCGCAGACCTACGTCCCGATCTGGATCAAGGAAGGCCTCCTGCTCGAGACCGATCCGGGCAAGATGGAGAACTTCAAGAATGTTGCGCCGGAATGGGCCAATCCCGAATTCGATCCGGGCCGCAAATATTCGGTGCCGTGGGCCTGGGGCACGATCGGCGTCGTCGTCAACACCGATGCCTACAAGGGGCCGGCCGATACGTGGGGCATCGTCTTCAACACGCCCGACGAGCTGAAGGGCAAGGTCAACGTCGTTCCCGAGATGAATGACGTCATCTTTGCGGCGATCAAATATGTCGGCGGCCAGCAATGCACCGACGACAAGGCGGTGCTGAAGAAGGTGCGCGACCTTTTGGTGGCGGCCAAGCCGAACTGGATCGCGATGGAATACAACACCATCGAAAAGATGGGTGCCGGCGACTTCAAGGCAACCAGCGACTGGAACGGCTCGGCGCTGCGCCAGCGTCTGGCCAATGCGGCCATCCATTACAACTATCCGAAGGAAGGCTTTGGCCTGTGGAGCGACAATGTCGTCGTCTTGAAGGAAGCCAAGAACGTCGAGAACGCCAAGCTGTTCCAGAACTTCATTATGGATCCGGAAAACGCGGCTGGCCTCTCGGCCTTCCACCGTTACGCCAACGCCATCACCGGCTCGGACAAATACATGCCGGCTGACATGAAGGACGCGCCGGAAGTCGTCATTCCGGCCGACGCCAAGCCGAAAGGCGAATTCCAGAAGATGTGCGCGCCGGAAACGCAGGAACTCTACACCAAGATCTGGACCGAACTGCAGAAATAATCACTGCATGCCAGACCCGGCGGCACACACCGCCGGGTCTTTTCTTTTCCGGGAATGGCCTTTCATGGACTCCTATCGCAACAGCGATCCGCGGCCGCCGATCATGCAGGGCTCGCCGCCAGTCATGGTGCCGCCGAAGCTCGACTGGGACCGGCCGCCGTGGAACCGCTGGGCGTTCCAGCACATCAGGGAAATTCTGCCCACCGCCGAAGTCTGGCGCGGCAATGGCCATCGCCATCGGCTCGAACGCGCCGAGGTCGATCTCGACGGGCTGCCGGTCGAGGACAGCGAGGGCAGGCCCTCGACGCTCTCCGGGTTGCTGGACGAGACCTATACGGATGGTTTCCTCGTGCTCAAGCACGGCAGGATCGCCTATGAGCGCTATTTCAACGGCATGGACGTGCGCACGCTGCATCTGTCGCAGTCGATGGCCAAGTCCATCACCGGCTCGGTGTTCGGCATATTGGCCGGGCGAGGCCTGATCGATCCGGCCAGGCCGGTGACCGACTATTTGCCGGAACTCGGCGCCACAGGCTGGGCCGGCGCCAGCGTTCAGCATGTGCTCGACATGACGACGGGCGTGCGTTTTTCCGAAGAGTATACCGACCGCTATTCCGACATCGGCCAGGTCGATGTCGCCACCGGCTGGAAGCCGGTGCCGCCGGGCAGCGATCCGGACTTCCGCTGGCCCTCGCATATGTTCGAGCTGATCCTGGGCTTGAAGGACACGATCCGCCAGCATGGTGCGGCGTTCGAATACCGCTCGATCGAGACCGACGTGCTCGCCTTCATCATGGAGCGGGTGACGGGCAAGCGGCTGGCGCAGCTGGTGTCGGAGGAACTCTGGCAAAAGCTCGGCGCCGACGAAAGCGCCTGTTTCACCGTCGACAGCGCCGGCTATGCGCTGGCCGATGGCGGCTTCAACGCGACGCTGCGCGACTACGGCCGCTTCGGCCAGATGATCCTCGACAATGGCGGCGGCATCGTGCCGGCCGACTGGATCGAGGCGACACGCAATGGCAGGCATGGCCCTGATTTCTCCGCCAGCCTGCCGCAGGGCAGCTACCGCAACCAGTTCTGGATCGAGAACCCCGCCTCGCGCGCGCTGATGTGCCGGGGCGTGTTCGGGCAGATGATCCATATCGACTGGAACACGGGAATGGTCGTGGTGAAGCTTTCGACCTGGCCGGATTTCAGCAATCTCGCCTACTCCACGGCGACGCTGAAGGCCGTGCACGCCATCGCCGCCGCGCTGCTCTAAGCCCCCACAAGAAACGACGTTGAAGGAAACGCCATGACCGGCAAGACCGCGTTCGAGATTCGCTACGGCTTCCGCCGCAACGAGGTGCTGCTTTCCAACTGGCGCGAAAGCCCGTTCAACCGATGGTCGTTCCAGAACCTTGGCGAACTGGTGCCGACGGCACGCGTGGCCGCGGCGTCGGCTGGTGCCGAGGCACAAGCGATGGATTTCGGTGGTTTGCTCGGCGAAAAGGTTTCGGTTGCCAGCGCGCCGGAGACGGTCGCCGAATTCCTCATACGCTCCACCACCGACGCGCTGACGGTGATGAAAGGCGGCAAGGTGATCGGCGACTGGTTCGCGCCGCACATGGATTTCGGCGCCCGCCACATCATCTTCTCGATCAGCAAGTCGGTGACCGCGATTATAGCCGGCATATTGGAAGGCGAGGGGGCGTTCGATCCGGAAGCGCCGGTGACGACCTACATTCCCGAAGCCGCTGGCTCGGCCCATGGCGATGCGAGCACGCGCCATGTGCTCGACATGAGCGTCAGCCTCGATTTCGAAGAGGCCTATCTCGATCCGGAAAGCGCCTTTGCCCGCTATCGCCGCGCCACGCTATGGAACCCGGGTGGCGGCACGGAAAGCCTGCGCGAATTCATCCTGTCCTTGCAGCGACTTGCCGAGCCGCACGGCCAGACTTTTCGCTACCGCTCGCCCAATTCCGACCTGCTCGGCCTGCTGCTGGAGCGCGCGTCCTGCCAGCGCTTCAGCGACCTGATGCGCGAGAAGCTGTGGCTGCCGCTTGGCGCTGTCAGCGAGGCCTCGATCGGCGTCGACATGGAAGGCACGGCGCGCACCGCCGGCGGCATTTCGGTGACGCCGCGCGACCTGGCGCGCATCGGCGAGATGATGCGGCAAGGCGGTACCGCCAATGGCCGCCGCATCGTGCCGGAGGCCTGGGTGCGCGATACCGTCAGCACCGGCGGCAGTGCGGAGGCCTGGCAGCGTGGCACGATGGCTTTCCTGTTCCCCCATGGCCGCTATCGCAACAAATGGTACCAGACAGGCAAGCCGAGCGGCGCCTATTGCGGCATCGGCATTCATGGCCAATGGCTCTATGTCGATCCGAAGGCGGAGGTGGTCATCGCCAAGATGTCGTCGCAGCCGGTGCCGGTCGACGATCCGCTCGATGCCGAGATTGTAGCGTTCTTCGAAGCGCTGACCCAACTGGTCTGACCCGTCGGGCGCGGCTTCGTTGCCGCATGCTTTCCTGTGGACCGCCCGCGACGGTTGAAAACGTCGCGGTTGGCGAGACAGGCGTCTGCGCCTATGGTCGCCGCTCTTTTGATGAGAGCAGGAACGACATGGCATCCGACATCAAGCGCATCGCAGCCATTATCGCGGCAGAGATCAAGGCGCGGCCCGAGCAGGCGGCGGCGGCGATCGAATTGCTCGACGAGGGCGCGACGGTGCCGTTCGTGGCGCGCTACCGCAAGGAGGTGACCGGCGGGCTCGATGACACGCAGTTGCGCGACCTTGCCGAGCGGCTCGCCTATCTGCGCGAGCTCGACGCCCGCCGCGACACCATCCTCGGCTCAATCCGTGAGCAGGGCAAGCTGACCGAGGACCTGGAAACCAAGATCGCTGCCGCCGCCACCAAGGCGGAACTCGAAGACATCTATCTGCCCTACAAGCCGAAGCGCCGCACCAAGGCCGAGATCGCCCGCGAGCGTGGGCTGGGACCGCTGGCCGAGGCCATCCTTGCGAACCGCGCGCTGGTGCCCGCCGAACTGGCGCTGGCCTATGTCACCGAGGAGGTCGCCGACGCGAAGGCAGCCCTTGAAGGCGCGCGCGACATCCTGTCGGAGCAGTTCGCCGAGAATGCCGATCTGGTCGGCAAACTGCGCACCTACATGAAGGACCGTGCCTTCATGCGCGCCCGGGTGGTCGACGGCAAGCAGGAGGCCGGCGCCAAATTCTCCGACTATTTCGACCATGTCGAGCGCTGGGCAAACGTGCCGAGCCATCGCGCGCTGGCCATGCTGCGCGGCCGCAACGAAGAGGTGCTGTCGCTCGACATCGAGGTCGATGCCGACGATGCGTCGCCGGTGAAACCGGTCGAACGGATGATCGCCAACGCCTATGCGATCGGCGCCAGCCTGCCCGGCGACCGCTGGCTGATGGAGGTCGCCGGCTGGACCTGGCGCATCAAGCTTTCGCTGCACCTGACGCTCGATCTGATGCGCGACCTGCGCGAGCGGGCCGAGGAAGAGGCGATCCATGTCTTCGCCCGCAATCTGAAGGATTTGCTGCTGGCCGCGCCGGCCGGATCGCGGCCGACGATGGGGCTCGATCCCGGCATCCGCACCGGCGTCAAGGTGGCCGTGGTCGACGGCACCGGCAAGCTGGTGGCGACGACGACGGTCTATCCCTTTCCGCCCAAGAACGATGTGCGCGGCACGCAGGCCGAACTCGCCAAGCTCATCCGCCTGCACAGGGTCGAGCTGATTTCGATCGGCAACGGCACCGGCAGCCGCGAGACGGAGAAGCTGGTGGCGGACATGCTCTCCGACATGCCTCCCGACGGCGGACCGAAGCCGCTCAAGGTGATCGTCAGCGAGGCAGGCGCCTCGGTCTATTCGGCGTCGGCGACGGCGGCGGCCGAATTCCCCGGCCTCGACGTGTCACTGCGCGGCGCGGTGTCGATTGCGCGCCGCCTGCAGGATCCGCTGGCCGAACTGGTCAAGATCGAACCCAAATCGATCGGCGTCGGCCAGTACCAGCACGATGTCGACCAGTACCGGCTCGGCCGCTCGCTGGAAGCGGTGGTCGAGGACGCGGTCAACGCGGTCGGCGTCGATCTCAACACCGCCTCGGCGCCGCTCTTGGCGCGGGTTTCGGGCCTTGGCGCATCGCTCGCCGACGCCATCGTCGCGCATCGCGATGCGACCGGCCCCTTCGCCAGCCGCAAGGACCTTCTGAAGGTGCCGCGGCTGGGACCGCGCGCGTTCGAACAATCCGCCGGCTTCCTGCGCATCGCCAATGGCAGCGAGCCGCTCGATGCCTCATCGGTGCATCCGGAAGCCTATGGCGTGGCCAAGAAGATCGTCGCCGCCTGCGGCCGCGATGTGCGCTCGCTGATGGGCGACAGTGCCGCGCTCAAGGCGCTCGATCCGCGTGTCTTCGTCGACGAGCGTTTCGGCCTGCCGACGGTGCGCGACATTCTGGCCGAACTCGAAAAGCCCGGCCGCGACCCGCGCCCCGGCTTCAAGACGGCGACCTTCGCCGACGGCGTCGACGACATCAAGGATTTGAAGCCCGGTATGCTGCTGGAAGGCACCGTGACCAATGTCGCGGCCTTCGGCGCCTTTGTCGATATCGGCGTCCATCAAGATGGGCTGGTGCATGTCTCGCAACTGGCCGACCGTTTCATCAAGGACGCGCATGAAGTGGTCAAGGCCGGCGATGTGGTCAAGGTGCGCGTCGTCGACGTCGATATCAAGCGCAAGCGCATCGCGCTCTCCATGCGCAAGGATGGCGGCGAGGGTGGTGCGTCGCGTGGTGGGCCGCGCGACAATGGTGGCGGTAGGCCGACGCCGCGCACGCCAGCGCCGCAACGCCAACCGGAACGGCCGGCCCAGCAGGGGGCCTTCGGTGCGGCGCTGGCGGATGCGCTGAAGCGCAAGTAGCTACCAGGCCAGAACAGCCGGCTCCTTCTCAACCTGCTCCAGCAGCCAGTCGCGAAAGCTGGCGACGGGGGGATGGTCGCGCTTGTCGTGCGGGACGACGAGGTAATAGGCGCTACGGCTTTGCATGGGCTGGCCGGGCGCCGGCACCAACTGGCCGCGCTGCAATTCGCCCGCGATCAGGAGCAGCGGCAGCAGCGCGATGCCAAGCCCCGCCGAGCAGGCCTGGGCGGCGGTGCCGAATTGTTCGAACTGCATGCCTGGTCCGGCCGGCGCGCTCAGGCCCTGATGCTCGAACCATTCGGTCCAGGCGCCGGGTCGCGTCGCCATGTGCAACAGCGGCAGGCGGCCAATATCGGCCGGCGTGGCGATGGCGCGGCCTGCGAGGAATTCGGGCGACGCCACCGGCGCGACGGTTTCGCGCACCAGCAGTGTCGAATCGGCCTCCGGCCAGTCCGGCAGGCCGTAATGGATGGCAGCGTCCAGCCTTTCCCTGGCGAAGTCGAAGCGGCCGACGCGGGTGACGAAGTTGATGGTGATGTCGGGATTGCTCTCGACGAAATCGGGGATCATCGGCATCAGCCAGCGCGTGCCGAAGGTCGGCAAAATGGCAAGGTTCAGGATGCCACTATGCCGATTGCTCATCAATCCAAGGGCCGCGTCGCGCAATTGGCCAAGCGCCGAACGCACTGCTTCGGCGTAGATTTCCCCAGCCGTCGACAGCCGGACATTGCGGCTGTCGCGCTCGAACAGGCGGCGGCCGAACTGGTCTTCGAGCAACCTGATCTGCCGGCTGACCGCGCCCTGGGTCAGATCCAGCTCTTGAGCAGCGGCAGTAAAAGACCCAAGCCTGGCCACCGCCTCGAAGGCGGCGAGGGCACTGATATTGGGCAGGAGGCGGCGCTGGACACTCATGATCTATTCCTAAAGCTCATTGATCCGTGAATCAATTTCGTTTGATTTTTTAAGGCTGCGGGCCGATAAGCCGGGCTTCACCCGTTTGAGGATCGACAAGTCATGGCCGCCGACAAGAATGCATTCGTCTGGGAAGACCCTTTCCTGATCGAGGACCAGCTTTCGGAAGAAGAGCGCATGGTGCGCGACGGCGCGGCGGCCTTCGCCGCCGACAAGCTCGCGCCGCGCATCGAGGATGCCTATCTCAATGAAAAGACGGATGCCGGCATCTTTCGCGAGATGGGCGAGGCCGGCTTGCTCGGCATTACCATCCCGGAAGAGTATGGCGGCCTCGGCGCCAATTATGTGACCTACGGGCTGGTCGCGCGGGAGGTTGAACGCGTCGATTCCGGCTATCGCTCGATGATGTCGGTGCAATCGTCGCTGGTAATGTATCCGATCCACGCCTATGGCTCGGAAGAGCAGCGCAAGAAGTACTTGCCCAAGCTTGCCAGCGGTGAGTGGATCGGCTGTTTCGGCCTGACCGAGCCGGATGCCGGCTCCGACCCGGGCGGCATGAAGACACGCGCCGAGAAGACGGCGAACGGCTACAAGCTCAGCGGCTCGAAGATGTGGATTTCCAACGCGCCGATCGCAGACGTGTTCGTCGTCTGGGCGAAGCTGAAGGGCGAGAACGGCAAGGACGAGATCCGCGGCTTCGTGCTGGAAAAGGGCATGAAGGGGCTGTCGGCGCCGAAGATCGGCGGCAAGCTGTCGCTGCGCGCGTCGATCACCGGTGAAGTGGTGTTGGAAGGCGTCGAGGTCGGCGAGGACGCGCTGCTGCCGAACGCCAAGGGCCTTGGCGGCCCGTTCGGCTGTCTCAACCGGGCTCGCTACGGCATCTCCTGGGGCTCGATGGGTGCGGCGGAAGATTGCTGGCACCGCGCCCGCCAATATGGTCTCGACCGCAAGCAGTTCGGCAAGCCGCTGGCCGGCACGCAGCTTTACCAGAAGAAGCTCGCCGACATGCAGACCGAGATCGCGCTGGGATTGCAGGCATCCTTGCGCGTCGGGCGGCTGCTCGATGCAGGCAAGATGGCGCCGGAAATGATCTCGATCGTCAAGCGCAACAATTGCGGCAAGGCGCTCGACATCGCCCGCCAGGCCCGCGACATGCATGGCGGCAACGGCATCCAGATCGGGTACCACGTCATGCGCCACGCGCAGAATTTGGAGACGGTCAACACCTATGAGGGCACGCATGACGTGCATGCCTTGATCCTGGGAAGGGCGCAGACGGGCATTCAGGCGTTCTTCTAAGTCATGCCTCAAGCTGGTTTCAGCTGCTTAAATTAGGTGCACCGCAACATCTGTGCTTGGAGAATGGCCAGCAGATGTGTCAGGGTTCGGCGAATTCGTTTGAAACGCCGATCTCCGGGGCCCCATGGCAATTCTGGCAGCCGTCTACCATCTGACCCATTACAAATACGACCGGCCGGTGGTTCTCGGGCCTCAGATCATCAGGCTGCAGCCGGCGCCGCATTCCCGGACAAAGGTGTTGAGCCATTCGCTCAAGGTCGAGCCGGCGAACCATTTCGTCAATCTGCAGCAGGATCCTTACGGCAACTTCCTTGCCCGCTTCGTCTTCCCCGAGCCGGTGACGGAATTGAAGATCGAGGTCGATCTCGTCGCCGACATGACGGTCTACAATCCGTTCGATTTCTTCGTCGAGCCGTCGGCCGAGACGTTCCCGTTCGAATATCCGGAAGAGATCAGGGACGATCTCGCGATCTACCGGACGCCTGAGCCGGCAGGGCCGCTGCTTTCGGCCTTCCTGAGAACCATCGACACCAGCGCGAAAAACACCGTCAATTTTCTCGTCGACCTCAATGCGCGCCTGCAGCGCGAGATCGCCTATATCGTGCGCATGGAGACCGGCGTGTTCTCGCCGGAGGAAACGCTGGCCGCCGGCAAGGGCTCGTGCCGGGATTCGAGCTGGCTGCTGGTGCAGATCCTGCGCAATCTCGGCATCGCCGCGCGTTTCGTCTCCGGCTACCTGATCCAGCTGAAGCCCGATCTCATCGCGCTGGACGGTCCGGCCGGCACATCGGTCGATTTCACCGATCTGCATGCCTGGTGCGAGGTCTATCTTCCAGGTGCCGGCTGGATCGGCTTCGACCCGACCTCGGGCCTGCTCACCGGCGAAAGCCATGTGCCGCTTGCCGCAACCCCGCATTTCCGCAACGCTGCACCGATTTCCGGCATGGCGAGCTTTGCCAATGTCGAGTTCGGCTTCGACATGCGGGTCGACCGCATCGCCGAGCATCCGCGCATCACCAAGCCATTCTCCGACGAAAGCTGGCAGGCGCTCGACGCACTCGGCAACAAGGTCGATGCGGCACTTGGCGAAGGCGATGTGCGGCTGACGATGGGGGGCGAGCCGACCTTCGTGTCGATCGACGATTTCGAGTCCGCCGAATGGAACACCGCCGCTGTCGGTCCGACCAAGCGCGAAAAAGCCGATGCGCTGATCCGCAGGCTGCGCGAACGCTTCGCGCCGGGCGGCTTCCTCCACTACGGACAAGGCAAATGGTATCCTGGTGAGAGCCTGCCGCGCTGGACTTTCTCGCTCTACTGGCGTGCCGACGGTCAGCCGGTGTGGAGCGATCCGTCGCTGATCGCGCGGGAGAAGAGTTCGGCGGATGTCGGCCCGAAACAGGCCGAAAGCCTGCTGACTGCGATTGCCGGCGAGCTCGGCATCGACAAGGCCATGGTCAGCGAAGCCTATGAGGATCCGGCCGAGTGGCTGCTCAAGGAAGGGAAGCTGCCCGAAAATGTCGATCCGTCAAATTCGAAGCTCGAGGACCCGGAAGAGCGCAGCCGCATGGCAAGAGTGTTCGAGCGCGGGCTGACCAAACCGTCGGGCTATGTGCTGCCCGTGCAGCGCTGGAACAGCCAGGCGTCGGGACCGCGCTGGCGTTCGGAGAAATGGAAGACGCGACGCGGGCGGCTGTTCCTGGTGCCCGGTGATTCACCGGTCGGCTACCGCTTGCCCTTGGGCACACTGCCCTATGTGCCGCCGGCGCAATTCCCCTACATCGTGCCGGTCGACCCGTCGCTGCCGCGCGGCCCATTGCCGGCGCGCGAGGCGATCCTGCCCGCTGCGGCGCCGGCCGAACTGGAAGGCGCCGACGAGATGGCGCGCCGCCAGCAGGCGGCGTCGTTCACCGCCGCGACCGGCCAGCAGGACCGGGTCGAACAGGAGATCACCGAGATCGGCGGCGCGGTGCGCACCGCGCTCTCCGTCGAGCCGCGCGACGGCCGGCTGTGTGTGTTCATGCCACCAGTCGAGGCGCTGGAGGATTATCTCGAACTGGTCGCTGCCGCCGAGAACGCGGCGCGTGCCATCGGTCTTCCCGTGCATATCGAGGGCTATGGGCCGCCGCACGATCCGCGTCTCAACGTCATCCGTGTGGCGCCCGACCCCGGCGTCATCGAGGTCAACATCCATCCGGCTTACAACTGGCAGGATTGCGTGGCGACGACCACGGCGATCTATGAGGAGGCGCGGCTGACGCGGCTTGGCGCCGACAAGTTCATGATCGATGGCCGCCACACCGGCACAGGCGGCGGCAACCATGTCGTGGTCGGCGGTGCGACGCCCAATGACAGCCCGTTCCTACGCCGGCCTGATCTGTTGAAGAGCCTGGTGCTGCAATGGCAGCGGCATCCGTCGCTGTCCTATCTGTTCTCCGGCCTGTTCATCGGCCCGACCAGCCAGGCGCCGCGTTTCGACGAAGCGCGCCACGATTCGCTTTACGAACTCGAAATCGCCATGGCGCAGGTGCCGCATCCGAACCAGGGCGCGGCCCCCTTGCCATGGCTGGTCGACCGGCTGTTCCGCAATTTGCTGACCGACGTCACCGGCAATACCCACCGCTCGGAAATCTGCATCGACAAGCTGTTCTCGCCGGATGGCCCGACCGGCCGGCTGGGACTGGTCGAGTTCCGCGGCTTCGAGATGCCGCCCAATGCGCGCATGAGCCTCGCGCAGCAGCTTCTGGTTCGCGCCATTATCGCACGTGCGTGGAAAAACCCGCTCGACGGCCGCTTCGTACGCTGGGGCACTTCTCTGCACGACCGTTTCATGCTGCCGCATCATGTCTGGGCTGACTTCCTCGATGTGCTCGACGACCTCAAGCTCAACGGCTTCGAGTTCCGTCCCGAATGGTTCGATGCGCAGCTCGAATTCCGGTTCCCGTTCTGCGGCGAGGTCCAGCATGCCGGCATCAAGCTCGAGCTGCGGCAGGCGCTGGAGCCATGGCATGTCATGGGCGAACAGGGCGCGATCGGCGGCACCGTGCGCTTCGTCGATTCCTCGGTCGAGCGGCTGCAGGTCAAGACCGAAGGCCTCAACCCGGAACGCCATACCATCGTCTGCAACGGCCGTATCGTGCCGATGAAGGTGACCGATAACCGCGAGGTCGCGGTCGCCGGCGTGCGCTTCAAAGCCTGGCAGCCGGCTTCGGGGCTGCATCCGGCGCTGCCGGTCAACACGCCGCTGGTGTTCGACATCTATGACCGCTGGTCGGGAAGGGCGATCGGCGGCTGCGTCTACCATGTCGCGCATCCCGGCGGCCGCAATTACGACACCTTCCCGGTCAACGGCAACGAGGCGGAGGCGCGGCGGCTCGCCCGCTTCGAACCGCGCGGCCATACACCATCGGCCTATGTGCTGCGCGAGGAACAACCGGCGGAAGATTTCCCGATGACCCTTGACCTCAGGCGACCGGCAAGACTCTGATCAGCGATGGCAAAGGGGAATCACAAGAGGATACGCGGCAAGCCGCAGATCCATAGCCTGCTGGAGCACTACCAGCCCATCGACGGCGTCGTCGACGAGATGGTCGACGCCGCAGGCAATCCCCGTCCGGTCTGGAAGCATTTCATCGAGGCGCTCGACGATCTCGGTGCCGAGAAGCTCGGCCAGCGTTTCGCCCGTGCCGACCAGTATCTGCGCGATGCCGGCGTCTATTACCGCGTCTACGACAAGGCCGGCGCCAATGAGCGCGAATGGCCGCTGGCGCATGTGCCGCTGCTTATCGAGGACAGCGAATGGGCCGCGATCAGCGCCGGTCTCGTGCAGCGCGCCGAGTTGTTCGAGGAAACCATCGCCGATATCTATGGACGCAACCGGCTGATCGAAAAAGGCATCCTGCCGGCGGGATTGATCGCGGCCAGCCCCGAATATTTGCGGCCTGTCGTGGGTACCACGCCGGCCGGCGGCCATTACCTGCATTTCTGCGCCTTCGAGCTCGGCCGTGGGCCTGACGGCCAGTGGTGGGTGCTGGGCGACCGTACGCAGGCGCCGTCGGGCGCCGGCTTTGCCCTGGAGAACCGCGTCGCCACGACGCGCGCGCTGTCCGATATCTATGGCGAGATGCATGTGCATCGCCTGGCCGGCTTCTTCCGCCGTTTCCGCGATGCGCTGATCGGCATGGCCAGGGAAAGCGAAGGCCGCGTCGCCATATTGACGCCGGGGCCGCTCAACGAAACCTACTACGAACACGCCTATATCGCCCGCTATCTCGGCATCATGCTGCTCGAAGGCGAGGACCTGACCGTCTCCGGCGGCAGGCTGATGGTGCGCACCGTTTCAGGCCTGATGCCGATCAGCGTGTTGTGGCGACGCCTCGATGCCGCCTTCGCCGATCCGCTCGAATTGCGGTCGGATTCGCAGATCGGCACGCCGGGGCTGGTGGAAGCCATCCGCCGGGGCGCGGTTGCGACCGTCAATGCGCTCGGCTCAGGGCTGATGGAAACACGGGCGCTGCTGGCCTTCCTGCCCAAGATCGCGCGCGAATTGCGTGGCGAGGAGCTGCTCTTGCCGAGCGTCGCGACATGGTGGTGCGGGCAGGCGACCGAACGCGCCCATGTGCTTGCCAATATCGACCGCATGGTGGTCGGCCCGGCGCTGTCGACGAGACTCGCCTTCGAGGATGATGGCCAGACCACGCTCGGCTCGACGCTGTCGGCCGGGGAGCGGGCCGAGCTGGTGGCGCGCATCGAACGCGATGGCGGCGCCTTTGTCGGCCAGGAAGCGGTGACGCTGTCGACGACACCGGTCTTTGTCGGCGGCTGGCTGGAGCCGCGGCCGGCGAGCCTGCGCGTTTATCTGGCGCGCACGCCCGAGGGCTGGACGGTCATGCCAGGCGGGTTCGCCCGCGTCGGGCTGTCGCTCGATCCGACGGCGATCGCCATGCAGCGCGGCGGCCAGGCGGCCGACGTCTGGGTGGTCAGCGACAGGCCCGTCGAGCGCGAGACGCTGCTGCCGCAAGAGGGCGACAGCTTCACGCGCACCAGGCCGGGCAGCCTGCCCAGCCGCGCTGCGGAAAACCTCACCTGGCTCGGCCGCTATATCGAGCGTTCGGAAGACACGGTGCGCATCCTGCGCGCCTATCACGTGCGGCTGGCCGAGACCTCCGATCCAGACATGCCGTTGCTGGCCGACGTCAGGGACTATCTCGAACCGTTCGGCATCGACGTCGAGACGGCGATCCCGTCAGGGCTGATCGGCACGCTCGACAGCGCCGTCTATAGCGCGGGCCAGATCCGCGACCGGTTTTCCCCCGACGGCTGGCTGGCGCTCAAGGACCTGTCGAAGACCATCCACCAGTTCGCGACGACGGTGGCGCCGGGCGATGACGCGACGCGGGCCATGACGGTGATCCTGCGCAAGCTCGCCGGTTTCTCCGGCCTGCTGCATGAGAACATGTACCGCTTCGCCGGTTGGCGGTTCCTTGAGATCGGCCGGCGGCTGGAACGCGGCATCCAGATCGCCCGCACGCTGTCCCGGCTGACCAGCCCCAAGGCGCCGGACGGCGCGCTCGACATGATGCTGGAGATCGGCGACAGCGTCATGACCCATCGCCGGCAATATCCGGTGCAGGCCGGCCGGCGCACGGTGATCGATCTTCTGGCGCTCGACCCGCTCAATCCCCGCTCGATCCTGTTCCAGTTGGAAAGGCTGAAGGCCGAGATCGGCCTGTTGCCGTCGGTCGGCGGCGAGGGGCACATGTCGCCGGCGGCGAAGGAGATCCTGCAGCTCAACACGGCCATAGCCATCAAGGAGCCTTCGGACATGACGGCAAAGGCGCTGGACGAACTCGCCTATGAAATCGGCGGTCTCTACAACAGCCTCGCCAAAGCCTATTTCGGCTAAGCAGGTTCCGCAAAAGTGTCTCACGGTTTTGCGGCAAGAACCTGCGGCAAAACAAGAAAAGTAGTCCATGCTTTACGACATCAGGCTTCATCTCCATTACGACTATGCAGCGGCGGCGGGCGGCGGTCGCCACCAGATCCGCGTGCTGCCATCGACGATATCGGGCGTGCAGCGCGTCATTGCCGCTTCCCTGTCTTTTGCCCCGGCGCCCAATGAACGGTCGGATTTCTCGGATTTCTTCGGCAACAACGTCACTTCGATTGCCTTTCGCGACGCGCATGACGCGCTCGACATCAGGATGAGTGCACGCGTTTCGGTGTCGCGGCCGGAGCCGGGGCTCGACGTGTCGCCCGATATCGGGCGGCTGCGGCAGGAACTGGCCGCGGTGCGGTCGCTGGCGTCTGACTCGCCGCACCATTTTCTGGCGGGAAGCGCTCACTCCGGCATCGATGCGGCGATCACTTCCTATGCGCAGGACAGCGTCGGCACCTCGGCCGCCGGCACGGCAATGGATCTGTGCAACCGCATCCATCGGGATTTCACCTATGACGGCGAGGCGACCACGGTGCGGACCCGCGCCAGCGATGCCTTCAGGCTGAAGCGCGGCGTCTGCCAGGATTTTTCGCACATCATGATCGCGGGCTTGCGCGGCCTCGGCATTCCGGCCGGTTATGTCAGCGGCTTCCTGCGCACCATCCCGCCCAAGGGCAAGCCGCGGCTGGAAGGCGCCGACGCCATGCATGCCTGGGTCAAGGTCTGGTGCGGGCGTGACGCCGGCTGGCAGGAGTTCGACCCGACCAACGGCATGCGGGCCAGCAACGACCATATCACCGTCGGCTACGGCCGCGACTATTCCGACGTCGCGCCGATCGTCGGCGTGCTGAAGACCACTGGCGGACAGGTCGGCGAGCAGGCCGTCGACGTTATTCCGGTTGCGCTCGAGAAGGTATGAAAGCGCGCTGAGAAGCGCGAAGCGTTCCGCTGCGTGGACGAAGCGACTTCTCAAACATCCAAGGGGCCGCTAATCTCTGTTCGTTTCGGCGCGGGCGCGGGGTCTTGTAATTGAAAGCGGTCAGCGTCGTCATCCCTGCTTACAATGCGGCGGCCACGATCGCGACAACGCTGGCGTCGCTTGGCAGTGAGGCCGAGGTCATCGGCGAGATCCTGCTGGTCGACGATGCATCGACTGACAACACGGCTGATGTGGCACGGCAGGCAGCGGCGCAATTGTCTTTGCCGCTGCGTGTGCTGCCGGCTGAATGCCGCGACGCCGGCGGCGCCCGTAACGTGGCGCTGGCGCAGGCGCTCCATCCCTGGGTGTATCTGATCGACGCCGACGATTTGCATCTTCAGGGCGGATTGCGCGCGCTGCTGCGGCAGGCGGAGAACCAGCCGAAAGCCGGCATGATCGTCGGCGCCTACCGGCGGCGGGTGAACGGGCAGGATCGGCAGATCAAGGTGCCGAACGGCTATCAGGCTGCGTGCCTGGCAAATGCTTCGGCCTATGTGAAAGGCGACATACGCTCCGTCGCCGTGGGCAGCGTGCTGGCGTCCCGGCAACTGATCGGCGATACACGGTTTCCGGTGGGCCTTGCCTATGACGAGGACACGCTGTTCTGGGCGCGGCTGATGAGCAAGGCTTCGCTGGCCATGATTCCGCAACCCGTCATGGTCTATGAGGTTTCGCCGGCTCGTTCCGACGACCGCTTCGCAATCAACCCGGTGCGGCGCTTCCTGGAGTGGCGCCGGGAATTGCGTACGCTCACCGATTGCGGCATCCCGGTCTCGGCGCTCAAGACCAGGGAAGGGCTTGTCGCCCTCAAGATCGCCCGCGTCCACTACGCACGTGGCGACCTCGACGTCGCCGCGCGCTTCCTGGCAGTGGCCGCGGCCGCGCCAAAGCGGCGGTCAGAAGCCTGGCGCTGCCTGCGTTACAGGCTCAAGCTCGCGGTGCGACGCCGGCTGTCGGCGCCGCGGGTAGAACTGCAGGGCGTCTTGTAGTCGTAAGGTTCCGCCATTCGCTTATCGCGGCCAGCCGACTTTCGCGCGGCGTGGAACCAGCTGTCGGCCAACAGCTTATCTACGCATATTTGCGTGGAGCTTACATGCTGCAGACATCCGGATTGCCGCACGGCCGGCCAACCGACGGCGCCGTTGCCCCGAAGAACGGGGCGCAAAGCGCGGCTGAGCACGCCGCGCTGACCTATGTCAGCGATGCCGAGCCCGGCATCCGCCGGCTGAAGACCGGCAAGGGATTTACCTACAAGGGACCGGACGGGAAAGCGGTCTCGGATGCCGCCAGGGCGCGTATCGAGGCGATCGTTATTCCGCCGGCATGGACGGATGTGTGGATATCGCCGGATGCCGACGGGCACATCCAGGCGACCGGCAGGGATCAGCGGGGGCGCAAGCAGTATCGCTATCATCCGCAATGGGCCGAAGAGCGCGACGGCGCCAAATATTCGAGCCTCGTTGCCTTCGCCGAAAGCCTGGCCAAGCTGAGGCGCACGATCGACGGTGATTTGCGCCGCCACGGCCTGCCGTTCGAGCGCGTCGTCGCCGCGGTCGTCTGGCTGCTCGACAATACGATGATCCGCGTCGGCAATGCCGCCTATGCGCGCGACAACAAGAGCTTCGGCCTTACGACGTTGCGCGACCGCCATGTCGATATCAAGGGATCGAGCCTGCGCTTCGCCTTCAAGGGCAAGTCCGGCAAGGAATGGAAACTGAAGCTGGTCGATCGCCGTATCGCCGGCATCGTGCGGGGTGCGCAGGACCTGCCGGGCCAGAAACTGTTCCAGTATCTCGACGAGGAAGGCAACAGGCGCCCGGTCCGCTCCGACGACGTCAACCGCTACATCAGGGACGCCGCCGGCGATGCGTTCAGCTCCAAGCATTTTCGCACCTGGGGCGGCACCATCCATGCCGCGTCGCTGTTTGCGCAGACGGAGCTGCCCGAAGCCAAGGCCCAGCAAAAGCGGGTGATGAACAGCGTCATCGACAAGGTGGCCGAGCGGCTGGGCAACACGCGCGCTGTCTGCCGCAAGTGCTATATTCATCCGCAGGTTTTCGAAGCCTGGTCGCAGGGACGGCTGCTGGCAGAAATGGCGGAAGCCAACAAGCGCAAGCGGCCCATGGAGGGTCTCGATGACGAGGAAGCGCTCGTGCTGAGATGGTTGAAGACGCACGAACGGTGACTGGCGGCAATTGACGGTCGCTCTATCCGTCTTTTTTTATCGACGTCGTGTCGGGATCGGTCATACTGTTTCGTCCTTTGATACAGAAAAGGACCGACCATGCTCTACGCCATACTCTGCTATGCCTCCGAAGACGTCGTCAGCTCCTGGAGCAAGGCGCAGGACGACGAAGTCATGGCCAATCTCATCAACGTTCAGGACAAGTACGCCAAGGCTGGCCGGCTTGGCCCGGTGGCGCGGCTTTTGCCGACGACAGCGGCGACGACGCTGCGGAAAGTGAAAGGCGAATCGGTCGTCATCGATGGGCCGTTCGCCGAGACCAAGGAGCAGTTCCTCGGTTTCTACACGCTCGAATGCGCCGATCTCGACGAGGCCGTCGAATTCGCCCGTGAGCTCTCCGAGGTCAACCCGAGCGGCGGATCCTATGAGATCCGGCCGGTCTCGGTGTTCAATCCCACTAAGGTGGTCGTATGACCGAACTTGCCTGGATCAGCTCCGCGATCAGCGCTGCTCGCCCGCAGGCAATGGGCGCGCTGCTGCGCTATTTCCGCGATCTCGATACGGCGGAGGAAGCTTTCCAGGATGCCTGTCTCCGGGCGTTGAAGAACTGGCCGCAGAACGGGCCGCCGCGCGACCCGGCGGCCTGGCTGATCTTCGTCGGCCGCAACAGCGGTATCGACGCGGTGCGCAAGCGCGCCAAGCAGGCGCCGATGCCGGAAGAGGACCAGATCTCCGATCTGGAGGACGCCGAGAGCGACATCGCCGAGCGGCTGGACGGCGCGCACTATCGCGACGACATATTGCGGCTGCTCTTCATCTGCTGCCATCCTGACCTTCCGGCAACGCAGCAGATCGCGGTCGCACTGCGTATCGTCTCCGGTCTCACCGTCAAGCAGATCGCTCGCGCCTTCCTGGTCGGCGAGAGCGCCATGGAGCAGCGCATCACCCGCGCCAAGGCGCGCATCGCCGACGCAGGCGTGCCGTTCGAGACGCCGGGCGCTGCCGAGCGCTCCGAGCGGCTCGCCGCGGTGGCGGCGATGGTCTACCTGATCTTCAACGAAGGCTATTCGACCAACAGCGGCGAGGCGCCGGCCCGCGCGCCGCTGTGCGAGGAGGCGATCCGGCTCGCCCGGCTGTTGCTGCGGCTGTTCCAGACCGAGCCGGAGATCATGGGGCTGACGGCGCTGCTTTTGCTGCAGCATGCGCGCGCGCCGGCCCGCTTCGACGCGGACGGCGAGATCGTGCTGCTCGAGGACCAGGATCGCAGCCTGTGGAGCCGCAAGATGATCGACGAGGGGCTGGCGCTGGTCGACAAGGCGTTGCGCCATCGCAAGCCCGGTCCCTACCAGGTGCAGGCCGCGATCGCCGCTTTGCATGCCCGGGCAGAGAAGGCCGAGGACACCGACTGGGTGGAGATCGACCTGCTCTACGGCCTGCTCGAGCAGATGCAGCCGTCGCCCGTCATCACGCTCAACCGCGCGGTGGCGGTCTCGAAAATACGCGGCCCGGAAGCCGCCCTTGCGATGATTGAGCCGCTGGAAGAAAGGCTTTCCGGCTATTTCCACTTCTTCGGCCTCAAGGGCGGGCTGCTGATGCAGCTCGACCGGGGTGAGGAGGCGCGGGTCGCCTTCGACCGCGCCATCGCGCTGGCCAACACGGCGGCGGAAGCAGCCCATATCCGCATGCATATCGACCGTTTGATGAAGGACGGCGCCGTGCGCGTGCCGGCGAAAAAGGCCAACTGAGCCGCGTTTGCCCATCTGGCTCAATCGTGTCGCCCGGGCTTAGACCATGCCGGGGTGGCGATTTTCCCTCGAAACGAGTAAGGCCACGCCATGACTGTGCCTGAAGTGCCTTTTCGGTACGCGGGCGAGATGGCGCGAGGCTTTGACCCGACGCCATATGATGACGACGGATCTGAAAGGGACAAAAATGACCATAGCGAAGGAAACGGCCGAGCTTCTGGCGAAACTGGGTGTGGCCAAGGACGCGCTAGTCGGCGGCGACCTGATCGTGCACAGCCCGGTGACGGGCGAACAGATCGCGGCCCTGAAGACCATCTCGCCGGCCGATGCGGCCAAGACCATCGATGCCGCCCACAAGGCGTTCCAGTCCTGGCGGCTGGTGCCCGGCCCGAAGCGCGGCGAACTGGTGCGGCTGCTCGGTGAGGAGTTGCGTGCGCACAAGGCCGAGCTTGGCCGGCTGGTATCGATCGAGGTCGGCAAGATCCCGTCCGAAGGCTTGGGCGAAGTGCAGGAGATGATCGACATCTGCGATTTCGCCGTCGGCCTGTCCAGGCAATTGTACGGCCTGACCATCGCCACCGAGCGTCCGGGCCATCGCATGATGGAAACCTGGCATCCGCTGGGCGTGGTCGGCGTTATTTCCGCCTTCAACTTCCCGGTCGCGGTATGGTCGTGGAATGCGGCGCTGGCGCTCGTCTGCGGCGACGCGGTGGTGTGGAAGCCCTCGGAAAAGACGCCGCTGACCGCACTTGCCTGCGAGGCGATCTTCAAGCGCGCGGTCAAGCGTTTCGGCGCCGACGCGCCGCAGGGGCTGGCGCCGGTGCTGATCGGCGACCGCGCCGTCGGCGAAATCCTGGTCGACCATCCCAAGGTGCCGCTGGTCTCGGCCACCGGCTCGACCCGCATGGGCCGGGACGTCGGCCCGCGTCTGGCCAAGCGCTTTGCCCGCGCGGTGCTGGAGCTCGGCGGCAACAATGCCGGCATCGTCTGCCCGACCGCCGATCTCGACATGGCGCTGCGGGCGATTGCCTTCGGCGCCATGGGCACCGCCGGCCAGCGCTGCACGACGCTGCGGCGCCTGTTCGTGCATGAGAGCGTCTACGATGCCTTGGTGCCGCGGCTGAAGAAGGCCTATCAGAGCGTGTCTGTCGGCAATCCGCTGGAGACCTCTTCGCTGGTCGGGCCGCTGATCGACAAGGCGGCCTTTGACGCCATGCAGAGGGCATTGACGGAAGCCACGGCCCATGGCGGCAAGGTGACCGGCGGTACGCGCGTCGAAAATGGCCACCCGGATGCCTATTATGTGCATCCGGCGCTGGTCGAGATGCAAAGCCAAGTCTCGCCGGTGACGGAAGAAACCTTCGCGCCCATCCTCTACGTGATGAAATATTCCGATTTCGACGCCGTGCTTGACGAGCACAATGCGGTGGGTGCTGGCCTGTCATCGTCGATCTTCACGCGCGATCTGCAGGAATCCGAGCGGTTCCTCGGTGTCGACGGTTCGGACTGCGGCATCGCCAATGTCAACATCGGCACGTCAGGAGCCGAGATCGGCGGCGCCTTCGGCGGCGAAAAGGAGACCGGCGGCGGCCGCGAAAGCGGCTCCGATGCGTGGAAGGCCTATATGCGGCGCGCCACCAACACGGTGAACTATTCCAAGGCGCTGCCGCTTGCCCAGGGCGTCTCGTTCGACATCGATTGAGAACGCCGAGGTCTGCCCAAGATCAGTGTCGGTGATGCTCGGCGAGCATCAATCGACACAGGGCGTACACGTCGCTGTAATGCTGGACAGCTTCTGACGCTTGTCCAGCATCGGCCCTTCGGATACCGCTCCGATCAGCGGGCCGGTCGTCGGACCAAAGGCTTCGGCGAAGCTTGGGCGCGGGCACAGCGATGCAATGCCGGATGAGCGGCAACGCTGGCCATCAATAGTGGGTGAATGTGTACAGTGGCCACAATCACGGACGCAGCTTCATTGCTACGCGGAAGCGCAAAATCGGTATCTCTTCTTGTCCGACCTGATTGCGGACGGAAATCCGCCTTACGCTTTCCCCAAAATCAGCCCTTGTGCAGGGCGCTGCTCAGTCACCGCCTTGCGATGGCGGAAAACAAGCCTTGAAGGCATTGTCGACGACAGCCAGCTTGGCGGCCTGCACGGTCATGTATTCCTCGTAGAACCCGTGCGACACCCACATCACCGAATGGCCGCGTTGGCCGAGCCAGCCAATGCTGCCGAGTTCCTCGGCGGTGCGCAGTTTGCGGCCGAGATGGGTCCGCGACAGCTTGAGCCATTTGGCGAAATCGCCGATCGAAACCACACTGGTCGGAATCCGCTCCAGGCCGGCGTGGTCCGGATCGATGCCGGACATCAGCCAGTCCATGACGATGCCGCCATTGTTGAGCCAGATGAAAAGGGAAAAGGTCTGGTTGGGTTCGCGCACCGGCTTTGAGGTCAGCAGGCCGTCAGCGATCAGCGGCTGCAGTGTGGCAAGCATGTCGGGCCGTTCCAGATATCTGCCCAGCCGGTCGCCGCCATCGATATGGTCAAGCGTGCGCAGATGGGCGGTCACCCAGCCGGTGAACCTCTCGATGGTGGCGGCCGTCGGTTGCAGGGGATGCGTGCGGCCGTCCCCGCCAGCCACATACTCGGCGATGTTGTAGTGCAGCATCTCCTTGATGAATGCATCCGCCGTATTGCGGCTGGCCACGGCGTTCTTGTGCACGACCTCGATAAAACGCGATACGGTCAGTTCCTTGCGGCGGTCGTTCGGGTCCCGCCGGAAGTGCATGGCAAGGCCGACATGGGCCATCAGCCAGCGCTGCTGCGTGGCAAAGATTGAAGCCAGTCGCGGGGTTTCCTCATAGATGCGGATCAGGGACTGCGACTGTTCCTGTACGTAGCGGTGCAAGGCCGGATGGGCGGCTATGTCTTCCAGATTCAGCGCGGATCTCCCGATCTCTTGAATCAACTGGGATAGCGAAGTCACGTTCCCTATTTTTCAGCCTTCAACACCTGTGTCCAGACGTACCATTTGCGGACAACAGGGCCAGCCGAGGCATGGATCGACAGTGACGGGTTATGGCTTGGATAACAGCCGAACGGCTGCCCGTTGAATTGACCTTCATCAGGCCAGGCATAGTTTCTGTCTCATCCGAGCGGCGGGGCGCACGCCTTTCGGACATGAATGCAGACCAGCCGTGGTTTTGACGAGCGATAATACATCGCGCGGCGGCGAAGCTTTGCCGCGTTCTACTTTGAAATGCGAGTGGCTGAGTGGATTATCGAAAGAGTATCGCAATTCCCGCCACTGCCAGGGCCTTGGCGACGCTTCCATCTGCACCATCGCCTCGGTCTAGTAGGCTTCCCGCCTTGCTTGCACCACTGTGCGATGGCCGAGTGAAAAACCGGCGCCCCCGAAATCTGTCTGGGGCGCCGAGCGATCATAAGCGGTCCGCGTCAGCCATTCGGGTAATAGCCGCCATCGGAGCCGTCGCCCATGTATGTGCCGCCGCTCGTATCGACCTGCAGTTGCTGGTCCAGCTTCTCTATCTGGCCGAGCAAAGCTCGATATGCGCCGCCACCCGTGGCCGAGCGGTGAATGCTGTCGGCCTGCATCATCAGATCGTGCTCCTGCTGAGGGGTGATCGCCCTTGCATCCATGGCCTCGACGATCCCCTGCCTGACGCCCTGCAACTGGTCCAGGACCGCACTTGCCTCGACGGACATGCCGCCCGGTTCGACCCGATGGCGATGCACCGCGTAGGCGCTCGATAGTGGCACCGCCGCCAGAAGCGATGCGATTGCTATGACCTTCGGTGTAAAATTGCGCATGGTTGCGCCTCCCTTCAACGGGAAAAGCGGTAAGGCTATCGCTTTCCGATCGCGGGCAATCTGCTCCCGTCGCGTCGCGATGATCCTCTCATCGCCGGCGGTTCGTGGCCCGTACCCATCGATATAGGGGCGTTCCAAACCGCTGGACGGCAAGGAACGCAAAGTTGACAGTTTGTGATCGGCGGAGAGCCGGCTCACTCTCCCGGTTGTATGCCTGCCTGCCAGGAGTACCGGGTCCGCGACGGCAATCGCCGGCACCAGCGACCAAAACGGTCGATATAGATGTAGATGACCGGCGTCGTGTAGAGGGTCAGGATCTGGCTCAGGATCAGGCCGCCGACGATGGCGATGCCGAGCGGCTGGCGCAGTTCCGCGCCCTCGCCAAGGCCGATCGCCAGCGGCACGGCGCCGAACAGTGCTGCCATGGTCGTCATCATGATCGGGCGGAAGCGCAGCAGGCATGCCTGGTAGATGGCGTCATGCGCCGATTTGTTCTCGTTGCGCTCCGCGGCCAGTGCGAAGTCGATCATCATGATCGCGTTCTTCTTGACGATGCCGATCAAGAGGATGATGCCGATCAGCGCCATGATCGAGAACTCGATTTTGAACAGGGTCAGCGCCAGCAAGGCGCCGACGCCGGCCGAGGGCAAGGTCGACAGAATGGTCAGCGGGTGCGCGTAGCTTTCGTAGAGAATGCCGAGCACGACATAGACGGCGATCAGCGCGGCGAGGATCAGCAGCGGCTGATCGGAGAGGGAGTCCTGGAAGACGCGCGCTGTGCCCTGGAAACTGCCATGGATGGTGGCCGGCATGCCGATGCGGTCGGCCGCCGCGTTGATGGCCGCGACGCCTTCGCTGAGCGCGACGCCCGGCGCCAGGTTGAACGACAGGGTGGTGGCGACGAAGAGGCCCTGGTGGTTGACCGACAGCGGCGTGCTGCCGGGGCCATAATGCGCGACGGCCGACAGCGGCACCATGATCTCGGCTCCGGTGCTGACCGCCGAGCCGGTCGAGGCGGCCGTCCTGCCGGTGCTTGTGATGGAATTGTTGGCCTGGTTGCGCGCCGCGTCGGCGGCGACCGTCTGGGCGCTGGTGGACCGGCCTGGTGCGACGAATGTGCCGGCAACCGCATTGCTCGCCTGCGATCCTCCAACCGAACCGCCCGATGTGCTGACATAGACTTTTTTCAGCGCATCCGGGTTTTGCCAGTATTGCGGCGCCACTTCCATGATCACGTGGTACTGGTTGCGCTGGACATAGATGGTGGACACCTGGCGCTGGCCGAAGGCGTCGTAGAGCGTGTTGTCGATCTCGCTGGCCGATATGCCGAGGCGCTTTGCCGTGTCGCGGTCGATGGTGACGTCGGCTTCCAGGCCCTTGTTCTGCTGGTCGGAGTTGACGTCGGTGAGCCTGGGTTCCGTCTGCAGCGCGGCGGCGAGCTTCGGCGCCCATTCCGCCAGCTCATCGAAACTGTCGCCTTGCAAGGTGTACTGGTACTGCGCGTTCGATTGCCGCCCGCCGACGCGTATATCCTGCACCGCCTGCAGGAAAAGCGTGGCGCCAGGCACACCAGCCAGTTTGGGCCGCAGCCGGGCGATGACCTGGTCGGCCGAGATCTTGCGCTCGGCCAACGGCTTCAGCGACACGAACATGAAGCCGGAATTGGTCTGACCGCCGCCGGTGAAGCCGACCGCGGCGTCGACCGCCGGATCCTTGCTGACGATGCCGGCGAACTGGCTGAGCTTTTGCGACATCGACTGGAAGGAGGTCGCCTGGTCGGCCTGGATCGAGCCGGTCAGCCGTCCGGTGTCCTGCTGCGGGAAAAAGCCCTTGGGAATGGTGACATAGAGATAGCCATTCAGGCACAGTGTGGCCGCGAGCACCGCCATGATCAGCAGCGGATTGTCGAGTGCCCAGGACAACGACCGGCGATAGAAGCTCAGCATGGCCTCGAAGATGCGCTCGCTGAAGCGGTAGAGCCGGCCGTGTTCGCGTTCTCCCTCGGGGCGCAGCAGGATCGAGCACATCATCGGCGTGGTGGTGAGCGATATTGCGAGCGAGACCAGGATCGCCGCCGACAGCGTGACGGCGAATTCGCGGAACAGCCGGCCGACGATGCCGCCCATCAGCAGGATCGGGATGAAGACGGCGATCAGCGACAGGCTCATCGACAGCACGGTGAAGCCGACTTCCTGGGAGCCCTTGATCGCCGCTTCCATGCGGCCCATGCCGGAAGCGGTGTGGCGGGCGATGTTCTCCAGCACGACGATGGCGTCGTCGACGACGAAGCCGGTGGCCACCGTCATCGCCATCAGCGACAGATTGTCGATGCTGAAGCCGAGCAGATACATGACACCCAGTGTACCGACCAGGGACACCGGCACGGCCACGATCGGCACCAGCGCCGAACGCACGTCGCGCAGGAAGGCGAAGACGACGAGGATCACCAGGCCGATGGCGATCATCAGCGTCTGCGCGACCTCGCTCAGCGAAGCGCGGATGGTTGTCGAGCGATCGACCGCCAGCGACAGGTCGATGGCCGGCGAGATCGAGGCGCGCAGCGCCGGCAGCAACGCCTTTACCCGGTCCACCGTCGCGATGATGTTGGCGTTGGGCGAGCGGTTGAGGATAATCAGCACGCCCGGCTTGCCGTTGGCAAGACCGGCATTGCGAATGTTCTCGACGGAATCATTGACCTGGCCGACGTCGGAAAGCCTGACCGGCGCGCCATTGCGGTAAGCGACGATGAGGGAACGGTAAGCTTCGGCCTGGTTGGCCTGGTCGTTGGCGTAGATCTGGTAGCGCTGGCCGCCGACATCGACGGCGCCCTTGGGGCTGTGGGCGTTGGCCGAGGCGAGTGCGGCGCGCACATCCTCCAGCCCGATGCCGTAATCGTAGAGCACCTGCGGGTTGAGCTCGACGCGCACCGCCGGCAGCGAGCTGCCGCCGACCGACACCTCGCCGATGCCGTCGACCTGCGAGAGTTTCTGCGCCAGCACGGTGCTGGCGGCATCGAAGAGCTGACCCTTGGACAGAGTGTCCGATGTCATCGACAGGACGAGGATCGGGGCGTCGGCGGGATTGACCTTGCGATAGGTCGGGTTGGAACGCAGGCTGGACGGCAGGTCGGCGCGCGCGGCGTTGATCGCCGCCTGGACGTCACGCGCGGCGCCGTCAATGTCGCGGTCCAGCCCGAACTGCAAGGTGATGCGCGCGCTGCCGACGCTGCTCGACGAGGTCATTTCGTTGACGTCGGCGATTTCGCCGAGATGCCGCTCGAGTGGGCTGGCGACGGTGTTGGCCACCACCTGGGGGCTGGCGCCGGGCAGCGAGGCCGTCACCGAGATGACGGGGTAGTCGACCGCCGGCAGCGGCGCCACCGGCAATTGCGGATACGCCACCAGCCCGGCCGCCAGCAGGCCGAAAGTCAGCAGCGTCGTTGCCACCGGCCGTCGAATGAAGGGAACCGACAGGTTCATGGCCCGGCGTCCGCACCATTGGTGCGAGGAAGATTGGGGGCACGGGCAAGGTTGGGTTCGATGCCTCTGAGACGAGCCGAGAGACGATCAAACCAGAGATAGATCACCGGCGTGGTGAACAGCGTCAGCAACTGGCTGAGCAGCAGGCCGCCGACGATGGAGACGCCCAGGGGATGGCGCAGTTCCGAGCCGACGCCGGTGCCGAGCATAAGCGGCAAGGCGCCCAGCATCGCCGCCAGCGTCGTCATCAGGATCGGGCGGAAGCGCAGCAGGCAGGCCTGGTAGATGGCCTCGCGCGGCGTCTTGCCTTCATGGCGCTGCGCGTCGAGCGCGAAGTCGATCATCATGATGGCGTTCTTCTTGACCACGCCGATCAGGAGGATGATGCCGATGATCGAGATGATGGTCAGGTCCTGGCCGGCGATCATCAGCGCCAGCAACGCGCCGATGCCGGCCGAAGGTAGCGTCGACAGGATGGTGATCGGGTGGATGAAGCTCTCATAGAGCACGCCGAGCACGATGTAGACGGTGACCACCGCCGCCAGGATCAGGAACAGTGTGTTGTCGAGCGAAGCCTGGAAGGCGCGCGCCGCACCCTGGAAGCTGGTGATGATGCTGAGCGGCATGCCGATGTCGGCCTGCGCCTGCTGGATCGCGGTGACCGCCTCGCCGAGCGACACACCTGGCGCCAGGTTGAACGAGACGGTGGTGGCGGGGAATTGCCCCATATGGGTGATCTGCAGCGGCGTGGTGGCGATATGGGTGGCTGCCACCACCGATAGCGGCACCGGGGCGCCGCCAGTCGAGGAGGGCAGGTAGACGGAAGAGATCGCCTTGAGCGAATCCTGCTCTGAAGGGGCGGCCTCGAGAATGACCCGGGACTGGCTTGACGTGGTGTAGATGGTCGACACCATACGCTGGCCGAAAGCATCGTAGAGCGCATTGTCGACGGTCGCCGGCGTGATGCCGAAGCGCGCGGCCTGGTCGCGGTCGATATCGACAAAGACGGCAAGGCCGCTGTTCGATAGGTCGCTGGCGACGTCGGCGAGCTGCGGCAGCGTGTTCAGCCTGGCAAGCAGCTTCGGCGTCCATTCTCCCAGCTCATCGGCATTGGCGTCCTGGAGCACGAATTGGTACTGGGTGCGGCTGACCTGGCCGTCGATGGTCAGGTCCTGAACCGGCTGCATATAGAGCATGACACCGGGCACGGCGCCGGCTTCCTGTTTCAGCCGCGCGATGACCTGCGTGATATCAGCGGTGCGCGCTTCATGCGGCTTGAGGTTGATCAGGATGCGGCCGACATTCATCGTCGTGTTGGTGCCGTCGACGCCGATGAAGGACGATAGGCTGTCGACGTCGGGATCCCTAAGGATGATGGCGGCCAGCTGCTGCTGCCGGTCGGCCATGGCGGCATAGGAGATCGACTGTGGCGCCTCTGATATGGCCTGGATGACGCCGGTGTCCTGCACGGGGAAGAACCCCTTGGGGATGACCACGTAGAGGGCCGCCGTCAGCACCAGGGTGGCCGCCGCCACCACGAGCATCAGCGTCTGCCGGTCGAGTACCCAGGTCAGCGCCCGGCCGTAGCCGCGGATCACCCAGTCGAAGAAGTCGCGGCTGGCGCGCTGCAGGGCGTTTTCGCGCACCGCCGCCACCGGTTTGAGCAGCTTGGCGCAGGCCATCGGCACCAGCGTCAGCGACACCACCGCCGAGATCAGGATGGTGGTGGCAAGCGTGATGGAGAATTCGCGAAACAGCCGGCCGACGACATCGCCCATGAACAGAAGGGGAATCAGCACCGCGATCAGCGAAACGGTCAGCGAGATGATTGTAAAGCCGATCTGCTGCGACCCTTTCAGCGCCGCCTGCAGCGGCGTAGCGCCCTCCTCGACATAGCGGGCGACGTTCTCGATGACGACGATGGCGTCGTCGACGACGAAGCCGGTGGCGATGGTTAGCGCCATCAGCGAAAGATTGTCGAGGCTGAAGCCGAACAGGTACATGACGCCCAGTGTGCCAACCAACGACAGGGGAACCGACAGGCTCGGGATCAGCGTGGCGCGCGCGCTGCGCAGGAAGACGAAAATGACCAGCACAACGAGGATGATCGAGAGCGTCAGCTCGTATTCGACGTCGCGCACGGAGGCGCGGATGGTCGTGGTGCGGTCGGTCAGCACCTTCACGTCGACGGCGTTCGGCAGCGAGGCCTGGAGCTGCGGCAGCAGCGCCTTGATGCGGTCGACCACGTCGATGACATTGGCGCCGGGCTGGCGCTGGATGTTGAGGATGATCGCCGGCGTGCTGTTCATCCAGGCGGCAAGTCGGTTGTTCTCGGTGGCGTCGACCACGTCGGCCACATCGCTTAGCCGCACCGGTGCGCCGTCCTTGTAGGCGACGATCAGCGAACGGTATTCGTCGGCGCTCTTCAGCTGGTCGTTGGCATTGATGGTGTAGGCGCGCGACGGCCCGTCGAAATTGCCCTTCGGCGTGTTGACGTTGGCGCTGCCCAAAGTGGTGCGCAAATCGTCGAGGTTGAGGCCATAGGCGGCGAGCTTGCGCGGATCGGCCTGGACACGCACCGCCGGCCGCTGGCCGCCGCTGAGGCTGACCAGGCCGACGCCCGGCAGCTGCGATACCTTCTGCGCCAGCCTGGTGTCGGCAAGCTGCTGCACGTCGCGCAGCGGCATGGTGGCCGAGGTCAGGCCGAGGGTGAGCACCGGCGCGTCGGCCGGATTGACCTTGGCGTAGATGGGCGGCGCCGGCAGGTCTGCCGGCAAAAGATTACCGGCCGCGTTTATGGCCGCCTGAACCTCCTGCTCGGCGACATCGAGCGATATCGCCAGGCTGAACTGCAGCGTGATGACCGAGGATCCGGCCGAACTGACGGAGTTCATCTGGTTGAGGTTGGCGATCTGGCCGAGCTGGACTTCCAGCGGTGCCGTGACCGAGGACGTCATGACGTCAGGGCTGGCGCCGGGATAGAAGGTCTGCACCTGGATGGTGGGGTAGTCGACCTCGGGCAGGGCCGAGACGGGCAGATAACGATAGGCCAGCAGGCCCGACAGCATGATGGCGACCATGAACAGCGATGTCGCCACCGGCCGCAGGATGAAGGCGCGCGACGGGCTCATTGCTGCTGCCCGGACTCCGCGTGACGATGCTTGCGGCCCTGGCCCTTGCGCTTGCCCGTGTCATCCGGCTTTGGCGCATCCGATGCGGGCTGGTCCGGCGCCGACGCCTGTGACTGAGGCGCTGTCCCGGCGGGCGTGGCAGCCGATGCCGGAGGTGACTGCGCCGAGACCGGTGCCGAGGGCTGTGCCGGGGCCGGCGCATCCTGCTGAAGGTTGACATGGGCGCCGTCGCGGAGCTTGTCGGCGCCGTCGACGACGACACGGTCGCCGGGGTTCAGGCCGGCGAGGATCTCGACGTGTTCGCCATTGGTGACGCCAAGCGTGACCTTGCGCACGGCGACCGTGCTGTCGGGGTTGACCAGATAGACGAAGGTGCCGGGCAAGCCGCGCTGGATCGCCGCGATCGGGGCGATCGCCACGTCCTTGTGCTCGTCGACGAGAAGCGCGACGTTGACGAACTGGTTCGGGTAGAGGACGCGCGTCTCGTTGGCGAAGCCCGCCCGCAGCTTGATGGTGCCGGTGCTCGGGTCTATCTGGCTGTCGAAGGTTTCGAGCTGGCCGTCGGCGAGCTTCTTGTCTCCGGCGCGGTCGAAAGCCGATGTGGGCAAAGTGGCTCCCTGCTGCATGCGCTGCGCGATCGCGGGCAATTCATCCTCGGGCACGGTGAACAACACACTGATCGGCTGGACTTGCGTGATGATGACGATGCCGTTGGCATCGCCAGGGGTGACGTAGTTGCCCTGATCGACCTGGCGCAGCCCGGCCCGTCCGTCGACGGGAGCCAGGATGCGGCAATAATCCAGATTGAGGGTGGCGGTCTGTATCATCGCCTGGTCGACCTGGACGGAACCCTGGTCCTGCGCGACAAGGGCGACCTGCGCGTCGAGGGTCTGCGGTGTCGCCGTCCCCTGCGCCACCAGTTTCTGGTCGCGGACGAGGTCGAGCTGGGCATCCCTGAGCATGGCCTGGTCGCGCACCAGCTGGCCCTGGGCCTGGGCGAGCGCCGCCTGATAGGGGCGGGGATCGATCTCGGCCAGCAGGTCGCCCTTCTTGACGTCCTGGCCCTCCTTGAAATTCACCTGGATGAGCGGGCCGGTGACCTGCGGCTTGACGGTGACGGTGGAGAGCGAGGTCACCGTGCCGAGCGCATTGAGGGTAACGTCTATCGTGCCCTTTTCGACGGCGGCGGAGCCGATCGTCGTCGGCTGCGCGCCGCGTCTGCCGCCGGGTTGCCTCGCCTCGACATGCGGACGCTGATAGAGATAGGCGGCGGTTGCGGCGACAATGGCAATGAAGATCAGCCACGGGATCCAGCGACGCGATCGGCGTGGCGCGACGGTCGTCTGCAGGGGCATTTCCAATTGCTGGTCCATGGCGGCATTCTTTCACCCCCATCCACCAATATGGCCGAAGCCTGACGAAGTCGAATTAACAGTTGGACAGGTTTGGCGCGGCCTCGCGGACCGCTCAATCACACGGGATTGCGGCTCACTCGGCCGCTTGAACGCGGCTCGCCTGGATGAGGGCGCGGATCTCCGACCGGCAGGAGCCGCAATTGGTGCCGGCCTTCAGCGCGCCGCCGATGGCTTCGACGGTGGTGCAGCCGGCTGCCACTGCCGCCACGATCTGGTTGGCTCCGACGCTGAAACAGGAGCAGACGGTCGCGCCCGCGTCCGGCCGTTCGGCACCGGCACGACCGGCGACGATCCTGAAGCGCTCGCGCCGGCTGGCGTGGACCTCTTCGAGCTGTTCGGCCGCCCAGCCGCGCGATACCGCGACCGGGCCCCGGGCGACGAACAAAGCACCCGTGAGGTGCTCACCGTCGAAGGCGGCGATGCGGTGCTGGCCGGCGTCGCGGTCGTGATAGGCGAGCATTTCGGCCGAGGGGGCCTCGAAGAGCGAGCCGGCGAAGGCTGTCCAGTCGGCGTCGTCGTTGGCAAAGGCAAGTTCAACCCGCCATCCGCCCCGGCACCTGGCAACCGCCCAGTAGTCAGCGGCAATCGCCTCGGGACGGCGGCGCATCACGGCGAACGCAAAGGCCTTTGCGACAAATTTCTCGAGGCGGGCCGCGACATGTTTCAGCGCCGGCTGGCCTGAGACCGGATCGATGAGCGGTGCGGTCAATGCGTCGAGCCGGCCTTTTGCCGCGAACTGATCGGTCCAGTGCATCGGTGCGAAGACGCTGCCTTGGCGCTGGCGTGGCGTGATCAGGGCGCGGACCAGTACGTCGCCGCGCGGGCTGGAGATACGCACGATGTCGGCGTCGCCGATGCCGTGGTGCTGCGCGTCCAGGGGATGGATTTCGACAAAGGGCTCGGCGATGTGCTGGGACAGGCGCGGGCTTTTGCCGGTGCGCGTCATCGTGTGCCAATGGTCGCGGATGCGGCCGGTGTTGAGGATGAGCGGGAAGTCGGGGGTGGTGCGGGTTTCCGTCGTGGGACGGATGGCGATGAAGCGGGCTTTGCGGTCGGCTGTGTAGAAATGGCCGTTGGCGAAGAAACGGGTGGGGTGCTGCTCTGTCGTGCCGCCTCCTGGGCTCGGCGCTGGCCATTGGAACGGCGCCAGCCTTGCATAGCCCTCAGCATCAATTCCGGCATAAGCCCCAATATCGAAGTCCCGCCCACCATCATTCTCGAACCCCGACAGCGCGGCGTGCTCGCCAAAGATCTCCGCCGGCGTCTCGTGCGCGAACGCCTCGCCAAAACCCATCCGCCGCGCCACCTCCGCGATGATCCACCAGTCGGGCTTCGCCTCGCCGGGCGCCGACAGAAACGACCGCTGGCGCGAGATGCGGCGCTCGGAGTTGGTGACGGTGCCGTCCTTTTCGCCCCAGGCGGCGGCGGGCAGCCGGACATGGGCGTGACGCACTGTGTCGGTGCTGGCCAGGACATCCGAAACCACGACGAACGGGCAAGCCTTGATTGCTGCTTCGACGGCGTCCGCGTCCGGCATCGAATCGACCGGGTTGGTGGCCATGACCCACAGCGCCTTGATGCGCCCGTCGGCCACGCCTTGAAACATCTCGACGGCCTTCAGCCCGGGCTTTTGCGCGATGCCGGGCGCATTCCAGAAGCGCTGGACGCGGTCGCGGTGTTCGGGATTTTCGATCTCCATATGGGCGGCGAGCATGTTGGCCATGCCACCGACCTCGCGGCCGCCCATGGCGTTGGGCTGGCCGGTCACCGAGAACGGGCCGGCTCCCGGTTTGCCTATGCGGCCGGTGGCGAGATGGCAGTTGATGATGGCGTTGACCTTGTCGGTGCCGGACGACGACTGGTTCACGCCCTGGCTGTAGACGGTGACCGTCTTCGCGGTCGCGGCGAACAGGCTGTAGAAACCGCCGAGCTCGTCTTCGCTGAGGCCTGTGGCAGCGGCAACCCCGGCAAGGTCAAGCGCCGATGCGGCGAAAAGAGCTTGCCCGAAGCCGGTCGTGTGCGCCGTGATATAGGCGCGGTCGAGTGCATTGTGCTGGCCGAGCCAGGCGAGCAGGCCGGTGAACAGAGCGACATCGCCATCGGGCGCGATCGCCAAATGCATGTCGGCGATATCAGATGTCATGGTGCGGCGCGGATCGACCAGCACGATCTTCATCTCCGGCCGCTTTTCTCGGGCAGCGGCGATGCGCTGGTAGAGCACGGGGTGGCACCAGGCGAGGTTGGAGCCGACCAGCACGATGAGGTCGGCGCGTGCCAGATCCTCATAGGTTCCCGGCACCGTGTCGGAGCCGAAGGCGCGGCGGTGGCCGGCGACGGACGAGGCCATGCACAGCCGCGAATTGGTGTCGATGTTTGCCGAGCCGACGAAACCCTTCATCAGCTTGTTGGCGAGGTAGTAATCCTCGGTCAGCAGCTGACCCGAGACATAGAAGGCGACCGCATCCGGTCCGTGCTCGGCGATGGTTTGCGAGAAGGTCGAAGCGACGTGGTCGAGCGCCTCGTTCCAGCCTGTCCGGCGGCCGTGGATTTCGGGATGAAGCAGCCTGCCGTCGAGGCCGACGGTCTCGGCCAGTGCCGAGCCCTTGGAGCAGAGCCGGCCGAAATTCGCGGGATGATCGGGGTCGCCGCGGACGGACACTTGCCCGTCCGCGGCGACCTTCGCCAGCACGCCGCAGCCCACCCCGCAATAGGGGCAGGTGGTCCTCACCTCGCGTGCTGCGTCGATCTCCATGGTCAGGCGGCGCAGCTCGCCAGCGCTTCCAGCGCCAGGAACAGGCGCTCGCCCTCGACCTTGACTGGGATGGTGCGCACCGCGCCCTCATCGGCGCCGAGCGCCTTGCCTGTCTCCAGCGAGATCACCCAATTGTGCAAGGGGCAGGTTACCGCCGCGCCATGGACGATGCCTTGGCTCAGCGGCCCGCCCTTGTGCGGGCAATGGTCGTCGATGGCATAGACCTGATCGTCCTGGGTGCGGAAGACCGCGACCTTGCCTTGCGGGGTGGCGACACAGCGCGCACCACGGCGGGGGATGTCGGAGAGGGAGCCGATGGCGATCCAGTTCATTGGGCTCACTCCGCCGCCTGCGCAAACCCGACCGAAGCCATCGGCCGGAATTCGTGCTTGTCCTTGCCGGAGACGCGTTCCGACCATGGATCGACCTGGGCGAATTTCTGGCTGAAGACGAAGCGGTCGTAGTAGGCTTTGCGCTTGGCATCGTCGTCCATGATCTGGCGCTTGATCTCGGGGATGCCGATGCGTTTAGCCCATTTGTAGATGCGTTCGAGATATCGGCCTTGCTCACGGTACATCTGCGTCAGCGCCACGATGTGCTCCAGCGCCTCGTCTTCTGTCTTCACAAGGCCGAGCACTTCGGTGCCCTTGATGTCGAGGCCGGCGGCACCGGCGAAATGAATCTCGTAGCCTGAGTCGACGCAGATGACGCCGACATCCTTGCAAGTCGCCTCGGCGCAGTTCCTCGGACAACCGGACACCGCCATCTTGACCTTGGCCGGGGTCCACGACCCCCACATGAATTTCTCGATGCGAATGCCCAGCCCCGTCGAATCCTGCGTGCCGAAGCGGCACCAGTCGGAGCCGACGCAGGTCTTCACCGTGCGCAGGCCCTTGGCATAGGCATGGCCGGAGACGAAGCCGGCCTGGCCGAGATCGGCCCACACCGCCGGCAAATCTTCCTTGCGGATGCCCAGCATGTCGATGCGCTGGCCGCCGGTGACCTTGACCATCGGGATCTCGAACTTGTCGACGACATCGGCGATGGCGCGCAGTTCGGCGGCATTGGTGACGCCGCCCCACATGCGCGGCACCACCGAATAGGTGCCGTCCTTCTGGATGTTGGCATGCACCCGCTCATTGATGAAGCGCGACTGGTAGTCGTCGGCATAGTCGTCCGGCCAATCGCAGACGAGATAGTAGTTGAGCGCCGGCCGGCATTTGGCGCAGCCGCAGGAGGTCTTCCATTCCAGCTCCTGCATGACGGCGGGAATGGTCTTCAGGTGCTTGGCCTTGATCAGCCGGCGCACCTCGTCGTGGCCGAGCGTGGTGCAGCCGCACATCGGTTGCACGGCCGCAGGGTTGTAGGCGTCGCCGAGGGTCAGCACCATCAGCTTCTCGACCAGCCCGGTGCAGGAGCCGCAGGAGGCCGACGCCTTGGTGTGGGCGCGCACATCGTCGAGCGAGGTCAGGCCCTTGGCCGTGATCGCGCCGGTGATCTTTCCCTTGCAAACGCCGTTGCAGCCGCAGATTTCCGCATCATCCGGCAAGGCTGCAACGGCCGCCATAGGGTCCAGCGGGGCACCCCCCTGGTATGACTGGCCGAAGATCAACGTATCGCGCATTTGCGAAATATCGGTCTGCTTCTTCTTGAGATCGTTGAACCAGGCGCCATCGGCCGTCTCGCCATAGAGCACGGTGCCGATGATGCGGTCGTCCTTGAGCACCAGCCGCTTGTAGACGCCGGCCGAGGCGTCGCGCAGCACGATCTCCTGGCGGTCGTCGCCATCGGCGAAGTCGCCGAGCGAGAACAGCTCGATGCCGGTGACCTTAAGCTTGGTCGGCGTGTCCGAATGGACGAAGGCAGCAGCCTCGTCGCCGGCAAGCTGGCTCGCCGCAACGCGCGCCATCTCGTAGAGCGGCGCCACCAGGCCATAGACCACGCCGTTGACCTCGGCGCATTCGCCGAGCGCGTAGATGTCGGGGTCGTTGCTGCGCATGCCGGCATCGACGACGATGCCTCTGTTGACGGCGATGCCCGCCTCTTTCGCCAGCGCCGCATTCGGCCTTATGCCGACGGCCATGACCACCAGCGTCGCCGGGATAACGGTTCCGTCCGCGAGTTCCACCTGCTCGACCTTGCCATTGCCCGTGATTGCTTGCGTGTTGGCCTTGGTGATGACCTTGATGCCGCGTTGTTCGACGGCGCGCTGCAGCAGGTAGCCGGCGGCCGGATCGAGCTGGCGCTCCATCAGTGTCGGCATGACATGCAGCACGGTGACGTCCATGCCTTGCGCGTTGAGACCCGCCGCCGCTTCCAGCCCGAGCAGGCCGCCACCGATCACCACGGCCTTGGCGCGCGACTGGGCGGCCAGCATCATCGCCTGTACGTCGTCCAGGTCGCGATAGGTCAGCACGCCGGGCAGGTTGTGGCCGGGTACAGGAATGATGAACGGCACCGAGCCGGTGGCGATGACCAGCTTGTCGTAGGGCTCGGCGACCCCATGATCGGAGGTGACGGTCTTCGCTGCCCGGTCGATGGCGACGATCTTGTGGCCCTTGTAGAGGGTGATGTTGTTGGCGATGTACCAGCCGTCGCCATGGATGATGATTTCCTCATAGGCCTTTTCGCCCGACAGCACCGGCGACAGCATGATGCGGTCGTAATTGACGCGCGGTTCGGCGTTGAAGATGGTGACGCTGTAGCGGCCCGGCGCCTGTTCCAGCAGGTGCTCCAGCATGCGCCCGGGGGCCATGCCGTTGCCGATGATGACTAATCTTTCTGTCATGATGCTACTCCGCGGCTTCGACGAAGCGGTGGCGTTCGTAGAGGAATTTCAGCACGGCCTCGCGGCAGCGCAGGAAGGTGGGGTCGGAGGCGAGTTCGATGCGCCGGCGCGGCCTTGCCAGCGGCACGGGCAGCACCTCGCCGATGGTCGCTGCAGGACCGTTGGTCATCATGACGATGCGGTCGGACAAGAGCACCGCCTCGTCGACATCATGGGTGATCATGATCGTCGTCGAGCCGAGCCTGGAATGGATGTCCATCACCGCATCCTGCAGATGTGCGCGCGTCAGCGCGTCGAGCGCGCCGAAAGGCTCGTCGAGCAGCAGGATCTTCGGCTCCATGGCGAGCGCGCGGGCAATGCCGACGCGCTGTTTCATGCCGCCCGAGATCTCGGCCGGGCGCTTGTCCCTGGCATGCGCCATCTGCACGAGGTCGAGATTGCGCATGATCCAGTCATGCCGCTCGGCCTTGCTCTTCGAACGGCCGAAGACTTTCGAGACCGCCAGGTCGATGTTTTCGTAGACGGTTAGCCAGGGCAGCAGCGAGTGGTTCTGGAACACCACGGCGCGTTCGGGACCGGGGCTGTCGACTTCCCTGTTCTCGAGCAGCACCGCCCCGGCGGAAACCTTGGTCAGGCCGGCGATCAGGTTGAGCAAGGTCGACTTGCCGCAGCCGGAGTGGCCGATGATGGAGACGAATTCGCCCTTGTCGATGGTCAGCCTGATATCCCTCAGAACCTCGCTGACCTGGCCGCCGCGGACGAAGGATTTGTCGATATGGTCGAGTTTCAGATAGGCGGTCATCGCACTGTCCTCACTTTGCCGTTGTGCCGCGGGTGACGAAGACGCCGACGCCGGCGACCAGGCGGTCGAGGTAGAAGCCGGTGACGCCGATATAGGCGAGCGCGACGATGATGTCGGGCAGCCGCGATGAGTTCCACGCGTCCCAGATGAAGAAGCCGATGCCGACGCCGCCGGTCAGCATTTCGGCGGCGACGATGGCGAGCCAGGACAGGCCGATGCCGATGCGCAGACCGGTGAAGATGTAGGGCGCGGCGGCCGGCACCATGATCTTGACGAAGAACTCGAACGGGTTGAGCCGCAGGATGCGCGCGACGTTGCGGTAATCCTGCGGGATGTTGCGCACGCCGACGGCGGTGTTGATGATGATCGGCCAGATTGAGGTGATGAAGATGACGAACAGCGCCGACGGGCTGGAATCGCGGAACGCCGCCAGCGACAGCGGCAGCCATGCGAGCGGCGGCACGGTGCGCAGGATCTGGAACACCGGATCGAGGCCGCGCATCGCCCAGATCGACTGGCCGACCAGCGCGCCGAGCGCGACGCCGACGATCGCCGCCAGGCCAAAGCCGATGGCGACGCGCTGCAACGAGATCAGCACCCGCCAGGCCAGCCCGATGTCCTGCGGGCCATTGTCGAAGAACGGATGCGCGATGAGATCGTAGGCCTCGTTCCACACCTGGCTCGGCGGCGGCAGGCTCGATGTGGGCGACGAGCAGGCGACCTGCCAGACGACGAGCATCAGAGCGATGACGATGACGGGCGGCACCAGCGTGCTCGCCAGCTTGCCGGCGATGGCGAGCGGGTCGAAGCGGCGCCGCGCCTTGGCGGCGAAGGCGATCACCTCGGCCGGTTTGGCCGGCGCGGGAAACGCCTTCACCTTGGTGTCCTCGATGGCTTGGATGGACATCTTTTGGAAAGCTCCTTGGGGGCAGGTAGGGGCGACAACGGCGCAAGAGGCGCCATTGCGCTTGGGTCAAGCCGACGCCTTGATCTTCAGGCTGTCGAGATAGGCGGACGGGTTGGCCGGATCGAAGGTCTTGCCGTCGAAGAAGGTCTCGACGCCTCGCGACGTGGAGGCCGGAATGTCGGCCGCCGCCACCCCGAGATCCTTCGCCGCCTCGCGCCACAGATCCTCGCGGTTGACCTGGTCGACCAGCGCCTTGACGTCCGTGGTCGGCGCGAATTTGCCCCAGCGGATGTTCTCGGCGAGGAACCAGGCATCATGGCTCTTGAAGGGGTAGGAAACGCCGCCCTTCCAGAACTTCATGTAGAAATCGGTGCCGTTGGCGACGCGGCCATTGCCGTAGTTGATGTCGCCCTTGAGGCGGCCGAGGATGTCGGCGACCGGCACGTTCATCCATTGCCGCTTGCCGATGATGGCGGCCATCTCGTCCTTGTTCTCCTTGGCCTCGCACCACTGCTGGGCTTCCATGACGGCCATCAGGATCGCCTTGGTGGCGTTCGGGTTCTTCTCGATGAATTCGGCGCGCAGACCGAGCGCCTTTTCCGGATGACCCTTCCACAATTCGCCCGTGGTGGCGGCGGTAAAGCCGACGCCCTGGTGGACGAGCTGCTCGTTCCACGGCTCGCCGACGCAGAAGACGTCCATGTTGCCGACCTTCATGTTGGCCACCATCTGCGGCGGCGGCACGACGATGGTCGAGACGTCCTTGTCGGGATCGATGCCGCCGGCGGCCAGCCAGTAGCGCAGCCAGAGGTCATGCGTGCCGCCCGGGAAGGTCATGGCGGCCTTGACCTCCTTGCCGGCTGCCTTCTTGGCGGCGAAGGCGTCCTTCAGCTTGGAGGCGTCGAGACCGACGCCGGTGCCGGCATATTCCTGGGCGACCGAAATGCCCTGGCAGTCGTAGTTGAGCCGCGCCACGATCGCCATCGGCAGCGGCTGGTTGTTCTGCGTCACCTTGCCGGTGTGCATGAGATAAGGCAGCGGCGTCAGTATGTGGGCGCCGTCGATGCCGTTTGCGGCACCGCCAAGCATCAGATTGTCGCGCGTCGCGCCCCAGGAAGCCTGCTTCAGCACCTCGACATCGGGCATGCCGAATTTGGCGAACAGGCCCTTCTCCTTGGCGATCATCAGGGGTGCGGCATCGGTCAGCGCGATGAAGCCGAGCTTGGCGCCGGTGACTTCCGGCGCGGCGGTGGCGGCATAGGCGCCGGATGGAAAGAGCTTGCGGGCCGCCATGAACAGGCCGACCGTCATGGCGCTGCTGACCAGAAAATCGCGACGCGTCACATCCTTTGGCGATGTTCCCGTCCCGATCCAGTTCTTCATCGTCTTCTTCATCGTCGTCTCCGGTTGAACGCGATTCCAAAACAAAAAAGCCGCCGGCCAGGTCTTCGCGCCCGAGAGACCGGGAGCGCGTTTTGACCTGAGCGGCAGCTTTGCCTGTGGCGCCCGCCATTGGACGCCTGTTCCGTGACCCATGAAGGGCCTGGTTATTTCAATGCAGGAACCGTGCCAGTTTCGGATGAAAGGAAAAACATCAATGAAATCAGCGATTCATGTCCGTCGACGGCCTGCCGGGCAATATGGCGAGCAGGCCAAAGATTGTTCATTAGGACCATTGCGCGCACAATTTTTGTGCAATGCACAAGAATGGCGCGGAAATGATCAGGCTTCCGTGCGGACCGATTTCTGGCGCGCTATATAGGCGTCGATCTCGTCGGGATCGAAGATCTGCCCGTCGAAAAAACCGTCCGGGCCGAGCACCAGGCCGGCGCCGGTCGCGCCGACCGCGGTTGCGACCTTGAGCGCGCCCTCGACCTTTGCATTGGCGCCGGGCAATGCAACGCCAAGCGGCTTCAGCGCCGAGCGGTAGAGGTCGGGCCGGTAGCAGTCGCGCGCTATGGCGAGATTGCCGGGCGTGTGGGCGACATGTCCCCAGCGCACCATCTGGGTGTAGAACCACAGCGCATGGCTCTTCCACGGAAAGTTCGCCGCCTTGTCGAAAGGCAGGAAGAAGTCGTCGATATCTCGCTCCGCCCCGCCGCCCAATTGCAGATGGCCGGTCAGGATCGGCATCTGCACCGCCGGCGGCTGGCCGAGGAAGCCGGGCTGCGCCATCACCGCGGCCAATTCGGCGTGGTTGGCCGGATCCTGGCACCAGCGCGCCGAATGGTGCAGCGCGCGCAGCAGCGCCGCCAGCGCCTCGGGATTCTCGTCGGCCCAGGCCTTGCGCACGCCGATCACCTTCTCCGGGCTGTTGCGCCATATCTGCGCCTTGACGGTGACGATATGGCCGGTGCCGGCGGCGACCGCGGCGCTGTTCCAGGGCTCGCCGACGCAGTAGCCGTCGATGCGCCCGGTGGCCAGCGCATCGGCCATGAAGGGCGGCGGCACAATGACGATCTCGATTTCGCGGTCTGGGTCGATGCCGCAAGCGGCCAGCCAGTAGCGCAGTTCGTAATTGTGCCCGGAATGCGGATGCACGACGGCAAAGCGCAGCGGTTCGCGGCCCGCGACCGCCCGATCGCGAATAAATGCGCGCAGTGCCGCGCCCGCGCGCGCGGGATCGAGATCGGCTTCGGCACCATGCGCCGCCATGCCGGCCCAGACAGCGTTGGAGACGGTGACGCAATTGCCGCCGAGCCCGAGCGAGAACGGCACGATGGTCTCGGAAGCGAGCGGCGTCAGCCCGAGATTGCAGGCGAGCGGCATAGGCCCCAGCATATGCGCGAGATCGAAGTGGCCGATGGCGATGCGGTCGCGGATGTTGGCCCAGGAGGTTTCGCGGTGCAGCGTCAGCCCAATGCCTTCGCGGGCGACGAAACCAAGCTCGCTGGCGGCGACCAGCACGGCGCTGTCGAAAAGCGGCATGAAGCCGGCGGTGATCTGGTGCCTCATGCTCATTCGTCCTCCGCCGGCCCCAGCAGCCCGGCCGCCGTCACCAGGCTCTGGGCGATGTCGCTGATCTTGCGGTTCTGGTTCATCGCCGTCTTGCGCAGCAGCGTGTAGGCGGCCTCTTCGGAGAGGCCGCGCGACTTCATCAGAATGCCCTTGGCGCGATCGATGACCTTGCGGCCCTCAAGTTCACTGCGCGCCTCTTCCAGTTCGCGCGCCATGCGCGAGAAGGCATTGAAGCGGCTCACCGCCATGTCGAGGATCGGCTTGACGCGCTCTTGCCGCAGACCGTCAACGACATAGGCGGACACGCCGGCATCGACCGCGGCCTCGATCGAGGCCTGGTCGGAGCGGTCGACGAACATGGCGATCGGGCGCTTCACGGCGCGCGACAGCTGGAACATGTTTTCGAGCATATCGCGGTTGGGGTTTTCGAGATCGATGACGATGACGTCGGGTTCGATCTCGGCAATCCGCCGGGCAATGCCGGTCACGTCATGGATGACAGTGACAAGCTGATGGCCGGCCTCGCGCAGGCCGGCCTCGATGATCGAGGCGCGGATGCGATTTTCATCGATCACCAGGACGGCTAGGGAGGATCGGACCATGCCTGCATTGTGGGCAAGGCCGAGAAATTGTGCAATGCGGCATAGCACGTCGGTTGAAGGAGCGTGGCTATGCCGCACTATCGCTTGCCGCTGGATCGCCTGTGAAAACGGCGCGGCGCTTTTATTTCATGGGTAGATCAGCCGCAGACGCGGACCTGCTCGATCACCTTGTGGTGGTGGCGCCAGTGCTTGACCAGTTCGATATGGCAGCGGTGATGGCGGTGGTGGCGTCGATAGTCGCCATTGTAGTTGCCATCATACTGCACGTTCTGGTCGTCGCCATACTGGTTGTCGTAATTCTGCCGGTGATGGCGGCGAACGACAATCTGGCCGTTGTCGGACTGATCGTCCGATGAATATTGGTTGCCATCGTCGGATTGGATAATCACGCTTGCGGCTTGTGTCGGCGCAATGACTGCGGCTGTGGCGGCCAATGCCACCATGGAAGCCAGAAATAGCTTTTTCACGTCTCGTCCTCCTGTGGTTCAATGCGTATCAACTCGCGGAGAGAATTAGCGTTCCAAAATGAATCGCGGCGCTTTTCGAAGCCGGGACGACAAGTCGGTTCTACAGGCGAACGAAGGCCGTGAGCGGGAGATGGTCGGAGGCGACGCGCGAAAGCGGCGTGTCGTGCGCTTCCACGGCTGCGATCATCCCGTGCCGGTTGGTCATGATCCTGTCGAGCGCCAAAAGCGGCAGGTTCGAGGGGAAGGTGGGAACCGCCGGTGGCTGCGGCCCGAACGTCGCGTGCAGCGTGTTGAGCGCCGAGCGGTTGCCGAGCCGCCATTCATTGAGGTCGCCAAGCAGCAAGGTCGGCTTTTCGTCCGGGCTGCTCATGAGATCGAGCACGACACGGGCCTGCTGCGAGCGCGAATGGCGCAGCAGGCCGAGATGGGCGGCGATAATGCGCAGCGTCTCGCTCCCGTTCAATTCGATCTCCGCCACCACCGCACCGCGCGGCTCCAGGCCCGGAAGCCTGATCTGATGCACGTCGCGGACGACGCCCTTCTTGAACAGGAGGACATTGCCGTGCCAGCCATGGCCCTTGCCGGTGGCCGAAATCGGCACCGGCACCAAGCCGGTTTCCCGCTCGAGGCGAGGCAGATCCAGCAGGCCATCACGGTCGCCGAAACGGTTGTCCGCCTCTTGTAGCGCGATCACGTCGGGGTCGATTTCGCGAATGACGCGGCTGGTGCGCTCTGGATCGAACTTGCGATCGACGCCGATGCATTTGTGGACGTTGTAGGAGGCGACCAGCGTTCCAGTGGCGGCGGTCGCCTTGTGCGCAGCCGCGTTTGCCTTGCGCATCCGCCTGTCGCGAATGGTCAAAAGCATGCTCGCCGGGAGGCTACGCCCGCTCATCCGCATCACATGTTCGCCATTTCAGCCGCTCTCACCACACACCTCAAATAGAGCCTTTGCGTCTATGTTCCATGACCGACGTCAAACTATTCGGCAAACACGTCTTTCTATTAAAGCCAGGGGTTCTAGAGATAGGGCGATCCCAGCCACAGAATACGATCGAACAGCCGGATGATGAATGGCCGAGCCCGCAAGGAGTCCAGCGTGACGGGAACGGCCGCTTCGATCGCCGATCCGATCCGGGCTTCGATCTCGCGGGCAAAGCCTGCGTCGAGGACCTCCAGATCGATCTCGAAGTTCAACCGCAGCGACCGGGCATCGAGGTTGGAAGAGCCGACATAGGCCCACACGCCGTCGATCGAAAGCAGCTTGGAATGGTCGAATGGGCCTTCCGTGCGCCATATGCGGCAATAATTCTTCAGGATCTGGTCGAATTGCGCGGTCATGGCGCGGTCGACGAGGAAGAGATTGTTGACCGCCGGCACCACTACATCGATCTCGACGCCGCGCCGGGCGGCGGTGATCAAGGCGCTTATCAGTTCGCGGTCCGGCAGGAAATAGGGCGACATCAAACGGATCGACTTGCGCGCCACCGAGAAGGCGCCGATCAGCAGCTTGTGATTGGTCTCGTTGCTGGCATCCGGCCCGGATGCGACCGCCCGCACCAGCATCGGCTGGCCGGGGGCCGGCGACAGCGGGGCAATTCGCCAGGCATCGCCCTTCAACGCTTCGTTGGTGGCGAAGCGCCAGTCTTCGGCAGCGACCGAGAACAGGTCGGCGACGACAGGTCCGGTGACCTTGAAATGCGTGTCCCTGGCGCTGTTGGAGCCTGCGAACTCAGCCGAAAATCCCTTGCGGATGTTCATGCCGCCGGTGAAGACAATTGTGCCGTCGACCACCAGGATCTTCCGATGGGTTCTGAGATTGGCGTAGGGCAGGCGCAGGCCCATGACGATATTGCCGTTGAAGACATCGGCGGGGATGTTGGCGCGGCGCAGATGGCCGAGGATGCTGGGAACGGAGTAACGGGCACCGACGGCGTCGATCAGCACGCGAACGGTAACGCCGCGCACGACGGCACCGGCCAGCGATTCGACGAAAAGCAGGCCGACGGCGTCATTGTCGAAAATATAGGTCTCGAGCAGGACGCTGCGCTCGGCGCCATCGATCGCCGCGCACATGGCGGCATAGGCCTCGTCGCCGGTCTCCAGCACGTCGATGGCGTTGCCCGGGTTGAGCGCGCGCCGCGCCACCCTGTCGCCCAGCGTCCGCAGGCCGGTGAAGCGCTGACCGTAGCGCTCGACGATCAAGGCTTCTTCTGCGGCGATGTCGCGCTCATGCTTGGAGGATACCGCGTCGCCGGCAAGCGGGCGCTGCGCGGTGATCGTGGCGCGACGGATGCGGTTGATGCCGGCGACGGCATAGATCAGCACGCCGAGGATCGGTGACAGCACCATCACGCCGACCCAGCCGGTGGCTGCGCGCACATCCTCCTTGGTCATGACGGCATGGGCAATGCCGACGGTCGCCATGACCACCGAGATGATCGCCAGGATTTGGGTCCAATGAGTCGCAATGGTCTCGAACATTGCCGGGACTATCCAGCGAGCGGTTGCAGAAGGCAATGCGGCCGGTTCATGCCGCGCATTCGCCGGGTGGCGGTCGCGACCTGGGTGGGGAGATCTAGTCCCAGGCAGAGTTTGAACCGATGAAGTTCCTCTGAACTCCCGCCTGGGAAAACCAACTTAACGCGAGGGAAAGCATAGAGATGGCCTGGTCCGGCATCGTCCTGGTCGTCCAGGGCTTCCTGTACTTTGGTACCACATCTGTTGTATATCAGGGGGAACGAAATTAGCGGTATAACACTTTAATTGGAGGCGGGGGGAGCGCCGAATGATGAGATTCAACTTCAAGGGGCCTCCCGTGGGGGATGCCGAAATGTCGGTCCAGTGCCAGGGCCAGTTGCTGCCTTTCGTCCAGGAAATCGTCCAGGCGGCGGTCGCGGCCGGCTGGAATCGGGACGATGTCCTCCTGGCCTTTGTCGAACTCACCTGGGATCTGTACGAGAAGCGTCGCGGTGATCCGTAGCCGCCGCTCGTGACCTGTTGGCTCGGCGCCCCATCTTGCCTAGCCGCCGATTTCGGTGCCAAAAAAAACGAAGCAATGGATTCTCGGAAGCCTCGCCACGGCTGATAAACGAAACTCGGGCATGGCGAACACCTGCCGTTCCCGTGGAATGGAATGCTCGTCAACTTCTTCGGTCGGTCATTTTTTCTGTCTTTTCGCGAATAAGAATTTTTCTTTGCGCATGGGAGTTCTTCCCTAGCCGGGACGCCTGCGTTACGTTGGTTCCGGGTTCGGGCAAAGGGGATTTCAGGCGGCGGCAAGGCGGCTGAGGCGACGCGAATGAAAAATGCGGGCGAAGCTCGGGAAAGCGGCGTTTCCCGAGGCGTCGATCGGGTAGCCCGATATGTCCTGGACATCATTCCAGAAAGTGCCGGTCCCAGAAGAGCCACCGCACGTGGCAGCGTCATCCATTCCGTCCGCGGTCCCGGGTCGCAGACGTTCCTGGCCAAGGAACATTCCACGGGCATCGTGCTGAAGCCCGGACGCAAATTCAGAGCCTCGCTCGGCAGCGACAAGATCACGGAATACGATGCGCCGGTCGGATGCCTTGTCATCAATCCCGCTGGAGTCGACAGCAGCCTCACCTGGTCGCAGACCAGGGAAAACGCCGTCGTTTCCATCTCTCCCGAAGCACTGTCGGAGTTGGCTGCGCACGAATTCGATCGTTCCGATGTGGAACTTGAACCGCCTGCGTTCGGCAAGGTCGACCTGAAGGCGCTCAATATTCCCCAGATGATCACCATTCCCCAGATGATCACCGCCGAGCTGACCGGCAAGCTGCCGCCGAACGATCTCTATCTGGACTCGCTGCTCACCGTGTTCGGCGTCCATCTGCTGCGCACCTACACCGGCCGCAGCCGGCCGGCGGCGTCGGCCAAAGGCGGGCTCTCCGCCGCTGGTGCTCGGCGCGTGCGCGAGTACCTCGACGAGAATTTCGTGCGAAAGGTCATGGTCGCCGAACTGGCGTCGGTCGCCGGGGTTTCCTCCAATCATTTCATAGCAAGGTTCGCCAGCACGTTCGGCATTCCGCCGCATCGCTACCTGATCAACCTGCGCCTGGACTTCGCCGAAAAGTTACTCGTTGACGGCGAGCTAGCAATCGCCGAAATCGCCTACCTCGCCGGGTTTTCGGATCAGATTCATCTGGCCGCAACCATGAAGAAATACAGGGGCAGAACACCGACCATGACCGGATATGCGCCGGGCAGAAACTGAAAGCCTGGGATGGCAAAGTGGCAACACCTGCCCTCCGATAATCCAAGACCGGAATTTCCTACACGGCTTCCGGAGTTTTCCAAAATACGTCCGTCACGACTATGCCCCAGGCATTACCGGAGTCATTCGAAATAGCATGGAGCCTGTGCATTATTCGCCATCTGGCCGGACTGATCGAATGAACCGGAGCGACAATGCAGCAACAGCTCGATCAATCACGAACTGTTTTTGGGGGGAACGGGGAGGGCGGTCTCGGGTTGAAGTGCATCTGCGAGATATCAAGGGACCGAAAGATGCGGTCTGAAGATGGCCCTCCGGGATCGGCGTCCGGACCCGGTCCCGCGCGACTGCCGGCGCTGAACGTGAAAGGCGGCCTTTCCGCCCACAGCGCGCGCAAGGTGCAGGAATTCCTGGATCAGAATTTTACGCGCAAGATAGCGCTTGCAGAGATGGCGGCGGTTTGCGGGCTTTCATCCTATCATTTCGTGCGGGCTTTCTCCCGGACGTTCCGGGTGCCGCCGCATCAATATGTGCTTGATCTGCGGCTGGACTTCGCTGAGCGGCTGCTTGCCGAAAGCGGCATGACGATCGCCGATATCGCGCATTTGAGCGGCTTTTCGAGCCAGAGCCATTTTACTACCGTAATGAAGAAATACCGGCGATTGACGCCATTGCAGGCCCGCTTCGGCAAGCTTAATTCGAAGCTTAGGTGATATATTGATCGCTTGATTGTTTTACTTTGCCTTATTAAAGCACGAACTAAAGTAACTATCCGTTAACTCCCGCGAAGTTGCCGCAGTTTTTCTGACAAAACAGCAATTTCCTGAAATACGGCAAACCAGAATCGTGGCTTTCTGCGAGTGCTGGAATTTGTCAGACATTTCCTGGCGGCTGGCGAACGGAGAGGACCATGACCGACAATCAGATTTCGAGTGGCTCGTTTGTTCAGCATCGCGCGGCGCATTTCGCCAGGCATTGGATTGCCGGGGCTGATCCCCGCTCTCGCTCGGTTCGCCGCCGGCTGATGGCGGTCCTGCGCATGGCGCATAGCGTGCTCGGCATGCGCCGCAAGCGCCTGGGCCTGGGAGCGCTGGGCGCCGGTGGGGCGCTCGGGGCTGTGGTGGGGATCATGATCCCGCAGGCGGCGCTCGCGCAAGTTGTCATTGGCAACGGGGTTCTGACAAACGCCGCGAACTGCACGAACCCCTCAGCAGGGGTGCAAAGCATAGCGATCGGTTGTGGCAACACCGCCCCCGGCGCCGCCTCAACCGCCGTTGGCAATAACGCCCACGTGAATGGCAATAACGGCGTGGCGTTGGGCACCGGTATCACCGCTACAGGCGATGCTTCGATCGCCATTGGCTATGCGATGGGTGCCAATGGCCTCAACGCCATAGGCATAGGTGTCTTCGCGAACGCGACCGGCGTCAATGCTCTTGCCGTAGGCGGGAACGCCCGCGCACTCGTGGATGGAGCATCAGCCTTTGGCGTCAACAGCACCGCAAATGGGGCGAACGCCGTCGCCCTCGGCTCAACGGCCAGCGCTTCGGGTGGCGCCTCGGTGGCGATTGGATTGTCCTCCAACGCCTCATCGGCAAACGGTTCAGCCATAGCCATGGGCGTCGGCGCCAAGGCAAACGCTGGAGCGGGCGGCGGTTCTCCCGTTTCCATCGGCACGAATGCCAATGCAAGCGGCACCGCTCCTGCCGGCTTCACGTTCGAGGCCGTCGCGCTCGGCACAGCTTCAACCGCAACGGGGGCATGGTCGGCCGCGGTAGGCTCGAGCGCATCCGCGACCGGGACCGGGTCCAGCGCGTTCGGAACCTCCGCCACAGCGTCGGCGAACCAGTCCACGGCAATCGGTAACGGGGCGGCCGCCTCCGGTGTCGGGACCACGGCGATGGGTTACCTGGCCAAAGCCGCCGGGACGAATGCCGTTTCGGTTGGCAACCAGGCCAGCGCCGGAGGGTTGAACTCGCAAGCTCTCGGCAACGTCGCCAATGCTTCGGGCAACTTCGCGCTGGCGCTCGGCAATTCGGCCGTGTCGAGCGGAGTAGGCTCCGTCGCGGCGGGCTCAGGAGCCCAGGCCACGGGCGTGTCCGCCACCGCACTCGGCAACAACGCCGCGGCGACCGCTGCGAACGCAAGTGCGCTGGGATTGGGCGCCACTGCGGGCGGCGTAGACGGCACGGCGATCGGCAAGCAGGCCAATGCGAGCGCGCAAGACGCCATCGCCATAGGCACCACCTCAATTGCGAGTGGCACCGCCAGCACAGCGGTTGGCAACGTCGCCGTCGCCAGCGGCGCGAACGCCTCCTCGTTCGGGTCCGGCGCGAATGCCACAGGAGACAATTCCCTCGCTGCCGGCGTCAGCGCCAACGCCGGCGGACTCGACAGCACCGCTCTCGGCATCGGAACCGTAGCCAGCGCCGACAATTCCACTGCCGTCGGACGTGAAGCCCGCGCCACCGGACTCAACAGTACCGCACTCGGCCGCGGCGCCCAAAGCAGCGCCGTGAACTCCATCTCTCTCGGCGCTGGGACGAGGGCGACCGGGATAGGCGCCGTCTATGTCGGCTCAAGCACTTTTGCAACGAGCGCCAGTGGAGACAACGCCATCGGCATCGGCACGGACGTGACGGCGTCTGAGGACGACGCCATTGCAATGGGGCGCGACAGCCAGGCGACGGCAACCAACGCCATCGCTGTCGGTCTACAGTCCGCCGCGCTCTCCGCCGACTCCGTCGCCATCGGCACGGGCGCGACTACCGATGGCGGCAAGGCCGTGGCCATCGGCGCCGGCAACACAGCCTTTGGCGACGGCGCAGTCGCAATCGGCGATCCGAGTTATGCCAGCGGTACCGGCGCCTTTACCGGCGGCGCCAACAACATCGCCAACAGCGATGGCACGGCGAGCGCCACCGCGGCCAATATGGCGGCGGGCGCTGTCGCCATCGGCAACAACAACAAGGCGATCGGGCAGGGCTCCGTTGCCCTGGGCAATGGCTCGACTGCTGGTGCTGCCGGCCTTGCGGGCAATGTCGCGCTGGGCAATGGCGCGACGGCTGCTGCGAGCTCCGGCGATGTGGCGCTTGGCTCTGGCTCGGTGACCGTCGCAGCGGTGGGCACGCCCAATGCCGTGATCAACGGCACGACCTATGCCTTCCAGGGCATCAATCCGACCTCGACGGTCAGCATCGGCGCGCCGGGTGCGGAGCGCACGCTCACCAATCTGGCGGCGGGGCGGATCAGCGGGTCCTCGACCGATGCGGTCAACGGCTCGCAGCTCTTCGCCACCAACCAGGCGGTCGATGCCATCGGCACCACGCTCAACAACATCAATGTCGGCGGCGGCATCAAGTATTTCCACGCCAATTCGGCCCTGCCGGATTCCCAGGCCCTTGGAACGAATTCCGTCGCTGTCGGACCCAACGCCGTGGCCAACAATGCTGGTGACGTCGCGATCGGCCTGAATTCGACGTCAGGAGCAACGACCAATGTCGGCGGAGCCACGATCGGCGGCGTGAACTACACCTTCGCCGGCGGCACGCCGGCGGGCGCCTTCTCGGTCGGGTCGGCCGGCGCCGAGCGTCAGATCCAGAACGTCGCGGCCGGACAGTTGAATGGCGGCTCGACCGACGCGGTCAACGGCTCGCAGCTCTTCGCCACCAACCAGCAGGTGACCGCCAACACCACAGCCATCGCCAATATCGGCAGTGGTGTCACCAATCTTGGCAACACGATCAACAACATCGCCGGCGACACCTCGACCGCCTATACCGACGCCAATGGCATAGGCATCCGCTACGCCCGCACCAACGAGGCCGGGCTGGCGCAAACCGATTCCTTCGCGCAAGGGGTAGGCTCCACCGCCGTCGGCTACCAGGCGACCGCGACCGGAGTCAGCGGGCTGGCGCTCGGCCGCGACACACTGGCCAGCATTGACGGCAGCGTGGCGCTTGGTTCGGGTTCCGTGTCCGACCGGGCCGTGGCGCCCGCAACCGGCCAGATCGCGGCCGGTCCTTCCAACTTCATCCAGTACAACACCACCGACAAGACGCTGCTCGGCGCCGTGTCGGTCGGCACCGCCACGTCCTACCGCCAGATCACCAATGTGGCTGACGGCACGCAGGCGCAGGATGCCGTCACCGTGCGCCAGCTGCAGGGTGTGATCGCCTCTGTCTCGGCGACGTCGACCAAGTATTTCCACGCCAATTCGGCGGCCGGCGACTCGCTCGCGGTGGGTGCCGAGTCGGTCGCTGTCGGCCCGACGACGGTCGTCAACGGCGACAATGGCGTCGGCATCGGCAACGGCGCCATTGTCGACCAGACAGCACCGGGCGGCACGGCCATCGGCCAGAACGCCCATGTCATGCTGGCCGACGGACTGGCCCTCGGCACCAATTCGCTGGCGTCCGGCATCCAGTCGGTGGCGTTTGGCGCCGGCGCCCAAAGCACCTTCATCAACAGCGTCGCGCTGGGCTCGCAGTCCATCACCACGGTCGGCGCCCAGGCCGGCTACACGGCCTTTGCACTCACCGCCCCACAGACCTCGTTCGGCGAAGTGTCGATCGGCGCCGCGGGAGCCGAACGCAAGCTCACCAATGTCGCGGCGGGCTCGGCCAATACCGATGCGGTCAACGTCTCCCAGCTTAAGGGCGTGTCGCAAAACGTCGCCAATCTGTTCGGCGGCAGCACCACGGTCAATCCCGACGGGTCTATCACCGGACCGACCTATACCATCCAGGGCAACACTTACTCGACCGTCTATGAGGGGTTCACGGCCGTCAACAACGCGCTGACCAACATCAGCAATGGCGGCGGCATCAAGTATTTCCACGCCAATTCGACGCTGGCCGACTCCACCGCCAGCGGCACAGACAGCGTGGCGATAGGGCCGGCCAGCGTGGCCAGCGGCACCAACAGCCTTGCCGCCGGCAATGGCTCGACGGCCACGGGCCAAGGCGCGGTGGCGCTCGGCCAGGGCGCCAAAGCCAACAACGCCAATGACGTGGCGTTGGGTTCGGGCTCGGTGACGCAGACCGCGGTCGGCACCTCCAGCACCGTCATCAACGGCAAGACCTACGCCTTCGCTGGCACCACCCCGATCGGGACCGTCAGCGTCGGCGACGCAGGCGCCGCGCGCACGATCACCAATGTCGCCGCCGGACGGGTCAACGCCGGCAGCACCGACGCGATAAACGGCTCGCAGCTCTACGCCACCAACACGGCGGTCGAGGATTTGAAATCGGGCCTTGGATCGCTCACCCAGAATGCCGTCACCTATGACACCAATCCGGACGGCAGCAAGAAGAACAGCATCACGCTGCAGGGTGGCGACGTCAACGCGCCGGTGGTCATCTCCAATGTCGGCCCGGGTGTTGCCGGCACCGATGCGGTCAACGTCACCCAGATGAACAACCGTGTCGATTACGCCATCAACACGTCCAACAGCTACACAGACAAGGTGGCCGCCACGACCTTGCAGCAGGCCAACAACTATACCGACCAGAAGCTCAGCCAGCTCAACAGCGACTTGGGCGGCATACGCGACGAAGCCCGCCAGGCGGCGGCGATCGGCCTTGCGGCTGCCTCGCTGCGCTACGACGACCGTCCCGGCAAGCTGAGCGTCGCGGCCGGCGGCGGCTTCTGGCGGGATTCGAGCGCCTTGGCCTTCGGTGCGGGCTACACGAGCGAGGACGGCCGCATCCGCGGCAACGTGTCGGGCACGGCCGCTGGCGGTCATGTCGGCGTCGGCGCCGGCATCAGCTTCACCTTGAACTGAGGCAGGAATGAAAGGACTTGTCGTACTGACTTGCCTGGCGCTCTGCGGCGGCCTCGCGCCGGCCGCGGGGCAGGTTGCGTCGCCCTACAGGATCAAGCCTTCGGATGTGGTGCTGCCGCCCGACGTGAAACTGGGAACCTATCAGCGCACGATCCGTCCCTTCGAAAACTGGACGCTGATCTGCGACGAGAACCTCAAGGCGCGCAAGAAGGTCTGCAATGTCTCGCAGGTGATCGAGGACTCCTCGGGCAACATGGCCTTCAGCTGGTCGCTGGCCGCTACGCAGGACGGCAAGCCCTACATGATCGTCCGCACCGCGCCGAACGCCAGGAGCGACGGCCTGGTGTCGCTGAAGTTCGACGGGCGGGACCAGGCGATCGACGTCCACCTGAACGGCTGCAATGAAGTGGTCTGCGTCGGCATGCTGCCGGTCGGCCCCGTCATGCGCCAGCAGATATCGCAGAACGCCACGCCGGCGATTTCCTATCCGACCGTCGACGGCAAGACGATCACCGTGACCGCAGCAACACTCAAGGGGCTGACGGCAGCCCTTTCGCCACTCAAATGACCGGGGCAGCACAATGAGCCAGCAGGACCAGTTCATGTCCGCAAAACGCAGCAGCCCGGCCGTCGAGGCGGATCGGCAGAAGCTCGTCGAACCGACGCGGCGGCGATGGTCGCGCGTCGTCGGATTTTCATTGTTGGGGCTCGTCGTGGCCGGCCTTGGCTTCGCCGCCGGGAACTATGCCGCGATCGCCAATCTGGTCGGCAGCGCGACGGCCGCACAGCCCGAGACGGCCAACCCGGCGCTTCCGGACACGCCCTTTCTCGAGCATGTCAAGCAGGCCGGGGTCCAGGCCTGTTCGACCATCTATCCGGTGCTCGGGCAGATCTTGACGACAGGCACGAAATACAGCGTCAAATCCTTATGGAACGACCACGCCGCCGACAAGCATGCGGTCCAGGCCTTCGTCGGCATGGACTATGCGACGGAACGCTATAGCGGGCCTGCCGCCGGCGTCGTTTTCGCATCGCCCACCGCTTCGGGTTGCGAAGGGACGATGGTGCGGGTGGCGCCGTTCGCCAGCCCGTGCGCCGACATCCCGTCCATTCTTCCGCAAGGCAGCAAGATCACCGACCATCTCGGGCAGGTGGAGGTGTACGAGCTCGGCGGCAATGCCGGTGAGGCCCTTCTCTTGCCGACAGGCAAAAGCTGCGTGGTGATCTCCGTCGCTTCAGCGGCGAAGTAGGCGAAGCGACCAGGATCAAGGAAAGGGGTGCCGACCATGAGATTGCGGGCTTTGGCAGTTTTGGGCTTGACCTTGTTGTGGAGCGGACACGTCGTCTCGGCCGACCTGGTGGCGCCGTCGGAGCCGCAGCAGGAGGAAAAAGGCATCTGGGCGGCCATCGCCTATTCGCAGTCCGACAGCAAATACGGCTTCTTCTGGGGGGCGAACAAGCGGCAGGAGGCGAAGGACATCGCGCAGAAACATTGCGAGAACGCCGGCGGCAAGGCGTGCAACGTCGTCTCCGTCTTCCGCAACCATCGCCATTGGACTGACGACGACGAAACCGGCTTTCCCTACAAGCACTGCGGCGCGCTGGCCATGGCCGACAAGGTCGAGAACCGTTTCACGCCCTGGGGCGTGAACTCGGCAGAGACCCGCCGGGAGGCCGAAAACCTCGCCTTGCAGGCCTGCGAGGCGTCAGGGGCCAAATGCAAGATCCGTGAATGGGTCTGCACATGAAGCGTGGCCTCAAGGCCGCCTGCGCATACGGGGCAATCGCATTCTCGTTGATGCCGCCAGCGTCGGCTGAACAGCAGACTGCGACTGCTCCAAATGGGCCGTCATCGCTGCGCGAAGTCTATCAGGACTGGAGCGTGGCTTGCTCTGTCCAGGAGAATGCGAGGGTCTGTACGCTTTCGCAGGACCAGGTCCAGCAGAACGGCCAAAGGCTGCTTGCCATGGAGATACAAAGGCGCGCGGACGGGTCGACGATGGCCACCCTGCTTCTGCCCTTCGGCATCTTGCTCGATCCGGGGGTGACGCCCCAGATCGACGATCAGCCGCCATTGTCCCCGCAGCGCTTCAGGACCTGCTTGCCGACAGGCTGCATCGCGGTGTTTTCCATTGACCGATCCGTGCTCGGAAAGCTGAGGGTAGGCGAGGTGCTGAAGCTCAATGTCACGACAGATGCAGAGACGCCGCTGACATTCCCAGTGTCGCTGCACGGCCTGACCGCGGCGCTCGACCGCATGGTCGCATTGAGCGCACGGTAGGGACAAGGGCGGCGGCCTGTGATGCCAACTGGCCTTCGCCGGGTTCCGTGGAACGTTGGCGTGCCGAGGCCGTCCCCGGTGCCACACGGGCGCCCGCATGGCAGCAGGTCGGAATCTCCGTCGCGGCGAGAGCCTTTGAGCACACTCCGATGCATCAGGATCTTTGAGGATCCTCGGGTGCTCGGACTCAAAGGCCGCAGGCCGTGATCGTCGGCAACGGCCCAGCGCCTGGGGTTGCTAGGGGGACTGGCAGCGGAAGGCCGCTGGGCCTGACCGACAGGGGCCTTGAGGACGGGCGGCGCCGGCTGGCGGGAATATGCACTCCTATTGATATCCGCGAAACATGCGAATGAAGGAAGTCAAAGCCGGCTGAAGGCCGTGCGACATGTCACCGGCAAGGAAGTCGAGTTTATCGGATGAAGCGCCCCGCGGCCGGTACAGCCTCCTACTGCTGGGTAGCCCAACAGGCTTAGTTGCAAATTTGCTAATATACGGACAAACTCATTGGAGCGGGGAGGAACCCGAAAACTCACCGCAATGGCCGGTGCGGCGTCCGTCGCGCCCCAAAGCCCACCCGCACCGGCCATTCCCCACGGTTAGCCTACAGCCGATCGAAATCAGCGAGCCCGAGACGTCTTCGCTGACCCTCTGCATATGCCAGGGCAAACGACTCCTGTTCGAATGCTCGGGTTAGTTCTTCGTCGCCATCGACCACACGGACGAACCACTCCCCGCAGGCTTCGATCACTTCAACGCAAGGATTGACCTCGCTGTCACGCGCCACGCTATCCATCGCAAGCTCCTTAGAAAGCAATGGTGAACGTCGATTTTATAACGGTCGTCCGAATCCGTTTTCAATATCAAATGTGTATCGGGACATTCGTTGTCTCTAGGAATTTATCCGCGCGGCAGGACGGTGCCCTCCATCCTCAGCCGAAGATCAGGCCCCCCGATCGGCACGCACGCCTCTGTCTGAGAGCGCGGGCTTTAAACCGCCTCTTCAGCGACATCAGGAGGCGTTGGCTCCGGACGCGACTTGAAATCATCCACCCGGATGCAGTTGAGGGGATCCAGGTAGCTGATTCTTATTTGAAGAATTTGGTAGCGGGAGAGGGACTTGAACCCCCGACCCCAGGATTATGATTCCCGTGCTCTAACCAACTGAGCTACCCCGCCAGGGCGGCGAAAGGCCCGAAATCCTCCTTAAATCAAAAGGCATTTCGAGGCGTTCGCCAAGGTCGCGCGGATATAAGGTTGGGAGGGCGAGCCTGTCAAGCTTCGAAACATTCCATATCGCCGCATATTCTCATTGCCGAAAAAAGCTTTGCCGCATGGACATTTGGTTGCAACCGCCGGGGTTGAGTTCGAAGGGGCACGTCGCTATGTCTCGGCCACGAGTTTTTAGAGTTTGAAACAGATGAAGCCGCGCATTGCAGTCCTCGGTTGCGGATACTGGGGCAGCAACCATATCCGCACCCTCAAGGCGCTTGGCGCGCTGCACGCGGTTTCCGACGCCAACCGGGCGCGTGCCGAAGGCTTTGCCAGCGAACAGGATTGCCTGGCGATCGAGCCGGACCAACTGTTCGGCCGGGACGACATCGACGCCATCGTCATGGCCTTGCCGCCACAATATCATGCCGACCTCTCCGTGCGCGCCGTCGAGAGCGGCAAGGACGTGCTGGTGGAAAAGCCGATCGCACTGACCGTGCCGGATGCCGAGCGCTCGGTGCAGGCGGCCAAGGACAATGGCCGCGTCTTCATGGTCGGCCATGTCCTGCGTTTTCATCCCGCCTTCGAGACGCTGAAGGGGCTGATCGACAATGGCGAGCTTGGCGAGGTTCGTTACATCCACTCGCACCGGCTTGGCCTTGGCAAGTTCCATACCGAGAATGATGCGCTGTGGGACCTGGCGCCGCACGATCTGTCGATGATCCTGGCCATCACCGGTACCGAGCCGATCGAGGTGCGCGGCGAGGGTGCGGCACTCCTCGACAATCTCAGCGACTTCGCGCATCTGCACATGCGCTTTCCCAACGGCCTGCGCAGCCATCTTTTCACGTCGCGGCTCAACCCCTATCGCGAAAGGCGGCTGACCGTGGTCGGCACCAAGGCGATGGCGGTGTTCGACGATGTCGAGCCGTGGGAGCGCAAGCTTGCCGTCTACCGCCATGCGGTCTGGCAGGACAGCGGCCAATGGGCCTTCACCACCAACGAGCCGTCCTATGTCGCGGTTGCGCAAGGCATGCCGCTGACGCGCGAGCTTGAGCATTTCATCCACTGCATCGAGACACGGGCCGAGCCGCGCACCAGCGGCGAGGAAGCAATCAGGGTGCTGCGCATCCTGACGGCGGGGACGGTCACCCACACCAAGTCCTGAGACCGTTTGGAGATTCTACTCTGGCGGCCATCTGATGGCGTTTTCTGCGCTTCCCCGTTCTACTGCGTGCAGTAGACCTGAGCTCACGGACCCGAATGTCCGCTGCGCTCCGGTTCTCGAAACCACCACCATATGACTCGCCAGAGCGAATTTCGAAACGGTCTCTGAGAGGGTAGTGTTTATTCGGCGGGAATTTGCGCCGGCCTTGCTGCAAGCTTCGTCAGCATGGCTTCGGCCTCGGCGCCGCGCTCGGAGCGCTCGATGAAGCCGCCGCCGAAGACGCGCGCTTCGTTACCGTCGTCGGAATAGAGCACGCAGGCCTGGCCGGGCGCGATGCCGGACTCGCCGTCGGCCAGTTCGACGGACGTCACGCCCGCGACGTGGCGCAGCACCGCCGGACGCGGCGGCCTGGTCGAGCGCACCTTGGCGAACAGTTCGAGGCCGCCTTCGGGAATATCGTCGAGCGGTCCGTCGCCAAGCCAGTTCATGTTGCGCAGATAGATCTTGTGCGTCTCCAGCGCCTCGCGCGGGCCGACGATGACGCGGGCCCGTTCGGCATCGAGATGGACGACATAGAGCGGCTCGCCCGACGCGATGCCGATGCCGCGGCGCTGGCCGATCGTGTAGCGCAATATGCCCTCGTGGCGGCCGAGCACGCGGCCGTCGATATGGACGATGTCGCCCGGATTGGCGGCGGCCGGCTTCAGCTTGGCGATGATGTCGGAATATTTGCCCTGCGGCACGAAGCAGATGTCCTGGCTGTCCTGCTTGGCCGCCACGGTCAGCCCCATCTCCTCGGCCATGGCGCGAACCTGCGGCTTCGACAGGCCGCCCAGGGGAAAGCGCAGATAGTCGATCTGCGCCTGCGTGGTGGCGAACAGGAAATAGCTCTGGTCGCGATCGGCATCGACCGGCCGGTAGAGCGCGCGGTGGGTGCCATTGGCACCGGAGCGAATGTAGTGGCCGGTGGCGAGCGCATCGGCGCCCAGTTCCTTGGCGGTGGCCAGCAGATCGGCGAACTTCACAGTCTGGTTGCAGGAGACGCAAGGAATGGGGGTCTCGCCGGCGACATAGCTCTCGGCGAAGGGGTCGATAACCGCCTTGCGGAAGCGCTCCTCGTAATCGAGCACGTAGTGGGGAATGCCAAGCGTCTCGGAAACGCGGCGGGCATCGTCAATGTCCTGTCCGGCGCAGCATGAACCGGCCCGGTGCGTGGCCGCGCCGTGATCGTAAAGCTGCAGGGTGACGCCGACGACATCATAACCTTCGCGCTTCAACAGGCCGGCGACCACGGACGAATCCACGCCGCCCGACATGGCGACGACGATGCGGGTGTTTTCGGGACGTCCGGGAAGGTCGAGACTGTTCATGATGCTTTCATTCTGAGCGGCGTCTGAATGCCAATGTCGAGAATATAGGTCAAGCTTTCCGCCGGCGCCAGCTTGCAAGGCGATCGACGGTTTGCGGGCGATCCGCGATCGGCCGGATTTTTTCCAACCAATTCAAGGCTTCCAGCCGGATGTTTCAAATGCCTGCGAAAAGACTAACGCGGCGTTCACGATCCTTACCTAGTCATTAGGGTCTGCTTAGGCAATTTTTAAAGCTGTGGCGGTAACGTGGCGGGGATTGGGTCTTTGAGTTTTTTGTAGAGAGTACGATGACCGATCTGGTTAGACCTAGAGTTAAGTATGTTATCGGGCCTGACGGCAGCCCTCTCACGATTGCCGATCTGCCGCCGACCAACACGCGTCGCTGGGTTATCCGGCGCAAGGCGGAAGTGGTCGCGGCGGTGCGCGGCGGGCTTTTGAGCCTCGAAGAGGCATGCCAGCGCTACAAGCTGACCACCGAGGAATTCCTGTCCTGGCAGGCGTCGATCGACGAATATGGCCTTGCCGGGCTGCGCACCACGCGCATCCAGCAATACCGGCACTAGGGTCGGGCTGAAGAGACAAAAGGGCGCGGCATTCCGCGCCCTTTTGCTTTTAGGTCGTGTCTTTCGTTGTTCAAACCGTCAGCACCACCTTGCCAATCGGCTTGGTGGCGAGAAAGGCGTGGGCGGCCCCGGCCTCTTCGAGCGGGAAGCTCTTGGCCACATGGTCGGAGAGCTTGTTCGCGTCGATCAACCGGCCAAGTTCCACCAGGCCATCGCGGTCAGGCACGACAGACATGCGCTCGACGCGGATGTCGCGCGCGCTGGCCAGCGCCTTGGTGGTGTCGTTCAGGTTCAGCAAGGACACCAGCACGCCGCCGTTCCTGATGACCTTCAGCGAGCGTTCGGCATGATCGCCGCCGATTGGGTCCAGCACCAGATCGATCTCGCTGACCCGGCCGGTAAAATCGCCTTGGGTATAGTCGATGACGTCGTCGGCGCCGAGCTCGCGGACGAAATCGAGCTTGTTGGGGCTGGCGGTGGCGATGACGTAAGCGCCGCGCGCCTTGGCGATCTGCACCGCCAGGTGGCCGACGCCGCCGGCCGCCGCATGCACCAGCACGCGCTGGCCCGATTTCAAGGCGCCATGGCGGACAAGGCCCTGCCAGGCGGTCAGGCCGGCCAGCGGCAGCGCGCCTGCCTGGACATAGTCCGCCGCCTTCGGCTTCGGCGCGATCTCGTCGGCCGGCACTGCTGTAAGCTCGGCGTAAGCCGCCGCCTGCTTGGGGAAGCGTGGCATGCCGAACACCTCGTCGCCGACCTTGAGGCCGATGACGCCGGCGCCGAGCGCCTCGACGGTTCCCGAAATATCCCAGCCGAGGATGAAGGGCGGCTCTCCGAGAAGCTTATAGTGACCAGAGCGGACGGCGCCGTCGACCGGGTTGATGCCGGCTGCCTTGACGCGGACCAGCACTTCGCCGGCCTTGGGAGAGGGATCGATCTGGTTGGCGATGACAAGGACTTCGGGTCCGCCGAAGGAATTCTGGATAACGGCACGCATGGTATCTCTCCTGCTTGGTTGGTGTCGCTATCATTTGGATAGTAATATTCCCTTGTCCAGTATGTACCTTTTTGATATATACGCACCTCATGGATAGTAATGACGACTCCCCCTTCGGCTATGATGCGTTCCGGCGGACGTGTCCTTCCCACACCGTGCTCGAGATGCTGGCCAGCAAATGGGTCTATCTGGTGGTTTGCGCGCTGCGCAAAGGCCGGCTGCGCAATGGAGAGCTTGCCCGCAAGCTCGAAGGCATCACGCCCAAGATGCTGGCGCAGACATTGCGCGTGCTCGAGCGCGATGGCCTGGTGCGGCGTGAGATCTTTCCGGTCATTCCGCCGCGCGTCGAATATGAATTGACCGAGCTCGGCCATAATCTAGGGGAGCTGCTTACCCAGATCAGGGGATGGGCGGAGCAGCACGCGCCTGACATCAAGGATGCCCGTGCCAGGGCGATCGCCGTCAATGAAGGGGATTGGGCCGCCTAGAGCGGGGATCTCGCGGCAAGTGGGTGGCTCGGGCCGATGGCCCGATGAGCTCCCCGCCCGCGCCGGTGCCGATCTCGCCGGGTCAGCCGATCATGGCGCTGCGGCCGCCGGTTTCGGCTTCGCGGACCTTGGTGTCGCGCGATTCCAGCATTTCAGCTTTGGAAAGCTCCGCTTCAGCTTCGCCGAGTAATGATTCGGCAGTGCTTCGCTGTTGGGCGAGGTCGCTTTGCGAATTTCTGAGGTTGTCGCGGCGCAAGCGCGCCGCCTTGGCGAAGGTCGGATAGGCGAAATGATTGATGTCGGTGATGCCGGCTTTCTTTTCCTCGGCGGTGATCTGAAGCTCCAGTTCGACGGCCATGCGTTCGAACTCGGCGATCATCATGTCGAGCTGCAGCAGTTGCCGCCGCTTCTCATTCACCTGAAACTGTTTCAGCCGAACGAGGTTTTCACGTGACTTCATGATTCGGTACTCCCGGAAACGCACACCCGCACATATCGTCCAAACCACCTGGAAAGGCCCAGGCATTGCCCGGTGTCCACCGGCATCTCCCGAACTATGGGAAACAAAACCCTAAAGTTTTTTGCCGGCGGTAACCATTCGTTTACGGGCATTGTTAATCATACGGGTCAGGACTTAAGGCCGGGTAAAAATTCCGGTCGCCGAAGCGAAGGCGCGTCGATGAGTCCCTGGAGTCGCTTAGTCCAGGTTGTTAATGTGTTGCATTAGGAATTTGGGTATGAGATTCGTTATTAGATTCAAGAGGGTGTAGATAGGGGTTAAAAAATCTGATACCGTCATGGACGGGAAATTAGGTTTTGTTAACCATTCAATGGCAGCCTCTGCACAAGGCAACCACTGCTCCGGGGCAGGACGGGTCGTGAAATGGTCCGGCAGCAGAAAAGGGGAATGAAATGCGTGTTCTGCTGATAGAAGATGACAGTGCAACCGCACAAAGCATCGAACTGATGCTGAAATCGGAAAGTTTCAATGTCTATACGACGGACCTCGGCGAAGAGGGTGTCGATCTGGGCAAACTCTACGACTACGATATCATCCTTCTCGATCTCAACCTGCCCGACATGTCCGGCTACGAGGTCTTGAGAACGCTTCGCCTGTCCAAGGTAAAGACGCCGATCCTGATCCTGTCCGGCATGGCCGGTATCGAGGACAAGGTGCGCGGCCTCGGTTTCGGCGCTGACGACTACATGACCAAGCCGTTCCACAAGGACGAGCTGGTGGCGCGCATCCATGCCATCGTGCGGCGCTCCAAGGGCCACGCCCAGTCGGTCATCACCACCGGTGACCTGGTGGTCAACCTCGACGCCAAGACCGTCGAGGTCGGCGGCCAGCGCGTGCACCTCACCGGCAAGGAATACCAGATGCTGGAGCTGCTCTCGCTGCGCAAGGGCACCACGCTGACCAAGGAAATGTTCCTCAACCACCTCTATGGCGGCATGGATGAGCCGGAATTGAAGATCATCGACGTCTTCATCTGCAAGCTGCGCAAGAAGCTCGACGCGGCATCCGGTGGCCAGAACTACATCGAGACGGTCTGGGGCCGCGGCTACGTGCTGCGCGAACCCGAAGACATCCGCGTCAGCGCCTGAGCGGTAAGCGCCGCCCGAATCATTTTTCATCTTCAACAAAAAACCCGGCTTCGGCCGGGCTTTTTGCGTCATGGATCAGCGATGAGCGGCCTGTGCCGCCTCAAGCGGCGATTTTCAGGTTGCGAAAGCGCTCGAGCAATTGCGGGCGATTGAACGGCTTCAGGAGATAGCCCTGGGCGCCGGCGCGCTTGGCCCGCATGATCGAGGCGATGTCGAGCTCGACCAGCGAGATCAGGATCTGCGGCCTTATCGGGCTTTCCATGGCGCGCACGCGGCGGATGAGGTCAACCGCCTGCACGTCCGGCAGGGCACCGTCGACGACGATGATGTCGGGCATGTCGGCGGCGCACATCTCCAGTGCGTCAAGCCCGCTGGCTGCTTCGATGACCACCATGTCGGAGCCACCCAGGATGCGTTTTGCAACCTTCCTGATGACGCTTGAATCGTCGACGAACATGCAGCGTTTCATTTCCGGGTCCTCTTTGCCTTGGGGCAATCCGGTCGTGCGGGGCATCTGGCGACCACCCTAGGCCGATCTGGTAAAGAACCCGAAAAGTCTTTAGGTAAAATTTTTGGAAAGATGCCGCCCGAGAGGCTTTTCTTCACGAATGCTTCGCTGCCGCTGCGGATTGAGCCGTCACGGCAATATTACGCCGTTGAAATACTTTGTTCTCCCGGCAAGCCGGCCGGACGCTCAGGCTGCCGAAAGCACGATTTCTTCCGCCGTCGCATGGATCGATATCGTCATCCCGGCCTCGCGGGCCAGCAGCAGCGTGTAGTAGGGCTGCACCGAATGCGCATCGATCGGCTCTTCCGGCTTGTGACCGGAATGCAGTTCGAGGAATTTCGGTGGCACGCGCAGCATCGGACCGCTTGCCGAAAGGGAAATGCGCGGCTCGGTTTCGAGATTCTCGAGGGTGACGACCAGCTTGCCGCCACGTGGAATGGCGGCGTTGGCGACGAGGATCAGGTTGAGCAGCAACTTGACCTTGTTCTTGGGCAGCAGCGCGCGCGCCCCGTTCCAGGTCAGTTCCGGCTTTTCGTTCTTGAGGAAGGCGATCGCCACCGCTTCGGCGTCGCCGGTGTCTATAAGCATGCCAGCGGAGCCTGCCGCGCCGAAGGCGATGCGGGCGAACTGCAACCGGGCCGAGGCGTTCTTGGCGCTCTGGCGGATGAGCCGCATGGCGTCTTCGTCGGCGCCGCCCTCGTCAAGCAGTTCAAGCCCATTGTTGATCGCGCCGACCGGCGAGATAATGTCGTGACAGACGCGGCTGCACAGAAGCGCCGCGAGGTCAGGCGCGGAAAGGGTGAACAGATCGGCCATCGGTGAAAATCCCTGCAAAATTCCACAATTCCTGGCCGAGCGATTGATCGTCGCGCCTGCCCACACGAATCACGCCTCAACCCGAGGCTTTCTGAATACACAGCACCCGTACGTACAGCAACAAATCCAAAATTGTCGTCGGCAAATGGCGCGTTTGCGCAGACTTTCAGCGCCGCGCGACCCCAAAAGCTAGCCTTCGAACCGCCATCTTCCTGTGGGAGTTAATGGTTGAAAAAGGATTACGGCATAGTTTGCCCCTAACAGTCATCCTTAACGGCCGCCTAAAGAGCCGGACCGGATGCGAGGCGTCGGCGAAAGTGCTCCATGACGGAGATTGGAAGCATGTTTTCCCGATTCTACGACCGGAGTTTCCTCCGTGTCATCTCAGGCCGGAAGTTTCTCCGTGTCTGCTCAATGGCGATCACGCTCATGGGCGTCCTCGTCTTCTCGACTTCAGCCCTGAGGGCCCAGGAGTACACCGCTCAGGAGATTGTCGATTCCGGTCACAAGTTCTTCGGCGCGACATCGGGTGGGCTCGCCACCGTCGTCGAGAAGATCTTCGCCTCCTACGGCCTGCCCAATGGCTATCTGCTCGGTGAAGAGGGGTCGGGCGCGCTGATCGGCGGCCTGACCTACGGCGAAGGCACACTCTACACCAAGAATGCCGGCGACCACAAAGTGTTCTGGCAAGGCCCGTCGCTGGGTTGGGATTTCGGCGGCGAGGGGTCCCGGGTGATGATGCTGGTCTACAATCTCGACGATGTCAGCAACCTCTACAACCGCTATGGCGGCGTCGCCGGTTCGGCCTATGTGGTGGCGGGCGTCGGCTTCAATGTGCTGAAGAACAACAATGTGCTCCTGGTGCCGATCCGCACCGGCGTCGGCGCCCGGCTCGGCGTCAATCTCGGCTATCTAAAACTGACCGAGCGGGCAACCTGGAATCCGTTCTAAAGTCCACCCGTCATGACCTCAATGCCAAGTTTTCGATGGGAATTGTAGCCCTTTGACCCTCCACACGCTGTGGCAAGCTCTTGCCGCAGCGCCGGATTTCCGCCATGCCAGTGTGATGCGGTCCAGTTCCGGCGGTTGCCGCCGATAGCGGGTAGTCCTTTGGTTCAGTCGGTCCTGTTCTTTGCCCTCGGCTTTCTCTGCGCCGGCTTCCTGGCGCTGATGGTGGCTCCGGCTGTCTGGCGCCGTGCCGTCGCGTTGACCCGCAGGCGCATCGAGGCCTCTATCCCGCTCACGCAGACCGAAATCCAGGCAGACAAGGACCGCATCCGGGCGGAATACGCCATGGCAAACCGCCGCCTCGAAATGAACGTCAAGGCGCTGCGCGAGAAAGCGGCCGAACAGCTCGTCGAGATCAGTCGTGGCCACGAGGCGTTGAAGGGGTTGGCGATCGAGCGCACGGACAAGAACCACGCACTTGCCGAACTCGGCGCCAAGAACGAGGCGCTGCGGCAGCGCGAAGAGGAACTGCACCGGCTTTCGGAGCTGCTCAAGGAAACCGAACGCAAGCTGGAGAAGCGGGCGCTTGAGCTCGAAAAGCTGGAGCGCATGTATGACGATGCCAGTTTTTCCTCCTCCAGCCGCCAGATCGAGCTCGTGGCGCGGGAGTCCGAATTGCAGAAGCTGGCCAGCGATATCGCGCTGCTGCGCGGCCAGCGCAAGGAAGCGGACCGGCGCCAGCAGGAGATCGCGGCCGAAAGCAAGGCCGCGCGCGACGCGCTGAAGGCGGAGAAGAAAAGGGTGGCCGAACTCGACAAGAAGGTCGAACGGCTGCTGGCGACGCTCGCCGATCGCGAGGACAAGCTCGACCGCCGCGAAAAGGAGCTGGCGCGGCTGCGCGAAAAGGCGAAGGCCGAGGATGGCGCACCGGCCTTGCGGCTGGTCGGCAAGCCGGATGAAGCGGGCAGGCATGACGATGCCAAACAGCGCGATGATCTGGACCAGGCGATCGCCAAGCTCGATAGCGACCGCGAGCGGCTGGAGGCCAGGCTGACGGCACTGGCGCGCGAGAACAAGCGGCTCAAGGCGGATCTCGGCGCCGCGGCATCGTCCGGCACGGCGAATGCCAGTGCCGCGCTGCGCGAGCAGATGAACGAGCTGGCGGCTGAAGTCGTCCACCTGACGGCCAAGCTCGAGGGGCCCGATTCCCCGATCGCCAAGGCGCTGGCGGCGCCGCAGGACAGCCGATCCAGCGGCGGCGACCGCAGCCTCGCCGACCGCGTGCGGGCCTTGCAGAAGGCGGACGCGAACTGAAACGGCGGTGCCCCGCCGCCGCCCTTGCTCAACGATTCGAGAAGTGATGCAGGGCAATGGCTGACGCGGCGGCGACATTCAGGCTGTCGAAGCCTTTCGACATGGTGATCCGCACGGTTTGCAGGCGCGCCAGCAGGCTTTCTGGCAGGCCTTCGCCCTCGGTGCCGAGATAGAGCGCCAGGCGCTGGGCCGGCCTTGCGTCGCGTATGTCGGTATTTCCGCGCGGCGATAGGGCGAATTGTTCAAAACCCCGTTCGGCGAGCGTCGCCGTAAAGCCTGACGTGTCGGTGAAGGACGCAAACGGGATCTTGAGCGCGGCGCCGACGGAAACACGGATCGCCTTGCGGTAAAGCGGATCGCAGCATGTCGCATCCATCAGCACCGCATCGGCGCCGAAGGCGGCGGCGTTGCGGAAGATCGACCCCATATTGTCCTGGTTGGCGATGCCGACGAGCACCACCACCAGGGCCTGGCCGGACAGGGCATCCAGCAACGGTCCGGCCGCTTGCGGCGTCTCCTTGCGGCCGATGGCCAGGATGCCGCGATGCATGTGGAAGCCGGCGATCGCATCCATCACCGCGCTGGTGACGATGTAGACCGGCAGGTCCGCCGGCGCCTTGTGCAGGATGTCCTCCAGGCCGTCGAGCCGGTTTTCCAGGACAAGAATGGATTCGGCGCCGAAGCGGCCGGACGACAGAAGCAGGTCGAGGACCACTTTGCCTTCGGCGACGAAACGGCCTTGCCGGCCGGCAAGATCGCGCTCGCGGATATCGAGATAGGCGGCGACGCGTGAATCCCGTGGGTCGTCGATGCGAATTGGGTCCATGTCCTGCGCTCAAATATCGAGAGCGTGGTCCGCGCGTCGGGAGAGACGCACAAGCCACGCTCCGGAAATCGTCAGCGAGGTAAGCGGGCGCAGGAGCGTCCGGTCAAGTCCCGGCGCGGCGCAATCTCTGCGCCATCTGGGACAGGTCCTCCTTGCCGGTGCCGAAAATACCATCCAGCACGACAAGCAGTTCGCGCACCGCGTCGGATTTGCAGGAGTAGTAGATCATCTGACGGTCGCGGCGGGTTTCCACGAGGTCAAGCGCCCGCAGCTTGGCCAGATGCTGCGAGAGCGCGGATTGGCTGAGCATCACCTTGTCGGCGATGGCGCCGACCGACATTTCACCGTCGATCAGATAGCTCATAATCAACAGCCGCTTTTCGTTGCCCATGAGCATCAAAAATTCGGCAGCAGATTCGGCGTTTGCGATTAGCTTTGTCGAGACCATGAATGCCCCATGCTGTTTGCTCATCGAGGCGCCATGGGGGCAATGGTGCCTGAATCCATAAATTCACTTGCGAAAGGCCACCGACGAGTCAGCGCCCTCTCTGGAGGGTAGAACATTTCTTTCAAATCTCAAGTGTTGCTTTTGATCAAATGCAATTAAGTTTCATTATTTGCCTGCCCGGCCGCCCGGCCGCCCCTGGCCATTTCGACCAGAACGGGTCGCAATTCCCGCGCTGATACCAGCGGTTGTGGGAAGAATACGCGGCAAACATTGTCTCCCGACACCAGATCCATGCCATCAACGTCCAAACCGGCAATGCTCCAGCCGTCGCCAGATGCCCCAGCGTAATGATGCGCGTAAACGGCGACCGCGTCCAGATGGTCCGCGTTCATGTGCTCGACGGCGGATTGTTCGCCCGCCGCAAGCTCTTGGACGATGGGTCCGACGGTGACGAGATCGGAGCGATCGAGCAGATAGGCCTTGCCGAAACCGCCATTGAGGCTGGCGCGCTGGGGCTCGAGGCGAAAGATCGAGAAGTCGCCGAGCCCGGCATAGAGGCTCGCCTTGGGATTGCGGTTGAGATAGCGGCGCTCGGCGCGGGCGTGCGTGTCAGAGCCACGCTCGAGCCGCGACGCCTGGCAGATCAGCGTCAGGCGCGGATATGCCAGCGGGTCGCCCTTGCCGGGCTCGCCGAGCAGCAGGGAACAGCGTGGATCGGCAAGCATGGCGGGCGTGTGCGCCGAGAGCATCGAGACCAGGATCAGCGGCGCGCCGTCGATATCGGTGGCAACACCAACCCGGCTCGCCAGCGGCGACCCGGTCTGCGGCTCCAGCACCGCGAGGGCGCCGAAGCGGGCGCTGCGCAGGAGCGTCTTCGCCAAGCGGATCGCCTCGGCGTCGGTCTGGCGGATCACGTCCTTCTTTCGATCGTCCAAGGGTCTCGTCCTGCTAAGTTGATTTTCCTATTCCACTTATCAGACGATGATGCCGGTTTTGGCAAGCGTTCTATGCAAGCCGCCCAAAACCGCATCGCACTTCTGGACTTATACTACTTCGGCGCCATGCGGATGGCGCCGTCGAGGCGGATGGTTTCGCCGTTCAGCATCTGGTTTTCGATGACGTGCAGGGCAAGTGCGGCATATTCGGACGGTTCGCCGAGGCGGGACGGGAAGGGCACGGCGGCGCCGAGCGAATCCTGCACCTCCTGCGGCATGCCGGCCATCATCGGTGTCTTGAAGATGCCGGGTGCGATGGTGCAGACGCGGATGCCGGAACGGGCGAGGTCGCGCGCCACCGGCAGGGTCATGCCGACCACGCCGCCCTTCGAAGCGGAATAGGCGGCCTGGCCGATCTGGCCGTCATAGGCGGCGACCGAAGCGGTGTTGACGATGACGCCACGTTCGCCGCCCTGCAGCGGCTCGAGCCTGGCGGCGCGGTCGGCGACCAGGCGGATCATGTTGAATGTGCCGATCAGATTGACCTCGATCACCTTGCGGTATTGATCGAGCGGGTGCGGCCCGTCCTTGCCGATGGTCTTCATACCAATGGCGATGCCGGCGCAATTGACCAGGAGGCGCGGCTCGCCAAGCTTGCTCTCCGTCTCGACGACGGCGGCGGCGCCACTGTCGGCGCTGCTGACGTCGCATTGCACGGCAATGCCGCCGATTTCGGCCGCGACCTTGGCGGCGCGGTCGATGCCGACATCGAAGATGGCGACGCGGGCACCCTTGGCGGCAAGGGCACGCGCAGTTGCCTCGCCAAGCCCGGAGCCGCCGCCGGTGACGATTGCGATCTGGCCGTTCGGGTTCATGGCGTCATCCTCTCCCGGAGCATTTCATTATTTCACGAAAGCGCCGAACCGTTTCACATTTTCCTGGAACTGCTCCAAGAAAACAGGGACGGATCAGGCCCGGATCGACGGTCAAGGTCAAGCCATCGCCTAGACGTGCTCGGCGACCCTGGCCTGGGTGGCATGGCCGACCTCGCCCGTGAGCCTGGCCACCGCGCCCGGCGTGATCTCGTGCGACAAAAGGCGGTCGAGATCGACAGGGCGCGGCATCGAGATCTGGCCGCGCGGGATGCGCTTGAAGCCGAGCGGCCCATAATAGGGCTCGTCGCCGACCAGTATGACGGCGGGCGCGCCGGCCTTTGCAGCCGCTTCGAGTGCGATCGCCACCAGCCGACGGCCGATGCCGAGATTCTTGAAGGCTGGCCGCACCGCGAGCGGCCCGAGCATCAGCGCGCGGCCGGCGCCGGCGGCGATGCGGGTCATGCGCACCGAGGCGACGACGAGATCGCCATCGACCGCCACAAAGGACAGCGCACGCTCGTGGCCGCCGGCTTCGCGGATCTTGTAGGCGGCCAGCACGAAGCGGCCGGGCCCGAAGGCCTCGTCATTGATGGCTTCGATTTCGGGGTCGTGCGCCGGAGTTTCCGGCAGGTATTTCACGTCGGCAAGGCTCATGGTCTTTGCGTTCCGGTAGAGGAGGAAAGGTTGCTGCAAACGGCAGCGTTCGCCAGTCAGCGCTTCATCAAGCGCGGGCGCCCTTTCGTCGTCGGTCAAACCGGATCAAAGCAAAGTCGAACATGCGGAGTGTCCGCTAGCATCAATTTTCGGCCGCCGCAATTGGCCTGATGTGTTCGCCGTCTCCGTCAAGTGACGGTCTGTTCAGCGCCTGATGTCTTCGGCGGGGCAAGCTTGCGCCTAGATAATGTGAAAGGACGCAAGGAGATTCGCATGGGATTGCTGGTCGAGGGCAGGTGGCAGGATCGTTGGTACGATACGGCGGACAATGGCGGCAGGTTCGTGCGAACGCAGTCGCAATGGCGTGACTGGATCACCGTCGACGGGGCGCCGGCCGAAGGCCGGAGGCGCGGCTTCAAGGCCGAGCCGGGCCGTTACCATCTCTATGTCTCGCTCGCTTGCCCGTGGGCGCATCGGACGCTGATTTTTCGCGCGCTGAAGAGGCTCGAAGGCATCATCTCCGTCTCGGTCGTGCATCATTTCATGGGCGCCAACGGCTGGACATTCCTGGCCGAGGACGGCGCCACGGGCGACACGCTTTACGGCTTGGATTTCCTGCACCAGATCTATGCCAAGGCCGATCCCGCCTATTCCGGCCGGGTGACCGTGCCGGTGCTTTGGGACAAGAAGGAGCAGACCATCGTCTCCAACGAGTCTTCAGAGATCATCCGCATGCTCAATTCGGCGTTCGACGCATGGGGCGATGCAAGCGTTGATTTCTATCCCGAGGATCTGCGCAATGAGATCGACCGCGTCAACGCGTTGGTCTATCCCGCGGTCAACAACGGCGTCTACCGCGCCGGCTTCGCCACCACGCAGCGTGCCTATGAGGAGGCGTTCGGCGAATTGTTCGCGGCGCTGGATACGTTGGAGGAACGGCTGTCAAAACAGCGCTATCTCGTCGGCGACCGCATCACCGAGGCCGACTGGCGGCTGTTCACCACGCTGGTGCGCTTCGATCCGGTCTATGTCGGCCATTTCAAATGCAATTTGCGGCGCATCGCCGACTATCCGAACCTGTCGAACTATTTGCGCGATCTCTACCAGGTGCCAGGTGTCGCCGCGACCGTGAACCTCCATCATATCAAGGCGCATTATTACGGCAGCCACGAAACGATCAATCCGACACGGATCGTGCCGGTGGGGCCGGAACTGGACTATGGCGCGCCGCATGACCGGGCAAGGTTCGCCACCTGAGATCTGCAGTCCCCGCGGCGGGGATCGTCGCTATCGGAAGGTTTCCGTGTTGATGCGAGCCTGTCTGTCAAGCTCGGCCTTCAGGAAAGGGATGCTTACCAATAGGGCGACGCGGGTTCCTCCTCAAAAACCTCGGCGATACGTCGCAGCGTTGCCGGCGTCGTTCCCTCCGGCAAACCATCGAGCGGGAAGAAGCCGGCCTCGGCGATCTCGTGGTCCGGCAGCTTCGGTATCGTCTGACTGAAGTGCTCGATGACGTAAAAGCCGACATGGTCGCGGCGGCTGGAGCGGCGGTTGAAGTGCATCGACTTCAGCACCGCCGGCGCGTTCAGCGCGATGTTGCCTTCCTCGGCGAGTTCGCGCACCAGCGCCTCGGCCAGCGTTTCTCCGACCTCGACGCCCCCACCGGGAAGCTGCCAGCCGGGCACATAGGTATGGCGGATCAGGAAAACGGAATTCGTCGCGGTATCATGGACGAGGCCGCGCACGCCGAGTGTCATTGGCCGCCGCAGTACGAAATAGAGATGGAACAACCTGGCCCGCAAACCCGACCAGCCGGTCTGGCGGAAGATGTCGTCCGGATTTGCCATCAGGTGCGAAACCGTGGGTGATAAGGAAACCTTGAGTGGAAAGCGGGGCGCTGGTCGCCTATGAGGGATGGATGTTCAGGCTCGCGCATATTTCAGATGTCCATCTGGGGCCGCTCCCCGATGTATCCTATCGCGATCTCGCCTCCAAGCGCGTGCTCGGCTACGTCAACTGGCAACGCAATCGCCGGCGCCATATGCATGACGCCGTCATCGACGCCATCACCGCCGACATCAAGGCGCAGAACCCCGACCACCTCGCCGTCACCGGCGACCTCGTCAATTTGGCGCTCGACGGCGAGATCGAGATGGCCAAGCACTGGCTGGAGACGCTGGGATCGCCGAACGACGTTTCCGTGGTTCCGGGAAACCACGACGCCTATGTGCCCGGCGCCTTCGACAAGGTCTGCCGCTCATGGGCGGCCTGGATGAGCGGCGACGGCGTCAACACGCCGGTCGACCGCAACGCGTTCCCCTATCTGCGCGTGCGCGGCAATGTCGCGCTGATCGGCGTCTCGACGGCGCGCGCCACGGCCCCCTTCATGGCCAATGGCTTCTTCATGGAAGGGCAGGCGGACCGGCTCGGCAAGATCCTGCGCGATACGGCCGGGCAAGGCCTGTTTCGCGCGATCATGATCCACCATCCGCCGGTGCGCGGCGCCGTTTCGCAGCACAAGCGGCTGTTCGGCATCGCCCGCTTCCACAAGGTCATTCGCAAGAACGGTGCGGAGCTCGTCCTGCACGGTCATTCGCATCTGCCGTCGTTGTTCCAGATCGGGCTGCGCGGCACCAAGGTTCCAGTGGTCGGTGTCGCCGCCGCTGGCCAGGCGCCGGGTGGCAAGCATCCGGCCGCACAGTACAATCTGTTCGATATCGATGGCGAAAAGGGCAATTGGCGCATCCGCCTGACGCGGCGCGGCCTGACCGGGCCGGCGATACCGCCCGCCGATCTGCAGACCTTGGAACTGGGTGTGGAGGCCAGCGCTTCTATGGCCGCAGGCTGAAAACCATCGCCACGAGGCGGTCCCAGAACAAGGCGACCGACACCGCCAGGCCGACCAGCGCGCCGGCGGCGACCAGGCCAAGGCCTGACAGGAAGGCCGACCAGCCCTTGCCGCGTTGCGGCGACCGCAGCGGCGGCTCGGCCTCAGCCACCTCGGCGCGCCTCATGGCGGCGACGGCCGGCTCGACCCCGCCCTCCATCATCCTCTGGCGCTCGACGATGCGCTCGGCGACATAGCGGGTCACGGAATCGGCAACTGGCTTCATCTCGGTCGATTCGGCAAGCACCACACGGCCGATGCGGGTGTCCTTGAGGAAGCGGTAGGTGCGGCGGTCGCGCCCCATAGCGACATGGCTGACGGCATCGATCCACAGGCGCGGCTGCAGCCCTGACGAAACGACGAAGTCGAAATTGTCCATGTCGGCGGGCACATCGGCAAAGACGGGTGCGAGTTCGGCGGCCAGGAGATCGAGGCGCATGCGATGCGCCTCGCGCATGTCGACGACGACATCGTCGCGGTCAGCGAAGGCGTTCTTCACATCACGGATGGCATCGGACAGTTTTCTTGACGGATCGATCTTTTCGCCTGCGTCCTTCATCGGCGTCTGCCTCGCGGGTTTGGTTAACACGGGGTTAACACAGACGCCGGCAAAATGCACTGGCGAGATGAAGCGGACAGAGGCGGTCTGGGATGTTGCGCTGAAGCGCGTCGCGTTGCGCGACGCGCTTCAGATCTTTGTTTCATGCACGTCGTTCTCCCAAAACCGAGGTCACTTTTGGGCGACATGCATTAAGCAACTCAACTGGCCGCCGCGGCGAGTTTGGGGCGAACGGGCCTGGCGCGACGGTTCATATTGCGCCGGATGATGCTGGCGATCAGATCGGGCGCTTCCTCGATCAGCATATGGCCGGCCTCCAGCACGTGATGCACATGAAAGCGCGCCGGCAGGTCGTCGGCCTGGGTGAAGGGCAGCACCGCGTCATCACTGCCCCATACCACCATCACCGGTATGGCCAGCCTGTCCAACAGTTCACGCGGGATGACGCCTTGGCGGTCGTCCCTGGTCATGGCGGCGGCGATCTCGACGAGTTTTTCCGATTGTCCGGGCCGCTTGCGCATCTCGCAGAGCATATCGGCGATGTGATCAAAAGGTCGCGCCAGTGGACCCGACATAGCGGCAAGACAGGCGAGGATCTCGGATGGGCTCCGTGCGGCGGCATAGCGGCGCAACAGCGGCCCGTTGATCTCCGGGCCGAAGCCGCCAGGCGCCAGAAGCGTCAGCGAGGCCACCTTCTCTGGCTCGGCCAGAGCCATCAAGGTCGCCACCGCTCCGCCCATCGAATGACCAACGAGATGGATGCGTTTGACCTTGCGTGCCGCAAGGTCGGCAAGAACCGCCCTTGCTGCCACCTTTGCGGGCCCGGCACCGGCAAAGTCGAACGACAGGCCATGTCCCGGCAGGTCATAGGCAAGCGTGCACGCGGAAGGGGCGAGCGAGGCGATCACGTCGCGCCAGACGTTGTGGCTACCGCCAAAACCGTGCAGCAGGACGATGGTCTTCGAACCAGATCCTTGTTCGGCGGCATAGAGCGATGAAATCATGAAGGTGGGAGCTTGTTGCAGATTGTGAAAAGCGCGGACCTGACACCAAATGCGGCTGGATTGCGCTTCACCCAGCGTCATAGCCAGTAAAATTTTCGCGATTGTTCGCGAAGGCGAGCCTGTAATTCAATGGGGTTTGTCCAGCGGAAGCCGGCAAATCAGCCCGATTGGGGGCCCTTGTTCTCCGTGCGCGACCGCCCGGCAATTCCATTGGTCCAACGGCCGGTGTTTGTTCAACTTCAGCTGGCGTCGCCGAGCCCGGCGGCGCGCAAGGCGCCGACCAGCCGCTCGGTCAGGTCGGCCGGATATTTTCGGTCGATGAAGGTCGCGCGCGGATTGGCGGCGAATTTGGGGAATTTGGCGGTGAGTTCATCGAGCAGCTTGCGTGCCAGGCTGTCCTGACCGGAGATCCTGGCGCCGATCAGCCGGGCGGCAAGATAGTGCGATTTCGTTGCCGTGGTTCTCAGTGCGGAGCTGGCGATCGCGGCCTTGCTCGTGTCGCCGAGCATCAACTCGCCGGCGAAAAGCCCGAAATCCCACCATGTCGGATGGCCGCTGGAGGCATCCACCGCATGAGCCAGAAGGGGTGTTCCCTCGGCGTAGCGGCCGGCGAAGACCAACCCATAACCATAGGCGGCCGCCATGGAGACGTCATAGGGGTTGAGATCATGGGCCTTGCGCATCCAACGCAGCGCCTCGTCGGCATTGCCAAGACGCGAATTGATGTAGCCGTAGGAACGATGCGCATAGGGACTGGTCGGGCCCATCTGCACGGCGCGATGGGCGAATGTCATCGCCTTCTCGATCGTCGCATCCGGCGGATAGGCGTAATGGTCGTTCACGGCCTCGAGGTGCAGCGAGGCGAGCTCGGAGTAAACAAGCGACGATTTTGCGCCGTTCTCGGCAAGGGTTTCGAGGCAGCGATAGGCGGCCTCGTGGGTTCTGGCGTTCTGATCGAGATAGTATTTGCCGTTGAGCAGCAGGCACTGCGTCAGGCCGTTCTGAATGCCGCTCTGCTCGATATAGTTGTAGATCGTGCCGGACGCGGGCAGTGCCGAACTCAGGATGCCGGCGATACGGTCCTCGACGGCCGATGGCGCGCTGTCGGCGGCTGTCAGGTTGCGCGACAAAAGCACACGTCCGGTCGCCACGCTCTGCAGCTCGATGGTGATCTCGCCCGCGCCCGGTCCAGGCAGGACATCGAACATGAAGCTCGTTGCACTGGCGACCGGGTCGGTCTTGTCGACCGTGTCGCGGCCGATAAAGTCGATGGTATCGAAGCCGCTCAGGCCGGCACGCAACGACGCGGCGACGCGGCTGGCGTCCGCGCCGCTGGCCTTGACGGCGATGTAGACGAGCGGCAGGGCCTCGCTGGCCGGGGACGGCGCGATGCTGCTGGTCAGGCCGGCGCTCTCGAACGTCGCCGGCAGATCGCCGCCGGCGAGCAGCGCGCCGCCGCCCTGGCGCAGGATCAGGACGCCGAGCATGGCGATGACCACAACGATCGCCATCCAGAAGAACGTGAGATGGCGCGCCACAGAGGGCGCGGGTGCCGCCGCCGGCGCCAGCAACGCGGCGGGCGCAACGGCCTCGTCGGCAGTATTGGGGTGCTCGGCTGGAGCTGCTGCCGCTGGCGCCTGCTCGGCGGGTTTGGCCACTTCCGGCAGACGGATCGCGTTGAGCTCATAGGCCGGCACGTAGCCGCCGCGTGGGATGGCGATGCGGACGGGCTCGGCGATGCCTTCATTGGCGAAATACTGCTGCAGCAATTCGCGCAGCCGGCCTGCCTGCACCCGCACCACGGCATCGGTCGACGGATCGAAATCGCCGTCCTTGCCGAAGACGTCCATGGCGATGGAAAAGCCCTTGAGCCTGTCGGCTTCGCCGGCCTGCTCGCGTTCGACGAGATAACGGATCAGCTTGCGCGCGCGCTCGGACCGTCCGAACGTTTCGCTGGCAAGCAGTCGCTCCAGTGTCTCGCGCACTGCGGGGGCGGCAGGCGTGGCATGCTGCAAGTGTCGATCCTCTCGAAGTCGGCACAGGTTGAGGCGCGATCATATAGGGCTCGCACCACCACACAAGTATACACCCGTTATGCGATCGCATACCTCACCGGATAATTTTCCGGTGGTTAATGACGCTGCCGATGCCGGCTACAGGATTGGTGTGCCGCCGGTGTCAGCCGTTTGAGGCCAAGGCCTTGTTCGGCTTGAAAAAATGGCTGGCGCGAGAGTGGCTGTGATCTCTCGCGCCAATCGTCGGTAGATGCTACCGCGGCTTGCGGCCGACGATGCGGTTGGCTGCCGACGTCACCGCTTCCAGCGAGGCGGCGACGATGTTGGTGTTGATGCCGGCGCCGAACAGCTTGCCGCCGGGATATTCCATTTCGACATAGGAAATGGCGGATGCATTGGAGCCACGCTGCATCGAGTGTTCGGAATAATCGAGCACCGACATCTCGACGCCGACATGGCGTGACAGTGCATCGACGAAGCCGTCGATCGGGCCTGTGCCGGTGCCTGATATGGTCACTTCCTTGCCCTTGTCGAGGATCACTGCCTCGACCACGCGCCGGCCCTTGACCACTGTATCGGGATAGGTGTGGTGGTCGAGGAATTTCAGGCGCGCGCCCGGCTGGTCGACATAGGTTTCGAGAAAGCGCTCATAGATGCGCTTGGCCGGCACTTCCTTGCCCTCGGCATCGGTGATCGCCTGGATCGCCTGGCTGAATTCGATCTGCAGGTTGCGCGGCAGATTGAGGCCGTAATCGGCCTGCAGCACATAGGCGATGCCGCCCTTGCCGGACTGCGAGTTGATGCGGATGATCGCCTCGTAGCTGCGGCCGACATCGGCCGGGTCGATCGGCAGATACGGCACTTCCCAGAGGCTGGTGTTGGCCTTTTTCAGCGCCTTCATGCCCTTGTTGATGGCGTCCTGGTGCGAGCCGGAAAAGGCGGTGTAGACGAGTTCGCCGACATAGGGGTGACGCTCGGGGATCTTCAACTGGTTCGAATATTCATAGACGTCCTTCATCCGGTTGATGTCGGAGCAGTCGATGCCCGGATCGACGCCTTGTGTGTACATGTTGAGCGCCAGCGTGACGATGTCGACATTGCCGGTGCGCTCGCCATTGCCGAACAGCGTGCCTTCGACGCGGTCCGCGCCCGCCATCAAGCCGAGTTCGGTGGTGGCGATGCCGGTGCCGCGGTCATTGTGCGGATGCAGCGAGATGATCAGGTTCTCTCTGGCGTCCAGATTGCGGCACATCCATTCGATGCGGTCGGCATAGATGTTGGGCGTCGACATCTCGACCGTCGACGGCAGGTTGATGATCAGCTTGTTGTCCGGCGTCGGCCTGACGATCTCGGTGACGGCGTTGCAGATCTCCAGCGCGACTTCGAGCTCGGTGCCGGTAAAGCTTTCCGGCGAGTATTCGAAGCGATAGCCGCCGCCGGCCTTGGCCGCCATGTCGGTGATCATCTTGGCCGCGTCGGTGGCGATGCGCTTGATGCCGCCGACATCCTTTTCGAAGACGACGCGGCGCTGCAATTCGCTGGTCGAATTGTAGAAATGCACGATCGGGTTGGTGGCGCCCTTCAGCGCCTCGAAGGTGCGCGTGATCAGCTCGGGCCGGCACTGCACCAGCACCTGCAGCGACACATCGGCGGGCACGTTGCCTTCCTCGATGCACCAGCGGGCGAAGTCGAAATCGGTCTGCGAGGCCGAGGGGAAGCCGATCTCGATCTCCTTGAATCCCATGTCGAGCAGCAGGCCGAACATGCGCGCCTTGCGCTCATGGCCCATCGGGTCGATCAGTGCCTGGTTGCCGTCGCGCAGGTCGACCGAACACCAGATCGGCGCCTTGTCGATGACCTTCGAGGGCCAGGTCCGGTCGGTGAGGCCAACGGTCGGATAGGGTTGGTATTTGCGGGCCGCGTCGGGCATGCCGCGGGCTGGTTCGACATGCTTGCCTGCTACAGCGGCATCAGGGCGGATCTGTTCTCGTGCGTTCATCGTCTTGTTCTCCCGGCGGCCCTCGGATCCGTCTCGGACGGATGGCTGGCGAGTGGCGCCTTTACCAGATTTTTTCGTTCGCTTGATGTGACTGCCAATTTTGAGACTGGCTAAGGAGCATGCGCTTGCGCGGCGGTTCGACCGCCGGGCGCTCCTTCAGCGAACCCGGCGATCGCCGATAAGGCCGAGAAGAAGCAGGGTCGAGGCAAGCGCGCGCACGGTCTCGCCGGCAAAGCCGGTCTGACGGGAAGCGATGGTGGCGCGCGTGTTCATGCCGGTTCTCATACAGGAGCGCCCCGGCAGAGGCAAGCGGGGGCTGAATCCGTTGAACATTATCCCAAATGCCGGTGCTCTTCCCCAGGCGCCGCAAATGCGCCAGACTTGGATGCCGACGGGGCTGCGGTGCCCTGTCACCGGGAGGTGGTTGTCGATGAATTTCGTGTTCTTTTCGCCGCATTTTCCGACCAACGGCGCCGATTTCTGCGACCGGCTGAAGAAGGCCGGAGCCACCGTGCTCGGCATTGGCGATGCGCCCTATGACGCGCTTGACGGCAGGCTGAAGGCAGCGCTTTCGGAATATTACCGCGTCGCCGACATGGAGGACTACGATCCGGTGTTCCGGGCGATGGGGCATTTCATCCACAAATGGGGCCGCGTCGACCGGTTCGAATCGCTCAACGAACACTGGCTAGAGCTGGAAGCCAACATCCGCACCGACTTCAACATCTACGGCACCAAGCTCGATTTCGTGAAGAACCTGAAGCGCAAGAGCCGCATGCGCGCCTTTTTCCGCAAGAGCGGCGTCGAGACCATCGCGCAGCGCAAATGCTCCGACCGCGCCGGCGCCATGACTTTCATCCGCCGCGTCGGCTATCCCGTGGTGGTGAAGCCCGACAGCGGCTCTGGCGCTTCCAACACTTTTAAGATCTCCAACACAGGGGAGCTCGACCAGTTCTTCCGGGACAAGCCCGAGGACGTGACCTTCGTCATGGAGCAATTCATCGAGGGGCTGGTGGTGACCTATGACGGGCTGGTCAACCGCGACGGCGAGGTGGTGCTGGCGGCCAGCCACCGCTACGACCAGAGCGTCATGGAGGTGGTCAACAAGGACCGCCATATGAGCTACACCTGCTTTCCCCATATCAGGCCAGCGGTCGAGGAGGCCGGCCGCAAGATCCTGAAGGCGTTCGACGTGCGCGAGCGCTTCTTCCACATCGAGCTGTTCGAGACCAGGGACGACCGGATCATCGCGCTGGAGGTCAACATGCGGCCGCCCGGCGCCTGGATGACCGACGCCATCAACTACACGTTCGACATCGACGTCTACGCGGCATGGGCCGACATGGTGGTCAAGGACGCCGCCGGCGGGCCATATGAGGGCAAGTATTTCACCGCCTATGCCAGTCGCAAGCGGCACCTCCACTATTTGCACAGCCATGAGGACGTGCTAGCGGCGCACCGCGACAAGATCGTCCACCATCAGGCCATCGAAGAGGTTTTCAGCCGCGCCATGGGAAATTACGCCTATCAGATGCGCTCGAAGGATCAGGCGGCGCTGCGCGAGGCGGTCGCCTATATCCATGCGGAAAAGGCCTGAGGCGATGGACATCTCCTATCACAAGCATTTCTCCGGCAAGCTCGGCCGCGACATGGAATACAAGCGCTACGGTCATGCCGGCCGGCCCGTGGTGGTGTTCCCGACCTCGCAGGGGCGGTTCTACCAGTTCGAGGATTCCGGCGGGGTGGGCGCTTTGGCCGAGTTCATCGATACCGGCCGCATCCAGCTGTTCACGGTCGACGGCATCGATTCGGAATCCTTCTTCGACAAGCATGCCGACGCCGCGCATCGCATCGGCCGCCACGAGGCCTATTTCCGCTATATGCGCGAGGAGGCGCTGCCGGAAATCCTGTCCGCCGCATCGGCTGCCAATGGCGGGCGCAGACTGAAGCCGTTGTTTTCAGGCTGTTCGATGGGCGGCTACCATTCGTCGAATTTCGTCTTCCGCTTTCCCGAACTCGCCAGTGGCGTCATCTCGCTGTCGGGGGTCTATTCGGCTCGCGACTTCTTCGGCAAGGCGCTGGAGGGCGACATCTTCTACAACTCGCCGCTCGATTACCTGCCCGGCATCGTCGATCCGAAGCTTTTGGCGCGGCTGAAGGCGCTGCGGCTGATCTTCTGCTGCGGGCAGGGCGCCTGGGAAGAGCGCATGCTGGTCGAGACGCGCCAGCTGGAACAGATCCTGCGCGACAAATCCATTCCCGCCTGGGTCGACTATTGGGGCGGCGACGTCAGCCATGACTGGCCATGGTGGCACAAGCAGCTGGTCTATTTCTTCGGCCGCTGGCTGGATGATGATCTGATGCACAGGCTCGATTGATGACGACCCCCGACCCCATCCGTCGCTTTGTCGAGGCCACCAATGAAGGTGATACCGAAGCCTTTCTCAACACCTTTGCCGACGACGCATTCTTGAGCGACTGGGGACGATCGTTCCAGGGGCGCGAGCAGATCGCCCGCGGAACCAGTCCGACAATATCGGCGTGAAGTCGAACCTGAGCGTCGTCGGCATCACGCCGACGGAAGGCGTCTATCGCGGTCGCATCGCCGTCGAGGGCAAGGGCTTCAACGGCGAGGGCGACATGACCTTCACGCTGGATGGCGACCGTATAGCGAGCCTTGTCATCACCTGACAAAGGCTGAGCCAGCTATCCTTCCTGGCAAACCGGCACAGAAACAGGCTCGTGCTGCGCCGCCGATCCGCGACGCAGGCCGAGGAAGACGACGAGGGCGGTGACGATGGTGATTGCCGCCAGCACGATCAGCAGCCTGTCGAAGGCCGTCTCATAGGCCTGGACCAGGGTTGCGGCGTTGGCCGTTGGCAGATGCTGCGCCGTTTCACCGACATTGCCGGTCACCAACAGCTGCGCCGCGGCGGCCGCATCCCTGGAAGATGCTCCTCGAGTAGCGAGTTGCGCCGCGGTGAAGCCTGACAGGGTCGCCATGACAATGGCCACCGCCACGCCCTCGCAAGCGACACGCGTGGTGTTGAAGATGCCGACCGCCATGCCGGCGCGCTCGCGCGGCACGACGCTGACGGCGAGCCCGTCCATCAGTCCCCAGGGCAAAGCGATGCCGATACCGATCAGCACCAGCGGCGCCACAAGCGCGACGGCGACCGGCGGCGTCAGGCTCAGCCAGAGGAGGCCGGCGGCGGTGATGAGCAGGCCAGCGCCGCAGATCGTGGCCGGAGCGATCCAGCGCGCCAGCTGGCCGGCAAGCAAGGGCAGGATCAGCAACGGCCCCGAAAGGCAGATCATCAATTGCCCGGCCTCGATCTCGCTCATCCCTTCAATGCCGATGAAGCGGATCGGCAGAAGCACCAGCAGGACGACGAAGCCATAGGCGGGCGCCGCCGCCAGGAACTGGACGCCGACGAAGCGGGGGAAGCGAAACAGCGTGAGGTCGAGCATTGGCCGGCGCACGCGTCGCTCGACGATAATAAAAGCGGCGAAGAAGAGGGCTGCCGCGGCGAGCAGCGTGACGACCAGGGGATCGGTCCAGCCGCTCTGCGGCGCCTGCAATACACCATAGGTCAGCAAGGCCAGTGCTGTCGTGAAAGTGCCGGCTCCCGCCCAGTCGAGGCCGGTCGCATCCGGGTCGCGCGATTCCCGGATAGTGCGCATGCCAAGCACCGCCGAGGCAATCGCCAGCACTGCCACCAGAACAAAGATCGACCGCCAGCCGAATGCGGAGATGAGCAAGCCCGAGGCGATCGGACCGAAGGCGAGGCCGATGCCGAAACTTGTGCCGAGGAAGGAGAAGGCGCGCAGCCGCAGCGGCCCTTCGAATTCCTGGGCAAGTGCGGAGGCGCCGCCGGCGAAGGCCAAGGCACCGCCGATGCCTTGCGCGGCCCTGAACATGTCGAACCAGACGATGCCGGGCGCCAGCATCGCGCCGAGCGACGCCAGGACATAGAGGCAGAGGCCGGCGAGGAAGATGCGCTTGCGGCCGTGGTTGTCGGCCAGCGCTCCAGCCGCCATCAGGCTGGCGCCGAAGGTCAGCATGAAGGCGTTCGTCACCCAGTTGAGCGCGATCGGGCTGCCGCCGAGATCGGCCGCGATGCGTGAGAGTGCGACGGCCGGGCCGGTGAAGGTCAAGGGCATGGTCATCGCGGCAAGGCATACCGACAAGAGCACGAGCCATCGCTCGGCTGGGCCGGTTGTGGTCTTCGAGGTCATGAATTTTCCTATCTGAAGCAGCATCCGTCGGCATGCGCGTGGGTCGCGGCGCCGTCGCAACGACAAGATAGGTCAGCAGCCTTTCCGGAAAAATGGTATTATATCTCCTGATATACCGGACTGAAACGCTCGAATGGAAGATTACGATGGATCGTCTCAGTGGCCTGTTGGCCTTCGCCCGCACCGCCGAGTTTGGCAGTTTCATCGCTGCTGGCCGGGCGCTCGGCATTTCGGCTTCCGCCGTCGGCAAGAGCGTCGCAAGGCTCGAACAGGAGCTCGGCGTGCGGCTCCTGCAGCGCAGCACGCGGCGCGTCGGCCTGACGGAAGAGGGGCAGGCTGTTCAATGAGCGGGTGCGCCGCATCCTCGACGACATCGACGATGCCGAGGCGATGCTGTCGCGGACGCGGGAAACGCCGCACGGACGGCTGCGCGTCTCGACCCCGATTGTCACCTATCATCTGCTTTTGCCGGTGCTGTCGGAGTTCATGTCCCGCTATCCCGAGATCGAACTCGACATCGATTTCAACGACCGCGTGGTCGACGTCATCGAGGAAGGTATCGACGTCGCGATCCGCAGCGGCGAGCTGCCCGATTCACGACTGGTGTCGAGACCCGTTGGACCCTTTCGTATGCTTTTGTGCGCGGCGCCTTCCTATCTCGAGCGCCATGGCACGCCCGACAAACCGGCGGATCTCACCAGGCATTTCGGCATAAACTTTCGCTTTCTCAACAGCGGCAGGCTGCTGGAGTGGCCATTCACGACCGGAAGCGCCGAACCGCAGACCCGCTCGAAGCTGACCTGCAACAATATGGAGGCCTTGAAGGGTGCCACGGTCGCCGGGCTCGGCATCGCCTGCATGCCCGATTTCCTGGTCCGCGAGGCGTTGCTGGACGGAAGGCTGCGCACCGTGCTGGACGATTATATCGACGGCCGTGGCCAGTTCCGGATGCTGTGGCCCTCCAATCGCCATCTGTCGCCAAAGGTGCGGGTCTTTGTCGATTTCCTTCCCGAGCGGCTTGCGGCGGCTGCCGGCCGGTGGGGGTGAAGAGTGGGCACCGAAAGCGCTGCAGCCTGTCAGTCCCGGATGCTTCTGGCAACCAGCCGGGCGACGCTCGGGCCGACGAGCAGCACGACCAGGAACCGGGCCGATTGCAGCGCCATGACGAAGGAGATGTCGACGTTCTGCGCCGCGGCAGCGATGATGACGACGCTGTCCATGCCGCCGGGACTGGTCGCCAGATAGGCAGTCAGCGGATCGATGCCCAGGAGATGGCTGATCAGGAAGGCGAGCCCGCCGCAAAAGGCGATCAGCGCCACGATCGAGGCGATGATCTGCGGCAGAGCACGCGTCGCATGGCGCAGGATCGGCCTGGTGAAGTTCAGCCCGATCGACCAGCCGACCATGGCGTAGCTGATTGCCAGCAGCCAGGGCGGCAGCTGCATCTCGACGCCAAGGCCGAGATGGACGACGGTGCCGAAGATGAAGGTGCCGAGAAAGAAGGGCGAGGGCAGCCGGCACAGCTTCCCCGCAAGGCCGCCGACCAGCGCGATACCTGACGTGGCGGCGAAGGCTTGGGCATCGATAGGCGGAAACCAGATGATGGGCGGGACTTCGATGCCCGATGTGTCGATCCACATCTTGGCGACGATCGCCGCCGTCATCGAAACGAAGATGACCCGCAGATACTGCATGAAGGCGACGAGGCGTTGGTCGGCGCCGAAAGCGCCGGCCATCAGCACCATGGCGGTGGCGGCGCCAGGCGAAGAGCCCCAGACGGCGGTGGTGCCGGGCAGGATGCGCCAGCGGCTGATCAGCCAGCCAAGCAGGCTGGAGGCCGCGACTGTCGCAATCACCACGCCCAGGAACAGCGGCCACTCGGCATAGAAGACGGGAAAGATGTCGGCCGAGATCGACGCGGCGACGAGACAGCCGACAATGGCCTGGGCGGAGCCGAACAGCAGGCGCGGCACCCGCACCGTGGCGCCATTGGTGCCGGCGACGATCGCCGCCAGCATCGGTCCGATCAGCAGCGCCGCCGGCAGAGCGGCCAGTTCGAGCGCGCTGGCGAACAGGGCCGAGATGGTGAGCAGGACCAGCCATTGCCAGGGCTTGCCCATACGCGCTATGCGCTCGGTGGCAAGCTGGTCGGGAGGCTGCGCCGAGGAATCCATGTTTCGGTCTTAGACGCCAAGTACGGCGATGCGAACCCCGCCGTGCTGAAAAAACTGCCCGAAGGCCTCAGCCCGTCTTGCCGTCAGGCAACCCGAAGCCGCCGACCGGATGGGTCTCCACCTGGAACTCGAAGCCGGCGATGAAGGGGCGCGCCTTGGCGATGGCCGCCTGAACTTCCGGAAGTTGCAGCGAGGCCTTGTGGCTTGCCTGGTCCGTCCACACTTCGGTCACCCAGATCGCATCGGCGTCGGCCGGGTCGGTGGCGACGATATAGCTCAGGCAGCCCGGCAGGGCGCCGGTGCTGGCGCGCAGCACGTCCATGACCGAGTCGCGCTGGCCGCGCGCCGCCCGCATCTTGCCGATCAGTCCGTACATTCAGCTGTCTCCCCTTCAAAGTCTTCGACAAGAGTATGCGGACCGTCAGTATGCAGATAGCCGGTCACGGCATCAACTGGCCGCCATTCACCTCGATCACCTGGCCGGTGATGTAGCCGCTCAGCAGGTCCGACGAGAGGAACAGGTAAGCGCCGACGCAGTCTTCCGCCGTGCCGGCGCGGCCCTGCGGAATGGTGGCGACCATGCCCTTGATCTGCTCCTCGGTCGAATAGCGCTCATGGAAAGGGGTGAGAATCGTGCCGGGCGCCACGGCGTTGACGCGGATGCCGAAGCCGATCAGTTCCTTGGCCATGCCGCGTGTGACATTGGAGACGAAGGCCTTGGCCGAGCCGTAGAGGCCGGCGCCGCCGCCGGCACCGTTGCGCGCGGCAATTGACGAGGTGTTGACGATGAAGCCGCCCTGCTTCTTCAGCCAGGGCATCGCCTTGCGCGAGGCGGTCAGCACCGAACGCGCGTTGAGGTCCATCACAGCGTCGTAATGCGCTTCGGTCTGTTCGGCGTAGGGTATGCGGCCGAGCATGCCGCCGGCATTGTTGACCAGCCCGTCGAGGCGGCCGAAATGCTGGGCGCTGTCCTCGACGACGCGCTCGACGTCGGCGGGAACGGAGAAGTCGCCCTGGACGAGGAACACCTCGCCGCCGCTGTCACGAATGGTCTTGGCGAGTTTCTCGGCGGCCTCCTGGCTCGAATTGTAATGCAGCGCCACCCTGGATTTCTGCGCGGCATAGGCCAGCGCGAGGGCCGCGCCGATACCGGTCGAGGCACCGGTGACCAGCACCGCCTTGCCGGCGAGATCGGGAATGCTGAGTGTATTGGTGGCTGGCACTGTTGTTCCTCCGGGATGTCTGCCGCCCTTCGTAGGCCTTTGCCACCCCGGTGTTCAAGCCTCAGGGGCGCAGATAGACATAGCCCTGGCTTTGCAGTTCCGCGAGCTTCACGACGCCACCCTTGTCGGCGGCATGGAAGCCATCGAGCAGGTCGGCGAGCGAAATATCCATGCCCCGCATGGTGTTGCCGCAGGCTTGCGGCTCGAGCCCTTGCTGCACCAGGCCGGCGAAGCGGCCGGAGATAGCGGCCGAAATGCCCTTCGACTTGAAGCTCGCCAGGGCCGGGCCATGCACGACCAGCACGATGTCGGCATTGCCGCCGGTGCCCTCATAGTGGTTCTTGATGTTGCCGAGCACGAAGTTGACCTTGTCCACATCGCTCAGATGATAGGCAACCTTCAGCCGTGGGGTTTCCGTCGCCGCGGCCTGCGCGGCCCGCAGGCCAAGAAACGTCCCGGTTCCGGCAAGAACCGCGCGGAACATGTCGCGTCTGCGCATGGCATCCTCCTCAGATTTCACCGCTATTTGCGTGGCTGCGGCCGCAATACTAGCATAAGTTGACGCTACGTCCTGTCGATGCGAGGAGAGGTCACATGACGTTCGGGGCAAGGGAATGGAAGACAATCGCGGGCGCCGGATTTGGTGCCGCGCTGCTTGGCTTGCTGACAGGCACAGCCGTCGCTGACGACACGCTCAAGCTCAGGGAACTCAGCCCGAGCGGGGCGGACGTCTGTTTCGGCCGGGTCTATGACGCAGCCCATCTTAAGGCGCATCCGAAGCAGAAGGTGGCACGGATCTTCTTCTACTATGGCCATGATCCGGTCAGCCGGCCGAACGAAGAGCCCACGGCAAACGCCGACACATCCTATAATGGCTTTCTCACCACGACGTTGCGTGGCGCCAAGGCGCCGCAATGGGCCGGCGGCTGGTGTAACCATGAATCCGAGGATGGCACATCAGGGCCGATCCGTTGCGGCATGGACTGCGACCGCACCATGGCCTCGCTGAAGGTCGATGACAAAGGCCGTCTGGTTGTCACCGATGTCTCGGCCGACCTTTATCTCGATGCCGGATCGGAAGAGGAACTCGGCAAGGCCGAATATGACAGGCAGGCGCTGGGCACAGAGGACGACAATTTCCGCCTCGACCCGATGCCGGCCGCGACCTGCAAGGCCGAGTTCGCGCGCATCGATCCGATCGATCCGGCGCTCGGCCTCCCGCTGCGCGAGCGGCTGAAGCCCGACCAGGCCTTCTGCTACGGCCGCGACTATGACGCGGCGCATCTGGCCTCGCATCCCGACCAGCGGACGCAGTCGATCCGGGTTTTCCGCGGGCCGGTGGAACTGGCGTCCTTCGCGTCGGGCGGTGACGTCGCCAACTGGCCTGACGGCGCGGACATCGCCGTTTCGGTGACCACCAGGCTGAAGTCGGGAAAGGTCACGCAGACCTATTCCTGCCAGGGCGAAGCCGACCAGTGGCGCTGCGCCGCAAGTTCGAAGATGAGCGATTTCTCCTGCGACATCGCGCAGAAGGAAATCTTCCTCAAGCGCGGCGCTAACGGCACGATGATGCTGGCCAATCCCAACAACAGCCTGGCGATCGTCGATCTCTGCTCGAAGGCAGCGGACGGCAAGACGAAGTCGGACGACAAGGTCTATCGGCTGGTGCCAATGCCGCAATCGGCCTGTGCGCCTTGAATACCAGCGCGTGGTCATCCTATGGCGTAGCAAGGAGCGAAGCGACGCGGCGTAGACCATAGGATCCATGCCGGGACTCCTGAGCGCTGCTGCGGTGCAGAATTGTCTTCCGCCGTGTGCTTCATCCTAGGTCGCGGCATGGATCCTCGGGTCTCCGCGACGGAGCTTCGCTCCTGCTCCGCCCGTGGATGACGAAGTCGAGAGGCTTCGACTAATTTTCCAAGGTCGCGCCGGCGAACCGCCTCACGCAAACGGTACGGCCGTCGTGCCTTTCGGCAGCTTGGCCTCGTCGTCGGGCTCGACATGGATGGTGACGCGCACCGAGGGGATTTCGGCTTTCAGCGCGTCTTCGATGCGGTCGCAGATGACGTGGCTGGCGCCGACCGACATGTCGGCGTCGACGACCAGATGGAACTCGATGAAGGTGGCGCGGCCGGCGATGCGGGTTTTCAGGTCGTGCACCTCCAGCGCGCCCTTGCAATTGGCCGAGATGACGTCGCGGATGCGCATGTGTTCCTGCGTGTCGACGGCACGGTCCATCAGGCCGTTCATCGACGAGCCGATGACGTGCCAGCCCTGCCACAGGATGTTGAGCGCGACGATGACGGCAAGCGCCGGATCGAGGATATGCCAGCCGGTCAGGATTGCCCCGACCAGACCGCCGAAGACGCCCACCGAGGTGACGACGTCGGTCATGATGTGGTTGCCGTCGGCGACGAGCGCCGGCGATTTCTCCGCCCGGCCGACGCGGATCAGCATCCAGGCCCAGAAGGCATTGATGACGGTGGCGACGCCGTTGACGGCAAGACCTTTCCAGGGCTGTTCGAGTGGTGCTGGCGTCTGCCAGCTCCGCCAGACCTCGTTGAGGATCAACAGCGCGGCAACGACGATCAGCACGCCTTCGAGCACCGCCGAGAAATATTCCGCCTTGTGATGGCCGAATGGATGATCCTGGTCGGCCGGCTTGTAACTGACCTGGATCGCCCACAAGGCGGCGACCGAGGCAATGACGTTGACGATCGATTCCAGAGCGTCCGAATAAAGTGCGACGGAGCCGGTAATGTACCAGGCGGCCAACTTCAGCGCGAGCACGACAAAGGCGACCACGATCGACCAGAAGGCAAGGTTGGCGACCCTGCGCTTCGCGGCCGCCTTGGCTGCGATCGCCATCGTGTTCTCGGCTTCGGCCATCGAGGTCAGGCTGCCTTTTCCTTCGCCTTGCGCGGCAAATGGGCGACGATGTTCTCGATGATGCGCATGCCGGCATTGTGGCCGAGCGTCATGATCGATTCCGGATGGAACTGCACCGCCGCGATCGGCTCCTTGCGGTGCTCGAAAGCCATGATAATGCCGTCCTCCGTCTCTGCCGTGACGATGAAATCATCGGGCAAGCGCACCGGATCGGCGAAGATCGAGTGATAGCGGCCGACAGTGACTTCCTTGGGCAGGCCGGAGAAGATGATGCCCGGCTTGGAGACGCGGATGCGCGAGGGCTTGCCGTGCATGGGAATATGCAGTTGCCTGAGTTCGCCGCCATAGGCCTCGGCCAGCGCCTGCAGGCCCAGGCAGACGCCGAAGATCGGCAGGTCGCGGGCGCGCGCTCGCCTGATGGTCGCGGCGCAATCGAAATCCTTCGGCGTGCCCGGTCCGGGCGAGAGCACGACCAGGTCCGGCTTCAGCCGCTCGAACACTTCCTCCGGCACCGGCGTGCGCACGGTCGAGACATTGGCACCGGTCTGGCGGAAGTAGTTGGCCAGCGTGTGGACGAAAGAGTCCTCGTGGTCAACGAGCAGGATGTTGACACCGTCGCCGACCCGCGCGGTGGTGCGCTCGGTGCTGGCGGAGTTGCCGGTCTTGGCGTCGCGGATGGCGGAGAGCATGGCGGATGCCTTCAGTTCGGTTTCGGCTTCTTCTTCCTCGGGGATGCTGTCGAACAGCAATGTGGCGCCGGCGCGCACCTCGGCGATGCCGTCCTTGATGCGGATGGTGCGCAGCGTCAGGCCGGTGTTCATGTCGCCGTTGAAATTGACCATGCCGATCGCCCCGCCATACCAGGCGCGCGGGCTCTTTTCGTTCTGCTCGATGAAGCGCATGGCCCACAGTTTCGGCGCGCCGGTGACGGTGACCGCCCAGGCATGGGACAGGAAGGCGTCGAAGGCGTCCATGCCTTCGCGCAGCCGGCCTTCGATGTGGTCGACGGTGTGGATCAGGCGCGAATACATCTCGATCTGGCGGCGACCGATGACGCGCACCGAACCGGGCTCACAGACCCGCGACTTGTCGTTGCGGTCGACATCCGAGCACATAGTGAGCTCGGACTCGTCCTTCTTCGAATTGAGCAGTTTCAGGATCTGCTCGCTATCCGAGATCGCGTCGTCGCCGCGCTTGATGGTGCCCGAAATCGGGCAGGTTTCGACGCGGCGGCCGTTGACGCGCACGAACATTTCGGGCGAAGCGCCGATCAGATATTCGTTTTCGCCGAGATTGATGAAGAAGGAATAGGGCGAGGGGTTGATCGATTTCAGCTTGCGCGAAATGTCGGAGGGCTGCGTCTCGCAGCGCTCGTAGAACATCTGGCCGGGCACGACCTCGAACAGGTCGCCGCGCTTGAACGAGTCCATGGCGCGCCGCACCAGATTGGCATATTCGCCCGGCTCATGGTCGCCGCGCGGCGGGATGCGGTCTGCGGTCTTGAACGGCTCGGCGATTGCGTCGCGGGCTAAGCCTTCCGTCGAAAATCCTTCGCCCGAATAGTCGTAGCGGTCGGTCCAGGCCTTGGCGGAATAATGGTCGACGACCAGGATCTCGTCGGGCAGGAACAGCACGAGGTCGCGCTGGCTGGGCTTGCGCTCGAGCTTGTAGTCGACCGGGTCGAACTGGAAGGAGAGGTCGTAGCCGAAGGCGCCATAGAGGCCGAGATTGGCGTCTTCGTCGGTTTTGAACAAAGCGGTGATGGCGCGCAGCACGGTGAAGACCGAGGGCACGCGGCTGCGCTCTTCCTCGGTGAAGACGCGGCCGGGTTTGGCGACGTCGAGGCGGATCAGCGTCTTCGTCGTCTCGGCGATGGTGATGTCGGCAAGGCCGCCCAGCGTCTTGCCGATGACCGGCAACAGAGCCTCGCCGCGGCGGTTCAGCGCCTCGATGCGCATGGCGCGGCCCCGGGCGGAAATGACCAGCGGCGGATCGATGATGGCGGTGTCCCAGCGCGTGTAACGGCCGGGATATTCGTAATTCGAGGAAAACACCGCGCCCCGGCGCGAGTTCAGGCCATCGACATAGGCGTCGATCGCTCCCGCATACGGCCGGTCGTGGCGCTCACGCGTGATGGTGATGCCACCCGCGGTCACGAAGCTTTCAGCGCCGTTTTCCAGAACCTTCATCGTCATTGCCGTCTCCATCAGCTTGTTGGGGCAACGGACCCGGGACTGGCTTGGAAAAACAAATGGCCGCCCGGACTTTCCGTTGCGGCCACCCTCTCTTTTCACGCACGCGCGTTCGAACAGGCCGCTGTCAGCAGGCCCACCACCAAATGGTCTTGGTCGAACGCATGTTCATGGCGAAATCCATAGCGGCGAAAAACCGGATGCGCAACAGGTTTGAAACGTCTGTCCGGTGGCCGCCGCTTCAGGGGCTCATGGCACATCGCCAGGGCCGGCGGTCCCGGCTAGGCTGGACTTCCGACAATACCAAGACGGGAAACACCCATGACCGACCAGGCCGAGCGCGCGCGGACGTTCCATTCCCTTCACATCAAGGGCAACCCGATCGTTCTTTACAATGCCTGGGATCCGGGCTCGGCCAAGATCGTCGAGAAGGCCGGCGCCAAGGCCATCGCCACCGGAAGCTGGCCGGTCGCGGCCGCCTTCGGCTATGCCGATGGCGAGAAAATCCCGCTGGAGCTGGCGCTCGACAACATCAGGCGCATCGTGCAGGCGGTCGACCTGCCGGTGACCATGGACCTCGAGGGCGGCTACGGCGTCGAGCCGGAAGTCGTCGCCCAGACGGTGACGCGCGCCTTGCAGGCCGGCGCTATCGGCTTCAATTTCGAGGACCAGATCGTCGGCGGCACCGGCCTGCACGACATCACCGTCCAGGTGAAGCGGGTCGAAGCGGCCGCGGCCGCCGTCAAGGCCTCGGGTATACCGGCCTTCCTCAACGCCCGCACCGACATCTTCCTCAAGGCGAAGCCCGATGCGCATGACAAGACGCTGCTCGAGCAGGCGATCGAGCGGGCGCATGCCTATGAAAAGGCCGGAGCGAGTGGTTTCTTTGCGCCGGGCCTTGGCGACGAGGGTCTCATCGAGGCGCTGTGCAGGGCAACAGGACTGCCGGTCAACATCATCGCATTGGCGCATGTGCCGCCGCGCCAGCGGCTGGCCGAACTCGGCGTTGCCCGCATCAGCCACGGTCCGGTGCCGTATCGGCAAATGGCGGAATGGCTGGAGGCCAAGGCGCGGTTGGCGATTTCGGGCTAGGTCAGTCCTCGAGCGTACCCGACCTGGCATCGGCGCTTTTCCTGTCGCCGACCAGCTTCAGCAGATCCTCGCCGGCGCGGATGATGCGACGCGAGCGGCGGGTCAGGATGATGCCGTCCTGCGGCGCGAACACTTCCGCGCGGCCATCGGTTTCGCCCGGCGCGTGGACGATGGTGGCGAGCCGATCGCCCCTGACGACACGGTCGCCGGGCTTCACGTCATAGAGCACAGCGCCAGCTCGGGGGGCGGGCATCATGTCGATGTTTTCCAACGGCGCGACGACGCCCTTGAATGGGCCGGGCGCAGGCAGCGCGCCGTCGACGACCACGCCGCGTGCCACCAGCAGCCGGTAGAGCCCTTCGGCGTCGGCTTTGGCCAGGGCGCCATCGACATCGAGGATGCCGCGATATTCGACCGTGGTGGCGACACGGCGGTCGAACTTCGCCACGTCGGCAGGAACGTTCTGGTAGGGCATGATCGAGGCGCCCTCGAAGGTGCCGTCGGTGTCCTCGCTCCACAGCACCACCGCATCGACGCCCATGGCGGCGGCGCAATCGGCCATGGCCGGCCACAGGCTGGTGTGGATGTAGAGATAGGCAAGGCCCTCATCGTCGCAATGCAGGTCGAGCACGATGTCGTGGCCGAGCGACAGCTGCACCAGGCGGGACTTCAGCCGCTGGTCGGCGCCGCCAAAGCTGGTGTCGGGCAAGAGCTTGGCGTCGGGCGCGGCGAGCAGCGGAAAAGCACGGTTGAAATTGGTGCGGGTGCCCAAATGAAAGCGGCCCTGATGCTCGCCGAAATGATATTGCGCGCGGCCGATCGGGTTGGCCCAGGGCACGATGGTGATGTCGCCCTTGATGCGGCCTTCGGCAGCGGCCTTGTTCAGCGCCGGCATCAGCGCGTCGATGGCGACGACCCCCGGCAACTCGCCGGCATGGAGGGCGGCCTGCAGATAGGCCGATAGCGCCGCCTTGTCGGCGCCGGCGAAGCGAAACACCGGAAATTCGTAGGAAACGCCCTCGCTGTCGCCGGCGATGCGTTCGATCGATTTCTGCATGACTTTCTCCAGTTAGAGCGAGAAGACATGCCCATTTGAGGGATCGCTGTCGATTGGTCCAGTCGGCCGCGCTATGGGCGCAAGATTTCCGTCGCTTTGGCGAATCGACGTCTATTCGGCGGCAGCCTGGAGCGGGACAGGCGCGCGCCGGTCCAGCGCTTGCGACAGCACCGCGACGGTGACCGCCAGCAAGGCGAGCATCGCGCCGACCAGCGGCAGTTGGGCGTAGGAGACGCCCGCCGAAAGCGCCACGCCGCCGGTCCAGGCGCCTCCGGCATTGCCGACATTGAAGGCGCCCTGGTTCAGCGTGGCGGCAAGGTTCGGTCCTTCGGAAGCGGCCTCGACGACGCGGATCTGCAGCGGCGGCACGACGACGAAGATGAGCAGTCCCCAGAGGAAGACAATGCCGATGGCGACGCTGGCAATCGCGCCGAACTGCATGAAGCCGACGAACAGCACTGCCATCAACAACAGCGTGCCGATGACGGTCGGCATCAGCTTCCAGTCCGCCAGCCGCCCGCCGATGATGTTGCCGATGGTCATGCCGGCGCCGAACAACAGGAGCACCCAGGTGACTGCAGACGTCGACAGGCCGGACACTTCAGTGAGGTAGGGTTTTATATAGGTGAAAACGGCAAACAGGCTGGCCGAGGCCAGCGAGGCGATCAGCATCGCCAGCCAGACCTGTAGCCTGCCCAGCACCCGCAACTCGCCGCGCAGGCCGCCGCCGCTCGGTTCGGCGACATCCGACGGCACCAGCCAGGCGATGGCAGCGACCGAGATCAAGCCGATGCCGACCACGGCGATGAATGTGGAGCGCCAGCCGAAAGCTTCGCCAAGTGCAGTACCGGCTGGAACGCCCAGAATGTTGGAAAGCGTCAGGCCGGCAAACATCAGGGCCATGGCGCTGGCGCGTTTGTTGCGCGGCACCAGGCTGGCGGCAACGACCGAGCCGATGCCGAAGAAAGCGCCGTGGCCAAAAGCGGTGAAGACACGCGCCGCCATAAGTGTCCAATAGTCAGGCGCGATGGCGCAGAACAGATTGCCGACGACGAACGAAGCGGCCAGCCCCACCAGCACCGGCTTGCGCGGCAGATGCGCGGTGGCCATCGCGACGATCGGGGCGCCGAAGACGACGCCCAGCGCATAGCCGGTGACAAGCAGGCCGGCCGAAGGGATCGACACGCGAAGGTCGGCGGCGACCTCCGGCAGCAGGCCCATGATGACGAATTCGGTGGTGCCGATGCAGAAGGACGCAATGGCAAGCGCAAGGATCGGCAGAGGCATGGGGCGTCCAGACTGAATCGGTTCAATCCGGAGATTGAACGAGGACACGAGCTATGCGCAATGCACATTGCTGCAATGCACCGATGCAGAAAGTCCCCAGCTCGAAGCGTTTCACGCCAGCGGCTTCAGTTCCTGGGCAATCGTCGGCAGCAGTTCCGAGACCGTGGGGTGGATGTGCGTCGCGCGCGCCAGCGTGTCTACCGGTGCCTTGGCGTACATCAGATCGAGCACACAATGCACCGCTTCGTCGCCGCCGGGACCGAGCACCGAACAGCCAAGGATTTCCCTGGTGTCGGCATCGACGAGGATCTTCATGAAGCCTTGCGTCTCGCCCTTTTCGACGGCGCGGCCGACACGTGTCATCGGCCGCTGGCCGACCAGCGCGCGGCGTCCGGATTTCTTCACCGCCGCCTCGGTCATGCCGCAGCGGCCGAGTGGCGGGTCGATGTAGAGCGCATAGGCCTCGATGCGGTCGCTGACCTTGCGTGGGTCGTTGTCGAGCAGGTTGGCGGCGACGATCTCGTAGTCATTGTAGGAGGTGTGGGTGAAAGCGCCCTTGCCGTTGCAGTCGCCCATCGCCCAGATGCCGGGCACGCTGGTGCGCAGTTGGTCGTCCACGATAACGGCGCCACGCTTGTCGAGGGCCACGCCGGCTCTGTCGAGGCCGAGATCGTCGGTGTTGAGCGTTCGGCCGAGCGCCAGCAACACATGAGAACCGACGGCGGGCGGCTTGCCGGCCGAGAAGGTCACGGCGATATCGTCGCCCTGTTTGGCGAAGCCGATGTCGTCGGCGCCGACATGGACTGTGATGCCTTCATTTTCGAGGATGGACAGGATGGTGGCCGAGACGTCCTCGTCCTCGCGGCCGGTCAGGCGCGGACTCTTCTCGATGACGGTGACGTCCGAGCCGAAACGGCGGAACATCTGCGCGAATTCGAGCGAGATGTAGCTGCCGCCGACGACGATCAGATGGCGCGGCAGGACCTCGAGATCCATCATCGAGGAATTGGTCAGATAGTCGATGTCGTGGATGCCGGGCAAATCGGGCACGGAAGCGCGGCCGCCGGTGTTGAGGAAGATCTTTCCGGCGGTCAGGAGGTCGTCGCCAACGCGCACCGTATTGGCGGATTCCAAGCGCGCATGGCCGCGATAGAGCGTGCATTTGTCCATGCCGGCGATCCAGCTTTCCAGCCCCGTGCGGGAGGCGCCCGAAACCTTGTCCTTGCGCGCCTTGATCTTGGCATAGTCGACGCCTACAGGGCCACTGAGCGTCACGCCATAGTCGGCGGCACGCCGCGCCAGATGCGCGGCATAGGCGCTCGCCACCATCGTTTTGGTCGGGATGCAGCCGGTGTTGACGCAGGTACCGCCGACCAGCTTGCGCTCGATCAGCGCCACGCTCATGCCGGCTGCGTTCAGCCTTCCGGCGAGCGGTGTGCCGGCCTGGCCGGCGCCGATGATGATGGCGTCGAAAGTTTTTGCCGTCATGCCACCGCCGCCACGATCAGCAGGCCGCCGATGATCGCCACCGCGTCCTCGATGAAGGCAGCGGGCGGATCCTTGCCGAAGGCGGCCGCCAGCCGGCCGCGCGCTTCGGCGCCGCCCAACGTGCCGATGACTGCGCCGATGGCGCCGGCGATCAGGCCGCCTATTGTGGCACCACCGGTCGCGCCGATTACCGCGCCGGTGAAGGCGCCCATGATGATGCGGGCGCCGAACTGTTGCGGCACTTTACGGCTTGGCGTCGACGGCAGCTGGTCGGTGACGAGCTCGACGATGGCCAGGATCGTGAAGATGCCGACGGCGGCCCAATGGCCCATGAAGCTTGCCCAGGTGCCGGCAACCGGCAGCCAGCCCAGATAGGCGCCCCAGGCGACCGCGGCAGGCGCGGTCATGGCGCGCAGGCCGGCGATGACGCCGATGAGAAGTGCAAGAAGATAGAGCATGTTGATCCCCTCGATCACCAGGCCAGGACGGCCTTGAGACGGCAGGCTACCATAGGTCCAATATTTGACCAGTACTTGGCTTGGCGCTTTTCTGCTGGCCGCAACTATGCTTTGCAAGGACGTCAATCGGAGACCCGCCATGGCTGGAAGCGAGCGCGCGAAGATGGCGGCCGGCGAATGGTACACTTGCCTGGATGACGAGCTGGAGGCGCTGCGTGCCCTCGCGCGCGACGCGCTGTTCGAGCACAATTGCCTGCCGCCAAGGCAGCGCGGAAATCTCGGGCCGGGCCTGAAGGCATTGCTCGGCGGCGTGGGCGAGGGCGCCCGCATCGAGGCGCCGTTCCACTGCGCCTACGGCTTCAACATTCTTCTCGGCGATGGCGTCTTCCTCAACGCCGGCTGCACCATCCTCGACACGGCAGCCGTGCGCATCGGCAAGGGAACGCTGCTTGGCCCCAATGTGCAGATCTATTGCGCCGAACACCACAAGGAAGCTGCCGGGCGACAGGCGGGGCTGGAGATCGCCAGGCCGGTCGAGATCGGCGCCCATGCCTGGATCGGCGGCAGCGCCATCATCCTTGGCGGCGTCAGCATCGGCGAGGGCGCCATAGTCGGCGCCGGCGCTGTGGTGACGCGCGATGTGCCTGCAAACGAGACGGTGATCGGCAATCCGGCGCGACCGGTCAAGCGCGGTTGACGATCTGGCGCAATGCGGTCAGGCCTGCGCCACCCGTTCGTCCCAATCTACCCGCCGGGAGAATTCGCGCCGATATTGCGCCGGCGATGTCCGGAGCCGCGCGGCGAAATGCTGGCGCAGCGAGGTGGCGCTGCCGAAGCCGGCCTCGAAGGCCACGATGTCCATCGATTTTTCCGTCGCTTCCAGCAGGCGTTGCGCCAGTTCGATGCGCTGGCTGGTCAGCCAGTCGCCAAAACTGGTGCCGATCGATTTCTGGAAGCGGCGGGTAAAGGTGCGCCGTGTCAGACCGGCGGCCTCGGCGACGCTGTCCAGGCTGTGCGCCTCGTTGAGTGTCGTCCGGACCGCGTCCAGCGCCTGGGTGAAGCGGTCGGCATCCGCGCTCTTTGCCACGGGGCGTTCGATGAACTGCGCCTGCCCGCCCTGCCTGTGCGGTGAGAGCACGACGTGCCGCGCGAGCCGCAGTGCCGCTTCGGCGCCATAACGGGCGCGCACGATATGCAGGCAGCAGTCCAGCCCGGCGGCGACGCCGGCGGAGGTGACGATGTCGCCATCATCGACATAAAGCACGTCGGCATCGACCGAAATGTCGGGATGCAGGACACGCAGCTGGTCCGTATAGGCCCAATGCGTGGTCGCCTTCCGTCCCGAAAGCAGGCCGGCGGCGGCAATGGCAAAGGTGCCGAGGCACAGGCCGACAATCAGCGCCCCGCGCCGGTGCGCGCGGCCGAGCGCTTCGTTGAGCGGCCTGGCAAGGGGGGCTTCGAGATCCTTCCAGCTCGGGATGATGATGATGTCGGCATCGTCGAGCGCGGACAGCCCATGCGGGACAAGGATGCTCAGCCCGGCGTCGGTCCGGATCATGCCTTGCTCGACCCCGCAGACACGGAAGTCGAAGCGCGGCAGGCCGAGCCTCGTGCGATCGGCGCCGAACACCAGGCAAGGCACGGAGAGATGAAACGGGCTGATGCCATCGAAGGCGAGGGCGGCAATGATCGGGGCGGTCATGGGCGTTTCCGGTTCGGAAGCTGGATTGTCCCAATTCTTTCGAATGATGTCAATCGGGCCACTTTTGGCTGCTCATCGAATGGCTTATTTTCGGCCCATCGCATTCAAGCCGGAAGGAAAACACCATGTCTGCCCCCGCCAACACCACACCGCGCCGCGCGCTCATCGTCATCGACGTCCAGAACGACTATGATGGCGGCAATCTGGCCATCCAGCATCCGCCGTTCCGCGACAGCGTCGTCAATGTGGCACGTGCCATGGACGCTGCGACGGCCGCCGGCATCAAGGTCGTGGTCGTCAAGCAGATGGCGCCCGAGACCTCGCCGATCTTCGCCAAGGGCAGTCACGGCGGTGAATTGCATCCCGAAATCGCCAGGCGCGGCCGCGACCACTATGTAGAGAAGATGCTGCCCTCGGCCTTCACCGGCACCGACCTCGAGGCGTGGCTGCGCGCCAACGCCATCGATACGCTCACGGTGGTCGGCTACATGACGCATAATTGCGACCTGTCGACCATTATCCATGCCATGCATATGGGCTTTGCCGTCGAGTTCCTGTCCGACGCGACCGGCTCGGTGCCCTATGCCAACAGCGCCGGCTATGCCTCGGCCGAGGAGATCCACCGCGTGGTCACGATCATCCTGCAGTCGCGCTTCGCCGCGGTGCTGAAGACCGCCGAATGGACGGAATGCCTGAAGACCGGCGCCTTGCCGGAGCGCGACACGATCTACGCCTCCAACCAGCGGGCGCTGGCGCGCAACGCGGCTTAGGCCGTTCTGCAAACAAAAAGGGCGCCGCATCGCTGCGGCGCCCTTTGGCATTTGCGATTTTGAAGGGTTCTAGAACAGGCCTTCGATCTGGCCCATCTCGTTGAGGAAGATCTTTTCCGAGGACGGCGCCTTGGGCAGGCCGGGCATGGTCATGACCTCGCCGCAGATGATGACGACGAAGCCGGCGCCCGCCGAAAGCCTGACCTCGCGCACCGGCACGGTGTGGCCGGTCGGCGCGCCGCGCAGGTTCGGGTCGGTCGAGAAGGAGTACTGGGTCTTGGCCATGCAGACCGGGAGGTTGCCGTAGCCCGCCTGCTCCCAGGCGTGCAACTGGTCGCGCACCGACTTGTCGGCAATCGCTTCCGAGCCGCGATAGATGCGCTGGACGATGGTGTTGATCTTCTCGAACAGCGGCATGGCGTCGGGATAGAGCGGCGCGAATTGCGAGGCGCCGGATTCGGCCAGCGCCACCACCTTGTTGGCGAGCTCCTCGATGCCGGCCGAGCCCTTGGCCCAGTGCTTGCACAAGACCGCCTCTTCGCCCATCGAGGCGACATAGTCCTTCATCGCCTGGATTTCGGCGTCGGTGTCGGAATAGAAGTGGTTGATGGCGACCACCGCCGGTACGCCGAACTGCCTGATGTTTTCGATGTGGCGGCCGAGATTGGCGCAGCCCTTCTTCACCGCCTCGACGTTTTCCTTGCCGAGGTCTTCCTTCTTGACGCCGCCATTCATCTTCATGGCGCGCACGGTGGCGACGATGACGGCGGCCGCCGGCTTGAGGCCCGCCTTGCGGCACTTGATGTCGAAGAATTTCTCGGCACCGAGGTCGGCGCCGAAACCGGCTTCGGTGACGACATAGTCGGCGAGCTTCAGCGCCGTGGTGGTGGCAACGACCGAGTTGCAGCCATGCGCGATGTTGGCGAACGGGCCGCCATGGACGAAGGCCGGGTTGTTCTCCAGCGTCTGCACCAGGTTGGGCTGCATGGCGTCCTTCAGCAGCACGGCCATGGCGCCGTCGGCCTTGAGGTCACGGGCATAGACCGGCGACTTGTCACGGCGGTAGGCGACGATGATGTCGCCGAGGCGCTTTTCCAGATCCTTCAGGTCGGTGGCAAGGCACAGGATGGCCATGACTTCCGAGGCGACGGTGATGTCGAAGCCGGCCTCGCGCGGGAAGCCGTTGGCGACGCCGCCGAGCGAGCAGATGATTTCGCGCAGCGCCCGGTCGTTCATGTCCATGACGCGGCGCCACACCACGCGGCGGGTGTCGATGCCGAGCTCATTGCCCCAGTAGATGTGGTTGTCGATCAGGGCCGAAAGCAGATTGTGGGCGGTGGTGATGGCGTGGAAGTCGCCGGTGAAGTGGAGGTTCATGTCCTCCATCGGCACGACCTGTGCGTAGCCGCCGCCGGCAGCACCGCCCTTGACGCCGAAATTCGGGCCGAGCGAGGCTTCGCGGATGCAGACGATCGCCTTCTTGCCGATGCGGTTGAGGCCATCGCCGAGGCCGACGGTGGTGGTGGTCTTGCCTTCACCGGCAGGCGTCGGGTTGATGGCGGTGACCAGGATCAGCTTGCCGTCCTTGTTGCCCTTCACCGATTTGATGAACTCGGCCGAGATCTTGGCCTTGTCGTGGCCATAGGGCAGCAGATGTTCGGTCGGGATGCCGATCTTCTGGCCGATCTCCTGGATCTGCTTTTTCTTGGCGGCGCGCGCGATCTCGATGTCGGACTTCACTTCGGCCATGACGGCTTTCCTCTGGATTGAACGGTGGAGGGGACGGGGTTGATCTCTATCGCATGCAGGTTGGAACCGGGCGCGCGGGCATGTTCTAACCCTGTCGCTGCCGTGGCGTCAACTTCCATGCAACTATGTTTCCTATAGAGAAAATTCTTGTGCGGCCGGCCGACCTGTCCTCGGTTCTTTCTGGCTCCGCTTGCCGCGCCGTATAGAAGCCAGAGCGGCGGCGTTTCCGCCGTCTCAAAACAGCCGCACAATGCACGGAATGCGACAGAGGCGACGGCGCAAATTCGCCATCGCTGGAACCGCGACAACCGAACGCTACTGCGTCAGGACGTTGCTGATTTCGACCATGTTGGAGCGCACGCGCAGGATGTAGAAGCCCATCGTCGTCAGATGCGTCGGCAGCAGCCAGCCATCCTCGCGGCCATTGGCGATGATGAACGGCTGTATGCGCAGGGCCGAGACAAATTGCGCGTCCATCGTGTCCCACAGGCTCTGCAGGTGCTTTTCCTTGATGACGTCCTCGAAGTCGGCCTGCGCGCCCTTCATCAGGCCATAATAGGCATAGAGCTGGCCATAGGCGAACCAGTAGCGGTCGTCGGCGCGCGTATCGAACCAGCCATTGTTGTGGTTCTCGGCACGCTCCTTGAGGATGGCGGAGGTCGAGCCAATGTCCGATGCGATGCGGTCGATATATTGCTTCAGATTGTCGGCGCGGGCATCGAAAGTGGCCTGGCAGGTGGCGAGGCGGGCATTGAATGAGCGCAGCTTGCGCACGGCGTCGCGATAGTAGCTCGGGGTCGGCGTCTTCGGGCCGAACGGGCTTACGCCGAAATACCAGGTGTATTCGTCGAACTGCAGATTGCCGCGCGCATCCTGCAGATCGGCATCGATCTGCGAGGTCGTGCGCACGCGGCCGAGATTGTCGGCGAGTTCGGTCGCCGTGCGCCGCACCGCCTGGTTGATGCCGCGCTGGAACGACGCCTTGTTGTCCATCCACGGCGTGTTGTCCCAGTCGATGCCGAACAGGCCGAGCTTGTAGAGGATCATCGACGAGATCCAGGCATTCTGGTTGACGTTGAAGTCGGTCAGATCGGCCGCGATCTGGGCAATGCCGGAGTTGCCGCAGGTCTTGGCCGTGTCGGTGCCGGTGCCGGCGGCCACCTGCTCGCCGGCGGAAACATTGCGCTTCTCGAACGTGTAGGTGTCCGGATAGTTCGGGTTGAAATTGTTCCACCACTGGGTGGCATAGAAGAAGTTGGCGTAGAGGCCGATCAGCACCAACAGGGCCAGGCCGAGCACGGCCTTGAGGATCCAGCCACGCTGCGTGTACCAGCGGCCGGCCCATAGGAACGGCCACAGGATGGCGCCAATCAGAAGGCCAATGCCGCGGCCGATCCACTGGAAAATCCGGGTGAAGAAATTGACGATCGGATCGAGCATGGCTGTGTCACCCCCTCAAAGCATGATGCCAAAAAGTTGCAGACTTTTTGGATAACATCATGCGCCAAAACAACAAGTTAGAACGAAATGACAGCTCATTTCGTTCTAGTCAGTCAGGCCGTAGAGGCGTGTGCGAAACGCCACCTTGTCCTTCAAATATGTGGTTTTCAGAACGTCCACAACATGCGATCTCCAGGCGTCGCTGAAGCCGTCATAGTCCTTGTAGAAGCCCTGCTTGTTGAAGATGTAGCGCGAGACAAAGTCGCTCGGCACGAAATCCGAGATCAGCCGGTTGGTCAGCCAGGCGTCGGGATGGTCCGGCTTGGCGCGGACCACAAGGAAGCGCTGCTGCGGGAACACATCCTCGATCTTGAGATGGCCAAGCTGGGCGATTTCGCGCTTGGCGGCGTTGAGGAAAGGGAAATTGCCGTCCTTGGTGATCAGGTCGGCATGGCTCTGGATCCAAGTCTGTAGCCAGACCTTGTCGACATCGGTCAGGTTGCGGTTTGGCTCGGCGTCGCGGATCAGCGCGCGCACCACCATCTCGGCGCGGTGCTCGAGATAGCCGGACGCTTCGATCCAGGAGGCGCGCGGCAGTTCGATGCGGCCGGTGCTGGCCAGGAACTTGAAGACCTTGTCGGCGTCGTTGATCGAGAGATAGCTCACCTGCCACGGCCGCGAGCGGCGAAAGCCCGGGGCCGCCGGATCGCTGATCACCGTCGTCATGTCGGGATCGACGAACACGTAGAGCCCGCCGAAATGGCTGGTCCAGTAGGCATTGTGGCGGAAGATCACCTGGTCGGGCACCAGCGCGTTCTCGCGGATGTCGCCGCAGATTTTCGCCAGCTCCACCATGCGGGTCAGCATGGCGTTGTCGCGCCAGGCGTCGGGCTCCTGCCTCAGCCGGTCGACAAGCTTGCCGAGTTCAGCGGCCTTACCCAGCACGTCCTCGGCTGACAGCACCTTGAACTCAACCTGGTTGATCGACAGCAGGTCTTCGATGTCGTTGACCTTGGGAACGGAATCCTCGATCTCGCCGTAGATGACATCCTTGATCGTCAGCGCGTCGATGGCGCGCTGGTTCTTGGACATGAACTCGAACATCAGCTGCGAGGTGTTGGAGAAGGCCGTGTGCACCACCGGCAGGTCGATCTGCGACGGCGTCAGGATGATGAAACGGCGATTGACCTCGTTGGGGTCGAGATAGTCGGGGTCGCCGCATTCGTCGGCGATCTCGGGCGAGAAGCCGGTGCGGTCGATCTGGAAGCTCTTCAGCTTGGTGGGAGGCAGGCCGAAGGCGGCCAGCGCCTTGTTGTAACGCTGGATGAGATGCGGCTCGTCGACGGTGAGCAGCCGGCCGTAGATGAGCTCGTTGTCGCGCAAGAGGTCGGGTTTTTTGGCGGGGTGGCTCATCTTTCCTTCTCCCCGTTCGCGGGGAGAAGGAAAGGCCGGTGTGGCTCACGCATTCCAAAGCCCCTTCTTCTTCATCTCCTCCATCTCGCGCGCCGCCCGCTCGCGTAGCCGCGCGTCGCGCAGCAGCTTTTCCACGGCGGCGTCGTCGGACTTGTCGGAATAGCGGAACTCGGAATCGGCGTAGCGGTTGATCTCCTGCATGACCATGTCCATCGAGAACGGACCGCGCAGTTCCTCGATCATGGCTTTCTTCTCGTCATAGCTCTTGTGCATGAAGGCTTCCGGCTTCTCGAACCAGTCGTCGGGAAGCTCAATGTCCATGGCGCGCATCTTGATGGCGTCGGTAACGTTCTTGATGGCGCGGCCGGTGAAGCGCGGCTCGGCGTCCTTGATCAGGTGCAGGTAGGTGCCGATGTCGGCCAAGGTCTTGGGCGCGCCATTGTCCTTCATGTAGCGCTCGTAGACCTTCATCAGGCCGTCTTCCTGCGGCTTCTCATGCTCCTCATAGGCTTCGGTCACGGCGCGCTGGATTTCCTGCGCGGCGTAGAGCTCGTGCTTGCCCAGAGGGATTTCGTGGTTCTTGCCGGCGAGCAGCACGAAGATGTCGATATAGTCGTCGCGGGTCTGCGGGCCGTCGACCAGCCAGCGGGCGCCGGCGCGCTGGCGCAGCGCGTCGTCGACATTTTCGGGATAGTTGGAGAACATGCCGAACGAGCAGTTGCCGCGCACCACGGTTGAAGCGCCGGCGAAGGCATCCATCAGGACGCCGGTGATTTCCTGCTGGCCGGCAGAGGCGCGGTCGTCGGAGCGGCGCGCCGCCACCTGGTCGATATCGTCGATGGTGCCGAAGCCGATGACGCGCGGGTTGAGCACATTGTTGATGAACTGGCGGCAGTTCTGACCCGATTTGCCCTGATAGGACGAGATCTGGTCGACGCCGAAATTCTCGTAGGCGAAGGGATAGCCGGCGACCTGGCAGTAGCCGTTGACCAGGCCGGCGATCATCTGGATCAGCGTCGTCTTGCCGGTGCCGGGCGCACCGTCGCCGATGAAGGTGAACAGGAAGCCGCCGAGTTCGACGAACGGGTTCAGCTCGCGCTCGAAATCATAGGCCATCAGCATCTTGGCGAGCTTGACCGACTGGTATTTGGCGATGTGGTTGCCGACGACTTCTTCCGGCTTCTTGAAGGTCATCACCAGCGGCTTCGACCGCTTGCGGGGCGCGACGTCGAAGCCGTCGAGGGTGAAGTCGTCGGCATCGATGCGGATATGGGCGTTCTCGAACGGGCCGATGCCGTCGAAGCGGCCTTTTCTGGCCAGCAGTCCGTCAATGGCGACGCGGGCGAAGGCGCGTGCCCTGGTCGCCAGGTCGGCATCGTCCTTCGAGCCCGCGATCGCCTTGTCGAGGCGCGCGAGGATCGACTTCACCGCATCCTGCGGCGTGTCGAAAAGGAAGTCGGGTTCGGGGATGTCGTTGGGCGCCTCGCCGTCGCTGTCGATCAGCTGGAACAGGTAGGATGCCAGGCTGAAGGCCGAGATGTAGGCCGACGCTGAGAGCAGCTTCTTGAAGGTCGACGCCTCGTCGCCCTCCAGCGGGGCGCGGGCGTTCTTCGCCTGCAGGCTTTCGAGGTCGGAGCCTTCGGCGAAGACATCCGATATGGCGAGCGCAATCGCCGTACCGCGCCGGGCACGAAACAGAAGCGTGTGCTGCGGGATGGTCAGCAGCTGGTCGTCGGGATGGACGGCGCCGACGGTCCTCGACAGCTCTACCTCGCGCGTGCGGCGCACCGAGCCGACCGAGACGGTGGAGACGAAGCGGCGGTTGGTGCCGGCCAGCGCCGTGCCGGATTCGCGCGACGGGTCCTCCAGCACGACGATGCGGGTGATGAAGCTCTGCGCGGTGGCGCGGTGCTTCTCGATCGCCGCTTCCGGGATGGTGGTCAGGCCGGTGTCCATGAAGGATGCTCCGTGGTGTTACGGTCAGACGTCTGAAATGACCTGTCCGTTCGACAGGATGTGGACCTTGTAGCCGCCAAAGATCTTCTGTGCTTCGCCGGCGGCGTAGAGCGCCTGGTAGGCCTCGTGCGGGATCAGTGCGTGGTTTTCGTAGCTCGACACGCCCTGGCGCGCGGCTTCCAGGTCGTCGGTGTTGATGAAGAATTCCTGCGTCGTCTTCTCGCTGGAAAACAGCCCCTTCCGGCCGGGCTTCTCGCCCTTGGAATAGACCTCCTGGATGGTCCAGGTCAGCAGCCAGGCGTTTTCCGGCTTGCGCACCTTGGCCAGCACTTCGGTCACCGTCGAATTGTTGTCGGTAATGCCCGCGGAATAGAACGGGCCAAGCACGACGCGGCGCAACTGCTTGGGGTGCAGCGGCTCGAAATCCTTGTCTAGGTTTACGGCAATCGTCGCCGGCGAAAGCGTGTAGGCGGAGTTCTTCTCGGTGAAATCGTCGAAACGGTGGGCGAGCTCGGGATTGAGCAGGCCGTCGACCGGCAGCGGGATGTCGACCTTGTCGTTGAGCTTGCCGTTCCGGTCGACGAGCTGGCGGACCATGTTCTCGGAGGAATCCTCCACCGTCACCATGTAGACCAGCGGCAAGTTGGCGCTGCCGTCGAAGGTCGCCCAATGGACGAGATAGTAGGGCAACGCCGTCTTCGGATTGACCGACACCTTGGCCGTCTGCGCCAGCGTGAACGGCCCGAAAGTCTGCTCGCTCTTGACGTCCTCGAGATAGAGACGCTCGGCCATCGACTTCTGCAGCGCCTCGGGGAACTCCTTGTGGCGCAGGATGAAGTCGGCCATCTCCTCGCGCAGCTCTCCGGCCAGCGGGATGTTGGCGAGCCGGCTGTCGGCCTGGCGGCGGTCGTTTTCCAGTTCGAGCAGGTTCTGGAACACCGGAAAACCGCTTTCGGCGCGCGAAATGCGGAACGTGTCCATGAAGCCCAGCCGGTTGCGCCAGCAGCCAAAGGACTTGTCGAGCCGGGCGATGTACTCGGCAACGATCTTTGCGACGATGCCGTGCCGGTAAAGCGGCGAGCGGTCGTCGCGCATGAACACTTCAAGGCCGCTGAGCGCGGCCGTGATTGCCGAGAAATACCGCGCCGCCGCGTCGTTTTCGGGGGTCATTCTGTCAGCCCTGGGATTGTCGCACCGGTGCGCGCGGCAATTATGACTGCACGTAGTTGGCCGAATTGTGCTTCTTCAGCACCTCGTCGAAGCGCCGGGCAAAGGCATCGTCGGCGAGCTTCTTGCGGCGCTGGATATCGGCGCTGGCGACCATGTTCTTCTCGTGCATTTCGAGCAGGTCGCCAATGTGCTTCTGCGAAGCGGCGCCGATGCCGGCCATGGTTTCTTCCGCCGTGTTGTCGACCTGGCTGCCCAGCGTGTTGATCTTGTGGGCGACGTCCTGCTGCGCGGCGGTCTTCAGCGAATCTTCCAGCGCCTTGTAGAGCACGATGCGCTGCTCGGTATCGATGGTCAGCTTGTTGATCAGCGTCGACTGCGCGGCGATCTGGTTGTTGAGCGAATCGACGAAGGTCTGGAACATCGAGGTGTAGCGCTCGAGCGTCTGGCTTTCGGCCAGCAGTTCCTGCTCCTTGGCCTGCTTCTCGTTGTATTCGGTGGCGAGCTTGGAGCGTTCGCCCTCAAGTTGGGTGCGGTCCTTCTGGCTGGTCGAGGCGGCGATCTTGTTTTCGATGTCGAGCAGCATCGGGTTGAGTTCCTCGATGCGTTTCTGCACGGCTTCGAGGTTCGACATGGTGGTCTTGCGGCGCTCGATCACCTGCGACAGGCTGGTCTCGGAGGTCTTGTAGCGCTGGTCGAGGACCTCCTTCTGCGCCTTCAAGATGCCGACGATGGTGTCGGACTTGGCCAGAAGTTCCTGCAGATTGCCGGCCAGCGACATGTTGCGGACGCGGTCGGTGCGCATACGCTGCTTGCGCTGGCTAGAGAAGACACCGACGAAGTTTTCCCAGCCGGTGTAGTTCTTCATGCTCTCGAACTCGGCGCCGAAGACGTTGGTGGCGTCCTCGAGGCCGATGATCAGGTCGGCAATGTTGCCTTCCATCACCTTCTGCTGCTTCAGCACGTCCTCGATGCGGGCGTTCTCGATGTCGAAATTGGCGTCGCCGATCTTCTTGTCAGCGGTGGCAAGCGTGTCGAGCACGGTGCCGGACTGCTCGATCTTGGTGCGCATGTCCTGGACGACCTGCTTGGTCTTGGCAATTTCGGCGTCGAAATTCTGCAATGTCGCCATAGGGGCCTCCCGCTTCGGCTTCCGGTCGCTGATTGCGAACAGCGGCGAATATATGTGGGGCATCCGGGGATTGAAAGACGTGAAGACAAGGGTCGTGTGAAAACAAAAGAATCCGCCAAGGCCTTGAAAGACAATGCAGGTGTGGTCATGGCGTGATTAGCCGGTCAGTCGGGACTAGTTCAGCTGTCATTGAACTTTCATGCCGGCAAGACAGTCAGCCCCGGCCGACGCGGAAATGCTGAATTCGGCAGGGGATTGAACCGGTTGCAGGCAAACATATCAGTGCGGCCGCACCGCACCGACGCGCACTCAGGGCTTCGGATCGGCCTTCAGATAGGCGATGACATTGGCGACGTCGTCATCATTCGTCAGACCACCAAAAGCCATTTTGTTGCCGGGAACTTTGAGCTTAGGGGCCTTGAGATACTCGGTGAGATTTGCCTCGTCCCAGACGAGACCGGCAGCGCCCGCACTCTTCATGGCTTCGGAATAATGGCCAAGGAAGCTTTCCGCGGTGCCCGCGGTGCGGCCGACGACACCCTTGAGATGCGGGCCAACCTTGTCGCGGTCGGTGGCCGCCTCATGGCAGGCCATGCAGCGGTTGAAGACGTGCTTGCCCTGCACCGGGTCGCCGCCGGCATGGGCGGCAATGGAGGTGGCAATGAGAAGAAGGCTGGCTGAGGAAACGGCTCGAAGCATGGCTGACCCCGGAGAGCTCTGGCTGACGGCCTTATAGGACCAAGGCCTTAACAAACGCTGCACCGCGGCGAGTGGGCCGGTCGCACCCAATCCCGTGCGGAGACGATGATCTCAGGCTTGCTGTGCGAGGTCGCGGCGCAGGAAATCATGCAGCCGATCGACCGCCGGCGTGCTCGACAGCGGGTTGCGCAGGATGCCGATCTCGAGATCCGGCAGCACGGGAAGCCCTTCATTGCCGCCGATGATGCGCAGCGATGGCGGTACGCTGCGCTGCGCCAGGCCGGCGACGGCGAGCCCGGCCTGCACGACCGCGATCAGGCCAAGCAGGGAGGCGCTGGAATAGGTGCAACGGTAAGACCGGTCAGCTTCGCCAAGCGCCTGCAGGACATTCATCCTGGCGGCACAGCCGGGCTCGAACAGGGCGACAGGCAAGGGATCGGTCTGCCAGGCGACATGGTTCGGCGAGGCGACCCAGACGAAACGCTCAAGCCGGATGACGTCGAGCGGCTGGTCCGGCAAGCGAGTGACGATCGCCAGGTCGAGCCGTCCTTCCGCCAGGGTTTTCACCAGCGCGGTCGACTGTTCGCAGATCAGTTCCACCGTCACCAGCGGGTGATCCTCGGCAAAACGCGATAGGACAGGTGGCAGAAGGAAGGCAGCGTAATCGTCCGGCACGCCAAGACGCACGCTGCCCGTCTCCTTCGGCCGCGTGACGCTCGCCCAGGCCTCATCCGACAGCTTCAGCAGCCGGCGCGCATAGATGAGAAAATCCTCGCCGATGGCGTTGGGGGTAACCGTTCTCGGTCCGCGCACCAGAAGCTGGTTGCCCACCATCTCCTCCAGCCGCTGCATCTGCATGCTGACCGCCGACTGGCTGCGGCCGACCCGGGGCGCCGCATTGGACAGGCTGCCGCTCTCGACGACGGCGACGAAGGTTTTCAGGAGGTTGAGGTCAAGCGGAGCAGCCATGGCGCTATCAGCATATCGAATAGCTTGCTCCAAATCTATTCGCTTGTGTGAAAGCTATACTGGTGGCCAGATGGGTTTCGCCCGTCTGAGGGATTTTCGATGAAGGACCTGCCAACTTCCCGTTTTCCGGCCGCGAGCCTGGCCTTGGCGATGACGATAGCCGGCACGGTTGGCGCCTTTGTCACGGAAGCGGGGCTTCATCCCGTGACGATCGTGTTCTGGCGCTGCGTGTTCGGCGCCATGTTCCTCGGCGCATGGTGCCTGCTGCGGGGCTATCTGCCGGACAGGACGCTGTCGCCGTCCCGCCTCGCGCTGGCTGCACTTGCCGGCGCCGGCATGGTGCTGAGCTGGACGGCTTTCTTCGCCGGCTTCGCCATGACGTCGATCGCCACGACGACGATCGTCTATCACGTGCAGCCGTTCTTCGTGGTCATCATCAGGGTGGTCTTCCTCAAGGAGCGTATCTCGCTCGACCAGATGCTGTGGATGCTTGGCGCGTTCCTTGGCGTCGTGCTGGCCAGCGGGCTGGTGGTTTCGCATGCGCAGGCCAGCACGGCATGGGCGCTGGGCATCGCGCTGACGCTGGTCGCCGCGCTGCTCTATGCGGTGGCGACGATCCTCGCCAAGGGCCTGGGCCGGCAGCGCTCGGAGGTCACCGTGCTTTGCCAGACGATCGTCGGGATCGTCATGCTCGCGCCCTTCGCCGATATCGGCCAGCATGTTCCCGTGCATGCATGGGGCTGGCTGGCCAGCATCGGCGTGCTGCACACCGGCATTGCCTATGTGCTGATGAACTCGGCCTTTCCGCGCCTGACGACGCCGGTGATCGGCATCATCACCTTCATCTATCCGGTCGTTGCCATCATCATCGACTGGGCGATCTACGGGCATCCGCTCGGGCAGGCGCAGGCCGCCGGCATGGCGCTGATCGCCGTGGCGACACTCGGTGTCCGGCTGGGCTGGCGGTTTCCGCTGAGGCGCGTCTCTGCGGCCTGACGCGAGTCGCAGGGAAGCAGGGTCAGGATTTCATGAAGCCGATGAAATCGTCGGGCGCGGCGCGGCCCATTTCTTCTTCCCAGTGACGGCGGCAGAGCGAGACATAGACATCCTTGCCGATCGCCACCTGTTCGCCCCGGTGGGCCACCTTGCCGTCCGGGCCGAGGCGCACGACCATCGTGGCCTTGCGGCCGCAGCGGCAAATGGTGCGCACCTCGCGCAGATCATCGGCGATCGCCAGCAGCGCGCGCGAGCCGGAAAACAGCTTGCCCTGGAAATCGGTGCGCAGGCCGTAACACATGACCGGGATGTTCAACCGGTCGGCGATGCGGGCCAATTGCCAGACCTGCTCTTCGTCGAGGAACTGCGCCTCATCGACGAAGACGCAGTGCACGGTCGTATGGTCGTGATGTTCGGCGACGCGGGCGAACAGGTCGTCGCCGTCGCGGAACATCTCGGCTTCAGTCTCCAGCCCGATGCGCGACGAGATCAGGCCGCTGTCGCCCTTGCGGTAATGGCCGGCGACGAACAGCATCGTCGTCATGCCGCGTTCGCGATAATTATACGAGGCCTGCAAGAGCATCGTCGTCTTGCCGGCATTCATCGTCGCGTAGTTGAAGTAGAGCTTGGCCATGCCGCTCTTTTAAGCCGACTTGGCCCAAAGCGGGGAGGGGCCGCTGGCGCATTCCCCTGAAAAAGCCGGCTCGCCGCTGAAAAAGATAAGCGGCGTGACAAAAGCGTCAGCCGTGTCGCTGATTGGCCAGTCCGCGCCGTTGATCGTGATTGCCTTAACGCTTGAAACTACACCAGAATGGTGTTTGGCTGACGAAACAAGGCGGGCAGAGAAACCGTTTCCACGCTTCGCCAAAGAATCACAATGGGAGACTGTCTATGTCGCGTATGAATTCCTTCGTCGCCGGCCTCGGCCTGGCGGCTTTGTTGTCCACGAGCGCCGCCTTCGCCGGTGATGCCGAAAGCTGCAAGACCGTGCGTCTTTCCGATGTCGGCTGGACCGACATTCAGGCGACCACCGGTCTCGCTTCGGTGCTGCTCACCGCGCTCGGCTACGAGCCGAAGGTGATCCAGCTGTCGGTGCCGGTGACCATGGCTTCCCTGAAGAACAAGGACCTTGACGTCTTCCTCGGCAACTGGATGCCGTCGATGACCAACGACATCAAGGATTACACCGCCGATGGCTCGGTCGAGACCATCAGCACGAACCTGACCGGCGCCGGCTACGGCATCGTCGTGCCGACCTATGTCGCGGACGCCGGCGTCAAGTCGCTGACCGACCTTGGCAAGTTCAAGGACAAGTTCAACGGCAAGATCTACGGTATCGAAGCCGGCAATGACGGCAACCGCATCATCCTCGACATGATCAAGAACCCGAAGGACAATCTCGAGGGCTTCGAGTTGGTCGAATCCTCGGAGGCCGGCATGCTGACGCAGGCCGAGCAGTCGATGAAGAACAATGAGTGGATCGCCTTCCTCGGCTGGACGCCGCATCCGGTGATGGGCGCCATGAAGATCACCTATCTCGACGGCATGGGCGATAGCGGTTTCGGCGCGGCCACCGTGTTCACCAATGTGCGCAAGGGCTACACCACCGAGTGCCCGAATGCGGGCAAGTTCATCGCCAACCTGAAGTTCAATCTGGACATGGAAGGCCAGATGATGGACGCGATCCTCAAGGGCGGTGACGCCCAGACGGTCGCCACCGACTGGCTGAAGAAGAACCCGGACGCGGTCAAGCCATGGATCGCCGGCGTGACCACCTTCGACGGCGGTGACGCCGCGGCGGCGGTCAAGACAGCGCTCGGAAGCTGAGCCGACTTCGCATCCGGCATGACCGGATGAAGATGGGCAGCCGTTTGACAAAGGGCTGCCCTTTTTCACATCCTGTGACAAGATGACGTTGCGACAGCGCGGGGCCGAAGGCAGAGCCCTGGTGGAAGAGGGGTGAGATGGATCCGATTTCCAAATTCATGGTCGATCACAAGATCCCGATCGGCGCCTGGGGAAAGTCCTTTTTCGGGTTCCTGACCGATAATTTCGACACCATCTTCAGAGCCTTCTCCAACGGTCTGAATTTCATTCTCGACGGGCTGGTCGACCTCCTGCTGATGGTGCCGCCGGTGCTGCTGGCGCTGGTTATCGCCGTCATCGCCTGGTTGCTGCAGCGCTCGCGGCCACTCGCCATCGGCGTCTTCCTCGGCCTGATCTTCATCATCAACCAGAACCTGTGGAAGCAGACCGTGCAGACGCTGGTGCTGGTCGTCGCTGCCGCAGCCATGGCCATGGCCATCGGCGTGCCGCTCGGCATCTGGGCGGCGCACAAGCCGAAGGTCTACCGCATCATGCTGCCGGTGCTCGATCTGATGCAGACGCTGCCGACCTTCGTCTACCTGATCCCGGTCTTGACCCTGTTCGGCCTTGGTAACGCGCCCGGCCTCATCGTCACCATCATCTTCGTCATCCCGACCGCGGTCAGGCTCACGCATCTGGGCGTCGTCTCGGTGCCGAAGTCGATCATCGAGGCCGGCGAGGCGTTCGGCGCCACCAAGAACCAGCTGTTGTGGAAGGTGGAACTGCCATCGGCGTTGCCCACCATCATGGCGGGTCTGACGCAGTCGATCATGCTGTCGCTGTCGATGGTGGTGTTCGCGGCCCTCATCGGCGCCGGTGGGCTGGGCACGGAGATCAACCGCGCGCTCGGCTCGCGCCGCATCGATCTCGGGCTTGAGGCGGGCCTCGCCATCGTCGTGCTGGCCATCGTGCTCGACCGAATGACCCGCATTGGCGTTGGAGGCAAGAAATGACCGTCGCCGTCGATTTCAAGAACGTCGATATCGTCTTCGGCGCCGACCAGGCCGGTTCGCTTGCGATGATCGACAAGGGCGCTACACGCGCCGAAATCCTGGAGAAAACCGGCAATGTGCTGGGCTGCGCCGACGCCAGCCTTACCGTGCATGAAGGCGAGATCTCGGTGCTGATGGGCCTGTCGGGTTCCGGCAAGTCGACCCTGCTTCGGGCCGTCAACAGGCTCAATGTGGTGTCGCGCGGCCAGGTGCTGGTCAAGGACGGCGACAAGATTGTCGACGTCGTCACCTGCGACGAGCCGACCTTGCGGCGCTTGCGCCAGAAGCAGGTGGCGATGGTGTTCCAGCAGTTCGGTCTGCTGCCGTGGCGCACGGTGGAGGAAAATGTCGGGCTCGGCCTCGAACTTGCCGGCGTGCCGGACGCCGAGCGCAAGGAGCGCGTTCACAAGCAGCTCAAGCTGGTCAATCTCGACCAGTGGTCGAAGAAATACGCGCACGAGCTGTCGGGCGGCATGCAGCAGCGCGTCGGCCTGGCGCGGGCCTTCGCCACCGAGGCGCCGATCCTGTTGATGGACGAGCCGTTCTCGGCGCTCGACCCGCTGATCCGCACCAAGCTGCAGGACGAATTGCTGCAGCTGCAGGCCGAGCTGAAGAAAACCATCATCTTCGTCAGCCACGACCTGGAAGAGGCGCTGAAGATCGGCAGCCACATCACCATCATGGAGGGCGGGCGCATCGTCCAGACCGGCGCGCCGGAAGACATCGTGCTGCGACCCGCCAACGACTATGTCCGCGACTTCATCGCCAATGTGAATCCGCTCTCGGTGCTGACCGCCTGGAATGTGATGCGCGACCGCCGCGACCTCGAGCACGGCGACAATGGCTGGGTGTGGCTCGACCGGCGCAAGACGACGCGCTTCAAGATCGACGATCACGGCCTGGTGGCGGCGGCCGAACGCGACGGCAAGCCGGCGGTCTGGGTGTCCTGCGCCGATGTCGAGGCCCAGTCGGAGGAAGCTGCGCAAGTGTTCTGGGCCAATCCCGGCACGTCGCTGAAAACCGTGATGCTGGCCATGCACCGCTCGCAGACGGCCCCCGTGGCGCTGTTCGACGACCAGTCGCGCTTCGTCGGCGCCATCGGCATCAGGGATGTGCTGAGCGCGGTGTTGAGAAGATAGAGCGGTTCAGGTCGCCTGCGGCAGGCGCAGCTCCGTTACCAGCCCACCGTCCGGATGATTGGACAGGCGGATCTCGCCGCCGGCGGCGCGCGCGATGTTGCGGGCGATGGTGAGTCCCAGGCCGAGGCCCCCGGTCTGGCGGTTGCGGGACTGTTCGAGGCGCACGAAGGAGCCGAAGACGGCATCGATCTGCGCCTGCGGTATGCCAGGCCCTTCGTCGCGGATGGTGAGCGTGATCGTGCCGTCCGAGCGGTGCAGGCTGAGATGTGCCTTCTTGCCGTAGGTGACGGCGTTCTGCACCAGATTGGTTACGCAGCGTTTGAGCGCCACCGGCCGCGCAATGCAGATCAGGCCGCGCGAACGGGTGTCGTCATTGTCGAACGAGACCTCCGGATAGGGGTCGGCGATCGATTCCACGAGTGACCAGAAGTCGATGCGCTCGGCCTTCTCCTCGTTCACCTCGAAAGTGGCGAAGTCGATCACGGAACTGGCGATGCTTTCGACATCGGCGAGATCATGGGCCAGCGCCTCGCGAACCGCCGATTTGCGCAACAGTTCGAGCCGCAGCCGCATGCGCGTCATCGGCGTGCGCAAATCATGCGCAAGCGCCGCGGCGAGATGTTCGCGGTCCTCGACATATTCGCGCAGCCTCTTCTGCATGGCGTTGATCGCCCTGGCGGCGGCCCGCACCTCGCGGCTGCCCGACTCGGCGATCGGCGGGCTTTTCAGGTCCTTGCCGATCCGGTTCACGGCGGTTTCCATCATCCGGTAGGGCGCGGTCAGCCGGCGCAGCGACCAGATCGACATGATCACCACCAGGCCGGCGATCAGCGAATAGAGCGGCAGGCTGTCGAAGCTCAGGATCGGGCCGACCGGCGTGATCGGCTCGGTGAAGTTCAGCCACTGGCCGTCGGCGAAGCGCAAGGAGGCCGTCAGCTTGTCGCTCTGGGCGAAATCGGCGGCGAGCACCAGAAGGTCGCGCTCGACCTGGCCGATATCGGGGCCGGATGCTGTGCCGCTGGCGTCGTCGGCCTCACGCGTTGCCGGATCGCGCCGCACGCGCGCATCGGTGATGCCGAACTTCGACAGCCGGCCGACGAGAATATCCTCGAGTTCGGCCAGTTCGTCGTCACCGGCGATCGAGGAGGTGACGGCGGGCGTGTCCGAGACGGTAAGGGCGTAAGTCGAGTTGAACAGGCCCGCCGCGGTTGCCTTGCGCTCCTCGGGCGTGGCGCCGCTCATCAGCTGCACCAAGGAGAAGGCGCGGTCGTTGAGCCGGTAGAGGTCGACCACGTCGTTGGCGGCGGCGCGGTCGCGCGACACGATATAGAGGGTCGCGACCTGGCTGATCAGAAGGCCGGCAATGACGATCAGCAGCACCCAGACAGGCAAGGTCTGCGGCAGGAAACGTCTCATTCGGAGGTCGTCTCGGGCAGGAACTGGTAGCCGCCGCTGCGCACCGTCAGGATCAGTTTCGGCGTTTTCGGATCATCTTCCATCTTGCGCCGCAGCCGGCTGACCAGGATGTCGATGCTGCGGTCGAAGGAATAGTCGCTGTCGCCGCCGGAAAGCTCGATGAGCTGGTCGCGGGTCAGCACGCGCTGGGCGCTCTTGACGAAGGTCTGCAGCAGGTTGAACTCGGCCATGGTCAGCTCGACCCTGACATCGTCGGGCGCCGTCAGCCGGCGCCGCGAACAGTCCATCGTCCAGCCGGCGAAATGGTAGATCTGCTTGGTTGTGGCGCGTTTCGGTTCGGAAGTACCATTGCGCCGCAGCACGGCACGGATGCGCGCCAGGAGTTCGCGCGGATCGAAGGGCTTGGGCACATAATCGTCGGCGCCCATCTCCAGGCCGACGACGCGGTCGGTGGTCTCGGTGACGGCGGTCAGCATGATGATCGGCGTCGAGTACTGGGCGCGCAGGTCGCGGCACAGTTCCAGCCCGCTCTTGCCGGGCAACATCACGTCGAGCACGATGAGGTCCACCTGCGCGCGGCGCAGGACAGCCTCCATCTCGGTACCGTCGGCGGCAACCGAAGTGTGCAGGCCCCGCTTCTGGAAGAACTCCTGAAGCAGGTCGCGGATGCCCTTGTCGTCGTCGACGATCAGTATGTGTGCGTCGGATTTCACGAGGTGCCCTGTCTCGATTGCCAGCCAAGTCATTCCTGGCAGGTGAGCCACACGATAGAATTCGGGCCATATGTTGGCCAGTGCCTTGCTTTTCAAGGGAGAACGAATTCGGCCTTCTCCACATGGAAAGCGATGGCCGTGCAGAAGCTCTTTGTTTCCATGCGTGCGGTTCCCAAAACCGGGACCGATTTGGACGATACGCATGGGGCGGGCGGGCCAGACACAATCCAGAAACAAAATTCTACAATTGGGAAAAACTCCTGAAAAGGTAGGGCGGCATAACGGAGCCGTGGCGGTCAGATTACCGGCTGCGACGCAAAATCTCCGGGTTCACGGAAAAACCGATGCCAAGCTTGTCGATCAGTTTGTTGGGTGCGTTGCTGGGCCTTGGCCTGGTCACTGCCACTGTTGGACAATCGGACGCAAAGGCGCCGCTCACCCGGAGCGAACGGTGCGCCAATCTCAGCCACCAATTTGATGAAGCCCTCGAAACCCATGCCACGGCAACGCAGGTCACCGCGGCAAAGGCACTTCAGAGAAAGGGCAACCGGTACTGCGCCGCCAAGAAACAGGCACAGGGCATCCGGATGCTCGCCAACGCTTTGAAGCTGCTTGGAGTGACACCGAACGACCCGGTCCAGTGACACTCAACTTGACCCGCATAAAAAGGAAATGAAGCCATGAAGAAGTCCATCCTCTCCGCCACCGGTCTCGCCGTCGCTCTGGCTTTCGCGATGCCCGCTCTTGGCAACGCCGCTGCCACCACGACCGCTGCTCCGGCTGCTGCTGCCACCACGACCACCCCGGCCCCGGCTGCTGACGCCACCGCCAAGCCCCCGGTGAAGAAGGTCGTCAAGAAGGTCAAGCACAAGAAGGCTCCGGCCAAGAAGGTTGTGAAGAAGGCGACGGACAAGGCTGCTCCGAAGAAGCCCTGATCGGCTCCGAAGCCAGTTTCTATCAAGGCCGTTCCAGCCGTAGCCGGCTGGGGCGGCCTTCTGCCAGGCACCTGATCGAGCGGCTGAATACCGGTGGCTTGCAGCCGGCCACCTCGATCTGACTTAACCCGTTTTCAACGCCGGCCATGTAGGACAATCCGCATGAAGAAGCGGCTTTCGTCCATTTTGCGTTCGATGGTGATTGGCGGCCTGGTTGCCACCGGTGTCGCCAGGGTGCTGATTCTGCTCACCGCCAGCCCCGTGCCCGATCCTGCCAGTGGCCGCACCGAGCCCTCGCTGTTCGCGCCGATAATTTCCAGCAACTGGGACTACATCACACCTGTCCAGGCGTGGCTGCTGATCGTGTTGCTTGCCGTGACGCTGGTCTGCGTCGTCGGATGGCCGATCGCGGCCTGGATGGAACGCCGGGCGGATGCCGGTGCCAACCGCCGTATCTTCGGCCGCCAGGGCCGTTGAACCGCGCCCGACAATTTCCCACATGATTGTGAATACCGGGCCGGCCCGCCGGCCGCCCGCATGCCAATCAAAATGGACGATCGCTGCCGCCCGTGGCAAAATACCGGGTAAAGCCCGATCGCGAAACTGTCGGTTCCGATGCCAGAAATCACCACAAAACCGCGAACCAAGGTCAAGCCGCAGACCGAGCGGCCGAAGCTCTACAAGGTCATCCTCATCAATGACGATTTCACGCCGCGGGAATTCGTCGTCACGGTGCTCAAGGGCGAGTTCAAGCTCAGCGAGGACCAAGCGCACCGCATCATGATCACCGCGCATCGGCGTGGCGTCTGCGTGGTCGCGGTCTTCACCAAGGATGTCGCCGAGACCAAGGCGACGCGTGCCACCGACGCCGGCAAGGCCAAGGGCTACCCGCTGCTGTTCACGACCGAGCCGGAGGAGTAGAGGAGTGGCGCCTCTTCCTTCTCCCCTTGTGGGAGAAGGTGGCCTCGCGAAGCGAGGTCGGATGAGGGGTGTTCCAGCGAACACCAACGCCTCACTCCGCTGTAACAGCCCTCAACCGTCTCGGCGCTGCGCGCCGATCCACCTTCTCCCACAAGGGGAGAAGGAAGAGGCGCTGCGCTACCGCCCCTCGCGGTACCACATCGAGCCCATGGCCAGGAGCAGCAGGCCGAGGCCGAGGAAGCCGCCGAACAGCGGCACGCGCGAGACGGCCTTCAAGACGCTATCGTCGGTGGTGCGCAGGCCGATCCAGTCGCTGCCGGAGGCATCGCCGGCCGAGCGCACCGGCACGATGGACGGCAGGGTCACGTCGCTGCCCAGCGCCGTCGATGACGCCAGCCGGCGCACGCTGCCGCCGGTGGCTTCCGCCGGTGGCTTCAGCCGGTTTTCGGTGGAGACGACGTCGGCGAATTCCGGCGCGTTGACCGGTCCGACATGGGCGAGCGCGGTGAGATCGCCATTAGCGACCTGGAAGAGGCCGATCTCATTGGTCTGGACGCTGCCGAGGAAAACGCCGGGCTCGGATTTATCGAGCTTGACGGTCACTGTCTTGCCTGAGGGCGTGATGATCTGCGCGGAGCCTGGATCGTCGGCCATGGTCTGGCGGCGGATCTCCAGCACCATGCCGCGTCCCTCGGCGGTCAGCCGCTCTTCCTCGAGTTCGGGCTCCTTCATCAGCCAGTGGGCGATGCGCCTGTAGAGCTGGACATGCGGACCACCGCCCTCGAAGCCGCGCGCCCACAGCCAGCCCTGGTCGGACAGAAGCATGCCGACGCGGCCTTCGCCCTTGCGGTCGAGCAGCAGCAGGGGCCGGTTGTCGGCGCCCTTCATCACCACCTCGCCTTGCGGATTCTGCACGCCGATGGTGCGGAACCAGCGGCTCCAGTGCGGCGGCTCGGTGGCCGAACCATCGAGACCGCGCGTCACCGGGTGACGCTGGCCGAGGTCGGTCAGGCGCGGATAGAAGGCCTTTTCCACCACTTCGCCGGTGGGCATGGCCGGCAGCGCTGACATCAGCGGCGTGCGCGCGATCGAAGCCTCGCCGGCATATTCGGGGCCGGCGGCGATCAGCAGCGCGCCGCCCTTTTCGACATATTCGGAGATGTAGTCGTAGTAGAGGATCGGCAGCACGTCGCGGTGCTGGTAGCGGTCGAAGATGATGAGGTCGAAATCCTTGATCTTCTCGACGAACAGTTCGCGCGTCGGGAAGGCGATCAGCGATAATTCGTTGATCGGCGTGCCGTCCTGCTTTTCCGGCGGCCGCAGAATGGTGAAGTGGACGAGATCGACCGAGGCGTCGGATTTCAACAGATTGCGCCAGGTGCGCTCGCCCGCATGCGGTTCGCCCGAAACGAGCAGCACGCGCAAATTCTCGCGGATGCCGTCGACCAGCGCGATGGCGCGGTTGTTGGTGTCGGTCAGTTCTCCGGGTTCGCGGTCGATGGCGAGTTCGATGATGTTGCGACCGGCGCCGGGGATGGTCACCTGCAGCGGCATGGCCTGGCCGACGGTGGCATGCTCGACCGAGACCTGCTCGCCATTGACCGAGACGCGCACATCGACCGGGGCGGCTTCGTTTTCAGTCGAGATGACGCGGTAGGTCATGTCGAGCGGCTTGCCGACGATGCCGAAACGCGGCGCGTTCTCGAAGCGGATGCGGCGGTCCTTTTCGTGGTCGTTGCCGGTGATCAAGGCGTGCAGCGGCGCGTTGAAGTCGGGCGCACCCGGGGGCGCGTCATGCACCTCACCATCGGTGATCATGATGGCGCCGCCGATGCGCGACGGCGGCACGTCGCGGAAGGCGCCTTCCAGCGCGCCGAACAGCCGTGTTTCGGTACGCTCCTCGGCGGCATCGGACTTGCCGGCCTCGACGACGCGGACGTCGAACTGCTTGAAGCGGCCTAGACGCTGCTGCAGTCCGGCGAGCGCTTCATCGGTCTGCTTGGTACGGTCGCCGATGTCCTGGCTCTGGCTGCGGTCGACGATCAGCGCGACGACGCTCTTCAGCGGCTCGCGCTCCTCATTGAGGAACACCGGGTTGAACAGGGCGGCGGCCAGCGCCAGCAGGGCGACGAAGCGCAGGACACCGCCGCGCTGGCGGAACCACAAGCCGACAAGCGCCAGCAGCGCCAGCGGCACCAGCACGAGGGCCAGCAATGGCCATGAGATCAGCGGTTCGAAGGAGATCGACCAGTTCATTGGTTACTGCCCCAGCCGTTCGAGCAGAATGGGGACATGCACCTGGTCGGATTTGTAGTTGCCGGTCAGCATATACATCATGATGTTGACGCCGGCGCGCAGCGCGTAGACGCGCTGCATAGGGTCGGCTGGCACGGTCGGCAGCAGCGGGTCGCCATTCTCGTCGACCGCCCAGGCGCCGGCGAAATCATTGGCGGTGATCATGATCGGCGAGACGCCGTCGCCGGTGCGCACCGGCCGGTTGTCGGCGTTGCTGGCGTCGAGCGAGGCCTCGACCCAGAGCGGGCTGCCGGCGAAGCGGCCGGGGAACTCCGGCAGGATGAAGAAGGACTTGGTCAGCACGTGGTCCGACGGCACGGGCTCCAGCGGCGGCACGTTGAGGTTGGCGAGGATGTCGCGCAGCCGCTCTGTCGCCGGGCTGGTCGAATCGGCGCCGATGCCGTTGGCGAACTGGTCGCGCGTGTCGAACAGCACCGTGCCGCCCTGTTGCATATAGGCGTCGATGCGGGCGATCGCGGCCTGGCTCGGCATCGGGGCGGCCGGATCGATCGGCCAGTAGATCAGCGGATAGAAGGACAGTTCGTCCTTCGCAATGTCGACACCGGCAGGCGCGCCGGGTTCCAGCGCGGTCTTTTCGATCAGGAAGCGGGTCAGGCCCTCGAGCCCGGCGCGGCTGATCGAATCGTCGCCCGGCACGCCGGTCAGCACATAGGCGATGCGGGTCTTCGAAATCGCCGTGATGGCCGCCTCGTCGCCCGGCTTGGCATCGTCGGCGCGGGCGAAATCGGCATGGCCGAACAGCGCGCCAAGCGCGATCACGACCGCCGCGGTGGTGGCCACAGCGCCGGCACGGCGCCGCCGGCGCGAGAACAGCCCGCCCATCCAGAACACGGCCAGCGTGTCGAGCAGCATCAGCACCAGGGCTGATGTGACCAGCGGACCTTTCAGATTGCGGGATTCATCGAAGGCGTACTGGATTGATGTGACCGGAACAGTGAGTTGCGGGCGCGCCAGCGGCACGAACGTGCTTGCGGCGTCGAGCAGGTTGTGGGCGAAGACGCCGGTATCCGAGCCGTAAAGGCCGGGCGGGTTCTCGAAGGTCACCCGCGCGCCGGCGCTCGGCACCAGCGGCCGTGCGTCCGGCGTCGGCGGGACCAGCGAGCCGTCGGCCGCGATCATGCGGTAGGGTGCCAGCGATGTGGCGGCGGCTTCGGCATTGGCGATCGCCGCGCCCTGGTTGCGCGACAGCTGCACGATGCGGCGCAGCATCTCGACGAAGCTGCCCGAGATCGGCAGGTTCGACCATGTTGCCTCGGGCGTGACGTGGAACAGCACCAGCGTGCCCTTGCCCTTCTTCAGCCCGGTGACCAGCGGCGTGCCGTCGGCAAGAGCGGCCCAGGTGCGCTCGACGATATCGGGCGTCGGTTCGGCCAGCACCTGCCTGCTCACGGTGACTTCAGTGGGCGGCGCCAGATCGGCGAAGGGACCGGCCTTGGGGAATTCGGTGACCGGCTGCGGCGAGGTCCAGGACAGCGCGCCACCGAGCGAACGCTCGCCGGTGCGCAGGCGAACCGGCAGCAGATCGTCGTCATTGCCGGCGGCGGCCAGCCGCGAGCCGGCGAAACGCACCAGCGTACCGCCATTGTCGACCCAGTCGACCAATCGCTGCCGGACCTGCGCCGGAATGGTGCCGATGTCGGCCATGATGATCATCGCCGGCTTCTGGTCGAGGATCTGCGGGATGGCGTCGGCGAGATCGGCGCTGGAGGGTTCGACCAGATCGGCGAAGGGCTGCAGCGCGCGCCTGATATAGTAGAGCGGTGACAGAAGCGGCTGCGCCTGGTCGGCCTCGGCCTGCGATAAGAGCCCGACGCGGCGGCGCTTGGAGCTTTCGTCGAGCACGCGCACCGCACCCGCCTGGCGTTCGCCGTCGAGGGCGATCGAAGCGAAGTCGTTGCGCAGCTCGAACGGCACCGCCATGGTGCCGGTGGCGGTGGCTTCGCCGGGCGTGAAGGTCAACGTCGCATCGGCGATACGGCGGCCCTTGTCGTCGAAGGCGCCGGCGGTGACCTGCGCCGGTGCCGGGTCACCCGGCGCGCGGATGGCGGTGAGCGCGAAACCGTCGACCTGGTTGTCCGCGGCGGTGAGGCCGGTCAGCGAAAGCCGGTCGGCCGTTGCCCAAACCACGCGTGCCGCATTCTTCGACAACAGCGTGTTGAAGGCGGCCTCGTCGCCCTTGGCCGCGAGGCCGTCGGCCAGCACGGCGACACTGGCGCCGGGCAAGGTCTGCAGCACGCCGGCGACGCGGGCATAGACGGCGGGCCGGTCGGTCGGGATCGGCCGCGGCTTGGCGGCGCGCAGCCGGTCGAGTGCGGCGGCGGCATCGAAGGGGCCGATCTCCGCATTGGCCTTTTCGGCGGTGAAGGCGATGATGACCGGCACGCCGTTCGAGCCGGCATCCTTGATGAGCCGCTCGGCGGTGGCGACGCGCTTGTTCCAGTCGGCGGCACTCGCCCAGTCATTGTCGATGACCAGTGCAAGGGCCGCACCCTCGGCCGGCAGTTTTTCGCGCGGGTTGAAGACCGGTTCGGCCAGGGCCGCGACGATGAGGCCCGCCATCAGCAGCCTGAGCAGCGTCAGCCACCAGGGGCTTTGATGCGGCGTCTCCTCGCGCTTCAAGACGCGCGCCAGGATCTTCAGCGGCGGGAAGATCTCGGCCTGCGGCTTGGGCGGCGTCAGCCTGAGCAGCCACCAGATCACCGGCAGCGCCAGCAGGCCCCACAGCACCATGGGAGCGCCAAAGGAGAGCGGCAGCCAGCTCATGCGCCAACCACCTTTCCAGGTTGACCGCCAGCGGCGGTCGGCCCGAATTGACCAGCGCGGCCGCCGGCGCTAGGCCCGGCATAACCCCCATCGGCGGTCATGGCCATGTGCAGGCGCACCAGCGCGTCGGACGCGAGCCGATCGGTGTGGTTGACGGTAAAACTCCAGCCGAGCCGCTTGCACCAGCCGGCCAGCTCCTGGCGGCGGGCGGTGTAGAGCAGGCGGTATTCGTCACCGAGCATTTCGGCGCGTCCGGCGGTCAGCTTTTCGCCGGTCTCGGGGTCGGTGAACTCGGTGCGGCCGGCATAGGGGAAGGTTTCCTCGGCCGGGTCGGCAACCTCGATCAGATGGGCTCGCACGCCATGGCGGGCGAGCACGTCGAGCCATTCCATCGTCTCCTCGACCGGGTCGAGGAAATCGCTGGCGATGACGATGTCGCAGAAGCGCCTGATGTCGGTGAGGTCAGGCTTCGCCGGCAAGTCGCCGGCATGCATCAGCTGGGCGGCGATGCGCTCGGCGCCGTTGCGGGCGGTGAACGGATCGGTCAGGCCCGGCCAGGCGATGCGCTCGCCGCTGCGCGACAACAATTCGGCCATGGCCAGCGCCAGCACCAGCGCGCGCGACTGCTTGGAGACGCTGGCGCCGGTCGATTTGTAGAGCATGGACGGCGAGGGGTCGGCCCACAGCCATACCGTATGGGCGGCTTCCCATTCGCGGTCGCGCACATAGGTGTGGTCGTCGCGCGCCGAGCGGCGCCAGTCGATGCGTGAGGAGTCGCCCTCGACATAGGGCCGGAACTGCCAGAAATTCTCGCCGATGCCGCGTTTGCGGCGGCCATGCCAGCCGGCGATCACGGTGTTGACGATGCGCCGCGCCTCGACCAGCAGGTCGGGCACCAGCGAAGCCCGCAACCGGCCGCGGGCGAGCGCATCGCGCGTCGCTGCCGGAGCCTGGACCTCGCCGATACGCGCCATCAAATCCCTTTCACGAGTTTCGCCACCACGTCACGTACGCTGGTGCCCTCGGCGCGGGCGGCGAAGGTCAGCGCCATGCGGTGCTGCAGCACCGGCTCGGCCAGCGCCCGCACGTCGTCGACCGAGGGCGCCAGCCGCCCATCGTAGAGCGCGCGCGCCCTCGTGCACAGCATCAGCGCCTGGCTGGCGCGCGGGCCGGGACCCCAGGCGACATGCTTGTCGGTCTCGGCATTGCCTTGGCCCGGACGCGCCGAACGCACCAGAGTGAGGATCGCCTCGACGACGCTTTCGGGCACCGGCATGCGGCGGATGAGCGTCTGGATCTCCTTCAATCGCGCCGGCTGCAGCACGTTCTGCGCCTTGGCGTCCTCGATGCCTGTGGTTTCCAGGAGGATGCGGCGCTCGGCCTCGATTTCGGGGTAGAGGATATCGACCTGCATCAGGAAGCGGTCGAGCTGGGCTTCCGGCAACGGATAGGTGCCTTCCTGCTCCAGCGGGTTCTGCGTGGCCAGCACATGGAAGGGGGCGGGCAGGTCATAGCGGGCGCCGGCAATGGTGACGTGGTATTCCTGCATGGCCTGCAGCAGCGCCGACTGGGTGCGCGGCGAGGCGCGGTTGATCTCGTCGGCCATCAGCAGCTGGGCGAAGATCGGCCCGGGGATAAAGCGGAAGGAACGTTTGCCGGTCTCGTCCTGCTCCATCACCTCGGAACCGAGGATGTCGGACGGCATCAGGTCGGGCGTAAACTGGATGCGGCGCGAATCGAGGCCGAGCACGATTCCCAGCGTTTCGACCAGCTTGGTCTTGGCGAGGCCGGGAACACCGACCAGCAGCGCATGGCCACCGGCCAGCAGCGCCACGAGCGTCCGCTCGATAACACTCTCCTGGCCGAATATCACCCGGCCGACCCCGTCGCGGATTCTGGAAATGTCGGCCAGCGCCTTTTCGGCCTCGGCGATCATATCCGTTTCGCTGATCGGGCTTTCCTTGACCATCACGCTCATTCGGCTCGATCCCTTTGGTTGGAAATACCGGCCCGCACCATATCATAGGTTGCCGCGATTCGGCCTCGCGTAGCGCCTATGGTCGAACTTAAATCACAGACTTAGGCTGACAAGCGGAACAACAGTGACTATTTCGTGACGATGACGGAACACGACGAACATCGCCAACAAAGCCTTACGCAGGCAACCGAGGCGCGCGGCCTGGAAGCGCTGATCTCGCGCGCGGCGCGTGCCGGCAAGGGTGCGGCGCCCGTCGAGCGCTGGAATCCCGACTTTTGCGGCGATCTCGACATGGAGATCAAGGCCGACGGCACCTGGTTCTATCTCGGCACGCCGATCGGCCGCATGCCGCTGGTGCAGCTTTTTTCCTCGGTGCTGCGCAAGGACGCGGACGGAAGGACTTATCTGGTCACGCCTGTGGAAAAGGTCGGCATCCGCGTCGCCGATGCGCCGTTCATCGCCGTCGAAATGGATGTTTCGGGCAGTGGCGACGAACAGATCATCACCTTCCGCACCAATGTCGGCGACGTGGTCGAGGCGGGGCCGGAACGGCCGCTGCGTTTCATCGACGAGAACGAGACCGGGGGCCTGAAGCCCTATGTGTTGGTGCGCGGCAGGCTGGAAGCGCTGGTCGGGCGGCCTGTCATGTACGAGCTGGTCGGGCATGGCGAGGAGATCGAGATCGGCGGCAAGGCGATGTTTGCCGTGCGCTCAAAGGGCGCGGTGTTCCCGATCATGCCGGCGGACCAGTTGAAACGGCTCAGCGCATGATGGACCGCGTGTCACTGATGCCGTTTTCATCGGCGGATTTTCGCGCGCGCTTCGCCGCCCAGCCGGATGCCCATGCCGGCGACGATTATGGCGACCATCGCTTCAATCCGGGCCATCCGCGGCTGAACCCGGGCAAGCCGCTGCGCAATGCGGCGGTGCTGATCCCCGTGGTCGATCACGAAGACGAAGCGACGGTTTTGCTGACCAAGCGGGCCGAAAAGCTGCGCAACCATTCGGGGCAGGTGGCCTTTCCCGGAGGCACCATCGATGCGACCGATGCCAGCCCGGAGGCGGCGGCGCTGCGCGAAACCTTCGAGGAGATCGGCCTCGATCAGGACCGCATCGAGATCATCGGCCGCATGCCCGACTATGTCGCCGGCAGCGGCTATCGCATCGCGCCGGTGCTGGGCATCGTGCGGCCCGGCTTCCAGCTCGACTTGAATGCCGACGAGGTCGATGCCGCCTTCGAAGTGCCGCTGCGCTTTCTGATGGATCCGGTGAATCACAAGCGCGACAGCCGCATGTGGAACGATCTCGAATGGTTCTTCTACGACATGCCCTATGGCGACCGCCGCATCTGGGGCGTCACCGCCGGCATCATCCGCACGCTCTATGAAAGGCTCTATGCGTGAGTGTTTCGATCGCGGGCAGGGCCGACTGGCTTGCCGACAAGCATTTGCAGCGCCTGCTTGCCGCCCTGGCAGAAGGCGGCGAGGAGGCCCGTGTCGCCGGCGGCGCCGTGCGCAACACGCTGATGGGCCAGCCGGTCGCCGATGTCGACATCGCCACCACCTGTTTGCCGGAGGAAATCATCCGCCGCGCCGAGACGGAGGGTTTCAAGCCGGTGCCGACCGGTATCGAGCATGGTACCGTCACGGTGGTCGCCGGCGGTAAGCCCTATGAAATCACCACTTTGCGCGCCGATGTCGAGACCGACGGCCGCCGCGCCAAGGTGTCGTTCGGGCGCGACTGGAAACTCGATGCCGAGCGGCGCGACTTCACCATCAACGCCCTCTACGCGGACGCGGATGGCTCCGTCGTCGACCTGGTCGGCGGCATCGCCGATATTGAGGCGCGGCGGCTGCGCTTCATCGGTGATGCGGAGGCACGCATCCGCGAGGATTATCTGCGCATCCTGCGCTTTTTCCGCTTTTTCGCCTGGTATGGCGAAGGCCGGCCTGACGCCGAGGGGCTGAAGGCCTGCGCCCGGCTGAAGGATGGCCTGGCGCAACTTTCGGCGGAGCGCGTCTGGTCCGAGCTGAAGAAACTGCTTTCGGCGCCTGATCCGTCGCGGGCGCTGCTGTGGATGCGACAGGCTGGCGTTTTGACCGCCGCGCTGCCGGAAAGCGAGAAATGGGGCATCGACGCGATCCACGGGCTGACCAAGGCCGAGAAGGATCTGGGCTGGGGGGCCGATCCGATGCTGCGGCTGGAGGCGATCGTGCCGCCGGATGCCGCGCGCATGAAGACGCTGGCCGAGCGGCTGAGGTTTTCGACCGCGGAATCAGACCGTTTGCGCTACTGGGCGATCTCCACGACCGTTGAGCCGAAGACGACCGAGGGCGAACTGGCGAAAAGGCTCTATCGCGGCGACCGGCAAGGGGTTGTCGACCGCCTGCGGCTGTCGCTTGCCGGAGCCCGGGTGCGCGCTGTCGAGGACAATAACGCGCTGCTCGAAGCCGGCGGCTTTTCGCGCCTGCTGGCCTTCGCGCTCAAATGGGAAAAACCGGTGTTTCCGCTGAAAGGCGCCGACCTGACGGCGCTCGGCGCCACGCCGGGGCCGAAGCTGGGCGAAATCCTCAAGAACCTCGAGACGGAATGGATCGAGGCGGGATTTGCCCCCGATCGCGGCGCGCTGCTCGAACGCGCCGCGAAGGCGCTTGAAGCTTAGACTTGAGCCTGGCCGGACGACCGTGCCGAAAGAAAAGCCATAACCGAGGCGACGATTTGACCGGGCGAAGCGTCGCTTTCCTACCTGATCGCCGTGGGAGCCAGCGCGCGCGAAAGGCTTGCCTCGCCCTTGCCGTAGACGGAGGCGTTGTAGTTGACCAGCGTGTCGGTACGAGCCGTGTTGAGCAGATCGTTGGTGATCTGGATTGGCGTGGCGCTGGTGAATTTGCTGCCGATGATCGCCGCATATCCTGAAATGATCGGTGCGGCGAAGGAGGTGCCATAAAGGCCTGTCTTGCTTCCATCGACACCAACAACGAGGAAGTGGCTTTGCACCAGCGGATTGGAGCCGGCGGTGTTGGAATACCAGGCAAGCTGGGCCTTGCTGGACGTTGTGCCGTTGGTGGACAGCGCACCGACGAAGATCGCGGATGGTTTTCTAATCAGGGCAAGGTCGAGATAGTCCTGCTGGCCGTTCGTGATCCCACCCACGGCAACCGAATCGTTGCCTGCGGCCTTCGAAACAACAGCCGTTCCCCTGGTGGCATAGGAGATGATGGAGGCCTCTTCCGGGGCCCAGCCGATCTGGTTCGAGCTGTAGCCCGCCCTGGCGTACATGCCGTAGCTCAGATTGAGCACGTTCAGGCCGGGCGCCAGGCCGACGGCGGAACCGGTTGAGAAGTCCTTCGACCTGATGGTCGCCAAGGGCGCGATCATGCCGGCTTCCTCACGCGTCCATTCACCGTGGCGCTGGGTTTGAACCCCGACACCGAAATTGCCGGAGAAGCGCGATGTGCTGGAGAAATCGTCGACTATCGTGATCGTGACGCCCTTGCCCTTGTATCCCGCCGCCCAAGCGGCGCCTACGTCGGGGCTCATCCACCGCTGCACTGTTGGCGTGCCCGCGGCCGGGATCGTTGCGCTCACGCATGTGGACAGGCCGCCGCCGTGGCACAGCGCGGCCATCTCGTCCGCACTGACCGCCTCCTGTGCCGACGCCATCGGCGCCGACAGGATGGCGAGAGCCGTGGCGATACCGAATTTCAGGCAACTCCGGGACATGCTCTTACTCCGTTCAGACAAGAACCAAGACGGGTGATCGCGAATTTCGGGGCGAGATGATTTTCTCATTTACATCCTCCCGGCGATCAGAAAGTAACACGGTAATTCAGCCAGATGTGCTGGCTCTCCGGTTTAGCGTTAACCAGATATTTCAAGGTTTCCTCAGGCGCCATCTGGCTGGCCGCGAGCCGGCAATTGACGCTGTAGGTGCCAAAATCACCGTAGTCGGCTTCGCAGGACTTTTCGGTGAGCTTGCCGCCGATGGTCGTGGTGAGTGAAAGGGAAAGGGTGCTGTTCGGGTTCGGATGCATCTGAGTGAGGAAGCCAAGCTTGAGGCTGGGCTCGATCCGATACTTCTCGCCCTGTTCGCCGGTCCCAAATCCCCAAAGGATGCCGGTATCCTCCGTGATCTGGGTGAGCAGGTCCACATGCATGTCGACCCAGCTTGCCCGGTACCATTGGTTGAATGAGACAAAGGTCCCGTTCTGCAGTTCGTAGCCGCCATTGCCCAGGCTTCTCGCGCGATCACTGAGCGGCGAGCCCTGATGTATGTCGACCAACGATGTCGTCATGTCCTGGGCAGCAGCCGGGGACGCCCCGATGAGCGCGCCCAGCAGGAACACCATCGTGCCGAACCTCACTCGACTGCCGGACTTTTCGCGCATGCGCGAAACACCTCGCCCCACTGATTCCGGACCAGTGCCTGGTGGCGAAGGGCTTCTCTGGCAGCCCACTGTAGCCGGATTATCCGACCGACAGTGGCACGGGTTCGGTTACCGCGTGGTTTATTTTAGCTGAGGCAAATATGATTTTTTGACCCTGCGGGGTCTGGCTCGCTCGGCGTCCGCGATGGCGCTTCCATTCAATCTCGAAGCGCCAACGCGGCTGTTTTTCCGTTGCCGACGGCTCCTGGCCAGGGCAAAGCCTAGGCGGCGTCGCGCACCTTCTCTATGCGCGAGCGGATCGCTTCGATCATAGTTTCGCGGATTGTCGTCTCGCCATGCGTCTCGCGCATATGCTCGACGGCACGGCGCATCACTTCGGCTTCCTCGTCGGCACGGGTGTGCCACTCACAGCCGGGAACAAGCGAGCCGCAGTGGAATTGCTTCATCGGATTTCTCCTTTTCCTCCAGGGAGCCGGTCGAGGCTCCGCCACTTTTTTGGCCCACGGTCCATTCCCGGACGTGGACGGGGCGAGAACTATAACACGGGAGGGGCGGTCTGGTTGCATCAAAGCATCGTGCGCCACCCGCCCTGTCTCCTCGACTTGACGCGATTCCGGACGGAATTGCTCCGGCTGATCCTACGGCCAGCGCACCTCCGGCGGCAGGCTGGACAGGATCGAGGCGACGTTGCCGCCGGTCTTCAGGCCGAAGATGGTGCCGCGATCGTGAAGCAGGTTGAATTCGACATAGCGACCACGGCGGATGAGCTGTTCGTCGCGGTCGCCGTCTGTCCAGTTTTCGTTGAAATTGGCGCGCACGAGGTGGCCGTAGACGACGAGGAAGGAGCGTCCGACGTCCTGGACGAAGTTGAAGTCGGCGTTCCAGCCGCCCTTGTCCTCGCCAGAATGCAGCCAGTCGAAGAAAATCCCGCCAACGCCGCGCGGCTCGTTGCGGTGCGGCAGGAAGAAATACTCGTCGCACCAGGCCTTGAATTTCGGGTGGTCGGCAATGGCGGCGTTCTTCTCGCATGCGAACTGCATGGCGCGGTGGAAGGCGACAGTGTCGGGGTCGTCCTGGGTGCGGCGGCGGTCGAGCACCGGCGTCAGATCGGCGCCGCCACCGAACCATTGCCTCGAGGTGACCACCATGCGTGTGTTCATGTGCACGGCCGGAACGTTGGGGTTCCAGGGGTGCGCGATCAGCGAGATGCCGGAGGCCCAAAAACGCGGGTCTTCCTCGGCGCCGGGCATCTGCTTCCTGAATTCGGGCGAGAACTCGCCGTAAACGGTCGAAGTGTGGACGCCGACCTTCTCGAAGACACGGCCATGCATCATCGACATGGTGCCGCCGCCACCCTTGCCGGCATCACGTTCCCAGGGTGTCTTTTCAAAGCGGCCCGGCGACCATGAGGCGAGAGGGCCCTGGAGATCCTGCTCGATCTGCTCGAAAGCGCCGCAGATGCGTTCGCGCAGCGCCTCGAACCACAGGCGCGCCTTCATCTTCTTTTCTTCGATGTCGGCGGGCAGGCCTACCAGTATTTCAGGTCGTTCCAAAATGCCGTCTCCGGTTGCGGGGCGACCGCCCCTACAAATGACTCGTCTTTTGCCGGCGCGATCCCTAATCTCTTAGGGAACAGGGTCAAGTCACTTTGCTTTTGCGCATGATCCTTTCCGAAACTCGGATTCCGATTTTCGGGTCATGCGCCAGGCGCAGGGAGTTGTTTGGTGCGCACCCCGGCAAGACCGCCGCTGGATGGCCTGAAGAAAAGGCTCGATCAAAGCCGGGCTGAGCGCGCACGCATGCCGCGCGACGGTTTTCTGCGTGAGACCTTCGTCCTGCCGCGCTCCGATGCGCGGCTCAAGGCCAAGGAGTGGTTCGAGCGCTTTCCCAAGCAAGCCTACTGGACCGAGATCGAAAGCTGGTTCGAACGCCCGGGCGACCTGATCGAGTTCACGATCAGGCGGTTGCCGGCGGCGGACTAAAGAACGTCACGAGAAAATAGGTCGCGCAATTTTGGAGAATCCAGGATCAGGTTCTCGCCAAGTAGCTTGCCGAATTTTTCAAAGCCCATTTTCCGCGCCTCGTCGAAGCTCAGGGACGTAAAGAGCGTTGGCATGCCGCCGGAGTCCACCCGGTAGATCGTAATGAGTTGTGTCTCTTCTTCAGGTTGGATTAGATGTCCCAGCACTGACGGTTCCTTCCGTATCGCCTCATAGTCGCATTGCTTTCATTCAGGTTGCAACCAACCTTCTCGCCCCAGTGCCTTCCTTCGCCAGCCGGTCGCCCTTGTTCCTGAGCGGGCATTTGTCGATCGACATGCAGCCGCAGCCGATGCAGTCGGTCAGCCCGTCGCGCAGTTTCTTCAGCTGGGCGATCTTGTGGTCGAGCGCGTCGCGCCAGGCGGTCGAAAGCAATCCCCAGTCGTCGCGCGTCGGCGTGCGGCCTTCCGGCAGGGAGGCCAGCGCCTCGCCGATTTCGGCCAGCGAGATGCCGACCTCCTGCGCGACCTTGATGATTGCCACCCGCCGCAGCACGTCGCGGCCATAACGCCTCTGGTTGCCTGACGTGCGGTGGCTGCGGATCAGCCCGCGCGTCTCATAAAAATGCAGCGCCGACACCGCGACGCCGCTGCGCATGGCCACCTGGCCGACCGTCAATTCCGTTACCGGTGCCATTTCTCACTTTCCGCTTGACCTCAAGTTAAGTTGAGCTTGTAGCGAAGAAATGTTGATTGGGCAATGACAGGAGAAGGCGATGTGCGCCTGGGTGAGAATGACCGGAGAAACCGCTGTCGTCGGCGACGACGAGGCCATCGATGGGCCGCCGATCCTATCCGAGCTGCCGGACGGCTTCGCCCGCCACCATGGCGACGGACAGCGCGACATTGATGCTGCGCGCGCTGCCCTGCATGGGGATGGTCAGCCGCGCATCCGCCGCCTGATGGACAGGATCCGGCACGCCCGCGGATTCGCGGCCGAACAGAAGCATGTCGCCGTCGGCAAAGCTGAAGTTGGTGTAGGGGGTCGCCGCCTTGGTCGACAGAAGCACCAGCCGGCGCCCGTCCTTCTTGCGCCGGTCCTCGAAGGCGTTCCAGTCGACATGCCGGGTCAGGGCAGCCATTTCGAGGTAGTCCATGCCGGCGCGCTTGAGCGCCTTGTCGGAAAGCGGAAAGCCGGCCGGCTCGATGATGTCGACGCCAAGGCCGAGACAAGCGGCGAAGCGCAGGATTGTCCCGGTATTGCCGGCAATGTCCGGCTGGTAGAGCGCGATGCGGAGACGACAGTTCATTTCCGCATCCTTCTAATAAGTGGCAGATCGGCCACAGGAGTTTCCCGGTTTTGGAAATTCCTGGACCTGCGGGTGGCCATTTTCTGCGAAGTCGGGTATGTCAGTCGCATTGTCAACCCGAACCGATGGAGGGGACACTCATGATGACCATGCACATCCAGCGCCCCTCTCGTGGGCTTGTACGCCTGCCGGCGGCTTCGGTTCGACGATTCTCCTGACTCTCTAAGACTTGATCGCACCGATTCCCGCCGAAACGATTTTTCGGCTCTCGAAGGAATCCTGCGATGTTTTTCAAAAAGTCAAAAGGGCTGAACGCCCCACCTGAACATGTCCGGACCGACTCGTTCAGTCGCGTCCGGACCGACACTTGTCGTGTCCAGACCGATGCCGAGCGTCGGTTGCGGACCGAGGCAATCCGTGCCTCCGGCCGAATGCCGGCGGACGATGTTGCTTGGCCTTTTCATCTCTATTTTCATACGGAGGACGGACCGATGTTCGATCCCTACAGAATACCGGGCTCGAGGAGCCTGCATATCCACCGACTGCCGACCTGGGCACTGCTGATCGGCGAGACCCATTCGTCGGCGGTCCATGCCGAAGTCCGGCGCCGGCCGCATCGCGGCATGCTGCCGGATGTCGATTTCTCGCACGCTGTTCCGGACCCCAGCCGGCCTTCGCTGGTGCGCCGGATCATCCGGCTGATCCGGCCGGGCGCGAAAATCCGGCTTGTCGACACCGCGCCGTCAGGATCAGCAAACGAGCCTGTCGGCGAAAAGCCCGCGAACCCCTATATAGCGCGAAGCAGGGCCGACGGTCCGGATGATTCCGGACCGTCGGCCCTCGGCGCCACACGGTCCGAGGACTTCGTACGTTCACGCGCCGCGTAAGCGGAAAACAGATTTTCACAGGCATGACCTATGTTGTTGTTCAGCTGGTTTGAAAGAAGGCTCGATCCGTTCCCCGCGGCGGAACCGGTCGAGCCGCCCAAGACTCTGGTGGCCTTCTGCCTGCATTATACGCGCGGCGCCTGGCCCTATATCCTTGTCGACGCGGTGCTGGTCGCGGCCATCGCCATCGCGGAAGTGTGGATGTTCGGCTTCCTTGGCCGCATCGTCGACTGGCTGTCGGGGCAGAATCGCGAAACCTTCCTTCAAACGGAAGGCTGGAAGCTTGCCGCCATGGCCTTCATCGTGCTGTTCGCACTGCCGAGCACGGTATGGGTGCATTCGCTGCTCAACCAGCAGACGCTGATGGGCAACTATCCCATGCGCATCCGCTGGCAGGTGCACCGCTACTTGCTCAACCAGTCGATGAGCTTCTACCAGGACGAGTTCGCCGGCCGCATCGCCACCAAGCTGATGCAGACCGCGCTCGCCGTGCGCGAATGCGTCATCAAGGTGATCGACGTGCTCAACTACGTCATCGTCTATTTCCTGGGCATGCTGTTGATCGTCGGCTCCGCCGACTGGCGGCTGGCCGCGCCGCTGGGCGTCTGGCTGGTCGGCTACATCCTGTTGCTGCGTTACTTCATCCCCCGCCTGGGCAAGGTCGGCGAGGAGCAGGCCAATGCGCGCTCGGTCATGACCGGTCGCGTCGTCGACAGCTACTCCAACATCCAGACGGTCAAGCTGTTCAGTCATGCCAAGCGCGAGGCGACTTTCGCCAGGGAAGGCATGATGGGCTTCCTCGACACGGTCTACCGGTCGATGCGGCTGGTGACGGTGCTTTTCGGCACGCTCTACATCCTGAACGCCCTGCTGCTGTTCTCGGTCACCGCCATTTCGCTGTGGCTGTGGATGGGGCAAGTGGTGACGATCGGCGCGGTCGCCGTGGTCATCGGCCTGGTGCTGCGGATGTGGGGCATGTCGCAGTGGATCATGTGGGAGATGTCGGGCCTGTTCGAGAACATCGGCACCGTGCAGGACGGCATCGCCTCGATCTCGCTGCCGCGCCTTGTCGAGGACAGGCCGGACGCGAAGGAGATCGCCGTTTCCAGGGGCGAGATCCGCTTCGAGGATATCCGCTTCCACTATGGCAATCAGAAGGGCGTGATCGAAAACCTGTCGCTGACGGTGAAGCCGGGCGAGAAGGTCGGCATTGTCGGCCGCTCGGGCGCCGGCAAGTCGACGCTGGTCAATCTGCTGTTGCGCTTCTACGATCTGGAAAGTGGCAAGATCCTGATCGACGGCCAGGAGATCGCCGGCGTGAAGCAGGATTCGCTGCGCGCCCAGATCGGCATGGTCACGCAGGACACCTCGCTGCTGCATCGGTCGGTGCGCGAGAACATCCTCTACGGCCGGCCTGATGCTTCGGACGAGATGCTTGTCGAGGCGGCTCGGCGGGCCGAGGCGCTGGACTTCATTGGCGGGCTCGCCGATCACAAGGGCCGCAAGGGGTTCGACGCCTATGTCGGCGACCGCGGCGTCAAATTGTCCGGCGGCCAGCGGCAACGCATCGCCATTGCTCGCGTTATGTTGAAGGATGCGCCTATACTTATCCTTGACGAGGCGACGTCGGCGCTGGATTCCGAGGCGGAAGCGGCCATCCAGGAGAACCTCTACAAGCTCATGCAGGGCAAGACCGTCATCGCCATCGCCCACCGGCTGTCGACAATCGCGGCGATGGACAGGCTTGTGGTGATGGATCAGGGCCGTGTCATCGAGGAAGGTTCGCATGACGAACTGGTCGCCAAGGGCGGGCTCTACGCGCAGCTCTGGCAACGCCAGTCGGGCGGGTTCCTGCTCGAGGACATACCGGCCGAAATCGCCAATGACGTGATCGCGAAGGGGCAAGCCGCAGAATGATGGCCGCCGCATGATGACAGCCATCTATCGCTGGTTCGAGAACTGGGTCTATCCGTTCAGGGAGCCGGCGAATCTTCGGCCACCGTCGAGCGTCGGCGGCTTTCTCTGGCACTATGTCGGCCAGGCGAAGTTCGCCTTCTTTGCCATGCTGGTCATTGGCGGCATCGCGCCGCTGGTCGAGGCCGGCCTGTTCTACTTCGTCGGGCGGCTGGTCGATATACTCGACCAGCTTCCCGGCGAGCGCAGCTGGCACGCGCTGTGGACCGCCGCCGGCCCCGAGCTGGTGTTCATGATCGCGGTCGTGCTGGTCATCCGCACCATCGTCGTCGGCCTGTCGGCACTGGTCGACGAGCAGACGATCACGCCCGGCTTCTACAATCTGGTGCGCTGGCAGGCGCACCGGCATGTGTCGCGCCAGTCCTATGCCTTCTTCCAGAACGATTTCGCCGGCCGTATCGCGACGAAAGTCTGGCAGGCGGGGCAAGCGACCGGCGACCTGATGGAGAGTTTCATCGAAGTCGTCTGGTTCATGGTCGTCTACACGGTGACGACGCTGGCGCTGGTCGCCGGACTGGATCTCAGACTGGCGGTGCTGGTGGTGATCTGGATCTCCGCCTTCGGCTGGCTGGCAAAGCTCTATCTGCCTGCGATCCGCAAACATGCCGAGGCGACCGCCGAGGCCGGCTCGATGATCAATGGCCGCATCGTCGATTCCTATTCCAACGTGCAGACGCTGAAACTGTTCACGGCCGACGGCGACGATCGCTACATCCGGAACGGCTTCGACATTTATCTCGACGCGCTGCGCCCCTTCACCCGCCGGCTGACCGGCGTGCGCATGGCGCTGACGACGCTGTCGGGCATCATGATCACGGCGATCGGTTGTTTTGCCGTCTATCTCTGGGTCGAGGGCTCGATCACCGTCGGTGCGGTCGCCTTCACGCTGTCGCTGGTGCTGCGGCTCAACATGCTGCTTGGCCGGCTGATGATGCAGCTCAACAGCATTCTGCGCAATCTCGGTGTGCTGGAGAATTCCAAGGCGCTGATCTCGCAGCCGCTCGGGCTTGTCGATGCGCCCGACGCCAGGGAGCTTGTCGTGGCCGGCGGTCGCATCGACGTAAAAGGGGTCGAGTTCCACTACGGCAAGGGGTTCGGCGTGCTGAACGGCATCGACCTCGTCGTCAAGCCGGGCGAAAAGGTCGGACTGGTCGGGCCATCGGGTGCCGGCAAGACCACGCTTGCCAATCTGATCCTGCGGCTCTACGACCTGGAGGGCGGGTCGATCACCATCGATGGCCAGAATGTTTCCGACGTGACGCAGAATTCACTGCGCGCCAATATCGGCGTCGTCAGCCAGGACACCGCGCTCTTCCACCGTTCGCTGCGCGACAACATCAAGCTCGGCATGCCTGACGCAACCGACGCCGAGGTGATCGCCGCGGCAAAAAAGGCCGAGGCGCACGACTTCATCCTGGGCCTGCGCGACAACCGGGACCGAGCCGGCTACGAGGCCTTTGTCGGCGAGCGCGGCGTGAAACTGTCGGGCGGCCAGCGCCAGCGCGTGGCGATCGCCCGTGTCTTTCTGAAGGACGCGCCGATCCTGATCCTCGACGAGGCGACCTCGGCGCTCGATTCCGACATCGAGGCGGCGATCCAGGAGAATCTCGCTCGGCTGATGGAGGACAAGACGGTTATCGCCATCGCCCACCGGCTGTCGACCATCGCCGCGCTCGACCGTCTTGTGGTGCTGGACGGCGGCCGCATCGTCGAGCAAGGCACGCATGACGAACTGGTGGCGCTCGACGGGCTTTATGCGCGGCTGTGGAAGCGGCAGTCCGGCGGCTTCCTCTATCACGAGGAAAGCGTGCTCGAAGAGACGCGGCCGGCGGAGTAGGCGCATGGGCGGAACGCCGGAAGTCGGTTATGTGCTCAAGCGGCTGCGGCCGACCACGCCGGCCTTCGACAGGCTGAAGGATGAGAGCCGGCTGGAAGGCTACTGGATGCTGGTGCGCCTGGCGGATGGTTGGGCAAGCGGCCGCAACAAGTTCCTGAAGCGGGGCGAGGCGTTGTTCGGGGCGTGGCATGGCGCCGAACTTGCCGGTGTATGCGGGCTGAACATCGATCCCTATGTCGAGGGCAGGGACCAGGGGCGGGTCCGGCACCTGTTCGTCAGCGCGCCTCACCGCCGCGCCGGCCTCGGCCGCATGCTGGTCGAGACCGTCATCGATCGGGCACGCCGCTATTTCACTGCGTTGAACACCCGCGCGCCGCAGGACGCCTTCGGCTTTTATGAAAGGCTTGGCTTCCGGCGCGTGGAAGGCGAAGAATTCGTCACCCACCGCATGCGTTTCGGGAAGGGGAACTGAAATGTCCTTGCGTCCACCATCCCATCTTGCCGGCTCTTCAGCCGCTGAAGCGGCCTTTGGCGCGCTTGGCCACGAAATCCTGGCCGAAAAGGCGGCCGCACTTGGCCGTGCCGGCCAAAAGGTCGAGGAAACGCTGGCCAGGTTGCGCGACAATGCAGATGAGGAGTTGCGCCCCAGGCTTCTCAAGGAGGCCGCCGAGGCGGTGCACGGCTATTTCATCCAGCGCGAGCTGTGCGGCTTGCGCAAGCACGATGGCGTCATCCGCGAATACGACATCCCCAGGGCTGTGCTGGTCAGGCTCGGCGCCCGGTAGGCTCGGAGCTTGCGGCGCTGATTTCCCTATGGAATCGCGCCAGGCGGATGGCGAGCGCTTCGGGATTCTCGTCGGCGACGAAGTGCCCGCTGTCGGCGATGATGTCGCCCACGACTTTTGAAAGCCCGGCCGCCCGCAGGCCATCGACATAGTCGCCGATCTCGCCGGGCTCGGCCGCACCCCTCAGATACAGCACCGGAACCGCGATCGGCTTGCCGGCCCACTTGGCATTGGCCTCGGCATCCTCGGGGAAGGCGCGATACCAGCCGAAACCGGCCTGGAGGCTTTCGGACCGGGAATAGGCCCTTGCGTAGATTTCCCTGGCATCGTCAGCGATCGAGGCCCCGTCCTTCGAAAGCACATTGAAGAAGAAGTCGAAATAGGCGCTCTGATGGCCGCTCACCAGCGTTTCCGGCAAGGCTGGAACGGCATGGAATGCAAAGTGCCAGATCCGCGGATTGCGAATGACCTTCTCCCATGGCGCTACGCCTGGAATGACGACATCCATGATCACCGCGCCGGACAGAATCTCCGGATGGTCGCGCAACAGGGCGAATACGATCTGGCCGCCGACATCATGGCCGGCAACCACCAGGTGCCGCAGCCCGCAAGCTTCGGCGACGCCTCTCATCAGCCTTGCCAGGGTCCGCTTGTCGCCGGCCCGGGGCATGCCTTGCGAGCCACCGATGCAGGGCAGGTCGGGGGCGACGACCCGGTAGTCGGCTGCCAGCCGGCTGATCACCCGTTCGAACGCGTAGGAGCTTTGCGGCCATCCATGCAGCAGGAGGAATGCCGGCGCTTCGGGCGGACCCGCCTCGCGGATGGCAATGCTCAGCCCTTCGATTTCGACGGTCGAGATTTGCATGTCCTGATCCTGCCGACTGCCTATGCCATAGATCTAGTCGGCAATCGGGAAATCGACAGGGCTATCAACCGTCACTCGAGCCACTTCGTGATGAACGTGCCGTTCTCGTGAATGTCGGTCGTTTCCAGCGGACCCGGACCGAGATTGGTGAATTTGTGCGGCGTGTGGGGTGGCACGATGACAATCTGGCCGGCGGAAGCCTCGATTTCCTTGTCGCCCACGGTAAACAGGCCAGTGCCCTGGCGGATGATGAAGATCTCGCTGTAAGGGTGGGAATGCAGCCGCGGGCCGCCGCCTTCATCAGGCAGGTAGTTGAAGATCAGGCAGGAGTTGGAGCCGTAGGCGCCGCCTTGCAGCTCGCCCTTCCAGTGGTCGGAGCGAACCGCCCATTCCTCACGGTCTATGACGTGTGCCATGCCCGGGAGGATAGATCACACCGGCGCCCTGTGTCGAGGCAAGCTGGAGCCCTTGGATTTACGGTTGTTTCCCGGTTGTTTAGCCGCCTTTTGCGGCCATTCGCCGTCCCGCCGGACAATAGGGGATTTTGTCCCCGCGACAATCTGCCCTTGTGCCTTGACCCGTCTGGACAAAAACGGGCTTCACGCATAAACCGAAGTCCAAATGCCGGAGGAATTCGCTAGCCTGTTCGCCATGCGCTGTCGGGTTGGCGTGATTGAGCGGGGAACAAGGCTCGGCCACCGGCGCGGAAGAGGCGAAAGGATCAGGCACCCGTGAGCGCAACCGATATCCACGATCCCAATCGTCGAGATTTTCTTTATGTCGCCACGGGCATGGCTGCCGTGGTCGGGGCCGGCGCCGTCGCCTGGCCTTTCATCGACCAGATGCGCCCCGATGCCTCGACGCTGGCGCTCGCCTCGGTGGAAGTCGATGTCGCCTCGCTGACGCCTGGCATGTCGCTGATCGTCAAGTGGCGCGGCAAGCCGGTCGTGGTGCGCAACCGCACCGAAAAGGAAATGAAGGACGGCGAGGCCGTCAACCTCTCCGATCTCAAGGATCCGATCGCCCGCAACGCCAATCTGCCGGCCGATGCGCCGGCGACCGACGCCAACCGCACCACGCCCGGCAAGGAAGCCTGGATGGTGATGGTTCAGGTCTGCACGCATCTGGGCTGCATCCCGCTCGGCCAGGAAGGCGATTTCGGCGGCTGGTTCTGCCCGTGCCACGGTTCGCAGTACGACACGGCCGGCCGCATCCGCAAAGGCCCGGCGCCCGAGAACATGGCTGTGCCGGTATTCAAATTCATTTCCGATACCAAGATCCTTATCGGTTGAGGCAGGGGATATTTCGATGAGCGAGGGACACTCGACCTATACGCCCAAGACCGGTATCGAACGGTGGTTCGACGCCCGCATGCCGCTGCCGCGGATGGTCTACGACAGCTTCATCGCCTATCCGGTGCCGCGCAACCTCAACTATGCGTGGACCTTTGGCGGCATCCTGGCGATCATGCTGGTGGCGCAGATCCTGACCGGCATCGTGCTGGCCATGCACTACACGGCCGACACCAATCTCGCCTTCGGCTCCGTCGAAAAGATCATGCGTGACGTCAACTCCGGCTGGCTGTTGCGCTATATGCATGCCAACGGCGCCTCGTTCTTCTTCATCGCTGTCTACATCCACATCTTCCGTGGCCTCTATTACGGCTCCTACAAGGCGCCGCGCGAGTTGCTGTGGATCCTGGGCTGCATCATCTATCTCCTGATGATGGCGACCGGCTTCATGGGCTATGTGCTGCCATGGGGGCAGATGAGCTTCTGGGGCGCCACCGTCATCACCGGCTTCTTCAGCGCCATTCCGCTGGTCGGCGACTGGATCCAGCAGCTGCTGCTCGGCGGCTTTGCCGTCGACAACCCGACGCTGAACCGCTTCTTCGCGCTGCACTACCTCTTGCCGTTCATGATTGCCGGCGTCGTCGTGCTGCACGTCTGGGCACTGCATGTGGTGGGCCAGTCGAACCCGACCGGCATCGAGGTCAAGTCGAAGACCGACACCGTCGCCTTCACGCCCTACGCGACCATCAAGGACGCGTTCGGCATGATCGTGTTCCTGTTCTTCTTCGCCTATTTCGTCTTCTACCTGCCGAACTATCTCGGCCATCCGGACAATTACACGGTCGCCAACCCGCTGAAGACCCCGGCCCATATCGTTCCGGAATGGTACTTCCTGCCGTTCTACGCGATCCTGCGCGCCATCACCTTCAACATCGGGCCGATCAATTCCAAGCTCGGCGGCGTGCTGTGCATGTTCGGCGCCATCGTCATGCTGTTTCTGGTGCCGTGGCTCGACACCTCCAAGGTGCGCTCGGCGGTCTACCGGCCCTGGTACAAGCTGTTCTTCTGGCTGTTCGTGGCCGATGCCATCCTGCTGGGCTGGCTGGGCTCGCAACCGGCGGAAGGCAGCTATGTGTTCATGGCGCAGATGGCGACGCTGTTCTACTTCGCCTTCTTCCTGGTCGCGCTGCCGGTGCTTGGCCTGATCGAGACGCCCCGCAGGCTGCCGAACTCGATCACCGAGGCGGTGCTCGAAAAGAACAAGGGCGGCAGCGGGCATCCGGCGGGCGCCACGGCCGCGCCAGAGACCAAGGGCTGAGCGGTAGAGAATCTAAGGGGATTTGGCATGAAAAAGATTCTCACCTCGCTGGCGCTGGTCGGCCTTGTGGCTGCCGGTACCGCAGCGTTCGCGGCCGAAGAGGCGCACAATGCGGCGGCACCCACGCATTTCCCGATCAACGAGCCGAAGGAAATGAGCTGGAGCTTCACCGGCCCGTTCGGCACCTATGACAAGGCGCAGCTGCAGCGCGGTCTGAAGGTCTACAAGGAAGTCTGCTCGGCCTGCCATTCGATGAACCTGGTGGCGTTCCGCACGCTGTCGGACCTCGGCTACAACGACGCCCAGATCAAGACGCTGGCCGCCGAATACACCATCCATGACGGCCCCAACGACGCCGGCGACATGTTCGACCGTCCCGGCAAGCCGTCCGACCATTTCCCGGCGCCGTTCGCCAATGAGGAAGCCGCGGCTGCCTCCAATGGTGGCGCCGCCCCGCCCGACATGTCGCTGCTGGCCAAGGCGCGCGGCGTCGAGCGTGGCTTTCCGCAGTTCGTCTTCGATATCTTCACCCAGTATGACGCGGGCGGGCCCGACTACATCCATTCGCTGCTGACCGGCTACGACCAGACGCCGCCGGCCGGAATGGTCATTCCCGAGGGCACGCACTACAACCCGTACTTCATGTCGGGTGTGTCGCTGAAGATGCCCAAGCCGCTCTCCGACGGCCAGGTGACCTATGACGACGGCTCGCCGCAGACCGTCGACCAGTATTCGCGCGACGTGGCTGCCTTCCTGACCTGGGCCGCCGAGCCGCACATGGAAGACCGCAAGAAGACGGGCTTCCGCGTGCTGGTGTTCCTGCTGCTCTTCGGCGCGCTGGTCTACCTGACCAAGCGCAAGGTGTGGGAAGGCGTGGCCCACTAAGCCGCGCAACCAACGACCAAGAAAGGCGCCGAAAGGCGCCTTTTTGCATTTCCGGCGACAGGTTGTGTCACATGGCCGTCACCGCCAACGGCGATCCTGCGCCATTCCCAACAAAGGATCGCACCCATGAAGAAATTCGCATCGCTGACCGCCGGTCTGCTGTTGCTGGTCATCGGCTCGGCCGCCCGGGCCGAAGACGCAAAACCCTTCGTCACGAACAAAGACATCGACTTAACGATGATCCTGCCGCCGCCACCGGCAAACGATTCGGCGCAGACCAAGGCCGAACTCGGCGAGGTGCTGACGCTGCAGGTGACGCGCACGCCCGAGATGGCAGCCAGCGCCGTTGCCGACTCCGAGGAGAATGTCTGGCGCTTCGCCAATGTGATGGGGCCGAATTTCAACAAGGAGAAGCTGCCGAAATTCAGCGCCTTCTTCGATCGCGTGGTCGAGACCGAAGGCGCTGTCGTCGATCCGGCCAAGGATGTCTGGAAGCGGCCGCGTCCGCATCAGCTCAGCGATCTCGTCAAGCCGGCGGTCAAGCTGTCGAGCTCCGGCTCGTGGCCGTCCGGCCACGCCACCGTCGGCACCATGATGGGCATCATCCTGGCCGACATGGTTCCGGAGAAGCGCGCCGGGATCATGGCGCGCGCGGCCGAATACGCCCACAACCGTGAGGTTGGCGGTATCCACTATGCGTCCGACGTAGAAATGGGCAAGATTTCCGGCAGCGTCATTGCCGCGGTCCTGCTCAACCGCGACGACTTCAAGGCCGAATATGAAGTGGCCAGGGCAGAGCTTCGTTCCGATCTCGGCATGTAATCTTCGTCAGCAGTCGGCTTCGATGCGAGGGGCGCTTCAGGCGCCCCTTTTCTTCTCACGGCCATGCTCGGCGGCAGTTCAGCAATTAGTCCGTTGGCAGGGCTGCATCGGATTGATATTCGAGGCATCGAAAGGCGGCGAATGTTGGCCCGCCACGGCCTTGGAAATCGATGATGCGACTCAACGACTGTCATAACTTTTCCGATTTCCGCCGCATGGCGCAGCGAAGGCTGCCGGGCCCGATCTTCGACTACATCGATGGCGCGGCCGACGATGAGGTCACCTATCGCCGCAACACCGAAAGCTTCGAGACCTGCGACCTCGTTCGCAACGTGCTGCGCGGGGTGGGCGAGATCGACATGTCGGTGACGGTGATGGGGCAGAAGCTGGCGATGCCGTTCTATTGCTCGCCGACCGCCCTGCAGCGACTGTTCCACCATCAGGGCGAGCGCGCGGTGGCCAAGGCCGCCGCCAAATACGGCACCATGTTCGGTGTTTCTTCGCTTGGCACCGTCAGCCTCGAGGAAGCGCGCGGGATCAGCGCCAGTCCGCAGGTCTACCAGTTCTATTTCCACCGGGATCGCGGCCTCAACCGGGCGATGATGCAGCGGGCGAAGCAAGTTGGCGTCGAGGTGATGATGCTGACCGTCGACAGCATCACCGGGGGCAATCGCGAGCGCGACAAGCGCACCGGCTTTGCCATTCCCTTCAAGCTCAACCTCGCGGGGATGGCGCAGTTCGCGCTCAAGCCGGCCTGGGCGATCAATTATTTCACCCATGAGGGGTTCAAGCTGCCGCAGCTCGACGAGCATGTCGACATGGGCGGCGGCACGATGTCGATCAGCCGCTATTTCACCGAAATGCTCGACCCGTCGATGACCTGGGACGATGTCGCCGAGATGGTCAGGCAGTGGTCGGGGCCGTTCTGCCTCAAGGGCGTCATGTCGGTCGAGGACGCCAAACGCGCCGTCGAGATCGGCTGCAGCGGCATTGTGCTTTCCAATCATGGCGGCCGGCAGCTGGATGGCTCGCGGGCGGCATTCGACCAGTTGGCCGAGATCGTCGATGCCGTCGGCGACCGGATCGACGTCATCATGGATGGCGGCGTGCAGCGCGGCACGCATGTGCTGAAGGCGCTGTCGCTCGGCGCCAAGGCGGTTGGCATCGGCCGTTACTATCTGTTTCCGCTGGCGGCGGCCGGCCAGCCGGGTGTCGAACGGGCGCTTGAACAGATGCGGGTCGAGATCGAACGCGGCATGAAGCTGATGGGCTGCAGTTCGATCGGACAATTGTCGCGCGAGAACCTGCGCTTCCGGTGACCAGGAGAGCATCGGCGCGGACGGTCACTGCGCCGGTCCAGGCCAATCCTTTGCCGGACGCGCTTGTCTCGGCCGCCACATCGCGCTAGCCGTTGTCGGTCGCGGCGGGCTACGATCTGCCTCCCGCACGTTTCAAACCTGTCAGCTGGATCATCCGGAGCCGCCTCATGAAACCTTCGCTCGAAGACACGCTGCTGGCCGCGATCCGCACCATCCCGGATTATCCCAAGCCCGGCATCCTGTTTCGCGACATCACCACGCTGCTCGGCAATGCGCGCGCCTTCCGGCGCGCTATCGACGAACTGGTGCATCCCTATGCCGGCCAGAAGGTCGACAAGATCGCCGGTATCGAGGCGCGCGGCTTTATCCTGGGTGGCGCCGTCGCTCACCAGCTTTCAGCCGGCTTCGTGCCGATCCGCAAGAAGGGCAAGCTGCCTTTCGAGACGGTGCGCGTCGCCTACAGCCTGGAATACGGGCTGGACGAAATGGAGATGCACAAGGACGGCATTTCCCCTGGCGAAAAGGTGATCCTGGTCGACGACCTGATCGCCACTGGCGGCACCGCGGAAGCGGCGGTGAAGCTGCTGCGCCAGATCGGCGCCGATATCCTTGCCGCCTGCTTCGTCATTGACCTGCCGGACCTCGGCGGTCGCGCCAAGCTCGAGGCGCTTGGCGTGCCGGTAAGGACGCTGATCGGGTTCGAGGGGCATTGAGGCAGCAAAATACTGCACGGAGACAAGTACGGGGTCGAGCTTGATGTCCGCGGCCTGCCGGGTCCCCGCTGCTTCGCAGCGTCCCCGCGTTCGTCAGCCTTTCATCGTGCCACTGGCACGATGAATTCGCTTACGCGAACCGGCTACTCACCCACCTTCACCAGCACGGCGCTTTCAAACTCCAGCACCTTGTCGCCGGTCGAATCGAACGCTTCCGCGCGCAGCGACAGCATTCGCCAGCCGGGGCGCGAGGCGATGGCGCGATGGGACAGCGCGGTGCGGCTGAAGGTGATGGTCTCGCCGGCATGGACCGGCTTCAGCCACTTAAGGTTTTTGAAACCGGGCGAGGGGCCGAATTCCGGGACCGGGCCGGGGCCGTTCCAGCTGGCCCCCTCGGCATCCATGCTCGCTTCGAGGTTGAGCTTCATCCAGGTGGCGGAGGTGTGCCAGCCGGAGGCGCAGAGCCCGCCGAGCACGCTCTTCCTGGCAGCCTCCTCGTCGATATGGAAGATCTGCGGGTCGTATTTGCGGGCGAACGCCTTGATCGCCTCGGGTTCGAATGTGTGCGAGCCCAGCGTCACCGTGGTGCCGATGCGGAAGAATTCATCCAAGGTCATGCCTGATACCCCGCGGCATCGCGCGTCAGGAACATGACGGAATTCTCAAGCTCGAAGACGCTTTCGCCGCGCTGGTTGACCAGCTCGCTGCGCATGGTGATGAAGCCCAGTTGCGGTTTCGATCGCGACAGGCGTTTGGCCAGGACAACCAAATTGCCTCTGAGCGTATCGCCGGCCAAGACCGGTTTCTTCCACTTGACCTGGTCGACGCCGGGCGCGCCCTGGCAGGTGGAGTCCAGGAGGAAGGCATCGCACAACATGCGCATGAACATGGCGCAGGTGTGCCAGCCCGAAGCCGAGAGGCCGCCGAGGATGCTGGCCTTGCCGGCTTCCTCGTCGAGATGCATCGGCTGGGCATCGAATTCACTGGCGAACTCGATGATCTCGGCCGCGCTCACCTGTTTCGTGCCGAGGTCGAACGAGGCGCCCTCGACGAAATCCTCATAGGCCCATGTCTTTGCGGTCATGTCGGGAATCCGGCTAAATCCCAAGGATCGGGCAACCCGGATGCAGGCCGGCAGCGATTTGGTCAAGTCCTTTCTGGTGAGCCAGGCCGAGGGCGCGGCTGCCCGTCGCGGCGCTCAGAGCCAGCCGCGGCGGCGGAAATACCAGAAGGGCAGGATCGCCGACAGGATCATCAGGCCGATGGCGAAGGGATAGCCAAGCTCCCATTTCAGCTCGGGAATAACGTCGAAGTTCATGCCGTAGATCGAGGCGACCAGTGTCGGCGGCAGGAAGATGACGGCGGCGACCGAGAAGATCTTGATGATGGCGTTCTGCTCGATCGAGATCATGCCGAGCGTGGCGTCGAGCAGGAAGGAGATCTTCTGCGACAGGAAGGTGGCGTGGTCGGCGAGCGACAGCACGTCGCGCGACAGGGTCTTGATGCGGGCGCGGACATCCTTGCTCATCTTGGTCTGGGTCGCGACATGGGCGAGGAAGCCGGCAAGGCGCTGCAGCGAGATCAGGCTGTCGCGCACGGACGAGGCGATGTCTTCCTTGCGGCCGATGGCCTTCAAGAGCTCCTGGAAGTCGCGGTTGCGCTTCGACACCTTGGTCGAGCGTGCCTCGAAAATGTCGCGCGAAATCGCCTCGATGTCGCGGCCGGCGCGTTCGAGGATGTCGGCGAGACGGTCGACGATCGCCTCCAGCAGGCCGATCAGGATGGTGTCGCCACTGGTGCAGCCGGTCGCCACTTTCTCGGCTCGCAGCGGGAAGGTCTTGAAGGCCTTCGGCTCATGGTAGCGAATGGTGATCAGCCTTTTGCCGGCAAGCGCGAAGGTGACCGGCGACATCAGGGGATCGTCGACCTCGGTCTGGGCAGGCAAAGTGGCGGTCATGAAGTAGGCGCCATCCTCGATGTAGAGACGGCTGGAAATCTCGATCTCCTCCATCTCCTCGCGGGTCGGGATGGCGACGCCGAGCCAGCTCTCGATGGTGGCTTCTTCTTCCTTGGTCGGACTGATCAGGTCGGCCCAGACGACCCTGTCGCCATCGGCCAGCAGGTTGTCGACGACGCGCAAGCGATCATTGTCCACGACAAATGCCTTGATCATCGCCAGATCTCCCCTGCGAAGGTTCGGATTGCGCGTCGTGTCGGATTGCACGGCTCTTCGTCGTGTGCGCGACCGTGTGGCAGCCGCTTAGACCCGTGCCATGACAAAATCAAGACAAGCCCTGGAGCCGGGCCGGGATCGGCCGCTCAGAAGAACTCGTCGAGCAGCCGATACCAGGAAAGCTTCGCCGGCTCGGTTTCCGGCGGCCCGTACCGTTGGAGAAGAGGCACTATCCAGGCCTCTGCGAGATTGTAGCGGATGCTCCGGCAGGCGAGCGCCAGATCCTGGTGGCGATCCGCCAGGCGTCAGGTATTGAACTTGAACAGCATGATGTCGCCGTCCTGGACGACATATTCCTTGCCTTCGTCGCGCGCCTTGCCGGCTTCCTTGGCCGCCACTTCGCCGCCCAGCGTGACGAAGTCGTTATAGGCGATGGTCTGGGCGCGGATGAAGCCGCGTTCGAAATCGGTGTGGATGACGCCGGCCGCCTGCGGGGCCTTGTCGCCCTTGTGGATGGTCCAGGCGCGCGTCTCCTTCGGCCCGACGGTGAAATAGGTGATGAGATGCAAAAGCTCATAACCGGCGCGGATGACCTTGTTGAGCCCCGGCTCGTCGAGGCCGAGCGAGGACAGGAATTCCATCTCTTCCTCGTCGGAGAGCTGGGCGACTTCGGCCTCGATCGCGGCCGAGATCACCACGGTGCCGGCGCCTTGCGCGGCGGCCATCTTTTCCACGGCCCTGGTGTGCTCGTTGCCGGTCGCGGCATCGGCCTCGGCGACATTGCAGACATAGAGCACGGGGTGCGAGGTCAGCAGGTTCAAGCCCTGCAGGATGCGCAAATCCTCGGCCGAGATGCCCTTGAGCAGGATGCGGGTCGGCTTGCCGGCCTGCAGCAGTTCGAGTGCCGCCTCCATCATCGGCAGCACGGTCGTTGCTTCCTTGTCCTTGCTGCCGGCGCGCTTACGGATCTGGACGATGCGGCGCTCGAGGCTGTCGAGGTCGGCGAGCATCAGCTCGGTCTCGACCGTCTCGGCGTCGGCGACGGGGTCGATGCGGCCCTCGACATGGGTGATGTCGTCATCCTCGAAGCAGCGCAACACATGCACGATGGCGTCGACCTCGCGGATGTTGGCGAGGAACTGGTTGCCTAGCCCTTCGCCCTTCGAGGCGCCGCGCACCAGGCCAGCAATGTCGACGAAGGAGATGCGGGTCGGGATGATCTCCTTGGACTTGCCGATGGCCGCGATCTTCTGCAGGCGCGGGTCGGGCACCGCCACCTCGCCGGTGTTCGGTTCGATGGTGCAGAAGGGATAGTTGGCGGCCTGCGCCGCCGCCGTCCTGGTCAGCGCGTTGAAGAGCGTCGACTTGCCGACGTTGGGCAAGCCAACGATGCCGCATTTGAAACCCATTTTGTCCAGTCCTATCGAAAAAGCGAAATTTGATGAGGGCTATGGGCGATAGGGGTGATCAACGTCAAGCCCCGTAAGGCCGCATGCGTGCCCGCTCAGTCCTTGTTGCCGAAGAGTTTCTTCAGCATGGCAGCCATCGGGCCGGTCTCCGGCAGTTTGGCGGGTGCTTGTTGCGACCGCGCCTGGCGGATGTGGCTTTGTTGTTTAGGCTGCTGCTTCTGCGCCGGCTTTTCCAGCTCGGCTATCGCCTTGCCCTGGACGGCAAGGGCGGCCTTGTTCATGAAGCCGGATTCGTCGCCCTTGACGATCATGGCGGCGTTGTCGGCGATCGCGTCGAGCAGGGGATCGAGCCATTCGCGGTCGGCCTTGGCGAAATCGCCGAGCACATGGTGCTGGACCATTTCCTTGACGCCGGGATGGCCGACACCGATGCGCACGCGACGGTAGGCGTTGCCGACATGGCCGTCGATCGAGCGGATGCCGTTGTGGCCGCCGGCGCCGCCGCCGGTCTTGATGCGCAGCTTGCCTTCGGCAAGGTCGATCTCGTCATAGAAGACGGTGAGCGCGGAAAGCTCGAGCTTGTAGAAGCGCAGCGCCTCGCCGACCGACTGGCCGGACAGGTTCATGAAGGTCTGCGGCTTGATCAGGATGATCTTTTCGCCGGCAATCGTGCCCTCGGCGATCAGGCCCTGGAATTTCTTCGACCAGGGCGAAAAGGAATGGCGGCGGGCGATTGCGTCCGCCGCCATGAAGCCGACATTGTGCCGGTTATCTGCGTATTTCGCGCCCGGATTGCCGAGACCTGCAAATAGCAGCATCGTCTGCTCCGGGCGGAAAGAGTTACTTCTCTTCGGCGGCAGGAGCTGCTTCAGGTGCAGCCACTTCAGCCGTCTCTTCCGTCTCCGGCTTCATCGCCGACGAACCGGCAATGGTCGCGATGGTGAAGTCGCGGTCGGAGATGACCGGCTTGACACCGGCCGGCAGCTTGACCGCCGAGATGTGGATCGAGTCGCCGATGTTGGTGCCGGTGAGATCGATGGTGATGAATTCCGGGATCGCGTTGGCCGGGCAGTGGAACTCGACTTCGTGACGCACGATGTTGAGCACGCCGCCGCGCTTGATGCCGGGCGACTTGTCCTCATTGATGAAGTGGACAGGCACGTCGACATTGACCTCGGTGTCCTTGCCGATGCGCAGGAAGTCGACATGGACAGGGAAATCCTTGACCGGGTCGAGCTGGAAGTCCTTGGGCAGGACCTGGATCTTCTTGCCGTCGACATCGATCGTGGCGATCGTGGTCAGGAACCCGCCGCCATGGATCTTGTAGTAGATGTCCTTGTAGGTGAGAGCGATCGCCAGGGGAGGCTGCTTGTCACCGTAGATTACTGCAGGCACTTTACCGTTGCGGCGAACTGCACGGGCGGACCCCTTACCGACCTGTTCGCGCGCTTCGGCCTTGAGCTCGTAAGTATCGTGGCTCATGGCTTTTCCTTTCGCGTGTTATGGAGCGTTTGCGGGAAGGCAATTTGCCCAAGCCGTAAACGTCGAAAGCCGCCAGACCTCGATGTCCGAATGCGGGCACCCGTTTTGAGACGGAGCTTTGTTCGGGATCACAAGGGAAGGCAGCCTTCCGCCGCGTTGCCTCCAAGGGTGTCTACGCGGGTGGCGGCTCTATAGCGGAAGGTGGCGAGAGGCGCAAGCGGTTGGGCTGGAAGGCATGAAGAGCCGTTCGAGGGTCGATCTTCGTCTGACAGTCCGCCAGCGCTTGCCATGCCTGCGGCGGACAAACAGCGATGGCAGTCATCATTGCCGCGGCATATGTTTAGACAACCAGCGGCGAAGCTTTTGGATCAAAGTGCGTCTGACTCGCGCTCGGGAGCTGATCTGCACGCGCCAGTCCGGAATAACATTCTCGGATTCCGTGCTCCCCGCCCGAACCTTCTGCGCCAGCCATGTCATGTCGACGAGCGCGTATCCATTGGCTAGCAACCGGTTGGTGAGCATCAGCTCATTGAGAATAGCCCGAGCCTTGCTTTCGAAAAACGGTAGCGTTTCAGGTGTAAGATCGAACCTTGAATGCCAGATTACTCCCTCGCCAGCTCCGTCGCCGGTGAGCCAATGCAGCAAAGACTGCTGATATGCTCGCGAGATCGGTGCGTCATCACGGAAGGGCTGTCGAGGGTTGCCGGTGAAGATCGGCGCGTCCCTGCCGACGCTTACCAGGGATCCCAGGCTGCTGAGTTGCCGCGGGTTCATCAGGATGAACGAACTGCGGAGCCATGCCTGCGAGCGGATTCCGAAAATCGAGAAGGCCTCGCGGCGAGAATCAATGCAACCCAGCGCTCCCTGCAAACCAAGCAACGACCGCAACGAGCCACCATCAATCAATTTGAGATGATCAGGTGCTGATGCCGCGAAAGCAGAAGTGGCCAAGTGGACCAGATCATACTGATGAAGTTTGGCGCCGGTATGATTGATGCCGCAGTCCCACGCGGAGAATTCCCAATCTTCATTCGACCCGCCGATCAGTTCGACCCCGCGGTCCAAATCAGAGCCATGACCGACTGGCAGCGAATTGTCGATCACGAGCATGCGATGCTCAACGTCCGGCATCTGGCGGGCGAACATAGCTCGCAAGTCCTGCCATGCGGTCGGATATTTTTCGGTGCCGTGACGCACCAGAAGGGTCAAAACACGAAGCGGCTGGGCGTGCATGGCGAATCCAGAAAAAGCGCAGAGAACGCAAGCAAGTCTTGGGAATTTCTCCGCTGCCGCAGGTCATGACGAAGCCACTTATCCTGGGGCTGATGACACCCATTCATCTCATCTTCGCCGCGGCATTCCCTATAGCAGAATCGAGAGCCTGTGGGTCAATTCCCCGCGACTCGGCATGCTCGAATTTCGTTTCATGCCAGCCTGGGCACGAGAAGCGAACTAGGGAGCATTTCGATGCCGTGCGAGCGCGGTCAAGCCGCGCCGAGGCAGTCAAGAGTCAGCCGGTGGCTACCGATCGCCGCTCAACGTATCGCGCAGCGCCTGGATTTGCCGGTTCAGCGTATCGAGCTCAGCCAGCGTCATGCCCGAGCGCTCGATCAAGGTCTCGTTGAGGCAGTTGCACTGGACGAGCAGCGCGCGCCCGGCCGATGTCAGGTCGACCTGGACCTGGCGCTCGTCCGCCTGGCTGCGCTGGCGGGTGACCAACCCGGCCTGTTCCATGCGCTTCACCAGCGGGGTGACGGTGCTCGATTCCAAAGCGAGCCGATGGGCGACCCCGCCGACCGACATGCCATCGGCCTCGCCCAGCGCGTTGAGCACGAGATATTGCGGATAGGTGATCCCCATCTCGTCCAGCATCGGCTTGTAAGTGCGGTTGATCGCCATCGAGGTGGCGTAGAGCGTGAAGCAGAGCTGATTGTCCAACGGGAGGGGCACGACGCATTCCTTTGCCGATTAATCACGAAATATGTACCACGAAAAATGATATCGCGATACATATTTTTGTGGACATGGCTTCCGCGCTGCGCTAGCCATATAGATATCGCGATATTGTTTATCGCGAAAAACAATCAAAGGAGATTGAGATGGCTTCGCAGGCAAAATCCGGTTCCGGCAGCGGCACGATCACCACCAAGGACGGCACGCAGATTTTCTACAAGGACTGGGGAACCGGTCAGCCCATCGTCTTCCATCATGGCTGGCCGTTGAGCAGCGACGACTGGGACGCACAGATGCTGTTCTTCCTGGCACAAGGCTACCGCGTCATCGCCCATGACCGGCGCGGCCATGGCCGCTCGACGCAGACGGATATCGGCAACGAGATGGATACCTACGCCGCCGATGTCGCTGAACTTGCCGCGCATCTCGACCTCAAGAACGCTATCCATGTCGGCCATTCGACCGGCGGCGGCGAGGTGGCGCGCTATGTCGCGAAGTACGGCTCGGGCGGCCGCGTCGCCAAGGCGGTGCTGATCGGCGCGGTGCCGCCAATCATGCTCAAGACGGCTGCCAATCCCGGCGGCCTGCCGATCGAGGTCTTCGACGGTTTCCGCGCTGCCCAGGCTGCCAACCGCGCCCAGTTCTTCCGCGACGTTCCTGCCGGTCCGTTCTATGGCTTCAACCGTCCGGGCGCCGAGGTTTCGCAAGGCGTCGTCGACAATTGGTGGCGCCAGGGCATGATGGGCGGCACCAAGGCGCATTACGATTGCATCAAGGCTTTCTCGGAAACCGACTTCACCGAGGATCTGAAGGCGATCGACGTGCCGGTGCTGGTCATGCATGGCGACGACGACCAGATCGTCCCGATCGCCGACTCGGCGCTGCTGTCGATCAAGCTGCTCAAGAAGGGCGAGCTCAAGGTCTACAAGGGTTTCCCGCACGGCATGGCGACAACCCACGCCGATGTCATCAACGCCGACCTTTTGGCCTTCTTCAAGGCATAGGTCGCACCCGGCACAACAGCGGCACCCGCCATTGCGGCGGGTGCTTCGGTCGGCTCCAGACGATGCCCATCGGACGCGCCTGGCAGCGCTGGCGGCCTGTCGCGGTCGCACTTCAGCCGGGCGTTGCATTGCGCGCGGCCGTGAACGATAGTTTCTTGACCGGACAGGCGTGAGACATCGGATCGTGCGTTTTTGCGCCCTCCGCCTCCTCCGGCATTCGTGATCCGGAGGGTGGAAAATGAACGCGGAATCGATCGACTAAAACGGCCTGATGCAGGCTAACCTTGCGCGAGTATTCGGCGAACGCGATGCCGACCGGCGCCTTGTGGCGATCCGCGAACTTTACGCCGGCGATGCCGTGCTTTACGAGCCGGATGCTTCGGCGACGGGCCATGCCGCCATCAATCATGCGGTGAGTAAGCTGCTGTCGAGCCTACCGCCGACGTTCGCCTTCACGGCGACGGGCCCTGCCGTCGGCCATCACGGCGTCGGGCGGCTGCAATGGCAGTCCGGGCCGCTCAACGGCCCTGTCGCCGTCACCGGGATCGATGTCGCGCATTTGCACGGCAACCTTATCCACTCTCTTTTTGTTTTTCTCGATCCCGCCGGCACCTGATACGCCCGTTCACTGAACGAGTTGCCATGCCCGAAACCGGCCTTGGAGCCTTGCTTCGCCGCGTGAGAAGGAGGGCAACGCGGCGTATGATCTTATCCACGCCCACGCTGCCTCCGTCTTTAGCAACGACTGTCTAGGCTTTTCTTGCTTCCTTCATGTTGGGCAGGAACACCGTCAGCAGGCCCAGGAACGGCAGATACGAGCAGATCTGGAAGACGAAATCGATGCCCTTCATGTCGGCGACGACGCCGAGCACGGCGGCGGCAATGCCGCCCATGCCGAAGGCGAAGCCGAAGAAGATGCCGGCGATCATGCCGACGCGGCCCGGCACCAGTTCCTGGGCAAAGACGACGATGTTGGAGAAGGCCGACGAGAGGATGAGGCCGATCAGAACGGTCAGAACCATCGTCCATTCCAGATTGGCGTAGGGGAGCGCCAGCGTGAAGGGCAGCACGCCGACGATCGAGAACCAGATCATCGCCTTCTGTCCGTAGCGATCGCCGAACGGGCCGCCGAGCAGGATGCCCAGCGCCGAGGCGCCGAGGAACAGGAACAGCATCACCTGGCTCATCTGCACCGACACTCCGAACTTATGGATGGAGTAGAAGGTGTAGTAGCTGGCAAGGCTGGCGATGTAGGCGTTCTTGCTCAGCACCAGCAGCGTCAGCACGACCAGTGCGCTCATAACCTTGCGGCGCGGGAAGGGCGAGACGAAGCTTGCCGCCTTGCGGGTGCCTTGCGCGGCGCGCAAGCGGCTGTACCAGCCGCCGACCTGCCACAAAACGACGATGCCGATCAGCGAGCCGACGGCGAACCAGGAGATGCTGGTCTGTCCGAACGGCACGACGATGAAGGCCGCCAGCAGCGGCCCCATCGACTGGCCGAAATTGCCGCCGACCTGGAATAGCGACTGCGCCAGGCCAAACCGGCCGCCCGAGGCGAAACGCGCGATGCGCGAGGATTCGGGATGGAAGATCGCCGAGCCGATGCCGATCAGCGAGGCGCCGATCAAGAGCAGATAATAGTGCCCAGCATAGGCCAGCACGACCAGGCCGATCAGCGACGAGGCCATGCCGTAGGGCAGGGAATAGGGCATCGGCCGCTTGTCGGTGATCATGCCGATCACCGGCTGCAGCAAGGACGCCGTCACCTGGAAGGTGAAGGTCAGCAGGCCGATCTGCCAGAAATCGAGGCCGTAATTCTGTTTCAGAAGCGGATAAATAGCCGATAGCAGCGATTGCATGATGTCGTTGATGCAATGGCAGAAGCTCACCGCCAGGATGACGGTGAAGGCCGTCGCCTGGGCTGAGGCGTGACTGGCGGTCGCTGGTGACGCGACGCTGGCGGCTGTCGTATCGGTCAAGGCAGGCTCCGTGGTCTTTTTGGCGGGCACGCCCGCAGGCAATCTGGCGGACGCTCCCGCGGCCACCTTAGGGACGGTTGCCTTATAGGCCGCTTGCCGCGCGACTTCTTTCGTGGTTTGGTCCAATAGTTTCGCAAGTGGGCCATACAAGATGCCGCATGGCAGGGAAATCTTCCGCGCCGGCAATGCCGATCTCGGCCAATTGCACCAGAGCCGCTGGCAATGGCTGGAGGAAGTCGCCGGACCGGCGGTGGCATTGCCGACCGAATATCCCGACGGCTACCACGTGCCGCAACACCGCCACAGGCGCAGCCAGTTGCTGCACGCGCTGGTCGGCGTCGTGCTGGTGACGACGCGGCATGGGCGCTGGATGGTACCGCCAGACCATGCGATGTGGATTCCGGCCGGCATCGAGCATTCCGTCGAGATGCTGGGCGATGTCTCGATGCGCTCGGTCTATGTCATGCCGGGCGCGATCCCGGGGCTGCCGGAAGGCTTGCGCGTCGTCGGCGTCACCGCGTTGATGCACAGCCTTATCGTGGAATCAGAGAAGCTGCCGCAAGGCGGCGAACTGGAAGGACGCGGCGGGTTGATCATGAAGCTGTTGCTGCATGAGATCCCGACCTTGCCGGAACGGCCGCTCGGTCTGCCATTCCCGTCCGATGCAAGGCTGGTGGCGCTGTGCCGCCGCTTCGTCGCCGCACCTTCACCGCATGCGACGATCGACGAATGGGCCGATGCCGCCGGCATGAGCCGGCGCTCCTTCACGCGCGCCTTCCAGCGCCAGACCGGCCTGTCGCTGTCGACATGGCGCCAGCAGGCCTGCCTGTTCGCGGCGCTGCCGCGGCTCGCCGATGGCGAGCCGATCACCCGGGTGGCGCTCGATCTGGGCTATGACAGCGTGCCGGCCTTCATCACCATGTTCAAGCGCATGCTGGGCTCGTCGCCGCGCGGCTATATGCGCGGCGCGCGAGACAATGGCGAAGGCATAAGGCGAGCCCCGCCTCGCCTTGAGGCTCCTGCGCCATAATAAGCGGCGCCGAGCGCACTGACGCCTAGTCCATCTGAACGCCGCTCGCCTTGACGATCGGCTCCCACTTGGCGAGTTCAGCCTTCACATGCGTTGCCAACTCTTCCGGGGTGGAGGCCACGATCGTGGCGCTGAATTGGCCCATGCGCGCAATCACATCGGGATCCTGCAGCGCCTTGGCTGCTGCCTTGTGAAGAACCTCGATCGCGTCCGCCGGGGTGCCGGCGGGCGCGAACAGGGCGTTCCAGCTGTAGGTTTCATAGCCAGGAATGGTTTCGGCGATTGCCGGCACGTCAGGGAAGGAGGGAACGCGCTCCTTGGTGGTGACGCCCAGGGCCCTCAGCGTCCCGCCCTTGATATGCCCCGATGAAGACGGCAGGTTGTCGAACATCATCGGCACCTGATTGGCGATGACGTCGTTCAGGGCCGGCCCGGCGCCCTTATAGGGTATGTGCTGCATGCTCACGCCGGCCATCGTCTTGAAAAGCTCGCCCGAGAGATGCAGCGGGGTGCCGTTGCCCGATGAAGCGTAGGCGTATTTGTCCGGGTCCTTCTTCAATAGGTCGATCAGTTCCTTGACGTCCTTGGCTGGAAATTGAGGGTTCACGACCAGGACGTTCGGTACCAGCACAAGCAGCGATATCGGAGCAAAATCCTTCTCCGCATCGTAGGGCTTGGTCTTGAGGATGAGCGGGTTGAGTGCGTGTGTCGCAACCGTGCCCATCAGAATCGTGTAGCCGTCCGGATCCGCCCGGGCGACCTGGGCCGCGCCGATGCTGCCGCCGGCGCCGCCGACATTTTCAACGACAATCTGCTGGCCGAGGTTTTCGGACATCTTGTTGGCGACGAGGCGAGCGACCAGGTCCGTGGAGCCGCCCGCGGAAAAGGGAACAACCATCGTGATGGTCCGGTCCGGGAAATCGGCGGCCCAAGCCGTCGGCGCCGAAAAGAGAGCCGCGACGGAAACGGCAAGCCCGAGCAAAGTCCTTCGCCGGATTGGCATATGCTACTCCTCCATTGTCTACGGGGGCAGTATGCCACGGCGGGCGCGCCAGGAGAAATGTCTGCTCGCGAGGGGCGCAGACAAGGAGCCGACGGTAGGGGCGTACGCTCCGCCCGGTCGACGTTTCGTCTATCGCGGGGGGGGGTTAGTCGAACAGGCTCGACACCGATTCCTCGGTCGCTGTGCGCGAAATCGCTTCGCCCATCAGGTCGGCGATCGAGATGACGCGGATGTTGGGGGCGTCGAGCACGCCTTGCGTCGGCTGGATGGAATCGGTGATCACCAGTTCCTGCAGCTTCGAGCCGCTGATGCGCGCGACTGCGCCGCCCGACAGCACGCCATGGGTGATATAGGCGGTGACGCTGGTGGCGCCGTTGGCCAAGAGTGCATCGGCGGCATTGCACAGCGTGCCGCCGGAATCGACGATGTCGTCGATCAGCAGGCAATCCTTGCCGGCGACCGCGCCGATGATGTTCATGACTTCCGATTCGCCCGGGCGCTCACGGCGCTTGTCGACGATGGCGAGCTGCGCGTCGAAGCGCTTGGCCAGCGCACGTGCCCGCACCACGCCGCCAATGTCGGGCGACACCACCACGACATTGCCGAGCTGCTTGTATTTCGCCTTCACGTCGCGCGCCATCACCGGCACCGAGAACAGATTGTCGGTCGGGATGTCGAAGAAGCCCTGGATCTGGCCGGCATGCAGGTCGAGCGTCAAAACGCGGTCGACGCCGGCGCGGGTGATCATGTTGGCAACCAGCTTGGCCGAGATCGGTGTGCGGCCCGACGCCCGGCGGTCCTGCCTGGCATAGCCGAAATAGGGAATCACCGCCGTGATGCGCTTGGCCGAGGAGCGCATGAAGGCGTCGATCATGATGAGCAGTTCCATCAAATGATCGTTGGTCGGGAAGGAGGTCGACTGCAGGATGAAAACATCCTCGCCGCGCACGTTTTCCTGGATTTCGACGAAGATTTCCTGGTCGGCGAAGCGCCTGACACTGGCCTTCCCCAGCGGGATGTTGAGATAGCGGGCGACCGCTTCGGCCAGCACCCTGTTGGAATTGCCCGCGAAGAGTTTCATGCACCGTTCCTGGTGGAGGATGGGAAGGCCTGACAGACTCTCCCGGACCTTTTAATCGGGCTTTTAGCGGCCCGCGCTGGTATTGCAAGCGCCGAGATCGGGAATCCGCCGGCTAAGCTGAAGAAAGGTTCGTGCCATCGCCGAGAGGCAACACTCAAGCATGCCTTGCTAGCCAGCCTTGCCACCCAGGAATGCCGCGAACTGGTCGATGGTCTGGTCGGCGATCGCCTGCATGGTGGCCGGAGAGACGCCCTTCCAGCTGTCGGCGCCCGTGCCGGAGCTGACCGAAGGCGCCTTCATCTGGCCGTTGATGCGGTGCAAGCGGTTGCCCGAGGGGTCGTAGACGTCCCAGACATAGATGACGGTGGTGTCCTTGCCCTCCGAAATCGCCGAGAAATAGCCTTTCAGCACATGGGTCGCGGTCTGGTCGGCGCTGCCGGCGAGCGTAATTCCACGCTGCCTGGCGCGCGTCTGCAGTTCCGCCGTCAGCGGGGTCGCGGCCTCGACCGAAGCACCGACGATCGGCGCGATCTGCAGCCGTGTCTTCGACAGGATGGCAGCACTTTGCGCCGAGGTGAGCGGCGTGGTGGTGGTTGCAGCAGGCGCGGTGGGTGACGCAACTGCAACGGTGGCCGTCGTGCTGCCCTGGGCTCCCGGCGCAACCGGCCCCGAAGTCGCCGGAGGGGTGATGGCGGAAGGTTCGAGAACGTCCTTTGCGTTGGTGCAGGCAGCCAGAGCCAATGCCACAAGCAATGACACGGTCGTCACATGCGATCGTCTCATTTGCCTTCTAACTCCTTGGCGAAGAACGCCTCCCATTATGGATTCACTGTACGATCAAGTCGAGATCATGGCGGGAAAGCGGCTTCGGCTGGGATTCGGTGGTCAGGTAGGTGCGGCCAAGCGTCATCGCCGTCTCGGTCTCGGAATCCATGATGATCATGTGGGCGAACAGCGTCATGTGCGGCGCGATCGGCTCGGGATTGCCCTGGTAGAACATCGGCATGTCCATCCAGGACGGCGTGAAGCGGGCGCCGACGGAGTAGCCGCAGGCGTTCAGCCGGTGCTTGGTCAGGCCGTGCGCCTCCATGGTGCGGGCGTGGGCGTCGAAGACGTCGCCGAACGTATTGCCCGGCGTCATCGCCTTTTCCACCGCGAGAAGGGCGGCACGCGCGGCGTCGAACAGCTCCTGATGGCGCTTCGACACCTTGCCGGTCAGCACCGTGCGCATCATCGGCGCATGGTAGTGATGGAAGACACCGGCCCATTCGAGCGTCAGCTGGTCGTTCTTGGTGAGCTTGCGGCGGCCGGCCTTGTAGCGGCACAGCAGCGCATCGACGCCCGAACCGATGATGAACTCATTGGCGGGATAGTCGCCGCCGCCGGCAAAGATCGCGCCCTGCATGGCGGCCAGGATCAGCGCCTCGTCGCCGCCCTGCTTGATCAGCGGCAGTGCCGCGTCCAGCGCGTCGTCGGAGAGATTGGCGGCCTTCTCGGCCTTGGCGATCTCGGCCGGGCTCTTGAACAGTCGCAGCCGGCCGACAATGCCGGATGCGTCGGCGATCTGGCCGAAGGTCTGTAACTGCTCGTCCAGCCGGCGGCCATTGTAGGCGGTCAGGCCATGGGTGTCGTATTCGACCCCAATACGGGCGCCAAGCAGGTCGAGGTCGTTGAGCAGGTTGCGCAGGTCGACCGCCGGGTTGGCGCCGTTGCGGTCGGTCCACAGCACGATGTTGTCGATGATCGAGGTGTGGCGCGCCTGGCGCAGGTCGGCCGAGCGGGTCAAGAGCACCATCGAGCCGTCGGCCTTCACCACCAGGCACTGGAAGAAGCAGAAGCCGAACGTGTCGTAGCCGGTCAGCCAGTACATGCTTTCCTGCGCGAACAGCAGGATGGCGTCGAGCTTCTTCTCGGCCATCTCGATCATCAGCCGGTCGCGCCGCGCGTCAAATTCCGATCGTTCAAAATGCAGCGCCATTATTCACTCTCCAAAACGATGGCCGAAACCTGCCGGMCGTAATCGGGTTCCTTGCGGTGCGTGGTGCGCCGGTAGGAGTAAAACAAATCTTCCTCGGCATAGGTGCAGCGGCCGAGGCCTTCAGCGGTCACGCCGGCCCTAATGAGCCGGTCGACCGTGTAGCTGACGAGGTCGAACATGGCATGGCCTGATGTGGCGGAGGGCGCGAAATAGCCGATGTTTTCCGCGTCGGCCTCGACGAAGCGGGCGACGAATTCCGGCCCGACTTCGTAATTGGCGGGGCCGATCGAGGGGCCGAGCACGGCGACGATGTTTTCGCGCCGGGCGCCCAGGCTTTCCATGGCGGCAATGGTGTTTTCCAGCACGCCCGTAAAAGCGCCTTTCCAGCCGGCATGCGCCGCGCCGATGATGCGTGCGCCGGAATCGGCAAACAGCACCGGGCCACAGTCGGCGGTCGAGGCGCCGATGGCGATGCCCGGGCGGTCGGTGACGATGGCATCGGCCTTGGGCCGTTCGCCGGCAAAGGGTTCCCTGGCGATAATGACGTCGGGCGAATGGACCTGCCAGGCGGTCAGCAGATGGCTTGCCGGCACGCCCATCCAGGCGGCGACGCGGGCGCGATTCTCGGCCACCAGCGCCTTGTCGTCATCCGACCCGGTGCCGATGTTGAGCCCCTGGTAGATGCCGGTCGAGACCCCACCCGTGCGGGTGAAATAGCCATGGCGGATGCCTTGTGCCTGCGCCTTGTCCAGCAGCGGTGACCGAACGGGATCCGGTTTGGTCTGATTCAGCATGCGGGCGTTGTTGTCCGTGTGGGCGGTTTCGTCAAGAAAAAGTCGGGAAGCGAGACGGCCGGCGGTTCGGCCGCTCTTTTACCGGACGCGAGATTGGGAGGGGTAGCGGTGAAAAGTCAATCCGCCGTCGAAAAGGGCCGGATCGGCACTCCGCGCGGCAGGACGGCAAGCACCTTGAACAGTTCGCCCATGGCCTGCGGCCCGGCGAGACGCTCGACATCGCCTGATATCTTGTCGCGGGCCGCCTGGTCGCCATCGGCGCCAAGCCGGCCGGCGCGCTCGAGAATGCCCATGCCGAGCAGGAAATCGCCTTGCGTCGACAGATGGGCGTCGAGACCATATGCGCGCACGGTGGCGGCAAGGGCGGCGAAATCGACATGCGAGGTGAGATCGGCCTCGCCGGGGTTGGCAAGCACATCTTCGTAATTGTGCTGGCGCAGAGCCTGCAGCGTGTCGCCGACCCCCGGCTGCAGATGGCCATAGTCGAGAAACAGGCCGGCGCCGCCGTTTGGGGCCATGCGGCCGGCAATGGCGGCCATCAGCGCGGTGCGAGCCGGTGCCACTTCGACGATCGCGCCCTGCGGCGCTTCAGCGGCGTCGGGGGGCAGCAGCGTCGGGTCGACCGAGCCGGCGCCGGCGAAGAAACAGAGCGTCTCCTCGTCGTCGAGGCCGACCATGCGCTCGCGCCAGCCCGTGCCGGCGCGGACGAACTGGCGGACCGGCACGGCGTCGAACAATTCATTGCCGACGATGAGCAGCGGCTGATCGGGCAGGGTGTCGATGGTCTCGTGCCAACGAACCGCGAAAGGTGTCACGTCGAGCGTCTGCTTCTGGATTTCAGTCAGGCGCGGGCTGGTCTCGATCATGGCGAAGGCGGCGCCATTGGCCAGATCAGGATCGAGCCGCGACAGGGTGCGCAGCATGTCCTTCATCAGCGTGCCGCGACCGGGGCCGATCTCGGCGATGGTCACTGGCATCGGCCGGCCAATCGCTGTCCAAGCTTGATAAAGCCAGACCGCGACGAGTTCGCCGAACATCTGGCTGATCTCCGGCGCGGTGACGAAGTCGCCAGCGGCGCCGAAGGGCTCGCGTGTCGTGTAGTAGCCGTCCGCGGGGTCGAACAGGCACATGGCCATGTATTCGTTGACGGGAAGGGGGCCGAGCGCCTCGATCAGGTCAACGATGCGGGTCTTCAGCCGCGTCATGTCGCCTGCGGCTGTGCTTGCTTCACCGGCTTGGCTGTGGCCATCGCCCAGATGCCGGCCAACACCATCGGCGTCGACAAGATCATGCCCATTGTCAGCCAGTTGGTGCCGAGGAGGTAGCCGAGCTGCTGGTCGGGTTCGCGGAAGAACTCGACGAAGATGCGCGACAGGCCATAGCCGCAGATGAAGGCGCCGCCGACGAAGCGCGGCGTCTTCAGCTTGAGGCGCGAATGGGTGAGGATGCGCAGGACCAGGAACAGAACCAGGCCCTCGAGCAGGGCCTCGTAGAGCTGGCTCGGATGGCGGGTGAACGGCCCGCCATTGGGGAATTCTATTGCCCAGGGCACATCCGTCGGCCGGCCCCAGAGCTCGGAATTGATGAAGTTGGCGACGCGCACCAGACCGAGCCCAACCGGCACGCCGGCGGCCACGACATCGAACAGCGACCAAGTGCGGATGCCGCGCTTGATGGAAAACAGCGTCATGGCGAGGATGACGCCAAGCAGGCCGCCATGGAACGACATGCCGCCTTGCCAGACGGCGAAGATGTCGAGCGGGTGCGCGATATAGCGCGCCAGGTCGTAAAACAGCACATAGCCGGTGCGACCGCCGAGGACGACTCCGATGGCCGCCCAGACGATGAAATCGTCGAGATCCTCCGGCTTCATAGGCAGGATACCGTCGGGCCAAAGCTTCGGATTGGCGGCGAGCCGCTTGGCATACCACCAGGCAAAGAGGATGCCGACGATGTAGCCGACGCCGTACCAGTGCACCGCCAGCGGCCCGATCTGGATGAGGATCGGGTTGATGTTTGGGAAGGGCAACGAGGCCAGCGGCAGCAGGAAATATTCGTTCAACGGGGAGCTCTCGGTTGCGGTCGCATTCGGGCGCGGACCATGCGGCAGGGTTTTGGCAGGGTCAAGGCAAGCTGGTCGCCGTCAAGTGTCGCGACACCATTGCCAGCCATCGCGCCGTGGGGGTGGTGCGCTCAACCCTTTGCGGCCACCCATTGCCGCAATGCGTCGTTGATCCTGTCCTGCCAGCCTGGACCGTCTTCCTGGAAATGGTCGAGCACGGCCCGGTCGATGCGGATCGAAACAAGCTCGCGCACATTCGGGGCGGTCGAGGGTTCGCGAACGGGCGCTGCCGGTTTCTTGACCGGCTTGAAGGCCGCTTCGGCGGCCGCGAACGGATTTGTCGGTCGGCGTGGGGGCGTTGCCATTGGGTGACCCTGACTGGAGGTGACTCGTGCTTGGCGGAAGTCGCGATGAAAACGCCACAATAGGCGACTTAGCGCCAGCCCGTATAGTGCGCCTTCATGTTGTCAATTTTCCGGAAACAAGATCGTCTCGATGTCCATCGCACCATGTATTATGTGCAGTACCTCCACTGTGTCGGTGCCAACGCGATAGAAAATCAGATAGTTGCCGTGGACGCGTCGCCGGATGCCTGGCGATCAATGCCGCTCAAGGAGCGGATAGCGCTCCGGCATGGTGCACGGCTCCATACAATCGCGGCGCAATTCCTGGATAAACGTTATGGCCCGGAATGGACTGTTGAGCGCGATGTAATCACCAATGGCTTCAAGGTCTGCCTCGGCTTGATCTGTGAAGACCAATTGCCTCACTTGGTCTTCTCTGCCATTGCCCTGTATTTGGCTTCAAGCCTGTTCAGTACCTCGTCACCAGGCTTAACTCTGCCTGCATTGGCATCTGCGATGCCTTTGGTGAGGGCTGCATCGAGGGCGGCGAGGCGCTTCTCCCGCTCTTCGACGAGGCGAACGCCCTCACGCAGCACTTCGCTCTTCGAATTGTAGCGGCCCGTGCTGACGAGCTGGTTCACGACATCTTCGAGACGGCTGCCCAAGTCTGCGCTGATGGCCATGACGGCGCTCCTAAAAACATCCTAGAACAATAATAGTTATTGATCGAGTTTGCCAGTGATTTTGCCAGTGATTTGGTGAGGGATCCGACTTGATGCCGCACCGGCCCTCAACGTTCTTGCATTCGGCGCTCCGCGCCACTACGTCATTTCGAGCAAAGCGAGGATTTGCCATGTCGACCGGACCGAACCGCATTCTCGATGAATTCGCCAAGCTGATGACTGATGCAGCGGGTGCCGCGCAGGGCGTGCGCCGCGAGGTCGAGACCGCCTTCAAGGGCCAGGCGGAGCGCATCCTCAATTCGATGGACGTGGTGCAGCGCGAGGAATTCGAGGCCGCGCGCGAGATGGCCGCCAAGGCCAGGGACGAGAATGCAAGGCTTGCCGCCCGCATCGAAGCGCTCGAGGCCAAGCTCGCCGAATTCGCCGGCGATGCCGCACCAGCGGCGGCGGCGAAGCCCCGCGCAAAAAAATAATCGTTAAACTTTTCCACATAGTCCGATCCTGAAAATCGCTTTGCCGTGAATCGCTTAACGGCATTGCATGAATCTTTGTGACAGCGCCTTTCCACATGCGAATGACGCAGTGCGAAAAATTGGGCTGTTCACGCGACTCCCGATCAATAGACTGAATTTGTTGCATGATTCGGAGCAGGGTCATGCGGCCGGGCGGTGGGGTCCGGTCTGGGGTCTTTGCGTCGAGAAGTAGTCTTTGGCGCGAAGAAAGTCCTGGCCGTCCGAGTTCTAGATCAGATTGTTCGTTGTGTGTGCCCTCCCGCGGAGCGTGTGGCGGCGCTCCTCAGAACGACAGGAAGCATTCCATGGAACTTCTCGAACTCGAATTCTCCCGCGAAATCCATCCGGTGGATGTTATCGAGCAGGTGGCCCACAACAATGACTGGTCCTTCGAACGGGCCGGCGACGATGAAATTTCGATCTCGGTCGCAGGCAGCTGGACCGACTATCACGTCTCCTTCTCCTGGATGGAGGATTTCGAGGCGCTGCATCTGGCCTGCGCCTTCGATATCAAGGTGCCGGAGACCCGGGCGCTGGAAGTGATGCGGCTGTTGTCGCTGATCAACGAGCAGATGCTGTTCGGGCATTTCGACCTCTGGGAGCAGGAAGGCGCGATCATGTTCCGTCAGTCGCTGCTTTTGGCCGGCGGGGTCGAGCCGTCGAGCCAGCAGGTGGAGGTGCTTTTGTCCTCGGCGCTGGAAGCCTGCGAATGCTATTTCCAGGCTTTCCAGTTCGTCGTCTGGTCGGGAACCTCGGCCAAGGATGCGCTGGCCGGCGTGCTGTTCGAGACCTACGGCAACGCTTGAGCGGCGGCGAGGCAGACAAGACGAGATGAGTTCGAGCAGCGAGCGTAAGCCTGAGATCAGTTTTGCCGATTTCGATCGTGTCGACATCCGCGCCGGCACGATCGTCGAGGCCGAACCGTTTCCGGAAGCGCGCAAGCCTGCCTTCAAGCTTAAGATCGATTTCGGACCCCACATCGGCATCAAGAAATCGTCGGCGCAGATCACCAAATACTATGCGCCGGAGACGCTGGTCGGCCGGCAGGTGTTCGCCGTGGTCAATTTTCCGCCGCGCCAAATCGGGCCGTTCATGTCGGAAGTGCTGACGCTGGGTTTTCCCGATGAGGAGGGCGCCGTGGTGCTTGGCGCCATCGAGCGCAAGGTGCCGGACGGCGGGCGGCTGTTTTAGGATGCGTTGATATTCAGGTGATGCCGACCTGCGAACGGCGGTCTCCTGCGCTTCCCCGTTCTACTGCGTCGCAGTAGAACTGAGCTCACGTACCAAAAGTACGCTCGTCCCCGGTTCCCGGAGAGCACCAATCTCGGCTCGGCCTGACCTGAATCTCAACACATCCCAGGCCGCGATGTCCTTAGGCCGCCAGCTTGCGCGTCCTGCCGAGCGCTTCCTCGACCGTGTCGAGAAACATTTCCGCACAGGCTTTCCAGCTGTAGCGCATGGCGCGTTCTCGTGCCTGCGCACGGTCGACCCCGAGCGCGGCGAGCGCGGCTTCGCGCAAATCGTTGGAGACCGCGCCGCCAAAGCCGTCGCCGACAATGTCGATTGGCCCGGTCACCGGATAGGCGGCGACCGGCGTGCCGCTGGCCAGCGCCTCGATGATGACATTGCCGAAGGTGTCGGTGCGGCTGGGGAAGACGAAGACATCGGCCGAGGCATAGATCTCCGCCAACTCGTCATTGGGACGATGGCCGAGGAAATGCGCGTTGGGGTAGCGGGACTTGAGCTTGGCAAGCTCCGGACCTTCGCCGACGATCACCTTGCTGCCGGGCAGGTCGAGGTCGAGGAAGGCGGAGAGGTTCTTCTCGATGGCGACGCGGCCGACGCAGAGGAACACCGGGCCGGGGAGGCCGAGGTCCTTGCGCTTGTCCGGGCGGAAATGGTCGGTGTCGACGCCGCGCGTCCATGGCCTCAGCTTGTTGAAGCCGCGCGCCGAAAGGTCATCGGCGAGCGACTGGGTGGCGACCAGCGTGCCCTGGCCGGAATTGTGGAAGTCGCGCAGCCAGCGATAGGCCCAGCTTTCCGGCACCGGCAGGCGGGCGCTGAGATATTCGGGAAAGCGCGTGTGATAGCTGGTGGTGAACGGCCGGCCGGCATTGCGGCAATAGCGCCGCGCCATGATGCCGAGCGGCCCTTCGGTGACGATGTGGATATGGTCGGCCTTGTAGGCGTCGATCAGGCGCGCGACATGGCCTGGCGTGGTCAGCGCCAGCCTGATGTCGGGGTAGGTCGGCAGGGGGAGCGTGCGAAAGATGTTGGGTGTCAGGAAATCCACCGCGACGTCGAAGGACTTCAGCGTTTCGGTGAGCCGCTCCAGCGTGTGGACGACGCCGTTGACCTGCGGGCGCCAGGCGTCGGTGACCATCAATATGCGCATGGCGGCCCTTTGCTGGAAAGGTCGACGGTTGCCTTGAGACGATGCCGGAACGGCGACCAGCCGCCAGCCCTCGCTTCGCTCCAGCGCACCCGGGCGGGGACGGGATCGAAGCGAGGCGGCAAGGCCGAATCAAGTGAAGTCGCGCGTTTCATGCGCGCTCTTCACCATGATTTCATGACGGGCGGATGAAGCAGTCCTTCTGGGAGCATGATCTTATCCGAAAACCGGTTTCCACTTTTCGGGATCATGCTCCGCCTAGGCTGGAACCTTGATCACCGCGCGCAGGCCGCCGAGCGGGCTGTCGTCGAGGGTGATGTCGCCGCCATGGCTGCGGGCGATGTCGCGGGCGATCGACAGGCCGAGCCCTGTGCCGCTGGCATCGAGGTTGCGGGCTTCGTCGAGCCGCACGAAGGGTTTGAACACGTCCTCGCGCCTGTCGGCCGGAATGCCGGGACCATTGTCGTCGACGGTGACCACGAGCGAGCCACGGCTGTGATCGGCGCTGACCTCCACCGTCTTGGCATAGCGGAAGGCATTGCCGATGACGTTGGACAACAGCCGCGCGAAGGCGTTCGGCCGCACATGCACGGTCGGATCACCGGAAAGCGTCGTCGACAGCTTGCATTTGCGCAAGGCGGCCTCGTCGCTGAGCTTCTGGAAATAGGCTTCGAGATCGAAACGTCCCGGGTCCTCCGAGGCTTCGCCGCGGGCAAAGGCGAGATAGCCTTCCAGCATCGACTGCATGTCGTCGATGTCCTGGTTGAGCGCCGCCTTGGTCTCGGCCTTGCCGCCGGCCAGCGCCAGCTGCAGCTTGAAGCGGGTGAGGATGGTCCTGAGATCATGGCTGACGCCGGTCAGCATGGCGGTGCGCTGGTCGATCTGGCGCTCGATGCGCTCGCGCATCTGGATGAAGGCAAAGCCGGCGCGGCGCACCTCCTCGGCGCCGCGCGGGCGAAAATCGCGCGGCATCGGCCGGCCCTTGCCGAAGCTTTCGGCGGCCTCGGCAAGCGTCAGGATCGGTCGGATCTGGTTGCGCAGGAAGGGGATGGCGATCATCAGCAGCACCAGCGAGGTGCCGACCATCCAGATCAGGAAGATGTGGGTGTTGGAGGCATAGGCCTGGCTGCGGCGCACGAAGACGCGCAGCACCTTGTTCTCGAGCTGGAGGCGCACCTCGACGATGTTGGAATTGCCGACCGTGTCGATCCAGAACGGCCGGTTGATCTGGCGGGTGATCTCGGACGAGAGAACGTCGTCGAGGATCGAGAAGAACGGTTTGGGACCGGGCGGCGGCAAGGGATCCGGCGGCAACAGGTCAACCTTCAGCTGCATGCGGTCCTGGGCGATGCGGATGACGTTGGCGTAGTCGGCGTCGTGCGGATAGGTCTCGATCAGGTCGATGATGGCGGCGATGTCGCGCACGGTGGCCTGCGACAGGCGCTGCGTCACCGTTGCCCAATGGCGCTCCATGAAGACGAAGGCGACCACCGATTGCAGCAGGATCATCGGCGCGATGACGATGATCAGCGAGCGCGCGTAAAGGCGCTTGGGCATGTAAAGCGAAACGAGCCGCCAGAAGCGGTTCCAGATGCGCGGCACCGCCTTGAGCGTTCGCGTAGCGCGTGCGCTCAAGCCGTCAGGTCCCGGCCCTTCCAGTTCCGTCGTTGCCATTGGCTCTTTTCATTTCGCCCGCGGCCCTCGACCAGGAAGACGATTCCGTTAAATCGTCTTCCTGATCTAACTCTTTGTTGGAGCATAATCTTTTCCGAAAACCGGTTCCCACTTTTCGGGATCATGCTCCAGAGCAGCGGCCGGTATTCTATTCCACGCTGAGCCGATACCCAATACCGCGCACGGTCTGCAGCCAGACAGGATTGGACGGATCGCGCTCGATCTTGCGGCGCAGCCGGTTGATCTGCACGTCGATGGTGCGCTCGCCGACCTCCGAATCGTCGCCGACCAGTTCGTGGCGCGGGATGGTCTCGCCGGCCCGCGCGGCAAAGATGGCCAGGATCTCCTGCTCGCGGTCGGTCAGTTTCAGCGCCTCGCCGCCGCGCTTCAGTTCACGCCTGGCGATCTGGAACGTGTAGGGGCCGAAGACCAGCTGTTCGACCTTGGGCGTGGTCGCCGGGCCGCCGCGGCGCAGGATGTTGTTGATGCGCAGGATCAGTTCCCGCGGGTCGAAGGGTTTTGGCAGATAGTCGTCGGCGCCGGCCTCGAGCCCCAAGATGCGGCTGTCGGTTTCCGAAAGCGCGGTCAGCATCAGGATCGGCACGTTCTTTTCGGCGCGCAGCGATTTGGTGAGATCGACGCCGCTTTCGCCGGGCATCATGACGTCGAGCACAAGCAGGTCGAAGTCGAGGCCGGCGAGCTTGCGCCTGGCCTCGCCGGCATTGCCGGCGACGGTGACGCGAAAGCCGTTTTCAGTCAGATACTGTTTGAGAAGATTGCGGATGCGGGTGTCGTCGTCGACCACAAGCAGATGCGGCGCGTCGTCGTCCGGTGCGGCCGCCTGATCGACCCTCTCAGTGCTCTCCATGGCTTTTTCCTGACATTTTTGCGGACCCAACGTCGATCTGAGCTCTCAGTTCCGGATTGACCATCGCTTCGAGGAAGCGTTCCACCAAGGCCCGTTCGGTGGCGCCGGAATCTTCCAATGCAGCACGGATGCGGCGTGACTGTGGCCGCGCCAGGGCCAGCGCCAGCGCGCGGCCCTTGGCGGTGGGATAGAGTTCGCGCTGGCGGCGGTCGCGCGGACCTTGCAATTGCACGACATGGTCGGTGTCGATGAGCTGCTTGAGCACGCGCGCCAGGCTCTGCTTGGTGATCTTCAGCACGTCGAGCAGTTCGGCGACCGTCAGGCCCGGCCGGCGGTTGACGAAATGCAGCACCCTATGGTGGGCGCGACCGAAGCCATAGTCAGCCAGGATCTGATCGGGATCGGAGGTGAAGTCGCGATAGGCAAAGAAGAACAGTTCGATGATGGCGAAGTCTATGCCGTCCTCGATTGACATCGCGGTCCTGATCGGCTTTCCGGCGGCTGGGCTTCGATCCGTCATCATTTCTCCATGGGAACGGGAGATTATGTCAGTACTATTGACGTAATTTCCCTGCAATGGTAATTTTTGACAAGCTTTTGGGCGGATTGCGAACGAAAAGGCAAGGCAGGCCGGTTTTTCCGGAACTTCCTGAGTTTGCCAGAGCGCGATTATCCGCCTACGCTTCGCAACACCGGCCGGCGTCTCCAATCACACGGCGCGGCCAAAAAGAACACGCTACGACACTAAGGATATGCGGGCCGCGACCCGCGGGAGGTTACCATGGCATCCGTTCCCTTCGATCAACTGGACGGCTTCATCTGGATGAATGGCGAATTCGTTGCGTGGGGCGACGCCAAGATCCATGTTCTGACCCACGGTCTGCACTACGCCAGCGCAGTCTTCGAGGGCGAGCGCGCCTATGGCGGCGAGATCTTCAAGCTCAACGAGCACACCGAGCGCCTGCATGAATCGGCGCGCCTGCTCGGCTTCAAGATTCCCTATTCGGTCGCCGAGCTCAACGACGCCTCGACCACGCTGTTGAAGAAGCAAGGGTTCCAGGACGCCTATGTCCGGCCGATCGCCTGGCGCGGCAGCGAGCAGATGGGCGTTTCGGCGCAGAACAACCGCATCAACGTCGCCATCGCCATCTGGCAGTGGCCGAGCTATTTCGATCCGGCGCAGAAGCTGAAGGGCATCCGCCTCGATGTCGCGGAATGGCGCCGGCCCGACCCGCGCACGGCGCCGTCGAAGTCGAAGGCCGCCGGCCTTTACATGATCTGCACCATGTCCAAGCACGCCGCCGAAGCAAAAGGCTATGCCGACGCCATGATGCTCGACTGGCGCGGCCAGGTCGCCGAGGCAACCGGCGCCAACATCTTCTTCGTCAAGGACGGCAAGATCCATACACCCAAGCCCGATTGCTTCCTCGACGGCATCACCCGCCGCACGGTCATTGGGCTCGCCAGGGACCGTGGCCTGGAAGTGATCGAACGCGCCATCCTGCCGGAAGAACTCGAAGGCTTCGAACAATGCTTCCTGACCGGAACAGCGGCGGAAGTAACGCCGGTTTCGGAGGTCGGACCTTACCGATTCGAGGTTGGCGAAATCGCCAAGAATCTCATGAATGACTATTCTGCCGCGGTTCAGCCGAAGCACGCGATCGCCGCAGAATAACGATAGTCACAGCTTTTCGCGCAAGCAGGGGTGGTTTTCGGGCCGCCCCTTTTATTTCAGCGTTTCTGCATTTGACTTTCAGTCAATTCGGCGTCTCATGATGGTGTCGGCCCGGGAGGCTGGCAGCTATGGAGGGACTAATCATATGGAAACGCTTCTTCCGATCATTGTACAGGTGATTACGGGTATCATCGGTGGTCAGGCGGTCGGTGTTGCACTCAAGAACGCGGCGATGGGCCAGCTTCCCAAGATTCTGGGTGGCGCCATTGGCGGCGTCGGCGGCGCGGCAATCCTCGGCAGCCTGCTTGGCCACGGCGCGGTCGATCCGGCGGCGGCTGCTGCAGCGACGAGCGGTCTCGGCAGTGCGCTCAACCTCGACAACATCATCGGTGGCGCCGGCGGCGGCGCGATCCTGACCGGCATCATCGGCGCCGTCATGGGCGCCATGAAGAAGTAAGTCTGACGGTCTCGGGTTTGTTCAAATGGGCGGCTTCGGCCGCCCATTTCTGTTTGTGCAACGACTGACTGTTCGTCTTTCGAGGGTGGACGCCCTTCATTCGCGCCTCTACATCACCGCGTGAACATCGAAAGGACGATCATGGGTCAGCTCAATGCCGGCATCGTGCCGGTCACACCGTTTCAGCAGAACTGCACCATCCTGTTTGACATGGACGACAAGCACGGCGTCGTCGTCGATCCGGGCGGCGACATCGACAAGGTGCTGGCGGTGCTGAAGGACAATGCGATCACAGCCGAGGCGATCTGGATCACGCACGGCCATATCGACCATGCCGGCGGCGCCATGGAGCTGAAGGAAGCGCTCGGCCTCGACATCATCGGCCCGCATGCAGCCGACAAGCCTTTGCTCGACAATCTGGAGAAACAGGGCAGGCTCTACGGTATTGCCGGCGCGCGCAACTGCGTGCCCGACCGGTTCCTCACCGAAGGTGAGACCGTGTCGTTCGGCGGCCACGTATTCGAGGTGCTGCATTGCCCGGGCCATGCGCCCGGCCACGTCGTCTATTACAACCGCGCGGCCAAGTTCGCCCATGTCGGCGATGTGCTGTTTCGTGGCTCGGTCGGTCGCACCGACCTGCCCGGCGGTGACCACGCAACGCTGATCGCCTCGATCAAGGACAAGCTCTTGCCGCTCGGCGACGATATCGGCTTCATCTGCGGCCACGGCCCTGGCGGCCGTTTTGGCGAGGAGCGGCGGACCAATCCGTTCCTGGTCTGAGATCAGCGCCTCCACTCGAGGTCGTAGAGTCAAAACAAAGGAGCGCTGGCCTTGCGGTCAGCGCTCTTTTGTTTGGGGCAGGGAAGCCTCAGTTTGCAGTGCAAAAATGCTGCTCGCCGTCATTGCCGGTGAAGGTGCCGGTGCGGGAGTTGAAGCTGCGATAGCGGTCCGAGCAGTATTCGTACCAGTCACGCGTCCACGGCTCGGCATAGCGATTCGCATAGACCACCCGCGGTTCGACAAAGTAGCGGCGAACCGGTGCCGGGCGGATCCGCACGTCACGATCGTAGTAACCGTCATTGTAGTAGCCGTCATCGTAGTAGCGGTTAGCATCAGGCGGTGGCTGGTCATTGGCCAGTGCGCCACCGATCAGGGCGCCGGCGGCGAGGCCAAGCACACCGGCGGCAATGGCGTCGCCATTGCCGTGGTGGCGGTGATGGCGCCATTCATCGGCCTTGGCCGCGGGCAAGGCCACAAGCATGGTGGCCGCCATGGCGGCGGACAGCACGGCTGTCTTGAAAATTCTGTTCATCTTGGTCTCCTTCGTACCGGGCCGTGCAGTTTTGCAGGGGATGCGGTCCGGCTTTACCCAAGACTAATATGCGACCGTGGCTGAACGGAGGCTGAACGGATTTCGACCTGCCGATCCAAGAGAGGCGTCAAAAACCAGGCTCTGATCGAGCTGGCTGCGCTGCTGGAGCCGACAGTCTCAGCCGACCGACAGGTTGACGGCCTTGGGTCCCTTGCCGCGCTTGTCCGGCTCGGTGTCGAATGTTACTTTCTGCCCATCTTCGAGACCGGGAAGACCCGACGCCTGCACGGCCGAAATATGGACGAAGACATCCTTCGCGCCATCGTCCGGCGTGATGAAGCCGAAGCCTTTGGCATGATTGAAGAATTTGACGGTGCCGGTCTGCGGCATGGGAAGCTCCTTTGATCCCATAAACTCCAGTCTCGGGCCGGCAAATGCCCGAGAGGAAATTTGTCCTTTATTTTAGCGTCATCGGCAAGAGAAAGTTTTGTGGGCACTTAAAGCGCGTCAGCTTTAAGCCCTTGTTATGATGCATGTCGTTGACACGGAGCAGGATCCACTTCTGGCCGACATGCACTTATGCTGCGCCACGGACATGAAAAAGGCGCGACGAAAATCGCCGCGCCTTTTTAAAAAATCTGTCTGCATGCCCACAGGCTGGGCAAGCTTCAAACCCTCGTTCGCCCGCCGTCAGGGACGCGCGGCGCCGATGGTTCAGGCAGCGCGGAGGTTGACCGCCTTCGGGCCTTTGCCCATGCGGTCCGGCTCGACGTCGAAGGTGACCTTCTGGCCGTCGACGAGCGTGCGCAGGCCCGATGCCTCGATCGCGGAAATATGGACGAACACGTCCTTGGCGCCGCCGTCGGGCGTGATGAAACCGAAGCCTTTGGTCGCGTTGAAGAATTTAACGGTGCCGGTCTGGGCCATTGGGGAAACTCCTTCACCCGTTCAGTCTTTGGTGGTCCTGCCCGCCACCTGGCGTCGAGGGCAGTTCCCGGTGGTTGCTTTCGGCAGTCATGCATTGGCGCATGGTCAAACCCCCCGCCGAAAAACGGGGCCGTCAGAGATTCACAGTATCGGGGAAAGGTCGTCCAAAACGTTCCGCTCTCCGGGTCGCAAATGCCCGAACACGGAATTTATCGCACGGAAACGTGAAGGTTGCAAGATAGCGCCGCGGGCCGCCACACAGAGCGCATCCCGACGCAAGAATCGACCGATCTGAGCGTCGACGGGCCGCAAATAGGCCTCGTTGCCGGGCCGGTCATTGACCCACAGAGAGGATCGCGCATGGGCCAGTGTTGCCGGCGGATGCCGGCCATGGCCGTTTCCGCCCCCGCGAACGCGGTTGCATCCGACAGGGTTGCATTTGACAGGGGGAATGGCGAGGATCGTGATCGGGGATGGGATCGAGGGAGAAATCAGCATGAAATTCCTGGCGTCGGTTTTTTCGCGGCAAGGGTTTGCCGTCCTGTTCCTGTCGGCGCTTCTGGCCGCCTGCACCGTGGTCGTCGATGATGGGCCAGGACCACGCCCGCGGCCGCCGCGTCCCGAACCGGAATTCTGCACCAGGCAATACGAGCCCGTTTGTGCCCGGCGCGGCGGCGACCGCCAGACCTTCGCCAATGCCTGCCTTGCCGACCGCGCCGGCTACCGCATCGTGCGCGACGGCCCCTGCCGCGGCGACGGCGGCGATGGTGGTGGCGAAGAGCAGACGTTCTGCACCCGCGAATACGCGCCCGTCTGCGCCCGCCGCCATGGCGAGATGCGCAGCTTTCCCAATGCCTGCGAAGCCCGCGCCGCGGACTACCGCATCGTCGGCGATGGCCCGTGCTGAGAGGGCAGGTCCGCCTTCTCCCGGGAGAAGGTGGATGCTGCTTAGAACAAGAGTTAGACCTTGCCAGACGGCACTTTCGCCCGGCGGCAATAGGCAATGAAGTCGGCTGCGGGCATGGGCCTGGCGAATAGCCAGCCCTGGCCATAGTCGACATCGCGTTCCAAGAGGTAGTCGGCCTGGGCCTGCATTTCGACGCCTTCGGCGACAATCTTCAGCTTCAGCGTCTTGGCCATCTCGATAATGTGCGGCGTGACCGAACTGGTGGCGGAATTCGTGCTGATCGTGTTGATGAACGACTTGTCGATCTTGAGCGCATCCAGCGGCAGCCCTTCGAGATAGAACAGGCTGGAATAGCCGGTGCCGAAATCGTCGATCGCCACCGCATGGCCAAGTTCGCGGGCACGCGTGAGCGTCGATCGCGCCGCCTCGATATCCACGAAGCCGCGCTCCGTTGCCTCGAGCCAGATCTGTCTTGGCTGGATTCCCGTATGCTGCAATGCCCTTGCGATAACCGGCAGAACCCGCTCCGTGCCGACGTCGGCGGCGCTGAGGTTGATGGCGATATGAAGGGAGCGATCGGCAACCAGAAGGCTGTTGAGGTCGGACACGACGAGCGCAATGACCTGATCGGTGATCGCCGTGATCAGTCCGCTCTCTTCGGCAAGTGGAATGAAATGATCGGGCTGGACCAGGGATCTTATTGTCTCGTCCTTACACGAACTTTAATGGCCCCGCGGCAAGCACGGCTTCTTCGACAGCCGGCTAGGATGGATACGCCCCATCGGCCGGCCCGGCATAGAGCTCGCTGCCGTGCTCATCGGAAATGCGTACACGGTCAGGGATTTGCGGCATCGCGAGCGTGTGGAAGAGCGCTGCGGCGCCCTGCAGGGCGGCGCGCAAGGTCGGCGCTTCCAGCGACACCTTGTCGAGCGTTGCCTCCTCGGCGTCGCGTGACCGGTAGAACTCGATGACGAAGTTCAAGCAAGCCTCCGTGGCAGGACTTGGCATGGGCCTGTTGTCAGTTCATCGCCTGCCCAGGCAGGGGATGGGGCGCATGCGAAGCATCCCAAGGCTGTCAGCCCTTGGACTTCGGCTTCAGGCCGCTCTCCGCCTGTTTGACCGCCGAACCGAACGGGGAGGCGGGCTTGGCCAGGACCTTGTCCTTCTTCGGCTTGCGCGCTTCGCGATTGCTTCGCTGTTGACCTTTGGACATGGACTGCTCCTTGTGCGTTTTGGTTGGCGGTTCGGGATCTCAGGCCGCTGGATTGTTGGCGACAGCCGGATTGTCGGCCGGTTCGAGATTGTCTTCCGTGGTGACCCGCTCGTGGGTCTCCTGCTCACTGCGGATACGGTATTGCGGCGAGCCGTCCTTGACCGGCAGCCTGCTCTTGATCTCGAACAGTTCCGCCGTCTTCTGGACGAGGCCGGTGCGGCTCTTCATGCGCACCGTCTGGCCGATGGCGAAAAGGTGCGAGGGCGTGTCGTTGCGCGGACGCGCATTCTGCTGGAAACGGATCATGCTGCATTCTCCCGGTCGCGCTTCAGCGCGGATTCGAGTTCGAGGTGGTCGATGGCGACAAGCTGGCTGGTCGTGGGGTTCTTTACCGCCCTTGCCGGCAGGTGGATGAAGGTGGCGACGCGGCGCCAGGCGATGCGTGACATGCCCTCGATCAGCTCTTCATCATGATCGATGTCGTAGTCGCCGGCCGGCAACGGTCCTTCCAGGCCTCCGAGCATGAAGGATGCCGTGAAATGGGCGATGGAATGGGTGGTGCGGTCCGGCATTGTCCTGGCCTTGTTGGTTGACGCCTTGGGCGTCACGTAAAAACAGCGGCCTGAACGCAAAAAAGCGGGGACGAGCCCCGCTTTTCTATTTCCGGCCATCGCTGGAAATAAGCCGCTTTCGAGAGCTGCCAGTACATCCGTGGTCAGCGTTCATCGAATTCGGCCGGATCAGATCAGTTGCAGATTGGCGGCCGACTCGCGGCCCTTGCCGTCACGCTCCAGGTCGAACTGCAGCTTCTGGCCTTCGGCGAGGCCGGGAAAGCCGGCGCGCTCCAGCGCACTGACATGGACGAAAACGTCCTTGCCGCCGTCAGCTGGTTGAATGAAGCCAAAACCCTTCTGGCCATTGTAGAATTTCACGATTCCCGTGGTCATATCTGTCTTTCGCGGATTGAAAGATCGTCGCAGGGCGAATGTGCCGTGCGTCATCGACGATTTGGAATGAGATTGGCGGGTCGAGAACCTCTGACGCCGCGAGATGCCAATTCTGGCCAAAACGATCCATCTTATGTAGATCGATTGGCGCGGATATTCAAGACGATTTGGAAATTAAACCCGCTCAAAGTGAAAAATAGATGGCTATAGGCGCTCCGATATTTCTGCTATGGTTCAGCATATTTCTAAAAAATTCTTGAGAGCGTGTCGGAATTTTTCTCCGGCTCGGTATTTTTTATTTACTCCGGAACGAGGATAAAACCATGGTTTCCACAAGAGGCTCAAGGGGGAAGACCGTCGCGGTCAATCCGATCATCAAGCCAATCGCCATCCACGCCATTGCCGTTGGCCCGACCGGCCAGCCGATGATCGTCAAGTCGGCACGGCTGACGATCAGAAGCGATGAGGCGGCAAGGCGGACGATCTCCGATACCGATGGCACGGTGAGGCGGGCGAGGCAGGTTGCCGAGACCAACCGCCTGATCTAATCGCTCAAGGCATCCCAAAAGAGCTCGGAAGCCCGCGAAGACTTGAACCTGCAGCGCCAATGGCCTAGATCGCGGCAGGCGGACAAACACGGCAGGTTTCCCATTAACAGAGATCAAAGACGAGCGGCGGGTGCGGGAACCAGGCCAGGCGCGGGCGGACAGCCGCCGCTGGGTCTCGACCAGTATGTGCAGCAGGCCCTGCAACTGCACCAGGCCGGGCGCCGGCAAGAGGCAGAATCGATCTACCGGCAAGTCTTGGCGCGCCAGCCCAAACACGCGGCGGCCGCGCATTTCCTGGGGCTGCTGCTGCACCAGACCGGGCGCAGCGAAGAAGGGTTGGATCTCATCGAGCGGTCGGTGAGCCTGCAGCCGACGAATGCCGATTTCCTCAACAATTTCGGTACGGTGATGCGCGATCTCGGCCGCGTGGCCGCGGCAATCGACTTTTTCCGCGGCGCGGTGGATCTGCGGCCGGAGCAGCTCGCCGCGCGCGACAATCTCGGCTCGTCGCTGAAGCAGCTCGGCCGGTTCGAGGAGGCCGAAGAGATCTATCGCGGCACGGTCGTTCGCAATCCCTTCCATGTGCGCGCCCGCATCGGGCTTGCCGAAACCCTGCAGGAAGCCGGACGGCTGGACGAGGCGCTGGCTGTCTTCCGCGAGTCACTGACCATCCGCCCCAAGGATGCCGACCTGCTGCATGGGCTGGGCGTCGGAATGATGGAAAAGGGCAAGCTCGACGAGGCGGCCGAGCTGTTCCGGCAGGCGCTGGCGGTCAACCCGGGCATGGCAACGGCGTGGCTGATGCTGACGCAGGTCAAGCGCCAGAAGGAGCGCGACGCCGAATTGTCCGGCATGGAAGCCCAGCACGCCAAGGCGCCGCAAGACAGCCTGGCGCGCATGCAACTGTCGTTCGGCCTCGGCAAGGCCAATGACGATCTGAAGGACTATGAGAAGGCCTTCGACTATTTTGCCGAAGGCAACGCCATTCGCCGCAAGGGGATCAACTATGATCCCGTCAGGACGCGCGAGGAATTCGCGGCGATGAAGACGGTGTTCGATGCCGGCTTCTTCGAAAGGCACAGACCGAGCCCGATCACCGATGACGCGCCGATCTTCGTCGTCGGCATGCCGCGTTCGGGCACGACGCTGGTCGAGCAGATCATCGCCAGCCATCCGCAGGTCTATGGCGCGGGCGAGCTCAGCATCCTGAAGAACGCGGTCGGCAAGCAGTTCCCAGCGACCATGCCGGGTGGCTTTCCGTGGGGCGTAAAGGATACGGACGATGCGGATTTCGCCGAGGCGGGCCAGGCCTATCTCGACATGCTGCATGCCCGCTATCCGCATATCAGCCACGTCACCGACAAGATGCCGGGCAACTTCCTGCTTGTCGGCTTCATCCACATGATGATGCCGAAGGCCAAGATCATCCACTGCGCCCGCGATGCGGCGGCAACCTGCCTGTCGATCTACAAGGTGCATTTCCGCGGCGACAGCCACCGCTACGGCTACGATCTCGGCGAGCTCGCCGACTTCCACAATCTCTACACCGACATCATGGCGCATTGGCACAAGGTGCTGCCCGGCGTCGTGCATGATGTGCGCTACGAGGATTTCGTCGCCGACCAGGAAGGGCAGAGCCGGGCGCTGATCGAGTATCTCGGCCTGCCGTGGAACGATGCCGTGCTGTCGTTCCACGAGACCGACCGGCCGGTGCGCACGGCTTCCGCCGCGCAGGTGCGCCAGCCGATGTATCAAGGCTCGGTCGACCTGTGGAAGCGCTATGGGGACCGGCTGAAGCCGCTGCTCGACAAGCTGGACTGAGATTGAGGTGAGGCCGGCCTGCGAACGGCGGTTCCCTGCGCTTCCGGTACTCACGTACTTAAGTACGTTCCGTTCCGGTTCTCGGAAACCACCATTCTCGGCTCGGCCTGACCTCAATCTCAACCAATCTTGGGGCAGAGCAATTCAAAGCTCGATGAAGGGCTGGAAGCCGCCGAAGATCATGCGCTTCATATCGAAGGGCATGGGTCCCAAATCGGGTGTCAAACGCGGATCGGCCATCACCTTGGCCATAACCGCGTCGCGGCTCTGCCTGGATTCATAGAGCGCCCAGGCGAAGACGACGATCTCGTCGTCCTTTGCCTGAACGGCACGCGGAAACGAGGTCAGTTCGCCATGGGGCACGTCGTCGCCGATGCATTCGACATAGGCGAGCGCGCCGTGTTCCATCCAAATGGGGCCTGCGAGGTTGGCCAGCTTCTTGTAGTCGTCGAGTTTGGCCTTTGGCACGGCAAGCACGAAACCGTCGACATAGGACATGTGAACTCCTTTGCTGAAAACGAGCGCCGGGTCGGCGGGGATGCGACCCGGCGCGGTGAGCGCATCAACCCTGGCGGGCGACGCCTGCTCGCTACTTCACCGGCGCGTTCATCGCCCAGGCGACGCCGAACGGATCATTCAGCTGGCCCCAGCGGTCGCCCCAGAACATCACCTGCAGCGGCGTGACCACTTCGCAGCCGGCGTCGACGGCGCGCTGCCACCAGGTCTCGATGTCGCCATCGTCGAGATGGAGCTGCAGCGTGTAGCCCTGCGCCGCCTTATGCGGATGGCCGTGCTCGGGATAGGCATCGCAAAGCATCAGCGTCGAGCCGTTGACGTGGAGATGAATGTGCATGGTACGGCCCTGCTCGTCGGCCGGGTAGGCAAAGACCTGCTTGGCGCCAAAGGCCTTCTTGTAGAAATCGGCGGCCTTGAAGGCGCCGTCCACCTGCAGATAAGGCGTCAATCCGCCGAGCACTTCTGCCCTGGGCTGAATGGGGGTCTGGTCAGTCATGTCTCGCTCCTCTTTGCGTTCGGCTTGGCCTAGCGAACCACAGGACGCACGAGGTGACGGCAATCCTACATGGCCGCGCAATTTTTTTTGCGGGCCGGGCCCGGACGGACCGGGCAGCCGGCGAGTTTGAGGGGCAATCGCATGGACAGGCTGGTCGCGGTCATATGACCTTGGCCGAGAAGGTTGTTGCACGGCGGCTGTTCTGCGCGTCAAAGAGTTCCGGGAAGCCGATGTCCTTGCGCAATTCGGCTGGCAGCGAGAGCAGGATGCGCTCACTGCGATGGCGGGCACGTGCTGCCGCATATTGGGTTGCGATGCGACCGATGGATGAAAGGACCGACATGATGTTCTCTCCCTGGGTTGAAGCCGGCATCATCGTGTCGGCATCCCAAGGACGCGGCAGGTTCAGGCGATCCGACAGAGCGCTGGATCTTTTTTCGGGCAGCTTGAGACCGGCTGTTCCAGCGCGGTTTAATTCAGGCCGCTGTGTCCAAGCGCTCGATCGTTTCAAGGTCGGCTTTCTTGGCCTCTCCCTCTACGGCAAGGTCGTAGCTCGCCTGCATGTTCATCCAGAATTGCGGCGTGGTTCCGAAAAACTTGGCAAGGCGTAGCGCGGTGTCGGGCGTTACCGGTGTCGCCTCGCTTGCCAGGCGCTCGATGCGCGTGCGCGGCACATGCAGCTTTTTGGCTAGCGTGTAAGGCTTCAGGCCAAGCGGGACGAGGTATTCCTCTCGAAGGATTTCTCCGGGATGAATGGGAGGGTTGATGTTCAGCATTTGAGACCTCCTTCAATGGTAGTCAGTTATTTCGACATCCTCAGCCTGCCCGTCCACCCAGCGAAAGCAGATGCGAAACTGGTCGTTGATGCGGATCGAATGCTGACCGGCACGGTTGCCCTTCAAGGGCTCGAGCCTGTTGCCTGGGGGAGTCTTCAGGTCCGACAACTCTGTCGCGTTGTCGATCATGAACAGTTTCCGCTGGGCCGATCGAACAAGGTCCGACGGGAAGCCCTTTGGAGACTTGCCATTCGAAATGGCCTCGCTGGTCTTGTCCTTGAACGAGCGTATCATCAGTCGAATCCAAGAAACGTACCATGGCATGATACGTTTCGGGAGTCAACGATACGTCTCATGAAATGATACGAAATTCTGGCCTGCCGACGGCAAGCCGGAATTCTGTCTCGCCGCTCAGCCGCCGCCTTCGGCCACCTCGCGGAAAAAGCCCTCAGGGTCCTCGACCTCCGTCAGCTTCCGCTTCTCGATCAGCCAGAAGCGGTTGCCTATGGCGCGGATGAAGGAGCGGTCGTGCGAGGCGAGCACGCAGCTTGCCTGGTGCTTCAGCAATTCCTCCTCCAGCGCTTCCTGGCCATCGATGTCGAGATGGTTGGTCGGCTCGTCGAGCAGATAGAAGTTGGGGTTGGCGAGCCTGAGCGCCAGCATCATCAGCCGCGCCTTCTGGCCGCCGGACAGCACGCCGATCCTTTTCTCCTGCATCTCGATGACCACGCCGGCGCCGGCAAGCAGCGAGCGGGCGCGCTGTTCGCCGACCTCGTAGCGGCACGAGACCATCGCCAGCGGCGTGTCGTCGCCGCTGATGCCCGACAGCGCCTGATCGCTGTAGCCGAGCACCGTCGATGGCGTCACCTTCACATTCGCGATCGTTTCGGGTTCGGCGATGGCGTTGCGGATCATGCTGACGAAGCGCGACTTGCCGACACCATTGCGGCCGAGCAGCACGATGCGGTCGCCCTGGCAGATATGGCGCTTGCCGGTCCTGAACAGCAGCGTGCCGTCGGGCGTTTCCACCGCCAGGTCGTCGAGCGTGATCAGCACCTTGGCGTGGGTGCCGCGATTGGCAAGCCGGATCGCTCCGGCCGACTTCTCGCGATGTGCCGATACCGCTGCCTCTTCGAGTTTCTCCGCCCGTTCCCTGAGCTGCTTGGTTTTCACCACCAAAAGGTCGCTGCCGGAATTGATGCCGATATTGTTGAGCTTGGCGGCCTGCTTTCGCAGCTGCTGGGCGATCTTCATGTCGCGCTCGAATTTTCGCGCTGTCGAGGCGTCGACCTCGTCGAGCGCCTGCCTGGCGCGGGAGTAGGGCAGCGCAAACACCGGCGATTGTTCCGGGCGCAGGAACAGCGTCCTGTTGGTGGTGGCGTCGAGGAAGGCGCGGTCATGGCTGGCGATGACGACGGGCACGTCGCGCGGCAGCGCATTCAGCCAACTTTCCAGCTGGCTGATGCGGGCAAGGTCGAGATGGTTGGTCGGCTCGTCGAGCAGCAGCACGTCGGGATCGGTCACCCAGACACGGGCGATCAGCGCCAGCCGCTGCCAGCCGCCGCTCAGCGCCTGCATTTCCCGCTCGCGCATCGTCTCGGGCACGTCGAGAGAATCCAGCACTACGTCGACGCGCCACATCTCGCTTTCGGCCTGCTCCGGCGGCAAGGCGTCGGCCACCACCTGATGAAAGGTGCGGCCGAGAAGGGCAGGGGGAACCGATTGCTCGACATGGCCGACGCGCAAGCCGCGCGTGCGGGTGATGTCGCCTGATGTCGGCTCCATCTCGCCGGTCAGGCATTTGAGCAGGGTCGACTTGCCGCGGCCATTGGCGGCAACGATACCGAGACGGTCGCCGGCGCCGATGGTGAGGTCGAGGTTTGCGAAGAGCGGCGCACTCATGGTGACGCCGAGGGATTTGAGGCTGATCAGGGCCATTTGGATTTCTCTGGTCTTGCCGGAAACAACTCCGGATGCACTTTGACGGTGCGCGTGCTGGCCATCAGGCTCGGCGTTGCGGCACCACGAAGGGCAGACCAAAAAATCGAAGCGGGAAAAACCCGGACCGTCCCTGGTCAGCCCTGCAAGCTGGCTTGCAGGGCAGAAATCGGGCCACGCTGACGATGGTGACGATGAAACGTGAACACGTGAGCCCTCCTTTCAAGACGTTCGAGTGTGCGAAGCGATTACACCAAAGGCGGGGCGGATGGCAAGGCGGCCGCTTTCGCCCGGCGCGGGAACGGATCCAGCACCAATATGCAGCCGCCGATGATCGCCACCGCGCCGAAGGCCTGGATGATTGTCAGCGACTCGCCAAGCATGATGGTGCCAACCAGTACGGCGATCGTGGTCACTGCGAATTCGACGCTGATCGTCCTGGTCGCGCCGATGCTGGCCACCAGCCGGAAATAGACGACATAGGTCAGCGCGCTCATCACGCAAGCGAGAAGGACGAGATAGAGGAAATCGACAGGACGCGGCATGGCCGGCACCGGCACGGCCAGCAGCAACGGCAGCGTCATCAGCCCGCCGAACAGGAAGGCGGCGCCGGTGAGTTCGAACGAGCCGGCCGAGCGCAGATGGCGATTGGCGTAGTTGCTGCCGAAGGCGGCGGAGAAGGAGCTGAACAGCGAGGCGACGCAGCCGAATGCGAAGGACGGCGTGATCGGCACCGAAGGGAAGCCGACCAAGACCACGATACCCGCGGCGCCGAGCAGCAAGCCGGCAAGCCCGCGAACGGTGATGCGCTCGAGCCCCCATAACTGGCCAAGGATCATCGAGAACAGCGGGATCGCGGCAACGAGGATGGCCGCCATCGCCGTGCCGATACGCGGCGTGGCGTAGGATAAGCCGATCAGCTGCGCCGCGACGGTCGTCGCGCCGACCATGGCGAAGTGCCCGCAGCCGGCGCTGAAATCGAGCCGTCGCCGCGTTGCCGCCGCCAGCAGGAAGAGCGTGATGCCGGCGATCAGCGAGCGCAAGGTCACCGCGCCGACCCAGCCGAATGCGTGCACCACCTTGAGCAGCACGAGGAACGACAGGCCCCAGGTGACGGCAAGGAAGGCGTAGGCGGCGATGTCCCTGGGTTTCATGAGCTGGGGGCGGATGGGAGCTTTGCTGGCAGAGGCAGGATTGCAGCCGTGCTATCGCTTCCACCGCCTGGCGGCAAGCGTGAGCGCATAGTCCAGAGGCTGTTCCGACTCAAGGTGCGCCGATGGCTCAAGGTGCGCCGATGGAGCGCTTTCCTTCTCCCCTTGTGGGAGAAGGTGGCCTCGCGAAGCGAGGTCGGACGAGGGGTGATCCAGGGAACACCAACGCCTCATTCTGCTGGAACACCTCTCAACCGTCTCGGCGCTGGCGCGCCGATCCACCTTCTCCCACAGGGGGGGAGAAGGAAGAGGCCGCTACTTCCCCGGCCTGCCCGTTTTCCCGGGCCGGCGCTTCTCCCGACGCGCGTCGCCTGGGTCCTCGTAGGAGCCGATGCCGGTGCGCTGGCGGATGATCGGTTTTTCGTCGCGATCCTTCGCGTCTATCCTGCCGGCGCCCACAGGGGGGGAGATCGGCTGGGGCTTCGCCGGCACTTTTCCCTCGACCGGTTTTTCCGTACGCCTCACGGTCATCTCGTCGAGCGAGTTCTTCTTGAACAGCGGCTTGACCGGCTCGCCGGGAATGCCGAAGTCGGAGCCGTGCGCTTCGGACGCCGACTGCTTCTTGAACAGCGAGCGCGACACCGCACCTGCCGGTGTCGGCATGTCGGTGCCAGGCCCCATGTCGTCGATCGAGGGTTTGGCGAACAGCGGTTTCTTCACCGGCACGGCGCTGTCGGCACCCATCTCGTCGAGATCAGGCTTGCGGAAGAGGTTGGGCCGGGCAGCTCTGGCGGCCTCTTCGGCGGCACGTGCCTCGTCGAGCTTGCGGAAACGCTCCTGTTCCTCCGCCGTGCGATGCTTGGCCACACCCTTGTTGTGCTTGCCCTTTTCGCGGCCCGAGACCGGGCTTTCCATGTCGGCGTATTTGGCCAGCGGGTCTTCGGAGATGGACAGTTCCATCTCGCGCAGCCGCTTGATCTCGTCGCGGATGCGGGCAGCCTTCTCGAAGTCGAGATTGGCGGCGGCGTCGCGCATCTGTTTCTCCATCGCGTCGAGATGCGCCTTGAGGTTATTGCCCATCATGGCGCCGGCGCTGTCGGTGAACTGCGAGATGTCGGCGCGGACATGGTCCTTCTCGTAGACCGAGTCGAGAATGTCGGAGATGCGCGACTTCACCGATTCCGGCGTGATGCCATTGGCGGCGTTCCATTCCATCTGCTTTTCGCGGCGGCGGTTGGTCTCGGCCATCGCCCGCTCCATCGAACCGGTGACCTGGTCGGCATAGAGGATGACCTTGCCGTCAACGTTACGGGCAGCGCGGCCGATGGTCTGGATCAGCGAGGTTTCCGAGCGCAGGAACCCTTCCTTGTCGGCATCGAGAATGGCGACGAAGCCGCATTCGGGAATGTCGAGGCCTTCACGCAAAAGGTTGATGCCGACCAGCACGTCGAAAGCGCCGAGGCGCAAATCGCGCAGGATCTCGATGCGCTCCAGCGTGTCGATGTCGGAGTGCATGTAGCGCACGCGCACGCCCTGCTCGTGCAGATATTCGGTCAGGTCCTCGGCCATGCGCTTGGTCAGCACGGTGACCAGCGTGCGGTAGCCGGCCTTGGTTGTTTCGCGGATCTCGCCGACGACATCGTCGACCTGGCTTTTGGCCGGGCGCACCTCGACCGGCGGGTCGATCAAGCCGGTCGGGCGGATGACCTGCTCGGCGAAGACGCCGCCGGACTGTTCCATTTCCCAGCCGCCCGGCGTCGCCGAAACGGCGACGGAGAGCGGACGCATGGCGTCCCATTCCTCGAAGCGCAGCGGCCGGTTGTCCATGCAGGAAGGCAGCCGGAAGCCGTACTCGGCCAGCGTCGCCTTGCGCCTGAAGTCGCCGCGATACATGCCGCCGATCTGCGGCACGGTGACGTGGCTTTCGTCGATGAACACCAGCGCATTGTCGGGAATATATTCGAACAAGGTCGGCGGCGGATCGCCCGGCTGGCGGCCGGTGAGATAACGCGAATAGTTCTCGATGCCGGCGCAGGAGCCGGTGGCTTCCAGCATTTCGAGGTCGAAGCGGGTGCGCTGTTCCAGCCGCTGCGCTTCCAGCAGGCGGCCGGCACGCTCCAGTTCCACCAGACGCTGCTTGAGCTCTTCCTTGATCGACTTGATCGCCTGGTTCAGCGTCGGGCGCGGCGTCACATAGTGCGAGTTGGCGTAGATCTTGACGCTCTTCAGCTCGCCGGTCTTCTGGCCGGTCAGCGGATCGAATTCGGTGATCTGCTCGATCTCGTCGCCGAACATCGAGATCCGCCAGGCGCGGTCTTCAAGGTGGGCCGGGAAGATCTCGATCGTGTCGCCGCGCACGCGGAACGAGCCGCGCACGAAATTGATGTCCTGCCGCTTGTATTGCTGGGCGACGAGGTCGGCGAGCAGAGCGCGCTGGTCGAGCCGGTCGCCGATCTGCATCTGGAAGGTCATCGCCGTATAGGTCTCGACCGAACCGATACCGTAGATGCAGGACACCGAGGCGACGATGATGACGTCGTCGCGTTCGAGCAGCGAGCGCGTCGCCGAATGGCGCATGCGGTCGATCTGTTCGTTGATCGAGGATTCCTTCTCGATGAAGGTGTCGGTGCGCGGAACATAGGCTTCCGGCTGGTAGTAGTCGTAGTAGGAGACGAAATACTCCACCGCATTGTCGGGGAAGAATTTCTTGAACTCGGAATAGAGCTGCGCGGCCAGCGTCTTGTTCGGCGCCAGGATCAGGGCAGGACGCTGCGTCTCCTCGATCACCTTGGCCATGGTGAAGGTTTTTCCCGAGCCGGTGACGCCGAGAAGCACCTGGGTGCGGTCATTGTTGTCGACGCCTTCGACAAGGTCCTTGATGGCGGTCGGCTGGTCGCCGGCCGGCTCGAAGTCCGACACCATCTTGATGGCGATGCCGCCTTCCGACTTTTCCGGCCGGGCAGGGCGGTGCGGCGTCCACAACACGCCGTCCTTGTGCAGCGGATTGCCGGATTCGATCAGCGCCGACAGGGCGGCCACCGTGGCGGTGACGCCACTGGAGGTCATCGTCTCGGCTTCTTCCAGCGAGATGTCGAGGCCGGCGACCGGATTGAGGCCGGCTGCGGTGCGCTCCCTGGCTGTCGCCGCGCCACCCATCGAGGTGCCGCGCGCGGTGCGGCCGGGGGAGGTCGAGCGCTCGGGAATCTTTTTCGCCGCCTTCGGCGCTTTGCCGCCGTCGCCCTTGCCGGCCTGGCGCCCTTCGCGCTCCGCCTCCTGCTCGATCTGCTCGGCCCAGTCGGCGATCGAACCGGTCAGCGGCGTGCCCGACAGTTCGGCCTCCGGCATCTCGGCGAAGCCGCCTCTGTGCAGCGGTTCCGAGGCGTCGAGGAAATCGGTCAGCGGGCTGCGCCGCTTCGGCGCGGCGCGGTCGTCATTCGCCGTCGGCGGCGTTCTTTTCTCGGGGGATTTGGCCATGCCCCGAATATGGGAGGTCTTGGCGAAAATGGAAAGAGCGCGATGCGGTGGGGCGCATGCCTCGATGCTGCTCCTGACAGAAGGCTGTCAGGAGAAGGCAATTGCCGAGGGGGTACCTGCCCGCGGTCAGGCGCCGCGGGCGTTGTCCGTCGCCACCTGGGTCGGCGATCCGTTGAGGCGCGGGACCACGACGAGACGTGTGACCTTGCCCTTCTTGAAGGCGGCGAGGAAGCGGGCATAGTCCCTGAAGACGACGCAGCCATTGGACTCGGCGCGGCCGCCGCGCAGCATGTAGGTATGGGCGAGCAGGCCGTCGCGGTTGTATTTGTTGCCACCGCCGACCGGAGTCAGGCGCAGGGCCTCGACGCCATGGAAGCGCGATTCACGCAGCGACAGATTGTAGGTGTTGGGCGGCGTCGGGCCACGATCCTTCACGTGGACATAGCGCGGCTGGTCGACCATGGCGCCGAGGCCGGAATGCGCCTCGAGCCGCTGACCGTCCGGCATGTAGACGGTCTTGGCGCTGATGTCATAGACGGCGACGCCGTGGCCGGCTCCGCTTCCGCCGCTTGGTCCGTTGAAAAGATTCCTGAACGCCTGGCCAAGGCCGCCCGACGGCGTATCCGGCTTGGCATAGGCCAGCACATCGCCGCCCTCGCCAGACCGGCCGGCCCGGGCAGGCCTTGTGGGCTGGGCTTGCTGGACCGGCTTTGCCTGCGGCGCCGGCTTCTGCTGCGCGATCTTGGGCTGAGCAAACTTGGGCTGCGGCGCCGGCTCATCCTGTTCCACCACGGCCTTTGGCTGCCGCGGCGCGTCGTATTGCGGGCGGCGGGTCGGCAGCGGCACGTCGTCGGTCAGCGCATCCGGCAGCGAAGCGGCGTCGCCGGGCTGTTGCGGCTGGGTCTCGGCAGGTGCAATCGCGACATCGGCGGAGGATTCGGTCATCGGCAGCGGCGAGGCGAATGCTTCGTCCTCGACCGGCAGCGACTGGACGAGGGCCAGCGCCAGCTGCGTGTTGTCAGGCGTCTGCGACTGGGCGAGGCCCATCGGCGCCGGCGCGGTCTGGACGACGCCGGTATCGGCACGGGCAAAGCGTTCCGCCGCCGGAGCCGGCATGTCGCTCGACAGGCTGGCCATCACTTGGACCGACGGAATAAGCGACGCCTCGGCAATCTGCGGCGCGGCCTGGGAAATCACCGGGCGGGCGCCGGCCGTGGCCACGGGCTTGCCGGCGCTGGCAAAGGCGGCGGCGAGCTTGGTCGGCGACAGCGACGCCTCCATGCGGTCGAAGCGCTCCTGCGCCTTCGACTTCAAGATTGGCTGTTCGGGTCTTGCATGGATCGTGAGGCGCGCGGATTTCTCACCCAGCGGGCTCACACGGGCCAGCTTGAAACAGCTAGCGCCGCATTGCACGGCATGGTCATGCAGGGCCTGGGCGCCGCCATGGGCATTGGCCAGCGCGAACGGCGCCGAAGACCTCAGGAAATGCTGTTTCAGCGGATCGGCCATCGCCAGCGAGCCCGGCATGGCCAGGGTCTGGGGCAGGCCGCTCGATGTCGCCGACAGCGAGGCGCCGACGGAACTGAGGCCGGCCATGGTGCCGATCAGCCAGAGGCCGACGGCGGCGCTGGCACCGGGCACCGCGATCCAGCGGACGATCCGTTTCGGGTTGAAGGAAGGGGTGCGCTGCGCATCGACGAACTCGCCGCCCTCGCGCTGGTCCCGGATTATTTTGTGTTTACTCGACAACGCCATGCAACCAATCTCGCTCCAATCGGTTTTCCCCGTACGTGGCCTTGTCAGCCGCGACGACCATTCTGCGAGTGATCCCAGGGTGGTCCCCGACGCGTTTGCCGCGCCTGTCGTTGATTGCCGATTGCTTCAAAATATGGACAAAGTTGGTTAACCAATCCCTCTCAAAACCAACCGAGAGACGTGGACTTTGTGCCAAAAAAGGCTCGTCCACGATCATGCACGCGGTATTTCAGCCCTTCCGATACTGGTTTGCTGCCTGTTTTTGCCGACCGAGTCAAGCAAAACAGCCATTGCTAATATAAGACAACGCCGCCCCGGCGAGCCCTGCGGCAATGCGGCGCGCCGTTCCTCGGTCCTGAAAAAGCCGATGGCATCGACAAAACTGTTGCCCGCTTGCCACATTTTTTCGGCCTGCACGGTCGCCCCTCGACGCCCATTGACTCGTTGTGGGAGGCAGTGCAATCGGGTTGAAGTGCTTGGTTTTGGGGTGGCAAAGGCCACTTTTGGAGGCTTTTTCCATGAAGCGTCGGGATTTCTTGACGCTGTCGGCGGGTGCGGCGGCGTTCTCCATTCTTCCAGCCACGGTCAGGGCCAACGTGCCTGTGCCCTACGACCGCAACGCCGAAGTGCCGTTCAACGACAAAAAATCGTTCATCGACTGGATGGTGGCCAATCGCGGCGAGGATCCGAAGTTCTTGGCGCAGCGATTCGATCGCTTCCAGATCATGGTCTACAACAAGGACGTGCTGGACGATCGCAACAAGCGCGCCTTTCTTTTGACACCGCGCGAGGAATTCGTGCTGCCGCAGAATCTGGGCCGCGCCTACGACCATGCCTTCCTCGACATCGGCTATGGCGTGACGATTTCGGGTCCGCACCTGGTCGGGCGGATGACGACGTCGATCGACGTGCAGTTCGGCGAGGCGGTGCTCGAGATCGGCACTGGCTCGGGCTACCAGTCGGCCTATCTCGCCAACCTTACCGACAAGGTGCACACGATCGAGATCATCAATCCGCTGGCGCAGCGCACGCGGCGCACCTATGACGGGCTGGTCGAGCGCGGCTACAGTGAGTTCGGTTCGGTCACCAGCCGCAATGCCGACGGCTATTATGGCTGGGACAGCGTCGGCCCGTTCGACAAGATCATCGTCACCTGCGGCATCGACCACATCCCGCCGTCGCTGCTGCAGCAGCTGAAGCCCAATGGCGTGATGGTCATTCCGGTCGGCCCGCCGGGCGCGCAGCACGTGCTCAAGGTGACCAAGCAGCAGCTCGCCGACGGCACGTTCAACATCGTCCGCTCAGACATCTACAATGGCAAGGTGGTGCCGTTCGTGCCGTTCACCAAGCTGGAAGGCGACCAGATCGTCGGCACGCATAACGGCTAAGTTGCCGTGCCGGTCCAAGCCTGTCGGGCTAAACTGCCGCATCAAGGGGCCTGAATGACGGCTGTTGTATCGACCTCTCGACCTAGCATCGCCTCGCTGGAGGCGCCACGGCTCGCGCATTACCTCGCTGTCGGGCTGAACGCCGGCGCCATCATCGCGCTGCAGATCGCTGTCATGCGCGTGTTCGCCGTCGGCAGCTGGTCGCATTTCGGTTCGCTGGTGGTCAGCCTTGCCATGCTCGGCTTTTCGCTGTCCAGCGTCGTCATCTTCGCCGGCAAGGGCTGGTTCGACCGCCACTGGCAAGGTGCCGCCACCGCGGCCCTGCTGCTGATCGGCCCGCTCGCCGTGGGCTCCAACCTGGTCGCCCAGACGGTGCCGTTCAACGCCATCTTCCTGGTGTCCGACCCGGCGCAGAAATGGCGGCTGCTCGCCAATTTTCTGCTCTATCTCCTGCCGTTCCTGGCCGGCGCGTTCTTCCTCGGCATCGTCTTCCTGAAAGGCCGCACCGCCTTCGGCCGCGTCTATTTCGCCGACCTCACCGGTTCGGGGCTCGCCGGCCTCGCCGTGCTGGTGTCGCTCTATCTGTTCGCGCCGGAAACCATCATCGTCGTGCCGCTGCTGTTGTGGGCAGCCGGCTCGCTGCTGTGGTTCTTCGCATTCGGCGCCTGGAAGAGCGTCGTCGCCGGCGTGGCCGTGGCGGCGCTGTCGATATCAGGCTATCTCATGCTGCCCAACCTGCTCGGCATCCCCGACATTGCCGTGTCGCAATACAAGGGCGTCGCCTATGCCCGCAACTTTCCGGACGGCAAGCGCATCTACCGCAGCGTCTCACCCTTCGGCGACCTGCAGGTCTATGCCAGTTCCTACATGCATTTCGCGCCGGGCCTGAGCGACAATGCCGCCTTCGGCATGCCTGAAGTGCCGGCCAACACCTATGTCGGCATGTATCGCGACGGCGACGGGCCGGAAGGCATCATGCGCAACCTGGCGCCGGCCGAGCAGGTCTATTTCCGCTATCTGCCGATGCATTATCCCTATGTCATCAAGGATAAGCCCAAGACATTCGTCGTGCAGTTCGGCGGCGGCATCTCCACGCAGGCCGCGCTCAATGCCGGTTCGACCTCGGTGACCGTCGCCGAGAGCAATCCGATGACATTGCGGGCGTTCCGCGACCCGGTGCTGAAGGACGTCACCGGCGATATCCTGGCCGAGCCGCGGCTCAAGGTCATCGATTATGACGGACGGCTGTTCCTCGCCAACACGAGCGAGCGGTACGACGTCATCGACCTCAGCCTTGCCGACAGTGTCGGCCTGTCCAATCCCGGCGGCTTCGCCATCTCGGAGAAATACGCCTACACGCGCGAAGCGATGCTGAGCTACATGCACGCACTGGCCGATGGCGGCGTGCTGTCGATCACCTTGTGGAACAAGGAAGAGCCGCCGAAATCGGTTCTGAAGCTCTATTCGACCGTCGCCGAGGCGGCGAAAACCTTCGACCCGCAGGGTGCCGCCAACGACATCTTCGCCGTGTCGAGCTATCTCTCGACCACGACCGTGCTGTTCAAGCGCGGCGGCTTCTCCGAGGCCGAAATCAAGACGCTGCGCGACTACACCAAGTCGATGTCGTGGGAGGAAGTCTATTATCCAGGAATGATCTATGACGGTTCGGGCGCGCGAAAGGTACTCGACGATTACCGCGCCTCGATCTTCGGCAGCGGACAGGACGCGACGCTGACGCAGCAGCCGGCCGCTGGCGCGACCGCACCGGCCGACCCGACCGCACCGGCAAATCCCGATTGCGACCCGACGGCGCCGGCCGATCCGACGCTCGACGCCTGCGCGGGGGCCGGCGGCGATGCCGGCCCGCAAATGCTGCCGGCGACGGAACTGCAGCGCATGAGCTGGCACGCGCTTTTGACAGGCGGCTGGGAAAAACTTGCCGGCGACTACGTCTTCGACGCGCGGGCGCTGAGCAACGACCAGCCCTATTTCGCCGCCTATGTGAAGGTCGCCGATTTGCCGCGCACGCTTGACCGGCTCGACCTGTTCCAGGACGATTGGGGCTATCTGTTGATCTGGGCGACGCTCGGCATTGCCTGCATTACGGCGGCGTCGTTGGTGCTGCTGCCGGTCATCTTCGGCTGGCGCATCGTGTTCTCGCGCTCGCGCGGCAAGCTCGGCACCATCCTCTATTTCGCCTGTCTCGGCCTCGGCTACATCATGGTCGAGGTCGGGCTGATCAGCCGCTTCACCGTCGCGCTGGCCAACCCGACGGTGTCGGCCTCGGTGCTGATCTCCTCTATGCTGGTGTTTTCCGGCCTCGGCAGCCTGTTTGCCGAGCGCATCTTCGACCGCGCCAGGACAATGTTGCCGCTCGTGCTGCTGGCGGTGTGCGGGCTGCTGCTCGCCTATGGCTTCTATCTGTCGCCGGTGCTCGACCGGATCGGCGCCTATCCCTATACGGTGCGCCTGCTGCTCTGCTTTCTCCTGGTGTCGCCGCCGGCCTTCCTGATGGGCATGCCGATGGCCACCGCCATGACCTGGCTGGCGCGGCTCGGCAAGGAGCATCTTTTCGTCTGGGCCTGGGGCATCAATGGCTGTTTCTCTGTCATCGGCTCGGCCGCCGTGCCGATCGTCGCCACCAGCTTCGGCTTAAGCGCCGTGCTGCAATGGGCGGCGATTGCCTATCTCATCGCCATTCCGGCCTTCTTCGCCGTGCTGTTGCCGTCGAAGGCGCCGTCCATCCGGCTGGTGGCGGCCTGATGCCGGACCGGCGCGCCATCGTCGCCGGATTGCTGGCCACGGCGATGTTTCCGGTGGCCAGCCAGGGGGCGCGCTTGCGCAAGGCCATCTCCACCATCGTGCCGTTCAAGGCATCGCCCTTTCCCTACTGGGGCAAGCTGCCCGACGGCTCCGCGCCGTTTCTCGACGTCATGGCGGCGGACGGAAGGCGCGGCCACACCTCGCCGCGCGGCGGCATTTATTGGGAAGACGAGACCTATTCCGACCGCTCGACGCTGCTGGCCGTGCCGAAAGGGTTCGATCCGGCCAAGCCGGCGGTCATCGTGGTGTTCTTCCACGGCAATGGCGCCACCTTGCAGCGCGACGTGGTCGGCCGCCAGCGAGTGGTCGCGCAGGTCGAGGCGTCGGGCCTCAATGCCGTGCTGGTGGCGCCGCAATTCGCCAGCAACGCGCAGGATTCCAGCGCCGGTAATTTCTGGACGCCGGGCTATTTTGCCAAATTCATGGCCGAGGCTGCGCAAAGTATGGCCAGGCTGACCGGCGCCAAGGCGGCAAAGTTCGACGCCATGGCGGTGGTGCTGGTGGCCTATAGCGGCGGCTACAATCCGGCCGCTTCCATTCTCAGGAACGGCGACATCGGTGGACGCCTGCTCGGCGTCGTCCTGCTCGACGCCGTCTTCGACGAGGCCGACATTTTCGCCAGCTGGATCGCGCAGCACCGGCAGAGCTTCTTCGTCAGCGCCTATGGCAAATCCTCGGCCTCCGGCAATGCCGAAATCCGGCAGTTGCTGGCGGGCCAGGGCATCGCCGCCAGTCCCGATCCGCCGCGCCGCCTCGAAGCCGGCACCATCGCCTTGCTTGCATCCGATGCCGCCCATGACACGTTCGTCACCCGTGCCTTCGTCGGCAATCCGCTGCAGTGGCTGCTCGCCCGGTTGCACGGGTTCCCGCGCTAAGACCTTTTGGCACTCCAGTCCCAGTTCTTATCCATGCTTCTGATTGCTATTGTCATCGCCCAGATGTTGGATCCGCTGCGGATCCTGCTGGTCGGGATCGCCTATTTCCTCAGCCGGTCGGTTAAGCGGCCGGGCGTGGCCTGGCTGGGATTGTGCGCGGCGATTGTCGTCATCGCCGCTGCATTTCCGTTCGTTGTCCTTGGCCAATCCGGCGACATTGCCTGGACGACCACCGCGATCGGCGTGATATCGAACGCACTGATAGTAGCCGCCATGGCCGGGTTGCTGCGGCTCCAGCGATGGCTTTTCCAGCTTTTTGTTTGACGTAATTTCTGCGGGAAAACCGTTTCACGATTTTCCCGCAATTGCTGGCGGACCCGGCGGATACTGGGTTCCTTTCACCACTTGGCGAGGGCAGGGACCCAGGTTCTCAGTTAAACCACAGCGCGAACGTCAAAAACCCGCCGCCGCCGAATTCGCGCTGGATCTGGTCGAAATCCTCGCTGGTCAGGATCCTGCCGTTTTCCAGATAGGGCGCGATGCCAGGGCCGGTGATCGACAGCACCAGGTCGAAAGGCTTCGGCTCGTCGAAGAAGCGCTTCATGTTGATGCCTTTGCCGGTGATGCGGAAATGCGGCAGCAGCGCGCGGCCTTCGAGCAGGTCCTCCGCCATGCTCAAGGTGGCCAGCCAGGCCTGCACCTGCTCCTCGCCGACTTCGAGGCCGGTTAGCGGGTTCTCGCCCTTCTGCTGCGGCCCGGGCAGCCATTCGCGGTCATTGTCGGTCTCGGCGCGGATTGCCTTCCAGTCTTCGCGCGACAGCCGGATCATTTCGAGCAATTCCTGGCGTGCGGCCTTGCGGCGCTCCGGCTCGACCACCGGCCAGTTGATCATGTGCACCATCGAGATGAAATCGGCGATGCGCCACTCCGAGGAGAAGATGCTCGAGCCCATCTCGCTGGGCGGCGGCACCAGGATGTCCTGCAATGGCAGTTTGGCGCGCGGGAACAGCATGTGAAAGGAGCCGTCGAAAGTGGTTCTGAAATCATGCGCCAGCCAGAAATCGGCCTGCGCCATCAGGAACTCGGCATAGCCTTGCAGCCAATAGCCGTCGGCGCGGTCGAAACGGAAGGTCAGCACCGGTGCGCTATCGCCCTGCGAAATGCTGCCGTGCGACAGCGCGGCCATGATGGCCGCCATGCTTTCGTCCGGTGCGATCATGCCGTCCTCGTTGAGGTCGATGCCGACATGGGTGAGATCGATGACCATGCCGATATCGGCATCGGCCGGCACCGAGCCCAGCGTCGCGGCGGATTTTGCCAGCCTGTCGCGGAACGCGACCAGTATGGCGCGGAACTCTTCGTAGGTCAGCGGCTCGGGATTGGGATTGGAGGGCACCGGCAACTGCATCAGCGGCAGCATGAAGGATTGCGGGCTTTCGAAACCGTGGCGGTGCAGGCCGCTGGCGAGCAGTTCCAGTGCGGTGAAGAACTCACCGGCGCCGGCGGCATAGGCCGATGCCGGATCTTTCGGTGCGGCCGCCTCCAGCGTCGACAGGGCGCTGTCGCGTGCGGCGACGGTCTTCGCCTCGAAAAGCGCGGTTGCCGCTTCGGGCATGGCGGCTTGCGTCGAAGACAGCGGCACAAGCAGAATGAATGCGGATGCCATCAGGCTTGCTATTCGTGTCATCTTTCCCTCCCAAGCATTTGTCGCCGACGACCATACACAGATTTGCGGCTATTTGCGGCGTCGCGCCCGTCAGCGCCGATGCGCTGTCCACATCGTTGCATGATTGTCGAGGGATGCGCTTCAACCCGCCCGGCGGACGGTTTACAGAAGGCAAACGATTGGGCGTCGCGTGTCGAATTATCCGCTCTCCTACAAACTGTCCTGGCTGCCGCGTTTTCTGAAGCCGTCGCTTGGCGGTGACGGCAACGGGTTTGCGCCGATGGCGGGGAGGTTGATGGAGCCGCCGCCAAAGCGGACGGTGCGGCTGGCCTTCATCGGGGATATCTCGGCCGTGGCCAACCGCCGGGCGCCGCACTGCGATCCGGCGATCAAGGCCTTGCTTGGCGCTGCCGATCTGGTGATCGGCAATTGCGAAAGCCCTGTCGTGGGCAGGCCGAGCGCGGTGCTCGGCACGAAGCTCGGCACGCATCATGCGATGAGTGAGCGGTTTCTGGCCGAGGCGCTCGCTGCGGCCGGCATCTCGCACGAAAGACTGGTGCTGTCGCTGGCCAACAATCACGTGCTCGACCAGGGCGTCGCCGGTTTCGACGAGACGGTGGCGGCGCTGAAGCGGCTCGGCATCCGCAGCATAGGCCTTGCCGCCGATGGCTCGGTGCAGCCGGTCAAGGTCGGGCTGTTGAATGTCGGCTTCGCGGCCTTCACGCTATGGTGCAATGCAGATGAGAGCCTGTTTGCCGGGCGTGTGTCGATGGGCAGCGATGCAGAGCGCTGGCCGCGCGGGTTCGACCTTATTTGCGCAGTGCCGCATTGGGACTGGGAGTTCCGGCATTTTCCGCAGGCCGGGACCAAGGCGCTGGCGAGGCGCCTGGCCGGGCAGGGCGTCGGGCTGATCGCCGGCCATCACGCCCATGTGGTGCAGCCGGTGGAACGGATCGGCGAGACTGTCGTCGCCTATGGGCTCGGCGATTTCCTCGGCACTGCGCTCGCCCGCCAGCCATGGCCGGGGCGCATTGGCGGGATTTTTGTCGCTGATGTCAGCGCGGAGGAGGGGACGCGCGGTGCTGTTGCGGCTTACCAGGTGCATCCGTTCCTGCGGCTGCGGGACGGAGATCATGAGCGGCTTGTGCCGGTGGAGGCGTTGGACGGTGCGATGAGGGGAAAGATTGAAAGACGGTTGAGAGCAATCTTTCCTTAGAGCTGCAAGCGGCGAGACTATTCTACAAGCGTCGTGCTGCCCCTCATCCGCCTGCCGGCACCTTCTCCCCGTATAGTGACGGGGAGAAGGGAGTTTAGCCGTGCCGGCGGCGCTCCACTTGCAACGCTGGCAATTGGCGAGACCATCGATGATGGCGTCCTTCGCCCCGTTTGCGGGGAAAAGTGCCCGGCAGGGCGATGAGGGGCAGCGCGAGCATCTGTTGAGGAGGCACCGCAGTCGATACATCCGACAAAACCAGCTATCATGAACTTGTCGAGGCGACGGGGGTGGCGGTGGAAGCAGCGGATTTCATGCCTGATGAGGCTGTCATCGCCGGCATCCGGAAAAACATCGAGGCCTATGAGGCGGCGCGGGCTTCGGCGGTGCGGCAGGTGCGCTGGCGGGTGCCGCTGTTCGTCGGCCTGGTGCTGGTGGCCGTGGCGGTGATCGCCTGGCTGTTCAACAAGGTCGCCGACCCCAACGAGCAATGGTTCTCGACGCCGCATGTATTCCTCTATTTCATCGGCTTTGCCGCTTCGATCCTGCTGTATTTCCAGGCCATGAAGCCGGCGACGCGGCTGCAGCAATCGTTCCGCGACACGCTGCTGCCGATCATCTTCGGTTTCATCCGTGACATCGGCTACCAGCATGGCGGCAGACCGAACTCGTTCGACCGGCTGCCGCGCGAGGCGGTCGGGCCCTTCAACCGGCAAGCCTTCGACGATGTCGTTTCCGGCCACTACGAAGGGTTTCCATTCGAGCTCTACGAGGCCGAACTGCGGGAAGGCACCGGCAAGGGCTCATCGACGGCCTTCAAGGGTGTCATCGTCGCCTTCGAAGCGGTCGAGCCGTTCCCGGGAATCCTGGTGGCGACGCGGCGGACCAATGCGGTCGTCGGCTTTTTCCGCGGCCTGTTCGGGTCCAAGCTGCAGGAACTGTCGTCGGGCGAGCCATTTCTCGACGCGGCCTACGAATTCCGCACCGACAATGTCGAGGCGGCGCGGCCGCTGGTGACCGGCCGTCTGGCGCAGGCGCTGAAATGGCTCGGCGAGACCTGGCCCGACGATCCGGCCCGCGTCGCGCTCAACGGCGGCGACGGTTTCCTGCTGTTGCCGCAGGCGAAGAACTTCTTCGAGCTGCCGGAGATTTCAGTGCCTCTCGACTACACCAGGCATGTCGCGCCGATGATTTCCGACATGGGCGCCATGCTGGCGACGGCGGCGCTGGTGCGCAAGATCGGGGCGAAGGACGAGGCAAGCTAATCGGACCGGGCATAAGATCAACAATCGTAACCGGATTCCTCGTGCATGGTGTCTGCTTCTTCCTTCGACATTCTCTTGAACATCACGCAGACGGTGAAGCTGCCGACTTGACGCCCGTCGCGTCTGTATCCCCAGTCGGAAATATCGTCCCTGGTGAATTCTATGTTCTGGCCGAGGACGACATTGCGCACTGCTACCGGTTCGTTTGCCAATATGCCGACGAAGCCGGTTTCGTTGCGTCGGAACGGGATGACCCAGAAGTGCTCGCTGATATCCCCATCGTGCACCTCGACCTTTAATTTGAACCTGTCCGTCCCCGAGGGCGGCGCTTCGGTCAGGGCCAGGAACTCATCCAAGCTGGCACGCGCCTTCGCAATCGCTACCGCCATCTCGGGATCGTCCCTAGCAAACATAACCGTTTTATCGCCGCCTGGCTCAGCGCCTTGTGCGCCGGCCAATCCCGGCGCCAGCGCCAGCATCAGGGATATCATGGTTCGGACTGCCAGTTTCATGGTGAGTTCCCCCTCGTCGTAGCGGTTGCAATGATCCTGTATCCATTTCGAATTTGCAACCACGGCGCGAGTTTTGTCCGCTTTTGCGGTGGCGGTTGAGCTGGTCCATGAAACAAAATTTGTATCAACCGAAGGTCAGCGGGCTGTTGCGTGATGCAATCCGGGGCGGATTATGGCGGCTGCGTGATGGCCTCGATGCACCCGCCGCAATCGCCTAAACGATTCTTTTCGTGGGCGAACAGCGCTCGTCGAGGCAAACGAAACGGCTGGAAACCGCGTCAGCCGCAAGCAATGTGTCAGAATTAAGCCTATGATTTCCTTTGCGAAAAGTCACTCAATGTGATTTGCGGCCAGCAGACTTTCAGGCCCAGTGTCGGCTCGTTCGGTGCTGTCGTTGCCCAACGCGGCGGCCCCGGAAAAGTGAAACAGCACGGAGTGCTATCGATGAAGAAGACCCTCGCAACCACCGCCGCTCTGCTCGCCTTCCTTGGTACGGCCTATGCCGCGTCCGTTCAGGGCACCATCCAGGCGGTCGATCCGACGACCAAGTCGATTACGCTCGACGACGGCAAGATCTACCAGCTGTCGCCGGAAGCGAAGATCGGCAAACTGAAGGTCGGCGCCAAGGTGGCGGTAACCGTCGATGACAAGACCGGCATGGTGACCTCGATCAAGAAGGCTTCGTAGCCGCGAGCGTCATGCGTCGGCAGACCTGCTGACCGTACTTTTCAGCCCCTGCTCCAATCTTGGCCGGTTCCTTCGGGGATCGGCCATTTTCGTGCTCTTGGTCACTCACCGCCAGGCGGCCAGGGTGGCGGAACGCTGCCCCGACGGCGCCCCTATGGTTTTTGCCAAAGAGCCGCGCTATCCCTTGGCCAACGGGGGATCCGCATGGCTGACGAACAGAAGGGGTTTCGCCTGTCGCGCCGGCTGGTGCTCGGCGCGGCTGTCGTCGGCGGCGCGGTGCTGTGGGGCGGAACAACAATGGCGCGGCTGGCACGCGGACCGTCGGGGCCGAAGAATGCCGGGCGCATCGCCGACATCGATGGCATTGCCCTGCCGCTGAAACCGATCGCCAGCCCGCCGGCCTTTGATCCTTCGCTGCCCTGGTCGGCCAAGGGCGGCGACATCAACGATGCCAGCGGCCTGTCGCGGACGCCGGTCTATGGCGTGGTCGAGATCAGCGAGGAGGACCATATCGCCAAGGCGCTGGCCTTTGCCCGTGCCAACGGGCTGAAAGTGTCGCTGGCGGCTGTCCGTCATTCGATGGGCGGCCATGCCTTCGATGACAATGCGCTGGTGCTCGACCTCAAGAAATTCAACAAGGTCAGCGTCGATGCGGCGGCCAGGACCATGACGCTGCAGCCCGGCGCGCGCTGGCACGACATCCAGAACCTGCTGCATCCGCGCTTCGCGGTAAAGGCGATGCAGTCGACCGACATTTTTTCGGTCGGCGGCTCGCTGTCGGTCAACGCGCATGGCATGGACCACCAGGCGGGTTCGGTTGCCGGCTCGATCCGCTCGATGCGGATGATGCTGGCCGACGGGTCGGTGACGACCTGCTCGGCCACGCAGAACAGCGAGCTGTTCCGCCATGTCGTCGGCGGCTACGGCCTGTTCGGCGTGGTGGTGGAGGCAACGCTCGATATCGTCGACAATGCCGTCTACCGCACTTCGCGCGAAATCATCAAATCCGACGATTTCCCAAAGTTTTTTGCCGATGTGCTGGAGCCGAACAAGGATATCGGCCTGTTCTACGGCCATCTGTCGACGGCACCGGGCAATTTCCTCGAGGACATGATCGTCTATCGCTACGACAAGGTGGCCGAAGAGCCGCCGGCCGACCAGCCTGATATCGGCGAGCCGGGCTCGGTCGGGCTGAAGCGGGTGATCATCAATCTGGCGAAATGGGGCAGCGTGTTCCAGGAGCTGAAGTGGTTCACCGAAAAGACGCTTGAGCCGAAATTCGAGAACTGCACCGTGGCGCGCACGACAGCAATGGCGCAAGGCGAGGCCTGCCTCGTCACCCGCAACAACCCGATGCACGATTCGGTGCCGTATCTGTTCAACGATCTAAACGACGAGACCGACATACTGCACGAATATTTCATTCCGCGCGCCGCCTATGTCGAGTTCATCACCGAAGCGCGCGAGATCCTGCGCAACCAGTCCCTGCCGGTGCTCAATGCCTCGGTGCGCATCGTCCATAAGGAGGATGTGGCGCTGACCTATGCGCCGGAGCCGGCCTATTCGCTGGTGCTCTACATCAACCAGCCGACCGATACCGACGGCAATGCGAAGATGCGGGCGCTGACGCGGGCGCTGATCGACGTGACGATCAAGCATGGCGGGCGCTTCTTCCTACCTTACCAGCTACATTATACGGGCAAGGAGTTGCTGGCCTCCTATCCCGAACTGCCGGCCTTCCTTGCGGCGAAGCGGCACTATGACCCGACGGAACTGTTTTCCTCGACCTTCTACCGTGCCATCAAGGCGCTGAGCGGGGTGGCGTAGGAAGCAGGAGAACAATCGATGCGCATGCTATCGGCGGCAGCCCTTACTCTCATCGCGCTGTGCGCTGGACCGGCCGGGGCCGAGGACCTCAAGGCCTTCAAGCTGACCATCGACGGCGTGGCGGTCGATATCGATCCCGGCGAGAGCACGACCATCACGCTGCCCGGCGGCAAGCAGAGCAAGGTGACGCTCGAGCGCAACGACTTCGCCACCTTTTCAGGCGGTAGCTTCTCCTTCGTCCATCCGACCGGCATTTCGGTGACCAAGACCGATCTCGGCGAGAACATCACGCAATATCTGATGGCTTCGGCGCTGGGCACGATCGTCGTCGTGCAGGAATACGGCAAGATGAATCCGGTGTCGCTCAACCAGCTGATGCTGCAGGAGATGACCAGGGAATCGGTGCAGGCCGGTGCGACGCTGACGCAGCAGCCGACGACGCGCAAGCTCGCCGACGGCAAGGAACTCACCGGCATCCGCGCCGAGGTGAAGACGCGCACCGACACCGCGTATTTCGAGATCGTCGGCTACGGCCTGGCCGATCGGGGGCTGTTGTTCGTCACGCGCGTCGGCAGCGGGGATCTGGCCACCGAACAGCCGCTGATCGACAAATTCTGGGAGAGCCTGAAGCTCAAGATGTAAAGGGACTAAAGCCCCGTTGGCACCAGGCCGGCCAGCCAGTTCACTGAGCGTTTGGCTGCATCGGCGGTCGCGGAAGCTGCACGGCCAAGATCGGTCTTGACCACGGCATAGCCGTTCTTGGTGCGGTAGAGCACGCCGGTTCCGCCATCGACCACCTGTTCATAGGCGACGGGCCGGGCGGCATCCGCGTCGACGGTCGTCGTCGGCGAGCCGACGGGCACGCTCGGCCGATGGCTCAGTTCCGGAGGCAGCGGGCTTTCCGTTCGCACGAACCTGCTGGCGGGCTTGAGTTCCGGGCGGGATGCGGTGGCGGCCAGTTGCGAGGAGGATGACGAACCCTTGGGGCGGCAGATGCCGGACACCAGCGGATAGTCGAAATTGCGCTGGTGCAGGATCTGGCTCTTCATCGCGGCTTCGCATTCGGCGATAGTCGACCACTTGGCAGGCGTCTCGCCGATATATTCACACAATTTGGCGTCGCAGTCGCAGCCGACAATGGTCATGGCGACAAGGGCGGTCTTGATCACTGTCTTGTCCCTTCGAGATGCCCCCCGGCAGCCCATTCAGGTGCATGTCGCCCGTCAGGCAACGTGCACCATTCCATCGCGCGCGAACAAGGCGGGATTTGGCCGCGATTGTGGAATGAGCATGGCCGCGCGTCTGATCTTGGCCGGGCGTGGCCGAAAGGCCTCAATAATCGTAGACGTGTTCGAGCTTGGCGCCGGCCTTCATCAGCGACGATAGCACCAGATGCAGCTTGCGCACGGCCACGACCATGCCGGTGCGGCGCGTCGAAGGATCGGCCGGCAGCGGATAGCTGAACAGGATGCGCATGCCTTCGGGGACGGCGATCGAGTCGGTCGACAGCATGGTGACCATGATCTCGTCATTGCCGCCGATCTCGACGAAGGAGACGCCCTTGTCGATCAGCCGCGGGATCATGTCGGTGAAGACCTGATAGCGCTTGGTGACGAAGATGGTGCCGTCAGGACCCAGGTCGCGCTCCAGCAAGGTGTCGGGCTCGTTGCGGGTGGCTTCGCCGACCGGGCCCTTGGCCCAGACATGGATGTCGAGGAAGGCCGGGTCGGAGGTCGCGGCGAGCGCCTTTTTGATCAGGTCGGCATAGCCCTGCTTGATGGTGTCGGCGAGGCCGAAGGCGAGCTTGCGTTCGCTGGTGCGGACGGAGCTGTCGCCCGGCGCCGGCTGCACGGCAAACAGGCCGGCGCGCTTTTCGGCATAGGCGAACTGGTACCACGGCACCTGGTCGAGAAAGCCTGCGTATTCGGCCGCCACCTTGGCCTGGTAGATGTCGGCGGCGGTGCGCTTGGCCGATGTCGCCTCGGTGACGCGGCCGACCGTGTTCTCATAGGCCCATTGCAATATGTGCTCGATCGAGTGGCTGGTGCCGATGATGACCAGCATCTGGTGGTTGGCATAGTTGAACTTGTATGGGGAACTGGCGCGGATCACGGTGGCGTAGTCCTGCCAGAAGCGGCCGACATAGGACCAATAGGGAAATCCGCTCGGCTGGTCCTTGGCGACGAAGCCGGCATATTCGCGCGCGGCGTAGACGATCGCCCATTCGGGATAGGTGAGGAAGGTCGATTCCTCAGGCCGTTGGTAGCCGGGGATTTCGGCGCGGACCTTGTCGGCCAGCGCCTTGGGCGGCGCGCCATCGGCAATGCCGGGCAGCGGCGTCTTGTCGAGCGACGGCGTCGTCAGGAAACCGTAGCTCAGCCCGACGATCGGGATGAGGATGATGATGACGATCAGCCAGACGATCGTCTTGATGACGCGCTTCAGCCAGCGGAACAGCAACATGGCCGGTCAGGCCGTGGCGAAGTGGTCGTGTATGCGCTTCGACAGCCAGAAGCCGACATAGACGGCGAAGCCGCCGATGACGAGATGCGGCAGGTTGGCGAAGAAGCGGGTAGGGAACTCGATGTCGTTGAGGGAGCGGAAACCGTTGATGAAGATGCCGGCATCGAGGCAGCCTGAGCCGGTGATCAGCCCGAGCACCCCGTCGAACAGATAGACCGATCCAAACAGCTTGAAATAGAACACTGCCTGGCGATGCGAGATGAAGGCGGCGGCCAGCGCCCAGACGCCGGAGAAGGCGTGCAGCAGGTCGTCATACCATTGCAGCGAGAACAGGCCGAACAGATTGCCGTTGGCATCGTTGAACGCCGGTATGTAGCCGATGGCGACGACCGCGAAGAACAGGAAAGCATAGGCAACGGCAAGCTTCTGGATCAGCGTCATGAAGTATCCCCCTCCTACGAGCCCGTTAAAACGGACTCTGACGACGTTGGGATACTAACCGATTTTAGCGCGCGGTGAAGCGGCGCCCGCAAGATCGCCAGCAAAGGAGATCGAGGGCCAAAACGACAGTCGGCGCCGGGATTTCTCCCAGCGCCTCCCTGTCAGATCAGGACACGGTCGCGGCAGCAACTTCCGTAAAGTCGTCGCGCCATGCCGGCCTTGATTTTGACGGTCCTGCCAGCCACCACCCCAAGGCAGTGTCCGTTCCAGACCACGCTGGTCTTGGCCCTTGCGGGCTTTGCCCTGCGTGCCATCGAAGGTTTTTGCCGTCCTTCATGGCAGCATCGGTCCGCCGTCGGCGTTGGCACGCTTTCCGCGGCCCCGTAGGTCTCGGCTACCGTCCCTCGAAACAGGCAAGCCTGCTCTCGCTCCGGGCCGTACGGGCCTCAGGAAATCCGCCTTTCACTTTCGCCTTTCGGCTTGGCGATCGGTGGCCGCCTGAGATGGGTTTAACGTACGCCGGGTAAGGGGCCTGGGGAATGGCCATGGGCCTGTGGATAGCGGGATTATCGGGGACCGTTTGGCGAGGGCCCGGGACCTTCGGTGCCTGCTGCCTTAAACAGCCGTCCCCTCTTTTCGGCGCTCGGATCGACAGCGCCCCTTGCTCCGCCGCCGGGCGCGGGCTTCAATGCCGGCAAACGATCGGACATGGATGTCCGGCGCCGGGGAGGGTGCGTATTGAAAGTCGGGGTGGTTCTCAATCCGATAGCCGGTGGCGGCTGGCTGAAGCGGCATTGGCCTGAGGTTGCCGCCTCGCTGAAAAAGCACTTCGGCGATTTCGAGCTGCGCGAGACACAGGCCGAGGGCGATGCCGAACGGTTGGCCATCGACCTCGCGGCAAACGGCTTCGACCTGGTGATCGCCGCCGGTGGCGACGGCACCGCCAGCGAAGTGGCCGACGGGCTGCTGCAGGCATTCGAGGAGAGCGGCAGGACGACCGAGCTTGGCCTGCTGCCATGCGGCACAGGCATCGATTTCGCACGCGGTCTTGGCCTGCCGAAAGCGGTGGACGCGACCTTGAAGCGGATCGCCGGGGCAGAGGGCCGCAAGGTCGATGCCGGGCGCATCTGCTACATCGACGACCATGGCGCACTGGCCAGCCGCCACTTCATCAACATCGCAAGCCTTGGCCTGTCGGGCGCCACTGACCGCGCCGTCAATGCCGACAAGCGCAAGGGCAAGATGTCGGCCAAGGCGCTGTTCCTGTGGCGCACCGTGGTCGAGTTCATCCGCTACCGCTTCCAGCATGTGCGGATCACCGTCGACGACGGCGCGCCGGTCGAGGCGCGCATGGCGCTGGTGGCGGTGGCGAACGGCAAGTTCTTCGGCGGCGGCATGATGATCGCGCCGGATGCCGAGCTCACCGACGGAGAGTTCGACATCGTCATCCTGCGCGCGGCTGGCAAGCTGAAGCTGATCTGGGATATCCGCCTGCTCTATGGCGGCCGGCACCGCAACCATCCGGCGATCACGATCCTGCGCGGCAAGAAAGTGGTTGTCGAACCGCTCGACGATGTGGAAAAGAACGGCGCGCTGGTCGACATAGACGGTGAGTCGCCCGGACGCATACCGGCGACCTTCGAGATCCTGCCTGGCGCGTTGACGCTCAGATATTGAATCAAGGCGTTGCCAGATTGATTCAAGTCTCTTCGAAACTGAATCCGGCTATCGATTCAAGCAGATGAAATTGCTTGGTTTTCCGGTCTCCGGTCAGATTTCCAGTCTGGCTGGAAAACCAGGCGCGCGCAGGTCGGTGCCGACGGCATCTTCGAGCAATTTGACGATCTGGGTCGACCAGGCGCTGCCGCCATAGGCCGCCTTGCCCTGTTCGAAAATCGCATTGACGCGGGATGCCAGCTCCAGCGGCACGCCGAAATCCTTGCCCATGCCCAACGCAAAACCGAGGTCCTTCAGCGCCAGGTCCATGGTGAAGCCGATGTCATAGGAGCCGTTGAGGACGAGCTGGCTTTCGGTCTCGTGGACGAAGCTGTTGCCGGAGGAGGCAACGATGGCGTGGTAGGATTGGGCGAGGTCGAGCCCGCCCTGCTTGGCCAGCATCAGCGCTTCGCCGGCGGCGACGAGGTGGATGAAAGCCAGCATGTTGGTGATCACCTTGATCACCGCTGCCGAGCCGATCGACCCCATCAGGAAGGAACGTGCGCACATTGCTTCGATGGCCGCGCGATGGCGTTCGTAAAGGGCTGCATCGCCGCCGACCAGGGCGGTGATTTTGCCGGCCGCCGCCAGATGCACGCCGCCGGTGACCGGGCACTCCAGCGTCTCGACACCCTTGGCCGAGGCGAGGGCGGCAAGCCGCACGATCTCGTCGCGGCCATTGGTCGACATCTCGATCCAGGTGCCGCCCTTGGGCAAGCCCTCGAGCAAGCCGCCGGGTCCGGCAAGCACCGCTTCGCTGACCTTGGGCGAGGGCAGGCAAGTGATGGCGTTGCCGGCCCGCGCCGCCGCGTCGGCAGCGCTGTCGGCTGCGGTGGCGCCGAGCGCCACGAGGCGCTCGACGGCAGCCGGGTCGCGGTCGAAGACAGTGACCGCAAAGCCGTTGCGGATCAGGCTGGCGGCAAGGTTGCCGCCGAGATGGCCGAGGCCGATGAAGGCGTAGCTCTCGCTCACGGCATCAACGGGGTCTGCATCATCTGCAGATGCAGATCTTTGCCGGTGTAGGGATGCGCATCGCAGACCGCTTCGTTGAGCTCGACGCCCAGCCCCGGTTCCTTCGAGGGGATGACGTTGCCGTCCTGCCACTCGATCTTCTTCTTCAGGAGCGTGGCGTGGAAGCCGTCCCACTGCTTCAGCGATTCCAGGATGAGGAAGTTGGGCAACGTCACCGCCAGCTGGATGTTGGCCGCACCGACGATCGGCCCGCAATAGCAGTGTGGCGCGACCTGAATGTGATAGGCCTCGGCCATCGCCGCGATCTTCTTGGTTTCGAGAATGCCGCCGGAGCGGCCGAGATCCGGCTGCAATATGGTCGCGGCGCGGTTTTCGATGACGCGGGCGAATTCGAACTTGGTCGTCAGCCGCTCGCCGGTGGCGATCGGGATCGAGGTCGCGCGGGCGACCTGCGCCATCACTTCGGGCATGTCGGGCGGCACCGGCTCCTCGAACCACAAGGGATCGTAGGGCTCGATGGCGCGGGCCATGCGCAGCGCGCCCGACGCGGTGAACTGGCCGTGCGTGCCGAAGAGGATGTCGGCGCGGTTGCCCACCGCCTCGCGGATCGCCTTGACCATGCGGGTGGAGACGTCGATGTCGATGAGGCGCGGCTGATGGCCGTCGAAGGCGGTGTAGGGACCGGCCGGGTCGAGCTTGACGGCATTGAAACCCTGCTCGACATATTCGAGCGCGCAGGCCGCCGCCATTTCGGGGTCGTTGTAGACATTCCTGCCGTCCGGCGCGTCCTCGGAATGGACACTGCCGGTGTGCGGGTAGAGGTAGGTGTAGGAGCGCAGCGTCTCATGCACCTGACCGCCGAGCAGTTTGTAGACCGGCTTGTTGGCCTCCTTGCCGATAATGTCCCAGCAGGCCATTTCGAGCGCCGAAAAACAGCCCATGCCGGAAACATCGGGGCGCTGGGTGAAGCCGGAGGAATAGGCGCGGCGGAAGAAGTTCTCGATGTCGTGCGGATCGCGGCCGACGAGATAGCGCTCGGCCATGTCCTCGACCATTTTCGCCGTGACATGGGCCGAGAAGGTGGCGTTGTAGGCTTCGCCATAACCGACCACGCCGCCATCGGTGGTCAGCTTGACGAAGATGAAATACTTGCCGCCGATGCCGGGCGGCGGGTTGCCGACAACCCAGGTCTTGACGTCGGTGATCTTCATTTTTGGTCCTCCAGAACCAGTTCGGCGCCCTTCCACCCGGTCATGACCGAGGCGGCGTTGGTGTTGCCGGTGATGTTGTCGGGAAAGATCGAGGCGTCGATGACGCGCAAGCCCTCAAGCCCGTGCACTTTCAGGCGCGGATCGACCACGGCGCGCGCGGGATCGGGGCCCATGCGGCAGGTCGAAACCGGGTGATAGACAGTGCCGGAGCGTTTCCTGAAATCCGTGATCAGGTCGGCGTCGGACTGGATCGACGGGCCGGGCAGGACTTCTTCCCTGATGATTTCGGCCATTGCAGGCATCGAGGCGATCTTGCGCACGAACTTCACCGCCGCCAGCATCTCCTCGACATCGGCATTGGTGGAATAGGCGTTGGCGGTGATCTTCGGATAGTCCAGCGGATTGCTGGAGCGGATCATGATCTCGCCCCGGCTCGACGGGCGGCAATTGGACAGGCCGATGGAGAAGCCCGGCCAGGGGTCGGGCGTCAGGATCGGCCGTTCGCCGCTCTTCGGGATGACGGTCGAGAAGGCCTGGAAATAGAGCTGCATGTTGGGGCGCGAGAACGCCGGGTCGGTGCGGAAGAAACCGCCGCCATGGTTCATCGACAGCGACAGCGGCCCCGAGCGCGTCAGTATGTACTGCATGCCGACCAGCAGCTTGCCCCACCAGGGACGCAGGATCTGGTTGAGCGTCGGCACCTTGCCCTTGAAGGTGTAGTTGATGCCGACATGGTCCTGCAGATTGGCGCCGACATTCTCGTTGGCGTGGACGACAGCGATGCCCAGCCCTTTCAGAAGCGCCGAGGGGCCGACGCCCGACAATTGCAGCAGCTGCGGCGAGTTGATCGAGCCGGCGGAGAGGATCACCTCGCGGCCGGCCCGCGCCGTCTTCGTCTGACCGTTCTGCAGATACTCGATGCCGACGGCGCGTTTGCCTTCGAACAGGATGCGGCTGGCCAGCGCGTTGGTCTCGACGCGGACATTGGAGCGCTTCATCGCCGGGCGCAGGAAGGCGCGCGCCGCCGACATGCGGCGGCCGTTCTTGGTCGAGATCTGGTAGGTGCCGACGCCTTCCTGGGCAACACCGTTGAAATCGGGGTTGAGCGGCAGGCCGGCCTGCTGGCCGGCGGCAAGATAGCGCTTGGTCAGCGGGTGGACGGCGTTGGCCGTGTCGCTGATGTGCAAGGGGCCACCGGTGCCGCGCCATCTGTTGGCGCCGGCCTCATTGTCCTCGAGCGCCTTGAAGATCGGCAACAGCTCGTCATAGCTCCAGCCGGGATTGCCGGCGGCGCGCCAATCGTCGAAATCCTCGCGCGCACCCCGGATCCAGACCATGGCGTTGATCGAGCTCGAGCCGCCGAGCAGCTTGCCGCGCGGCCAGTGGTCGACATTGCCGCCGAGGCCGGGGTCGGCTTCCGTCTTGTAGTTCCAGTTGACCGCCGGATCGAAGAACGTCTTGCCGTAGCCGAGCGGCATCTGCACGTAGAAGCGCTGGTCCGTGCCGCCGGCCTCCAGCACCAGAACTGAGAAGCGGCCCGAGGCCGACAGTCTGTCGGCGAGCACGGAGCCGGCCGAGCCGGAGCCGACGATGATGAAGTCAAAAGTCTGCATGATTGAAACGGGCGGCTCCGGAAATCTGGCCGCAGCCTAGACGCGAGGGGTTCGCCGCGTCGCCGGGCCTTCCGGCATGCGTTGTGAAAAATGCGACTGGAATGCGAGGTCGAGTTGCGGGGAATATCGACAATCGCGCTTGATAAGCATGGGGTCGACAGCCTATGCGAGGGCATTCGTTTGCTCTGGCCACTCTGCGGAAGGCAGGAAATCATATGCGGACCCTGTCGGATGCGTTCATTCCCGAACTGCCGGGTTACTACAAGGGCAAGGTCCGGGAAAATTACGATCTGGCCGACGGGCGGCGCATCATCATCGCCACCGACCGTCTCAGCGCCTTCGACATCATCCTGACCTCGATCCCGTTCAAGGGCGAGATCCTCACCCAGACGGCGCGCTACTGGTTCGAGGAAACCGCCGATATCTGTCCGAACCATGTGCTCGAATATCCCGACCCGAATGTCGTCGTCGGTACAAGGCTCGACATCCTGCCGGTCGAGATCGTCGTGCGCGGCTATCTGGCCGGAACCACGAGCACGTCGATCCTGACCCGCTACAAGCGTGGCGAGCGCGACATGTACGGCATGCGCCTGCCGGACGGTTTGCGCGACAATGAGAAGCTGGCCGCGCCGGTCATCACGCCGACAAGCAAGGCGGCGGATGGCGGCCATGACGAGCCGCTGTCCAGGGCGGAGATCCTCGAACAGGGACTGCTCACGCAGGCGCAATGGGACACCGTCTCGGATTACGCCTTGAAGCTGTTCGCGCGCGGCCAGGCGCGTGCCGCCGAGCGCGGCCTGATCCTTGCCGACACCAAATACGAATTCGGCACAGACAGAAGCGGCACCATCATCCTGGCCGATGAAATCCATACGMCCGACAGCAGCCGGTACTGGATCGCGGCGAGCTATGAACAGGCGCTGGCCAGCGGCACGCGGCCGGACAGTTTCGACAAGGATTTCATCCGCTCCTGGGTGGCGGCGCGCTGCGATCCTTACAAGGACCCGATCCCCAGGATTCCAGACGAGATCGTCGAACAGGCCTCGCGCATCTATGCCCAAGCCTACGAGGCGATCACGGGCAAAGCATTCGTTCCCGATCTTTCCGGGGACACGGTTCTCGATCGCATCCGTTCGAACCTGGTGCGCTACTTCTAGCAGCCAGGCGAAGCTTTGCCCGGCGCGCGTTGACGCGTCCGCGCCATGACGCTACGGGATCGAGGGCAGTCGATCTCAAGCCTTCGACCTCGGGGGATTTCTCGCATGGTGCACTACGCGGACGGACGGCCGATCGGAGACCTCACATTGCGCACGCTGGCCATGCCTTCGGACGCCAACGCCGCCGGCGACATCTTCGGCGGCTGGGTGATGGCGCAGATGGACCTTGCCTGCGGCATCCGCGCCGCCGAGCGCGCCAGGGGCCGCGTGGTGACGGCGGCGGTCAAGGAGATGTCCTTCGCCAAGCCGATGAAGATCGGCGACACGCTGTGCATCTATACCCATGTCGAACGCGTCGGCCGCACCTCGATGACGCTCAAGGTCGAAGCCTGGGCGCAGCGCTATCTCTCCGATTTGATGGAAAAGGTCACCCACGCCGATTTCGTCATGGTGGCTTTGGACGGCGAGGGCAAGCCGAAGGCCGTTCCGGCCGAGGGTTGACGAGCCCATTCTTGCGCCCCGTTTTTCCGGCGCAGGGCAATTGTAACATTGCCCGTTCCGGCGATGCGCTCCGCGACATCCAATGGTTGCTTTCACGCCCGATCGTGCCGGCGTTGGGGGAGAGACAATGCGTCAACACATACTGAACAGCTGGCTCGTGGCAGCCCTTGTCGCTTTGGTCTGCCTGCTCGGCGTAACCGCCTACGCCGAAGTCAAAAACGACCTTCGGCCCATCGCCTGCCCGCAAGGCGACAAGGGTGACCGGAAGCCGGCCGCGACATGCGTGCCCTGAGCACGGCGCCCTGCGATGGCTTGGCGCCGAGAAGCTGAAGGAGTTCCTTTTGGTCCGCGATTGTCGTCGTCAAAGTAGCGTGTGTGCTGGTCTGCCACCGGCGCCCTAGGACAAAGTTGCGAGCCCGCGTCAAGAGGACCACGACTTCCCCGCCGTCAGGCAATTTCACTTAACGCGAAGGCACCGGATCCCTTGCCGTGCAAGGGTTTCAGCCATGCATGTCGTCGAATTTTTCGCGTGCCTCCCGCACACGCTGCGTGTTCCTGCGTGCCCATTCGCCAAGCGCGCTGACCGGGATCAACAGTTCGTGACCGAGCTCGGTCAGTTCGTAGTCGACGCGCGGCGGAATGGTCGGAAACACGGTGCGGGTGACGAAGCCGTCGCGTTCCAGGCCGCGCAAGGTGGTGGTCAGCATCTTCTGCGAGATGCCGCCGACAGCGGCACGCAGCTCGTTGAAACGCAGTGGTCCGTGGCCAAGCTTGCCGACCACGAGCACGGTCCATTTGTCGCCGACGCGCTGCAGGATTTCCGAAATCGCGCGACAGTCTTCGGTGTTGTGCGGGTGCCTCAGTAACAAAACGGTGCCTCCTTGCGTCGGCAGTTGACAGTATCTCATATAGCGCCGGTATCTAAATGATACCAGCTTATTACCGGAATGGAGAGCCCCCCATGTCAAAGCCGAAAATCGCCATCATCGTCGGTTCGACGCGCGCCGCGCGCTTCGCCGATGTGCCCACGCAATGGATCGCCAAGATCGCCAAGTCGCATGCCGACATCGATGTCGAGGTCGTCGACCTCAGAGATTTCCCGCTGCCCTTCTTCGACGAAGTCGCCTCTTCCGCATGGGTACCGTCGACCAACGAAGTGGCGCAGCGCTGGCAGAAGAAGGTCGCCGAATATGACGGCTTCATCTTCACCGCCGCCGAATACAATCACGGCCCGACGGCCGTGCTGAAGAACGCCATCGACTACGCCGCCAACGAGTGGAACAAGAAGCCGGCCGGCTTCGTCGGCTATGGCAGCGTCGGCGGCGCCCGCGCCGTCGAGCAGCTCCGCCTCCATGCCGTCGAACTGCAGATGGCGCCGGTCAAGTCGGCCGTCCATATCGCCTGGGGCGACTTCCTCGCCGTGCGCCAGGGCGAGAAGAAGCTCGAAGACCTCGACCACCTGAACCAGGCCGCCACCGCGCTGGTCAACGACGTCGCCTGGTGGGCCAAGGCGCTGAAGAAGGCGCGCGATGCCGACGTGGTCGACGAGGAAATCAAGGCGGCCTGATCGCCGGTCGAATTGTCCTCCCAAGGGATATGGGGCGGCGCTTGCGCCGCCCTTTTCAATTGTGAAACGCTTGTTGCCGGTTGCCGGTTGCCGGTAGCCGCTAGCAATCCGATTGCCACACGCCCGACACCAGCCCGAACGCCTATGGGCAAGGCCAAGGGCGGGCGGTGAGAGGCCTTAGTGCCCCCTAGCTAGACCGGCACCGTCAGAGCGAACACATCGCGCCAGAAGCGGGTCCCGAGCCGCAACGAGCGTAAATCGGCCGCAAGGTCATCATATCCCGTCCAAGTTGTGGACACATCCTTTTTCAGGGCGCACTCTTCAAGCACGAAACCCAAGCAAGAGTTTCGCCCAATGCCTCACATGCTTGAGACGCGTCGCTGATTGCATGACCCATCCGGATATTTCCGGGTGGAAGTCGTTTCTTTGTGCGCCTGTCCGAGATCAGGCTACGGCCCAAATAGCACGCTGCAGCCCGTTCCGGATCAACTGGGAGGGAAACAGCATGCCTCATCTTCAACGCAGAGAACTTATCCAGGGAAGCGTGGCCGTTGCCGCAATCGCGGCTCTCCATGCCTCGCGGGCTTACGCTTTTCCGACACGGCCCGGCGAGGAAGTCGTCAAATGGCTCGATCAACTGCCGCCGAATCCGGTTCCGCAGGTCATCAAGAACCAGCTCGTCTGGGAGGATCTCGATGCCTGGGTAACGCCCAACGACAAATTCTTTTCGATCGCGCACTTCAACCGGCCGGTCATCGAGGAAAGCACGTGGAAGCTGGAAATCGGCGGGCTGGTCAAAAAGCCGATGGCCCTGACGCTTGCCGACATCAAGTCCCGGCCGCGCGAGGAAGTCACCTTCACGATCGAATGTTCGGGCAATACCGGCCTGCCGTTTTTCAACGGCGGAATCGGCAATGCCCGCTGGGCGGGTACGCCGCTCGCTCCGATCCTGAAGGAGGCCGGGGTTCACGACAGCGGCATCGAGGTTGTCTTCTGGGGCGCCGACGAAGGTGAGATCAAACGCGCCGACGAGGTCACGTTCAAGCAGAATTTCGCGCGCAGCATGTCGCTCGCCGAAGCAATGGATCCAAAAAACATCCTTTGCTACGAGATGAACGGCGCTCCTTTGCCGCCCGACAACGGCTTCCCGCTGCGGCTGATAGCGCCGGGCTGGTACGGGATCGCGAACGCGAAATGGCTCAAGCGCATCGACGTGCGCGACCAGCGCTTCGAGAGCCGGTTCATGGGACGCGACTACGTCACGGTCCGCGAGGAAGACCATAATGGCGAGACCGTGTGGGCGGAAACCTCCGTCGGACGGGCAAGGCTCAAATCGGCACCGGCCAGGGTTACCCATATCGGCAACGACTACCGAATCGTCGGAGCCGCCTGGGGCGCGCCAGTCGACCGGGTCGAGGTGAAGATCGACGATGGGCCGTGGATGCCGGCGACCATCGACGACGCCGACAAGGCGGAGTTCGCCTGGAAGATGTGGTCTCTCGATTGGCCCAAACCTTCCGCCGGGGAGCACACTGTCACCTCACGCGCGATCGATACGAGCGGCAACATCCAGCCGGCGATGAGTGATCCGTGGATCGCCAAGAAACACACCTACTGGGAGAGCAACGGACAGGTGACGCGCCGCATTCAGATCGGTTGACGGTTGCGCCGGGCAAGTCCGCCGTCCATATCCTGGCGCGACTTCCTGGCCGTCCATCAGGGCGAGAAGAAGCTCGAAGACCTTGAGCACCTAAACCAGGCGGCCACGGCGTTGGTCAATGATTTCGCCTGGTGGGCAAGGCGCTGAAGAAGGCGCGCAATGCCAAGGGATACGGGGCGGCGTTTGCGCCGCCCTTCTAGTTATAGCGGCTCAAATCGAAAGCTGCCGCCCGACCGGACGACGCGGCCAATGCCGGGCGAGTCCAAATGCGCGCCGGCAACGAGGTAATGATCGTCCGCCGCAAGCGCCAGCAGCCGCAACCGGCTCTCGCGCGCCTGGTCCTGATCCGTATCGAATTCCCACGTCACCTCGGGCCGATCGAACTGCAGCGATGGGACGTGAAAGGTATCGCCCCAGATCAAAATGCTCTCGCCGCCGCTCGAAGCGCGAAAGCAGCTGTGACCCACTTCATGGCCGTGAGCGCCGATAATGTCGACATGGGTCCCGAGACGGTCTCCGGCCTCGAACGGTTCCGCCATGTCGTGAAACCGCTCGAGCCGCGCTTCGGTGCGGAAGAGGTCGAGTTCCTGCCTGGGAACGAGCAGGCGCACCAGGCGCGGAAAAGCGTCCCGGCCGTCGGCAAGCACAAGACCCTGGATGTGGTCGAGATGCGTATGGGTGAAGCAGACGGTACGGACTTTTTCGACATCGATGCCGGCTTCGTCCAGCGCCTGGGGAAGCCGGCCCATGGTCGGGTGCCAGGCATTCGCAGCGCCGGTATCGATCAGTGTTATCTCATGTCCATCGTCAATCGCGAAGGCGTTGACGGAAAGCCTGAGTTGGCCGCCAACCAACGCGACTTGTTCGGGCAACTCATCGCCAAACGGCTTGTCGCCGCGTTGCCGAAGCCGCCCGACCGGCATGTCGACGTAGCCATCGCGCAAGGCGGTGATGCGCAGGTCACCAAGAGTGTAGGTCCGATAAAGTTCGCCCGAAGCTATGCGGTGCATTTGCCGATCCGTTTCTGCAGACAATCTGTGACGGGCAGCCGGCGTCGGCAACCCGGCAAGTCAATTCGATCTAGGCCATAAGCGCGTGCTGCGCCTGCCGCGGCCGGATGATGCAGTCGGCGAGACGATGCTTCTCGTCCAGCGCATCAGCATGGTGCTGGCCCCATTGGCAGAGCGCCAGCAGGATCGGCTCGAGGCTGAGGCCGAGGCTGGTCGCCGAATATTCGACGCGGGCGGGCACTTCGGCGAAGATCTCGCGGCTGACGAGGCCATGCTCCTCCATTTCGCGCAGCTGCTGGATCAGCACTTTCTGGGTGATGCCAGGCATCATCGCCTTCAGCGCCGACAGCCGCCTTGGACCATCGAAGAGATGGTAGAGGATGACCGCCTTCCAACGCCCGGCGATCACCTTCAGCGCGCGCTCCGCCGGCAGCATCGGCAGTCGCTTGATCGGCATCTTGCTGGCTGGGCCGGCCATGGTCACCTCCTGGTCAGCAGGGGAGAAATGAGTGTGTAGTCGCGGCCTCGCAGATAGTGGCAAACCACCGCCGATGCCAGTGCGATCGGAGTTTGCCATGAAAGCCGTTCAATTCAGCCGCTTCGGCGGCCCCGAGGTGCTCGAGATCGTCGAGCTGCCGGCGCCGGTCCCGCAGGCCGGCGAGGTGCTGGTCCGCGTTCACGCCGCCGGCATCAACTTCTTCGAGGTGCTGATGCGCGCGGACCGCTACGCGGTGACGCCGCAACTGCCGATGTTTCCCGGCGTGGAAGTGGCTGGTATCGTCGAGGCCGTCGGCGAAGGCGTGGATGCTGCGCTTCTGGGGAGACGTGTCGCGGCGCCGCTGTTTGCCTCGCAGCGCCCTTATGGCGGCTATGCCGAGCAGGTCACGATATCAGCCGATCTGACCGTGCCGCTGCCGGATGACGTCTCTTTCGAGGAAGCGACAGCGCTGATGGTGCAGGGGCTGACGGCACTGCATTTGCCGCGCCAGAGCCCGCCTGAGGGCAGGACGGTGCTGGTGCCTGCCGCTGCCGGTGGCGTCGGATCGCTGCTTGTCCAGCTTGCTAGGGCAAAGGGCGCGGCCAAGGTGATCGCGGCCGCCGGCGGCGCGGGCAAGATCGAGCTTGCTCTGTCGCTCGGCGCCGATGCCGCCGTCGATTACATCGGATCGGACTGGCCCGCGCGCGTCCGCGCGCTGACAGGCGGGGAGGGTGCAGACATCATCTACGACACGGTTGGCGGCGCGCTGACGGCTTTGTCACTGCAGGCTTTGGCGCCCGGCGGCGAACTGGTGTTCGCTGCACTCGGCCGCTATGGGCTCGAACCTTCCGATCTGGAAGCCATGATCGGCCGTAACCAGTCGCTGAGGGGTTTCGCGCTGCTGCCGCTGCTGTCGCCGCAGGTGTTGCGGGCGAGCCTGTCGGAACTGTTCCAGCTGGCGGCGAGCGACCGGTTGCGGGTCGCGATCGGTGGCCGGTTCCCGCTCGGCCATGCCGGCGAGGCGCACCGGCTGCTGGATGAGCGACGCTCGACCGGCAAGGTCGTGCTGGTGCCCTGACGGTATTATTCCCTGGAGAGGCCATCGAGCAGCCAAGCGGGAGAGGACTTTATCAACTCACCCCGACGGCACGTCGCGCTGCGTTCTCCAGCGCCGCAGCCATGATTTGGCGGCGGCGCCACTACCCCTTGGGCCTATCTCATTTCCCCGATCTGCACTCGTTCCCCCGATCACGCCCGAGTGACTTGCATAATGCAACTAACTTGGCTATGTGTCACTTTCATTTTGAAAGAGACTTCCGGCCATGGTTGCAAAAACAAGCTTCGAAACTCGCCCGTGCCCCATAGCGCGTAGTCTCGACGATGTGGGCGAATGGTGGAGCATCCTGTTGCTCAGGGACGCGTTCCAGGGGCTGACGCGCTTCGACCAATTTCAGAAGAGCCTGGAGATCGCGCCCAACATTCTCACGCGCCGGCTGAACAGCCTGGTCGAGCGCGGCCTGTTCGAAAAGCGCGCCTACTGCGAGCGGCCGCTGCGCCATGAATATGTGCTAACCGCCAAGGCGCGCGATTTCCGACCGGTGCTGCTTTCGCTGCTCGCCTGGGGCAACAAGCATCTGGCGCCCGAAGGCCCGAGCCTTGTGGTGGTGGACAGGGCGGACGGGCGCTGGGCCGAGCCCGTGCTGGTCGACCGCCAGACCGGTCGAGAACTCGACGGCGAGGGCTTCACCATGGCGACAGCCCCCCGGGCCACCGACCGCATGCGGCAGCGCTATCGCTTCAGCACGGAGGGTTCGGGCCTGCCGCTCATCGACAATGTCGATCAAAGCCGTGAAGAGGCGCGGGGCAAATGAACAAGGTTCTCTCCGCCGCCGAGTTGCAGCCGGCGCAGCCATCCGCCGTCCAGATCCCCGCGCCCGCCAAAAGCCGCCGCAAGCCGTTCGTCATGCTGGGCGCCGCGATCGCCATCGGCATTGCCGGCTGGTATGGTTTTCAGTGGTGGCAGGCCGGCCGTTTCCTCGTCTCCACCGACGACGCCTATGTCGGCGGCAACGTCACGCCGCTGGCGCCACGTGTCGCCGGGCATATCGATCAGATCCTCGTCGAGGACAACCAGCATGTCGCCGCCGGCCAGCTCATCATCCGCATCGACGACCGGCCGTTCAAGGCGGCGGTGGAGCGTGCGCAGGCTTCCGTCCAGCAGCAGCAATCGGCGCTCGACAATCTTCGCGCCCAGGTCTCGCTGCAGAATTCGCTGATCGAACAGGCGCAGGCCGATCTGGAGGCCAAGAGTGCCGCCGCGACGTTCACCGCACAGGACGCCAAGCGCTATGAGGTGCTGGCCAACACCAGGGCCGGCTCGCAGCAGGACGCCCAGAGAAGCCTTGCCGCCGATGGTCAGGCCAAGGCTTCCGTCGCCGCCTCGCGTGCCGGGCTTGCCGCCGCCAGGCAACAGCTCGACGTGCTGAACACGCAGATATCGGAAGCGACCGCCGCCGTTCTGGCCGCAAAGGCGGATCTCGACACGGCTGAACTCGATCTCGGCTTCACGCAGATCCGCGCTCCCATCGACGGTATCATCGGTAACAGGCTGGCGCAGGTCGGCACCTATGTCTCGCCGGGGAGCTATCTGCTGACGATCGTCCCGCAGAGCGGGTTGTGGGTCGATGCCAATTTCAAGGAAGATCAGTTGCGGCGCATGGCGGATGGACAGGCGGCGACGGTCTATACCGACATCGCGCCCGACCAGCCGCTCAAGGGCCATGTCAGCAGCCTGGGGCCGGCGACGGGCGCGATCTTCAGCGTGATCCCGGCGCAGAACGCGACCGGCAATTTCACCAAGATCGTCCAGCGTGTTCCCGTCCGCATCACCATCGACCCGGACCAGGCGCACAAGGTCGCGCTGCGGCCGGGCCTCTCCACCGTCGTGACGGTCGATACCGGCGCGCACTGAGGGCATCATGTCGGAGCGCCCGCAATCCTTCTTCGCCAGCATCCTGCCGTTCATGGTGATGTGCGTGGGGATGTTCATCGCGCTGCTCGACATCCAGATCGTCGCGTCGTCGCTGCAGGACATTGGCGGCGGCCTGTCGGCGGCGCAGGACCAGATCGGCTGGGTGCAGACCTCCTATCTGGTGGCGGAGATCATCGTCATCCCGCTGTCGGGCTGGCTGACACGGGTGTTTTCGACACGCTGGCTGTTCACCATCTCGGCGGCCGGCTTCACGCTTGCCAGCATGCTGTGCGGTTTCGCCTGGAGCATCGAAAGCATGATCGTGTTCCGCGCGCTGCAGGGGCTGCTCGGCGCGTCGATGATCCCAACCGTGTTCACCTCGTCGTTTCACTATTTCCAGGGGCCGAGGCGGGTCTATGCGGCCGCGGTGGTCGGCAGCATCGCCTCGATCGCGCCGACGCTCGGGCCCGTCATCGGCGGCTGGATCACCGATACGCTCAACTGGCACTGGCTGTTCTATGTCAACGTCATTCCGGGCACCATCATCACCATCCTGGTTGCGGCTCTGGTCAAGATCGACAAGGCCGATCCGTCGCTGCTGAAGGGCGCGGACTATATCGGCATCGTGCTGATGGCGGTCAGCCTGGGCACGGCGGAATACGTCCTGGAGGAGGGCTCGCGCTGGAACTGGTTCGACGACGCGACCATCCGCAATGGCGCTATCGTCGCCGGCATCACCATGGTTCTGTTCGTCATCCGCAGCCTGACCTATTCGCAGCCGGTCGTCGATTTCCGCGCCTTCGGCAACCGTAATTTCGCCATCGGCTGTTTCCTGTCTTTCGTCACCGGCATCGGCATCTTCGCCACGATCTATCTGACACCGCTGTTCCTTGGCTATGTCAGGGGCTACGACGCCTTGCAGACCGGGCTCGCCGTGTTCTCCACCGGCGTCGCCTCGATGATCGGCGTTCCCGTCTACATCTTTCTCGCCAAGCGCTTCGATACGCGCTGGCTGATGATGTTCGGTCTGGCCTCCTTCGGCGCGTCGATGTGGAGTTTCAGTGCCATCACCAGCCAGTGGGGCGCGGCCGAACTGCTGATCCCGCAGCTGTTCCGTGGCTTCCCGCAGGTCTTCGCGGTGGCGCCGAGCGTCAATCTCGGCCTCGGCAGCCTGCCGCCCGAGCGGCTGAAATACGCCAGCGGCCTGTTCAACACGATGCGCAATCTCGGCGGCGCGGTCGGCATCGCCATTTGCGGCGCGATCCTGAACGACCGCACCAACTTCCATTTCCTGACGATCGCCTCGCATCTGACGCCGCAGAACGAGGCCGCGATGCGGCTCGTCGACAACGTCGCGCTGCGCTATGGCCAACTACCCGGCGCTGTCGCCGATGGCCATACCGCCTCGCTGAAGCAGCTGTGGGCTCTCGCCTATCGCGAGGCATCGACCATGGCCTATGCCGATGCATTCCTGGTGATCATGGCCGCCTTCGTCATCGCGACCGCGCTGGTGCCGTTCCTGCGTAACGTCACGCCGAAGGCACCGCCGCCAGACGCCCATTGAGGTGGACCACCGCATCGGCTTGCGGTGGATGCAGGCCTATGAGCTAGTCGCCCGCGCGGGCGAGCAGCAGCGCGCGCTCCCTGTCATTGCCGGTCAATTCTGCAGCCTGGCGGAACGCGGCACGGGCTTCCGCCTGATGTCCGAGTTTCTCCAGAAGATCGCCGCGCACCGTGGGCAGAAGATGCGAGTCCTTCAGGCGCGGCTCGTCCTTCAGCGCCTCGACGATGGCGAGGCCCTGCGCAGGCCCGAACGCCATGCCAACGGCCACCGTCCGGTTGATTTCGACGATGGGCGAGGGGGCCGCCAAGGCAAGGGCCTGATAATAGGCTGATATTGCAATCCAGTCGGTGTCGGCTGATGTCGCGGCGCGGGCATGGCAGGCGGCGATCATCGCCTGCAAGAGATAAGGGCCTGGTGTCGATGTCAGGGTCATGGCGCGGTTCAGGCCGTCGAGGCCGCGCCGGATAAGCGACCAGTTCCAGCGCGTGCGGTCCTGGTCGAGCAGCAGGATCGGCTCACCCGCCCGGCCGGTGCGGGCAGGGAAACGCGAGGCGTTGAGTTCCATCAGCGACACCACCCCCTGCACCTCGGGCTCATCAGGCATCAGCGCCGCCAGGGAACGACCAAGGCGCAGCGCCTCGCCACAGAGATCGGCACGCAGCCAGTCCGGTCCAGCGGTCGCCACATAGCCTTCGTTGAAGATGAGATAGACCACCTCCAGGACCGCGGCGAGGCGTTCGCGCCGCTCTTGCCCGCGCGGCGTCTCGAACGCGATGGCGGCATCGCGAAGTGCCCGCTTGGCGCGCACGATGCGCTGGGCGGCGGTGGCTTCGGGCACCAGGAAGGCGCGGGCGATCTCAAGCGTCGACAGCCCGCCCAACAGGCGCAGGGCGAGGGCTGCGCGCTGCTCGGCCGGCAGTACGGGATGGCAAGCGGTGAAGATCAGCCGCAAAAGGTCATCGTCGATATCCTCGTCGAGCGCCGCCTCGATGTCGGGCATCTCGCGCTCCAGCTCGGCGAGGTCGATGGCGAGTTCGCGGTGCTTGCCGTCGATCATGGTGGTGCGGCGCAGCCGGTCGAGCGCCCGGTTCCTGGCGACCTCAGTCAGCCAGGCCGCCGGGTTGCGCGGGATGCCGTCCCGGGGCCAGCGCTCCAGCGCCAGCAGGAAGGCATCGCCGGCGACCTCCTCGGCCAGCCCGATATCCCTGAGATAGCGGGCAAGCCTGGCGGTGAGCTTCGGCTGCTCGATGCGCCAAACCGCTTCGATGGCACTATTGGCCGTCAACCCTTCAGCTCGCTGAAGCCTTCCACCACCTTCTGGACGTCCTCGGGGAAATCGCTCATCTCAAAGACGCGTCGAACCTCGATCACCTCATTTTCCCCTGCGGGGCAGCGGCGGGCCCATTCGATGGCTTCCTCACGTGAGCGCACGTCGATGACCCAATAGCCCCCCAGCACTTCCTTGACCTCAGCGAACGGCCCGTCGGTGACGACGGGCTTGCCGCCCTTGAAGCTGACCCGCGCGCCCGATGACGGCGGATGCAGCCCATCGAGCGCCAGCAACACGCCGGCCTTCTTGAGCTCCTCATTGTATTTCATCATCCCCTCCACCCCCTTGGCGTCGGGCCTGACGTCCGGCGCCGCCTCTGCGTAGCCGCCGGGGATCATCAGCATCATGAACCGCATGGTCTCTCTCCTTGGTTGGGTTGGTTCGATGATACGACGAACGAAGGGCGGCGGAATCGACAGGGGTGCGAAGAAAAGTTCGAATCCCTGATCGTCGGCCGAAGACGCTCCGGGGCTTCGGCTCCCCGGCCTCTCGTTGGCGGATGCCCGTCACGGCGCATTGTCGGCGATGCGGTCAATGGCGTCGATCAGCCGTTTCCGCTCCTTGTTGATCCACTGGCCCTCTGCGTAGTTCTGGAGAAACGTTTCGACAAACTCGACGGGGTTGTCGCCGACGATCGCGCGGATCGGGGTTCCGTGCGCCGCGCTCTGCTCGAAGAGGTCGGCGAGATCCTCCAGCATCGACACCATGGTGTCCCCGTCCGTGATCGCCCCGAAATACATGAGGTACCGGTCCAGCGCCTCGATCGCCGCGCGATAGTACGCCGGAAGCTTTTCCGTGCGCGCCTTGTACTGCCGGTAGCGCTTCTTCTGCTCGATCGACCCTGTGATCTTCTCGATCCATCCTGTGACCATGTCTATTTCCTTTTCGTGTTGAGCTGTTCGAGCCGTTCCGCGAGGAAGGTCCACGTCCTCCAGAACTCTTCGAGGTAGTCCCGTCCCCGGGCGTTGATCGAGTACACCTTGCGGGGCGGGCCCTTCTCGGACGGGATCTTCTCCACGTCGACGAGGCCCTTTTGCTCGATCCTGACGAGCAGGGCGTAGACGGTGCCTTCGGCGATGTCCGAGAAGCCCTGATTTCGCAACAGCGCCGTGATCTCGTAGCCATAGGCGCGCCGCGCGGACAGGATCGCGAGAATGATCCCCTCCAGCGTGCCCTTGAGCATCTCCGTCATCTGCTTGCCCATGGAATACCTCTTCATGCTACTCAGTGTTGATGAGTACTGGTACTTAGCATCGCTTATTAGTGATCGTCAAGCCCTGCAATGACAATGACAAAGCAGGATGTCGGCATGTTCACTTTGCGGCTCGACCGGTCGGAGCCGGCGGCAGGACCGGACAAGTTGAAAGGGCTGCCTTGGGTGACCGGTTGGACCGCCATATGGGCGGGGCTGCCATCTGGCCCCGTCCTTTTGCCCTGATATGTCAGCTGCATCCGTCATCGAGAAAGCCCGCGTGAAATCATCCAGCCTGGCCGGCGCCGTTTCCCCCACGATCCCGGTGCTCGTCTGCGCCTTCGGCATCTTCCTTTTGTCCGGCATGGATGCGGCGATGAAGGTGCTGGTCATCGCGGTCGGCGTTTACAACACGGTGCTGTGGCGCAGCATGCTGGCGACATTGGTCGCCGGCACTGGCTGGCTGGCGGGACCGCGCTCGCTTCCCGCCGCCTCGGTGCTGAGGCTGCATGCGCTGCGCGCGGTGGTTGTCGGTATTGTCCTGCTGTCATTCTTCTGGGGGCTTGCAAGGCTGCCGCTGGCGGAGGCGGTCGGGCTCAGTTTCGTGGCGCCGCTGTTCGCGCTCCTGCTGGCCGCGCTGCTTCTGGGCGAAAGGATACAGCGCAAGGCGATCTGGGCGTCGCTCGCCGGCATTGCTGGCGTCGCAATCATCGTGGCGGGCCAGTTCGGGCAGAAGACCTATGCCGGCGATGCGCTGCTCGGCACCGCTGCGGTGCTGGTCTCGACGGTGTTCTATGCCTACAATCTGATCCTCGCGCGGCGACAGGCGATGCTGGCCAAGCCAATCGAGATCATGCTGTTCCAGAACCTTTGTGTCGCGGTCATGCTTGGTCTTGCCGCGCCCTGGCTCGCTATTGCGTTGCCCAGCAATCTTTGGCTTCCGCTCGCCGGGGTGACGGCTCTGTCGCTCGCCGGCCAGTTCCTGATGAGCTGGGCCTATGCCCGGGCCGAAGCGCAATATCTGATCCCGACCGAATATTCGGCCTTCATCTGGGCGATCGCGCTCGGATGGTTCTTCTTCGACGAGGCGGTGACCTGGACCACGCTGGCGGGAGCCGGCCTCATCGTGGCCAGTTGCCTGATCGCCGCGCGCTCCAACCCCAGACTTGCCGAGCCGATCGAAGTCGCGGTTTGAGGGGAAGTGCCATCCCGGCGTGTCGTCGCATTGTCGCCAAAGCGGAAATCGCACGACCCTGTCAAAAGCAGGGAGCGCTTTTGCAAGTAGATCCGCGCCTATTGTAAAATTTTATTAAATATTTCGCCGGTCGAATTACGGCCTGTAGACCATTCGTCGGGTTGTTGTGCTTCCAGTCCCGGAAAACGTCACTCAACGGTCGATGTCATGGTGAACTATGTGGCAAGTTCCTGGAACGGTATCGTGCATGGCAATTTTGGTCCGGATGCGGTCGCCTGGAACTCGTATCGAGCGATCCGAGCAGGCCAGGCATCACGAGGAGGATTTATCCGATGAGCTTCTTCGTCAATGCCCTAGGCGTTCCTCTTCCCTATAGCGGCGCTTCCAACCATTGGTACTCTGCGGCAGGGTCCGGGCCGGACCTGTACGGCAGCTCCGGAAACGACTCATTCTACGGAGCATCCGGTGTCAACGTCACCATGCACGGAGGCACAGGCGATGACATCTATTACCTCTATGCGGCGGGCAACAAGGTGGCGGAGGCCGCTGGGGCAGGCATCGACACGATCAGCACATGGATGAGCTATAAGCTCCCCGACAATGTCGAGAATCTCGTCGTCACAAACGCCAACAACTATGCTTTCGGAAATGGGTTGGACAACATCATCACCGCCAAGGCCGGGCACCAGACTCTAGACGGCGGCGCGGGAAACGATGTGCTGATCGATGGTGGCGGCGGTTACGACACTTTCATCGTCTCGAAAGGCAACGGAAGCGACCTGATAGCGAATTTTGCCGCCACCGATACGGTCCGCCTTAATGGCTATGGGTTCACATCGTTCGACGCCATACACTCAAGCATGATCCAGGCGGGATCGAACGTGCTGTTGAACCTCGGGTCCGGCGAGATCCTCGCGTTCAAGGACACGACCATCGACAAGCTGCAGCCCAGCCAGTTCGAATTGCCGATCGACAAATCCGGGATGCAGCTCTCCTTCAGCGACGATTTCAACACGCTGAACCTTCACAATAGCCAGGGCGGCACGTGGGATTCCAACTTCTGGTGGGGAGCGCCGAATGGCAGCACCTTGAGCAGCAACAACGAGCTGCAATGGTATATCGACGCCAACTACGCACCGACGAGTTCCGTCCATCCGTTCAGCGTGAACAACGGCGTGCTCACCATCACCGCGGCGCAGGCGCCGGCAGACATCAAGCCGCTGATTAACAATTACGAATACACCTCCGGCATCCTGACGACCCACGATTCCTTCTCGCAGACCTATGGCTATTTCGAAATACGGGCCGACCTGCCAGAGCATGCCGGCGCTTGGCCGGCCTTCTGGCTGCTTCCGGAAGACGGTTCGTGGCCGCCGGAACTCGATGTCGTGGAGACGATCGGCCAGACCCCGAACTCATTGATCATGACGGCGCACTCGAATGAAACGGGGACGCACACCAAGGTCACGTCGATAGTGAGTGTCTCGAACCCCGACGGCTTCCACACCTATGGCCTGCTCTGGACGCCGGACAAGCTCGTCTGGACCTATGACGGCGTGCAGGTCGCGGAAACGGCGACGCCGTCCGACATGAACAAGCCCATGTACATGCTGGTCGATCTTGCGGTCGGCGGCTTGGCCGGCACCCCTCCGGATCATCTGGCCACGCCGGCCGAGATGAAGATCGACTATGTCCGCGCCTATACGCTGGACAATGCGCCGGCAAACGCCCTGAACATCACCAGCACCGCCCAGCACAGCACTGCAACGCACAGCAACAGCTTGGCGCACGGCGGCTCCGAGTTCGGGGGCCACGCGTAAGGTCTCGGGAACATGCAGTGTCGGGGAATGTGGAAATGACTGGACCGGCTGGCCTGCGTCCGGTCTTCATGCGCGCCATCGCCGATGTCGGCGTCTTCTCGCTGTTGATCAACGTCCTGCTGTTGGTGATTCCGCTCTACCTGCTGCAGGTCTATGACCGCGTGCTACCGTCCTCTAGCGTCGAGACGCTTGTCTATCTTTCGGCCATTGCGGTTCTCACGCTCGCTTTCCTCGGGCTTCTGGACGCGATCCGCGCCGTTTACACGCAACGCGTTGCGGCGACCCTCGACCAGAAACTGGGCGCCAGCACATTCGCCGTTTCGCTTGGCGCGAAATATGCCGGCGGCCTGTCGCCGCTGCGCGACCTCGCCTCGGTCTGCGCCTTCATCAGGTCGCGCGGCGTGGCGGTGTTGTTCGACCTGCCTTTCGCCCCTGTCTTCCTCGCCTTGCTCTATCTCATCCATCCGGTGCTGTTCTGGGTGACGGTCGCCGGCGCGGCGCTTCTGCTTTTGCTGGTCGTGGCCAACCAGCTTGCCATCGGCAGGAACGACGCTTTGTCCGCGGAGCGTTCGGCCTTGGCCAGCCAGGCGGAACAGGCATTTGCCCGCAATGCGGAGACGCTGCGCGCCATGGGCATGGTGGAGAACGCCGCGCGGGTCTGGGGACGGCACGTGGCGGCAGCGCTCACCTTGCATGACCGTTCCTCGAGTGCCAATGCGATCTTCAGCGGCGCCTCGCGGGCGCTGCGCATGATGCTGCAACTGGCGATCCTGGGCGCCGGCGCATGGCTGGTGCTCAAGGGGCAGATGACGGCAGGCATGATCTTCGCCTCCTCGCTGGTGTCGTCGCGCGCGCTGCAGCCGCTCGACCAGTTGATCGGCGCCTGGCGGCAGATCGCCGACGCCCGGCGGGCGTGGAAACGGCTTGAGACGGCGTTTGCGGCGCGTCCGGCTGAAGCGCGCAAACTGCTCCTGCCCGATCCGGCAGGCGCGATTTCCGTGCAGGACGTCTTCTTCATGGCGCCGAATGCGCAGCCCGGCACCGAACCCATCCTCAAGCGGCTGAACTTCCAAATCGGCGCCGGCGAAGCGTTGGCCATCGTCGGCCCGAGCGGCGCCGGCAAATCGACGCTGGCGCGGTTGCTTGTCGGTGCTGCCCGGCCGACCGGCGGTGCCGTCAGGATCGACGGCGCCGACCTCAGGACCTGGGACGAAAACCAGCTCGGAAAGCATGTCGGCTACGTCGCGCAGGTAGTCGAGCTCTTTCCAGGATCGATCGCGCAAAACGTCGCCCGCTTCGACCCCGATGCGGATGACGCCGCGATCATCGAGGCAGCAGGGCGGGCTGAGGCGCATGAGCTGATCCTGGCGCAGCGGGACGGCTACCAGACATTGATAGGCCCGTCGGACAGAACGCTGTCGGGCGGTGAACGCCAGAGGATCGGGCTGGCGCGCGCCTTCTACGGCAATCCCAGAATTCTCGTCCTGGACGAGCCCAGCACTCATCTCGACGGCACCGGCGAGGCGGCGCTCGAGGCGGTACTCGCCGCCGCGAAGGCGGCCGGCGTCACGATGGTCGTGATCACGCATCGCCCTTCGATTGCCGCGTCCTGCGACCGCGTGATGCTTCTGCGCGGCGGCACGATCGAAGCCTTCGGCCCAAGCAGCGAGGTGCTGCGGCATTCGGTCGTTGGCAAGGGCCTTCCCACGCAGCCGAATACGGTGGTGACAGGGTCATTCGCCACGACGATCCGCACGCATAACATCCGTTTTGGGTCGTAGATGATGGTGGTGCAGAGCCTCGCCTGGGAGGGCAGCCCGCGTACCAACATAAGACGCGTGGCATTCGCCGGATACGCGGCAACGGCGCTGTTGGTGGGTTGCTTTGGCTATTGGGCCGTCAGCGCACCCTTATCCGGAGCGGTGATGACGCAAGGCACGATCTCGGCGACCGGCGGCAACATACTGATCCAGCATCCAGACGGCGGCATCATCGAGGCGTTGCTGGTCCATGATGGCGATCGCGTGCAACAGGCCCAGGATCTGATCGTGCTGGATCCGACAGCCGCGCAGGCCGAGCTCAACCGGCTGACGAGACAGTCGATCGCGCTCAGGGCGGCTGCGGCGCGGCTGGAGGCGGAACGCGACGGGTTGGACAGGCTCGCGCCGATCACCAAACCGGCGCCGGCATCGCTCCAGGCCGATTTCGCAGCCCTGATCCGAGAACAGCAAAAGGAATTCGACGCCAGACTCGCCCGCTTCCGATCGGAACAATCGATCCTCGCCCAACGACTGGCGATGCATCGGCAGTCCGTGGTGGGATTGCAGTCCCAGAAAGAGGCCGTTCGGCAACAAGCCGAAATCGTTAAGAAGGAACTCGGCATCAAGACAAGCCTGCTGGACAAGGGCCTCACCAATCGTACCGAATACTCGCAGCTTTTGCGCAGCGAGGCCGATCTCGTCGGGCAGGCCGGGGCGCTGGAAGCCAATCTGGCGGCGGTCAACACCCAGATCGTCGAAGCCCAGGAGCAGATCGAGCGCCTGACCACGCAACGCGTGGAGGAGGCGCTGACGAAGCTGGACGAGGTTCGTTCCAACCTGGCCGACATCGAGGAACAGATCAGGGCGGCCGAGGCGGTGCTGCGGCGGACGACGATCAAGGCACCGGCCGCGGGCATCGTGGTGTCCTCGACCTACAATGCCAAGGGCAGCGTGATTGCCCGCGGTGAGAAGATCATGGAGATCCTGCCTACGGCACCGGGTCTGATTGTCGATGCAAGGCTGCGGCCGAAAGACGTCGATCAGGTCCGTGTCGGCCAGCCGGCGAAACTGCGATTGTCCGCCTTGAACATGCGGCTCACCCCCGAGGTTTCAGCCACCGTGGCACAAATTTCCGCGGACCGGCTCATCGACGAGGCCACGCACGAGCCCTATTTCCGCGTCAAACTCAGGATTGCCGCCGACCTGCCGCCCGGCGTGAAGCCCGAGCAGCTCTATCCCGGAACGCCGGTCGAGGCGTTCATCAGCACTGGCGACCGGACTTTCTTCGAGTATCTGGCGCGGCCGATGCTCGATTCCTTCGCTCGCGCGTTCACGGAACGGTAGTTGCAGCCGGCCGCGCAATCCGCCGGCCAACCGTCAATGACCGCCAGGACGCAAAGCCGACATTCAGACAATCACCGCACCGCCTCGCGGTGGGTGCCGGGCAGGCGGGTGGCGATCAGCTTGTCGATGCGGCGGCCGTCGAGGTCGACCACCTCGAAGCGCCAGCCTTGCGCGTCGACGCATTCGCCTGTCGCCGGCAGGTGGTGCATATGCGACAGCACATAGCCGGCAACGGTCTCGTAGTCGCGGTTTTCGGGCAGGTCGAAGCCCAGTATCTCGGCCATCTCGTCGGCCTGCATATAGCCGGCGAGCAGCCATGAGCCGTCCTCGCGCTTGACGGCGTTTTCCTCGTCACCGGCATCGAGGTCGGCGCGGAACACGCCGGTGATGGCTTCGAGAATATCGGCCGGCGTGACGATGCCTTCGAAATGGCCGTATTCGTCATGCACCAGCGCCATCGGCACGTCGGATTCCTTGAGTTTGTGCAGCACGTCGAGCGCGTCGGCCTGGTCGTAGACGATGGGCGCGGCGCGCACATGCTTGCGCGGGTCGAGCGTGCGGCCGGCAAGGATCGCGGCCAGCACGTCGCGCGTCTGGACGACGCCGACCATCACATCGACGCCGCCGTCACCCGCCGGCAGGCGCGAATGCTGGGTTTCCATGAGGAGCTTGCGGATCGTCGTGTCGTCGGACTGCAGGTTGATCCAGTCGACCTCGGTGCGCGGCGTCATCACCGCGCGCACGGCGCGGTCGCCAAGCCGCATGACCCCGGCGATCATGCGCCGCTCGTCGGATTCGATGGTGCCGTGATGCTCGGCCTCGGCGACCAGCATCTTGATCTCCTCGTCGGTGACCTTCTCCTCGCTTTCGCCGCGCTGGCCGAGCAGCCACAATATGGCGCGGCCGGAAATGTCGAGCAGGAACACCAGGGGCGCCGAGACGGTGGCGAGGATGGTCATGGCCGGGGCAGCGCGGGCGGCGACGCGCTCGGGATCGCGTAGCGCGATCTGCTTGGGCACCAGTTCGCCGACGATCAGCGAGAAATAGGTGATGATGGCAACGACGATGCCGACGCCGAGCGGATCGGCGACACTTTCGCGCATGCCGGTCGTGGCCAGGAACACGGACAGCCGGTCGCCCAGCGTGGCGCCGGAAAAGGCGCCGGAAAGCACGCCGACCAGCGTGATGCCGATCTGCACCGAGGACAGGAACTTGCCGGGATTGGAGCCAAGATCCAGCGCCCGGCCGGCGCCGTTGACACCACGGTCGATCATCGCCTTGAGCCGTGCCGGGCGCGATGAAACGATGGCGAGTTCGGACATTGCCAGAAGGCCGTTCACACAAATGAGGACGACCACGATAGCGATTTCGACGTATAGCATGAGGGCTCAATAGCATTGCGACGGGTCGCTCGAAAATAGTCCGGCAGCATTTTTAGAAAATGACAGTTCGGGCTGATGAAGCGGTACGGTTACGCGGCGTCGCACGGACCATGCATTGTTAGACCGCTTCCGACCACGGCCCTCTCTTAAGGTACATTTCACTGCGGCTGCTTCAGCACGCCGATGATTGCCTTGCCGTCGGTGAAATAGGGGTCGCCGCCGCCGTTGCGGCCGGTCCTGGTGGCGCCGATCCCGGCCATGTCGCTGGTCGATGCCAGCTGGCCGGCAGCTTTGAGGTCGCCGATCAGGAAGTCGCGTTCGGCGTCGATATCGGGACCGATATGATGGGTGATGGCACCAGTGTCGCGGCTGAGGCCGACGCCGCGATCGAAGCTGGCGGCACCCAGCCAGAGCGGGCGGCCATCGTCGCCGACCGTATCGGTCTGCCAGAAACGGACGTGATGGCGCCGGTCGGCGCTGTCGCCCACCGGCTTTTCGAAAGCGAGATCCTGGGCGCGTCCCTCGAACAGCAGGCGGCTCATCGGCGCATCGGGATAGGGGCGGGAAAACAACACACTTTCGCCGATGTCGATCGCCGTTCTCAAGGTGACGGCGTCAGCAGTGTCCCAACCGGCAATGGCGAAGGCATGGACCACCTCCCTCTCGGTGCCGACAAGGCCGACATTGATCGGGTCGCCGGGAATGCCTTGCGGCGTGTGCGTCACCATTTCGAAGCGCTGGTCGCGAAAGCCGCGCTCCCGGAATGTCCAGAATTCCGGCGCCGCGACATAGGCAAGCGCCAGATAAGCGGCCAGCAAGGACGCCAGCCAGATTGTCGCGCGTCGCCGAAGGCTTCGTTGGCTCATGAAGAAGGCTCGATCCGTACGGTATCTGTTGCCTGACAGCCCTTGGAAATCAATGGCCAGGAATGCGCAGCCGGTCTATCATCAGCCATCGTTTTTGCGCGGGGGCAGGAATGAAGGGGAAACCGACAAGCCGCGGACCGATGGCGTTGACCGCCGACCTTGTCGCGAGGGTCGAGCGCATCGAACCGGATCCCGGCCCCGAGCCTGGAACAGCCGAGCATACCGACGCGGAGTTCGACGGCCTTGTCGAGCAACTCCTGTCGCAATACCGGCCTGAAGCGCTGTGGGTGTTTGCCTACGGCTCGCTGATCTGGAATCCTGAATTCGTTCCTGTCGAGCAGCGCCCGGCCACGGCGCCAGGGTGGCACCGCTCATTCTGTCTGAAACTGACCCGCTGGCGTGGGACCCGCGAGTTGCCTGCCTTGATGCTGGCTCTCGACCGTGGTGGCAGTTGCAACGGCATTGTTTACCGGCTGCCGGTGGAAGATCATTTCGGGCAACTCGGCCAGTTGATGCGCCGCGAGATCGATGCCAACCCGCCAACCAACGTGCCGCGCTGGATCAAGGTCCGGACGAGGGACGGTCCGCTGCGCGCCCTGGCCTTCGTCGCCGCGCCAGATGGCAGGGCCTATGCCGGACGGCTGCCGCCGGAGCAGGTCGCGGACACACTGGCGCGGGCCGCCGGACATTGGGGTTCGTCGGCGCAGTATCTCTTCCGGACCGTCAGCAAGCTGGAGGAAAGCGGTATCCACGACCGGAACCTCTGGCGCGTCCAGGATCTGGTGGCACGGCAAATCATTTCTTCCACCGCTGGCGCAGGACCCGCCTGATCATTTGCTACCGACAGGCGCGGTAACCGTTCCTGCGGTTCTTGATGTCGAAGTGGAAATGGTTGCGGTGGTCGTAATTGTAGCCGGGGCCGAGCACGGTGGTGAAATACTGGCAGCCGTCGGCGCGCACATTGTTGAGGAAACCGCGCGTGCGGAAGGCGAACAGGCCGGGCTTGCGCACGTCGATGTCGTCGCCATTGTTGAGCTCGATGCTCATCACGTCGAGCGCGTTGCCCTTGCCGTGCTCGGACAAAACACCTTCGCCGGCGATGTTGCGGCAGGAATAGCTCGAGCCCTGGTGGATGGTCTTGACCCCGGAGAAGTAGCGCCAGCGGGCGGAGGGAACGAGTTCGTTCTTCGTCCAGGCGGCGAAGGTGGCGGCCATGTCGCAGGTCAGCGTCGCGGCGGGCTTCATCTCGACACTGCCGATGGCCGTGACTTTTACGGGATAGTCGATGCCGCACTGGCCTTCACGGATCGGCGCGAGGTCGGTATAGGCGACATCGAGGCGCTTCAACTGCTGGCGGCAGTCGACTTCGCTGGCCGGTATCTGCTCGACCGGCGACATCGGCTCATCCATGCGCGGATAGGCGGCCTGCGTCATGTAGGGATTGGACGGTACAAGCCGCTGCATGCCGGTATATTGCGGCACGGCCGCGGTTTGCGCGCCGACATCGACCGCCGGCTGAAGCGACAGCACGCTGCCGGTGTTGCAGGCCGAAACCGCCGCGAGGGTAAGGCCGGCGGCCAGCAGCGTCGCGGGTTTCGATCGGCGCGCGGTGGCGAAAAACACGGCGCGAAATTTGCCGGCCATTGGCGGAATCCTGTCCCCGAACCTGATCCCGATCAGGTTCTACCTTTTGCCTGACCATGATCTTTTCCGAAAACCGGTTTCCACTTTTCAGGATCATGGTCGGATATTCGGCATTTTAACGATCAAGGGTAAAGGAAAACTCAGCGACCGCGTTCACGTCTGCGGCGGAAATGCGGCGGCGATCCTTGAGGACCTACTGGCAGAACGTGCCGCCATGCCTGCGCGGTTCGAGATCGAGGTGGAAGTGCAAGGCGTGGTCGGCGTCGGCGCCCGGTCCGAGCACGGTCTTGAATGGACCGCAGGCGGCCTTGCGCACCGCGTTGAGGAATTTGGCGTCCTTTTCAGGCGGCGTTGGGCCGACCTCGACCTTTCTGCCATCGGACAAGGTGAAGCTGGCGATGTCGAGCGCATTGCCGAAGGCGTGCTCGGACAGTTTCCTGGTGCCGTGGCGCGGACGGCAGACGAAGGCCGATGCCTGGCCGATCGATTTGAGGTCGGCGCCGAGTTCGGTTTTCGCCGCCGGCTGGATGACGTCGGCGGCAAATCGCGCCGCCGCTTCGGCCATCGGGCAGTTGAGCTCGGTGCCGGGGGCGATGGCGATCGACTTGCCAAGGCGCTTCAGCACCAGGGGGTAGGGGATGGAGCAGCCGATTTCGGGATTGCTTTCCGCACTGTGCTCCTCGAATTCGACGCCGAGCGTCTTCAGCCGATCGCGGCAGGCGACTTCCTCGGCGGGCATCTTTTCTCCGGGCCGGTCGGCCGAGCGCGGATCGGGAAGCATTTTCTCATCGCCGGCATCCGCCGGTTTTGGCGGCGGCTGCGGGGCTACGGCAGGAGGCCCAACCTCTGGTTCCGTAGTTTCGGGCCTTTGTGTCGGGATCGGCACCTCGGCTGGCGGCTCCGGCTCGCTTTCCGTTGACGGCTCTCGGGACGAAGGTTCGGGGGCTGACGGCTCGGTATGTGCCTGCTTTGCCTGACGGGACTTTTCCTCATTGAGCTGGTTGGAGGCGTCCGGGGCCTTTGGAACTTCCGTCTTTTGCCCTTGCGCCGGTGCGGCGTCGGCCTTTGGCGCGTCCGTGGGACGCGGCTCGGGCACTGGCACCTGGGCGGGCGAGGCCTGCTGCTCCTGCGTTTCCTGCGGCGTCTGCTTTGGCGCGATCTGCTGCTTTCCGCGTGATCTGCCGCGGTGCTTGCTTTTCGGCCTCAATGGCTGGTCCAGACGCTGCGTCAACGATTGATCCATCCGAGGGGACAGCGGCTGGTAATGCCTGTGACGATGTCTGGCGTCGGCCGGCGCTGCCAGCAGAACCGCGGCCGCCAGAGGCAGCGCCAAGGTGCAAAGTCGGGAAAAGCTCAGCGTTGCCATCGCTCCGAAACGGCGCCGGCATGCTGAAGTTGCCTGGACGGACGCTTTCCGTCGATCACAATCAGTTACCGCGGCGTTACGCGCCGATCGCTTCGAGGCCTTCCTCCAGCCAGTCGGCGAGCAGCGGCATGCCAAGCAGGTACTTGGCCGTGCGCTTGTTGGCACGTTCGCGCGCCGCCGTCACGGCATCCACCCATTCCGAGGCGTCGTAGTCGCCGCGGCCGACCCAGGCGAGCGCGACCAGTTCGGCGGCTTCATCGACATTGAGGTCGTTGATCAGCTCGCGCAGTTCCTCTTCGGTCAGGTTTTCCGAGCTTTCCTCGGCAAGGCCGTCATGGTGATGATTGTCGTGCGTATCGCCGTCGAACTCGATCTCGTGTTCGGCGCCGTCGGCATAGTCCTCGTTGACGGCGGCACTCAACGCCTTGGCCTTGAGGATGAACAGGCGCACGGTGTCGGGGCCGATCGAGAGTTCCCAGTCCTTTTCAAGCCGCCGCTGCACGGGCCGTCTCCGTCAGTCGTTTGCCCGGATGATAGCGGATTTCAGGCATCCGTCACCTGATGTTCTCCACGTGAATTTTTCCGGGATGAAACGCGGGACGCTTAGCGTTAGTGTTGCATTCTCACCCCTCAAGGAGGCTTCGATGCACAAAAGAATGCTGATCCAGGCCGCGACTGCCCTTGTCGCGCTGCAGTTCTTCGCTGTCCCGGTATTCGCGGCGGGCAGTAGCGGTGGCAGCGACCAGACTGTCACCCAGTGCAAGAAGGGAGAGGTCTGGGACAAGAAGAAGAAAAAGTGCGTCGCACCCCAGGAAGGCATGCTGGATGACGACAGCATCTATGATGCCGGCCATGCGCTGGCGATGGCCGGACGCTATGACGAGGCGATCTCGGTGCTCACCCTTGCCGCCAACAAGCAGGATCCGCGCATTCTCAACTATCTCGGCTATTCGCACCGCCATTCCGGACGTGTCACCGTCGGCCTCGGCTACTACGAGGAAGCGTTGCGCATCGACCCGAACTACACGCTGGTGCGCGAATATCTCGGCGAGGCGCATCTGCAGATCGGCGACCTGGCCGGCGCCCAGCAGCAACTGATGGAAATCGAGAAGCGCACGGGCAAGGGTTCGCGCGAATACGACATGCTGTCCGAACAGATCGAGCATTTCATGCGGAGCTGATCAGCCCCAAAAGAGTTACCGAAGCGGCCGCGAGCGATCGCGGCCGTTTTGTCGCCTCCCGCCTCGTTAGCCGCTTCCTCAGGTGAAGGCGGGGATGATTTTTGCAAAACCGATTTTTGGGCGTGAAAAACCCGCGAAGATTGCTATATTAGGGCAAATTGCGGTGAAACGGTTCCGTTAGCCCGAGGCTGCCGGACCGTTTTCTTTTTGTACCCAACGACAAGGCCTCCCCCGAAACGCGGGGGCGGCGGCAGGAAAGGTCAGGCATCATGAACAAGGTCCCGATGACAGGCGAGGGGTTCGCGTCATTGAAGGAAGAACTGCGTTGGCGCCAGCAGGAAGAGCGGCCGCGCATCATCGAGGCGATCTCCGAGGCGCGCTCGCATGGCGACCTGTCCGAAAATGCCGAATACCACGCCGCCAAGGAGGCGCAGAGCCTCAATGAGGGCCGTGTCAACGAACTTGAGGACCTGATCGCGCGCGCCGAGGTGATCGACGTCACCAAGCTCAGCGGCGACAAGGTCAAGTTCGGCGCCACCGTCGTGCTGGTCGACGAGGACACCGAGGAAAAGAAGACCTACCAGATCGTCGGCGACCAGGAAGCCGACGTGAAGTCCGGCCGCATCTCGATCTCCTCGCCGATCGCGCGCGCATTGATCGGCAAGGAAGTCGGCGACGCCATTGAGGTCAATGCGCCCGGCGGTGCCAGGGGGTATGAGATCGTCCAGGTGCAGTTTATTTAGGACCTTTTGATAATTCTACTCTGGCGGCCGACTAGCGCGGTTTTCTGAGCTTCCGGTGCTCACGTACTTTAAAGTACGCTCCGCTCCGGTTCTCGAAAACCCCGCTATTCGGCTCACCAGAGCGAATTCTGAAAAGGTCCTAGGCTGGCGCTTGTAATTTAAGATTAAGCAGCCTGTCCGCCTCCGCCACTACCTCAGCCGGCGTCAGACGCTCACCAGGCGCGGCCAGCAGTGTCATGGCAAACTGCCCGCGCGGGCCTGTCAAACCCGGCTCCGTCGCCAAAAACACCGCGACCGTCGGCAGGCCGAAGGCGCTGGCCAGGTGGGTCAGGCCGGTGTCGGCGCCGATGACCAGCGTCGAGCGGCCAAGGATGGCGGCGATGTCGGCCAGCGGCGATTTCGGCACCACGACCGTGGACGGCACGGCCCTGGCGATGGCTTCGGCGACAGACTTCTCACGTTCGTTCGACCAGGTGGTGACCGGTGTCATGCCGCGCTTGATCAGCAGGCGGGCGGTTCCGATCCAGTCTTCTACAGGCCATTTCTTGTCCTCGCGGCTGGTGCCGTGCAGCAGGAAGGCGGTCTTTCCGGTGATGGCGGCGAGAGCACCGGGTGGCGGCACGATGCCTGAAGCGAGCGTCGACAGATCGGGCTGGTAGCCCAGTGCCAGTCCGAACAGCCGCCGCGTCCGTTCGATGGCGTGCAGGTCGCGCGGCACGCCGTAGGTGACGTCGTAGAACAGCGTGGCCGAGGGTTCGCGCGCGCTCGACCGGTCGAAGCCGGCGATCGGTGCGCGCGCCTGGCGCGCCACCAGGGCCGATTTCAACAGGCCCTGTGCGTCGATGACCAGATCATAGCGGCATTCGCGCAAGGTTCGGCGCAGCGCGGCAGCCTCGCGCCAGGTGCTGCCCTTCAACAGCGCCTTGCGCCAGCGCCGGATGGCCACCGTGTGGATCCTGCCGATCGCCGGGTGCAGGGCGACGATGCCGGTAAACGCCTCCTCGACGCACCAGTCGAAGGATACGTCGGGCCGGTGCAGGCTGGCATCCTCGACGGCCGGAAAGGTATGGATGACATCGCCCATGGACGATGTCTTGACGATCAGAACCTTCATGCCGCGGCCGGGAATTCCAGCAGCCGCCACGCCGCCGCCGCGACCTGGCCTACTTCCAATGTCTTCAGGCAGTTGAGATGGCCGAGTGGGCAGATTTTCTGGTGGCAGGGCGAGCAGGAGAGGTGCAACCAGACCAGCTCGCGCCGCTCCGCCAGCGGCGGCGTGTTTTCGGGCGAGGTCGAGCCGTAGACGGCGACGATCGGCGTGCCGACGCCCGCCGCGACATGCATCAGCCCGCTGTCGTTGGAGACCGCCAGCCTTGCCGCTGCGATCAGGTCGATGGCATCCTCCAGACGCGTCTGGCCGGCGAGGTCGACGACGCCGCGAGCAAGGGCCGCGATCTCGGCGGTGACGTCGCGGTCGTTCTTCGAACCGAACAGGGCGACCTTCAATCCCTTATCCATGAATTCGCGGGCAAGGCCGGCATAGCTTTCGCTCGGCCAGCGCTTGGCCGGGCCGAATTCGGCGCCAGGCATCAGGGCCGCGAATTTCTGCGGCGCCAGCCCGAAACGGTCGAGCAAGGCGGCCTGGTTGCCGGCATCCACGGTCAGATGCGGCGCGCGGAAACTGCCGCCCTTGGCGAGGCTGAAATAGGCCTGCGCGGTGCGCCGTTTCACGGCATCCGGCAGCGGCACGATGTCGGTCAAAAGGCCATAGCGCATCTCGCGCAGATGGCCGACACGGCGCGGAATGCGGGCAAAGAAGGGGATCAGCGCCGATTTCCAGCTGCCGGGCAGGATATAAGCCATGTCGTAGCGACCGCGCAGCAGGCGGCCGAAGCGGCGGCGATGGGTGAATTCGAGCGCGCCGGGCTTCAGCGGGAAATCGATCTGCTGGCGGATCTCGGGCATGCGCTTGACCAGCGGTGCCGCCCAGGCCGGCGCCAGCACGTCGATCGCGGCGTTGGGATGGAGCTCTTTCAGCGCCGAAAACAGGCACTGCGCCATCACCATGTCGCCCACCCAGCGTGGGCCGATCACGAGGATCGTTGGGCTTTCAGCCATTCGACATAGTCTCTGACACCGGTTTCCACTGTCCGGAACTGGCCGTTGTAACCGGCCGCGCGCAAACGGGACATATCAGCTTGCGTGAAGCTCTGGTAGCTGCCCTTGAGGTGGTCGGGAAAGGGGATGAACTCGATCTCGCCCTTGCCCAACGTGTCGATGACGGTTTCGGCGATAGCGCGGAACGGCTGGGCGTGGCCGGTGCCGCAGTTGAAGATGCCGTTCGCGCCTCGCTTCCACAGCCACAGATTGACGTCGGCGACATCGCCGACATGGATGAAGTCGCGGCTCTGTTCGCCGGGGCCGAAACCGTCATAGGCGCCGAACAGTTTCGGATTCTCGCCGCGCTCGACCTGGTTGAACAGATGGAAAGCGACCGAGGCCATGACGCCCTTGTGCGCCTCGCGCGGGCCATAGACGTTGAAATAGCGCAGGCCGGCGACCTGCGAATGATCGGTGTCGAAGACGGTGCGCCTGACATAGTCGTCGAACAGTTTCTTCGAATAGGCATAGACATTGAGCGGCCGCTCCAGCGCCGGATCCTCGCGAAACTCGGAACCGCCGCCATAGACGGAAGCCGAGGAGGCGTAGAGGAAAGGCACGCGCAACGCCTGGCAGGCATGCAGCAGCCGCTTCGAATAAGCAAAATTCACCTCCATCATGAACTTGCCGTTCCACTCGGTGGTGGTCGAGCAAGCACCTTGGTGGAACACGGCCTCGACGCGGCCGAGCGACCCGGCCTCGATGCGCGGCAGGAAGTCATCCTTGTCGAGATAGTCGGCTATTTTCAAATCGGCGAGATTGGCGATCTTGTGGCCGTCGGTGAGATCGTCGACGACGAGGATGTCGTCATGGCCTTCGGCATTGAGCGCGGCGACGATGTTGGAGCCGATCATGCCGGCGCCGCCCGTGACGATGATCATGAAGGCCTCTGGTTGCTTGCGATTCCGGTCCTTATAAGGGAGGCCAGCCGGGCTGTCGACAAAGCAGGTGCAGGCGTCACAGTGGCGCCGCAAAGCTTCCGCTCAGTCAGCACCGATCATGAGGGACAAAAATGCCGTCGACCGAACTGCTCATCGCGTTCTTCGCCACCACGGCGATCTTCGCCTACATCCCCGGTCCGGCCATGCTTTATGCGGCGGCGCAGACGATGGCGCGCGGGCGCTGGTCGGGCCTGACGGCGGCACTTGGCATCCATCTCGGCGGTTATGTCCATGTCTTTGCCGCCGCCGCGGGCCTGTCGGTGCTGTTCCATGCCGTGCCGCCGCTCTACATGGCGGTCAAGCTGGTCGGCGCGATTTATCTGATCTGGCTCGGTGTCTCGCTGTTTCGCAAGCGTGTTGAGGGCGACGTGGCGCTGCCCGCCATCGAGCGCAAATCGGCCCGCCGCGCCTTTTTCGAGAGCATCACCGTCGAGGTGCTCAATCCGAAAACCGCGATCTTCTTCATGGCGTTCCTGCCGCAGTTCATCGATGCCTCGGCGGCCTTGCCGGTGTGGCTGCAATTCGTGGTTCTGGGCACCATCGTCAACCTGATGTTCTCCTCTGCCGACATCGTCTGCGTGTTCCTGGCCGGCCTCGTCATCGGCCGGCTGCGGCGATCGAGCCGGGCGCAGCGGCTGATGCAGCGGGCTGGTGGGGCCGTGCTGGTCGGGCTCGGCGTCCACGTTGCCCTGCAGAAGACCTGACGCGGCGCCGCCGTTGCGCCGGTTCGAATTGCGGTATATCGGCAGGCATGAACGACCGCCAGCCGACACCCTATATGTTTCAGCGACTGTTTTTCCCCGCGCGTTGCCAGTGATATGATCAAGCACAATCCGCCTTCTCCCGAACCCTTGCATCGAGCCATTGCCCGCTTTGGCGGCGTCACCGTGCTGGTGGTCGGCGACCTTATCCTCGACCGCTTCGTCAACGGCGTCATCGAGCGGATTTCGCCGGAGGCGCCGATTCCCGTGCTGCATGGGCGCGGCGAGACCTCGGCCATGGGCGGCGCCGGCAATGTCGTGGCCAACATCGTCTCGCTTGGCGCGCGGGCCATCCCGGTTTCGGTGATCGGCACGGACACCGCCGGCGACAGCCTGGTGCGCATGCTCGGCGAGCTTGGCGCCGAGACAGCGGGACTTTCGCAGCAGCGCGGCCGCATGACCTCGTCGAAGAGTCGCTTCAGCGCGCTCAACCAGCAGGTGCTGCGCTTCGACGAGGAAGAGATCAAGCCGCTGCACGAGACAGAGCGGACAGGGCTGATCCGGCATTTCCGCGCGGCACTGACGGGGGCCGACATCGTCATCCTGTCCGATTACGGCAAGGGCATCCTGCTCGACGGCGTCGCCGCCGAACTCATCGCCATCTGCCGCCAGGCCGGCAAGCCGGTGCTGGTCGATCCCAAGGGCCGCGACTATGCGCGCTATGCCGGCGCGACCGCCATCACCCCCAACCGCAAGGAGCTTGGCGAGGCCGTCGGCCATGCGGTGTTCGCCGATGACGAGATCGTGGCTGCGGCGCGCGAACTGATTTCGGCGCATGGTTTCGACTTCGTCGTCGCCACGCGCAGCGAAAAGGGCATGAGCGTGGTGGGCCCGGACGAGGCGCGCCATATCGCTACCCAGGCGCGCGAAGTGTTCGATGTCTCGGGCGCCGGCGATACGGTGATCGCGACGTTCGCGCTGGCGCTTGCATCGGGGGCTGATCCGGTCGCGGCGGCCTCGATCGCCAATGCAGCCGGCGGCGTCGTGGTGGGAAAGCGCGGCACCGCGCGGCTGACGGTCGAGGAGCTTACGGGCGCGCTGTTTCGCTCGCACGGACCGACCTCCCACAAGGATGCCATCCTCGATGCCTCGTCGGCCGCGCGCATGGTGGCGGCCTGGAAGGAAGAGGGCCTGAGCGTCGGCTTCACCAATGGCTGCTTCGATATTCTGCATGCCGGCCATGTCAGCCTGCTGCACGCGGCGCGCAGCCAGTGCGACCGGCTGGTGCTCGGCCTCAACAGCGATGCTTCGGTGCGGCGGCTGAAAGGGCAGGGCCGCCCGGTCAACGACCAGCATGACCGCGCCTGCGTGCTTGCCGCCCTTGCCTCGGTCGATGCCGTCGTTGTCTTCGAGGAGGACACGCCGCTGGCGCTGATCGAGGCGCTGCTGCCCGATATCCTGGTCAAGGGCGCGGATTATACGATCGACACCGTGGTCGGCGCCGATGTGGTGCAAAAGGCCGGCGGGCGCGTCGTGCTGGTCGATCTCGTCGCCGGCAAGAGCACCACCGGCACCATCGGCAAATTGCGCGCCGGCTCTACAAGCTGAGGTTTTGATGTCTGAACTGAACGACTATCTGGTCCGCTCGGCGGCCGCGATCACGGCGATGGTCGAGCGTGACCTGACCGGCGAGATGGAGCGGGCGGCGAACGCCGTGGTGACGGCGCTCTCGTCGGGCAAGGCCTTGTTGATCGCCGGCAATGGCGGTTCGGCGAGCGACGCCATCCACATAGCCGGCGAACTGGTCGGCCGCTTCCTCAAGGAGCGCAAAGCCTACAATGTCATCGCGCTGCCGGCCAATGCAGCGGTGCTGACGGCCTGGGGCAATGATTACGGCTTCGACACGGTGTTCTCGCGCCAGGTCGAGGCGCATGGCGCGGCCGGAGGCGTGCTTCTGGCGATCTCGACCAGCGGCAATTCGCCGAGCATCCTGGCCGCCGCCGAACAGGCGCGGATGATGGACATGACGGTGATCGGCCTGACCGGCGACACCGGCGGCAAGCTCAAGCCGCTGTGCGACATCCTGCTCAACGTGCCCTCGACCTCAACGCCGGTCATCCAGCAAGGGCATCTGTGCCTCTACCATCATCTCTGCGAAGTGGTCGAAGCGCGTCTCAGCAATGGCTGACAGGACGGCCACGCCACATCCGCTGACCGAGCCGGGCGTGTGGATCGAGCGGATTGGAGACCGGGTTTTCCCGCCGCATCTGCCGGCGCTGTTCCTCGACCGCGACGGCACCATCAACGTCGATACCGACTATCCCAGCGACCCGGCCGAGATCGAGCTCAGGCCGCAGATGCTGCCGGCGATCGCGGCCGCCAACCGGGCGGGAATCCCGGTTGTCGTGGTCACCAACCAGTCCGGCATTGCGCGCGGCTATTTCGGCTGGAGCGTCTTTGCGGCGGTGAATGGCCGCGTGCTCGACCTGTTGCGCGATCAGGGCATGTTCGTCGACATGGTGCTTGCCTGCGCCTACCACGAGGCCGGTGTCGGACCACTTGCCATTCCCGATCATCCGATGCGCAAGCCCAATCCGGGCATGCTGGTCGAGGCGGGCAAACGCCTTGCTCTCGATCTCCAGCGCTCGCTGATCGTCGGCGACAAGCCAGCCGACATGCAGGCGGGAGAGCGCGCCGGTCTGGCACGGGGCTGGCTGGTCGACGGCGAGGCGGCGGTCCAGCCCGGCTTCGCCATCAGGCCCTTGCGGGACAGCAGCGACCTCGGTGACCTGCTCGCAGCCATTGAAACGCAAGGCCGGGACAACAGGTCCTGATCCAGGCCTGACTGCTCAGACGGGATCGTTGCGTTCCGAGGCTTCGTAGAGCTTTGCCTCCGTGGCGAAGGAATAGATCATCACCGACATCGAGTAGACGAAGCCATGCCGGCCGCACAGGAAATAGCGCTTGGCCAGGTAGAATTTCAGGAAGTTGCCGAACGGCGACAGCACCAGCCGCACCAGGCCGGGCTTCTTGCCCTTCTCGACCAGCGTGACGGCCTTGAGGCTGGAATAGGCGTTGGCCCGGGCAAGATCCTCCTCGACCGATATTTCACGGCGATGCAGCAGGACACCCTCTTCGATCGTGCCGGTCTCGTCGGGCACCTGGAAGGCTTCGTGCACCCGCGCGGTGAGATCGATGGTGGCGCCTTCCCGGCGGAAAAGCCGCATCAGCCTGTTGTGCAGCACCCAGCGGTGCGCATAGCCGTAGCCCTTCAGCCAATCGCGGCGGCGGATGTACCAGCCGCGGATCTTGTCGTCGGCGGCCTGAGTGATGGCCACGATCGACTGCCGCAACTGGTCGTCGACGCGCTCGTCCGGGTCGATCGAAAGGCACCAGGGCTGGGTCGCGTGGTCGAGCGAGAATTGCCGCTGACGGGGAAAACCCGGCCAGTCATTGTGCAAGAGCCTTATCGGGTAGCCCTTGGCGATATAGCTTTTCACGCATTCAATCGTGCCATCCGTCGAACCGGAATCGACGATGATGATCTCGGCGCAGAAGTCGATGCTTTCCAGGCACGGGCCGATCATATCGGCCTCGTTCACACAGATGATAAGCGCCGAGACCGGGCTTGCAAATCGAGTCATGGTCCCCTTCCAATGGCGGGCCGCCCCCAGAGCAACGCTGCTTTCGCCATCTGTACCCAAGCAAATCCGCGCGGAAAACCGTTACACACTTTTCCTGGAATCGTTTGAGAAACCAATCAAGCGGTCAGTCAAGCGACGAAGTCCGGCAGAGCCGTCCAGCCTTGTACATCAGCGTCTGTCGAATACCAACGCGGTGTCGGTGTGGCGAAGGCCAGGAATTCACCGGCGCAGGCGTTCGTCAGACCTCAGGGACGCTCGAAGGAAACCAGGCCTTCATCCTTGACCCTGCGGATGGTGAGCGCGGTGCGCACCGTGTCGACATTAGGGGTCGAGGTCAGCTCCTCGATGACGAAGGTCTGGAAGGCGCCGAGGTCGCTTGCCACGCAGTGCAGCAGGAAATCGGATTCGCCCGAGACCATCCAGGCATCGCGCACGATCGGCCAGCCGCGCGTGCGCTCGGCGAAGGTGCGCAGTTCGGCATCGGCCTGGTGATGCAGGCCGACCAGGCAGAAGGCGACGACATCGAGGCCAAGCGCCGGGGCATTGAGCAGCGCGCGGTAGCCGCGGATGATGCCGGCCTCCTCCAGCCGCTTGACCCGCCGCAGGCAGGGCGGGGCCGAAATGCCGACGCGGTTCGACAGCTCGACATTGGTCATGCGCCCATCCGCCTGCAACTCGCGCAGGATCTTCCAGTCGATGGCGTCGAGGTCGGCTTTCAGGGGCATGGCGGTCTCAGCTCGGCGCAAGAATCTTTCGCGATTTTGTAATTAAACGACTTTTGTGTTGGCGCCAGCCCTCATCAACGCGATTTTTGAACGGTAACGAAAGCGGCAATGACGCGAATAACCGCTTGGGCCGAAGCTTTCCGGGGACGACGGCCCGTTCGTCTTGCTGGCGTGGTTGGCAACCCTTACATTAAGCGCGAATTCCAAGTCTTTTCCCACGGCACTGTCTGCCCCGCAGAGGTTTTAGATGACCACCAAGCACGCGCCCGTTCTCATCATCGGTTCCGGCCCCGCCGGCTATACTGCGGCGGTCTACGCCGCTCGCGCCATGCTGAAGCCGATGCTGGTTGCCGGCCTGCAGCAGGGCGGCCAGCTGATGATCACCACCGATGTCGAAAACTATCCCGGCTTCGCCGATCCCATCCAGGGACCGTGGCTGATGGAACAGATGCTGAAGCAGGCCGAGCATGTCGGCACCGACATCATTAACGACATCATCACCGAGGTCGACCTCAACGTGCGGCCGTTCCGCGCCAAGGGCGATTCCGGCACAACCTACACCGCCGACGCGCTGATCATCGCCACCGGCGCGCAGGCCAAGTGGCTGGGCATTCCGACCGAGCAGGATTTCATGGGCTTCGGTGTCTCGGCCTGCGCCACCTGTGACGGCTTCTTCTATCGCGGCAAGGATGTCGCGGTGGTGGGCGGCGGCAATTCGGCGGTGGAGGAGGCGCTCTATCTGTCGAACCTCGCGAAGAGCGTCACGGTCATCCATCGGCGCAGCGACTTCCGCGCCGAGCGCATCCTGCGTGAGCGGCTGCTGCAGAAGGACAATGTCCGCGTCATCTGGGACACCGTGGTCGACGAGATCACCGGTCGCCCCGGCAAGGCGCCGCTGCCGCCGTCGGTCGAAGGGCTGAAGCTCAAGCATGCGGTGACCGGTGTCGAAAGCCATCTCAAGGTCGACGGCGTGTTCGTGGCGATCGGCCATGCGCCGGCGGTCGAGCTGTTCGTGGGCAAGCTGAAGCAGAAGCCGAACGGTTACTTGTGGACGGCCCCGAATTCGACCCGCACCGACGTGCCTGGCGTGTTCGCGGCCGGCGACGTGACCGACGATGTCTACCGCCAGGCGGTGACGGCGGCGGGGCTCGGCTGCATGGCGGCACTCGAGGCGGAAAAGTATCTGGCCGGCATCGAGGTGCATCGCGAAGCAGCCGAATAGCGGCCGCTTTGAACTGTTAAAAAAACGGCTTAGAAACGCCGTGTAAAAGCCTGATTTTTCATTCAGACGCCAACAGAACGAGGGGAATCATGGCGTTGGACTGGGACAAGCTACGCGTGTTTCACGCTGCGGCGGAAGCGGGGTCGTTTACGCACGCGGCCGAGACATTGCACCTGTCGCAATCGGCGATCTCGCGGCAGGTCAGTGCGCTCGAGCACGATGTCGGCGTGCCGCTGTTCAACCGCCATGCGCGCGGCCTGGTGCTGACCGAACAGGGCGAGATGCTGTTCCGCACGGCGCATGACGTGCTGATGAAGCTCGAGACCATCAAATCGCGCCTGACCGAGACCAAGGACCGGCCCTCCGGCGTGCTTCGCGTGACGACGACCGTTGGCCTCGGCGCCGGCTGGCTGACCGAACGGGTGCAGGAGTTCATCGAGCTTTATCCGGAAATCAGCCTGCAGCTGATCCTCGCCAATGAGGAACTCGACCTCACCATGCGTCAGGCCGATTGCGCCATCCGGCTGCGCCAGCCACAGCAGCCGGACCTGATCCAGCGCCGCCTGTTCACCGTGCATTTCCATCTCTATGCGGCCCCTTCCTATGTCGCCAAGCATGGCAAGCCGGCCTCGGTCTCGGAGCTGAGAAACCATCGCATCGTCACCTTCGGCCTGCCGGTGCCGTCGCATCTGTCGGAGTTGAACTGGCTGGAGACGGTCGGCGATTTCGAAGGCGGCCAGCGCGTGCCGTCGCTGCAGATCAACGACATCTTGTCGATCAAGCGCGCCGTGCAGGGTGGCGCCGGCATCGCCATGCTGCCCGACTATGTCATCAACAAGGACTCCGGCCTGGTGCAGCTTTTGCCGGAAACCGAGGTGCCGTCCTTCGACACCTATTTCGCCTATCCCGACGCGATGAAGAACCAGGCCAAGCTGCACGTGTTCCGCGACTTCATTATCGCGAAAGCGCGCAGTTGGTCATTCTAGCCCTAGCGGACGATCGGCGGCACTGGTGATCTGTTCGCCCCGCCAGGGCGTCAGGCGCGGCAGCCAGCCGGGGACGTTGCGGCGGTAGGTTTCATAGTCGGCGCCGTAGCGGCGGGCGAGCGTCGGCTCCTCGTAGAATTTGACAAAGGAGCCCATAACAACAGCGCCGATGACGGCATAGGCGACAAGCGTCCAGCTCGAGAACAGCAGCGCCTGGCCGAGGATGATCGACAGCACGGCGACATACATGGGGTTGCGGACATGGCGGTAGATGCCGCCGATCACGAGCTTCTCCGTCGGCGCGACCGGGGCCGGCGTGCCCAGCCCCTCGAGCGCGAAACGGGCGAAAGCATGCAGCAGAACGGCGGCAGCAGCGGCGATGAGGACGCCGCCGGCAGGAACAAAGCCCGGCACGGTGGACCACGGCAAGCGATAATGATCGCTGAGCAGCCAGGGAACCAGCCCGGCGACCACGCCGGGTGCCACGATGAAGAAGGCCATGCTGCCGGCAATCGCCGAAAACGTCCGCATTGGCTGCTTTCTCTCCGATTGCCTCAGAAATGAACGTCTGCTGCCTGCTTCGACATCATTGCGTAGTTTTGGTGGCTTGGGGCGAAAACCGGCCGCGATTCACGCTTCTGTAGTGACGATTGCGTGGTTGAGCGCCCCATTTTTGAAGATTCTGCTGGTCCTATTGGCTTCTGGAGTGGGTTGGACCACAGCCTATGTCTTTTTGCATGCGTGTGTTGCAAAATAGATGCTTGTTTCTTGGGCATGTTGAGCACATATATAGATCATCTCCTGGGCGCGTTCTCCTCCCATTAGCGCCCTCGAGTGTTCCCCTCTGGAGGTTAGCCTTAACAGGCACTTCCAATCAAACTCAGCCGGATCTTCATTGATCCGGCTTTTTTGTTGCCCGGACCCTGCCGGGATGGCTGAGAATTTCACGAGAGTTGCCGCGTAACAGTGTCATGTAACCTCTGGTAACATGACAACGATGGCTTCTGCTGCTATGAAGGGCGCAGGACGCGGTGTGGTTCGAACGGGAGATGGGGGCATCACTCGTACGGCCCGGGCTCAGGCGGCTACCGCGTCCCAACCCCTTTCCGCCGAAAGCGGCGACTGTACATGCGGCGGACCTGCCGTTTCCCCTCCCAAGAAAACGGTCCGCAAACAAAACGGCGTCCGGCTTCCCGGGCGTCGTTTTTGGTTTTTGTCCCCTCGAACAAGGGTTCGAGGGGATGGTGCGTCAAGATCAGGATCAGGCTGCCTTGCCGTTGGTATTCATCGCTTCGTCGGCGAGACGGCCGGTGAGTTCGGCCATATGGTCGAAGACGGCGCGATAGCTGGCGACGCCCGCGGTCGCCGAGCGCAGTTCGATGATCAGGTCGCCGATCTCGGCCTGCGGCATGGTCGCCTCGACGACATCCCATCCCGGCCATCCCGGCCGCGCATCATAGCCGAGGATCTGCCCGCGCCGCTGCGGGATCAGCGCGATGATCTTCGACGTCGCGTCGGACGGCGTGACGATCTCGACCTTCATCACCGGCTCCAGCAGCACCGGCGAGCAGGCGGCCATGCCTTCCTTCATCGCGAGCTTGGCCGCCATCTGGAAGGCCATGTCGGAAGAATCGACCGCATGGTAGGAGCCGTCCGACAGGTTGACGGCGACGTCGACGACGGGGAAGCCCAGCGGGCCGTTCTTCAGGTAATCGCGTATGCCTGTCTCGACCGACTGGATGTAGGTCTTCGGCACGACGCCGCCGGTGATGGTGTCGGTGAACTGGAAGCCGGAGCCGCGCGGCAGCGGCTTGATCTCGATCACCACATCGCCGAACTGGCCATGGCCGCCCGACTGCTTCTTGTGGCGGCCACGCTGCTGCGCCGATTTGCGGATCGTCTCGCGATAGGGCACCGCCGGCGCGTGGCCTTCGACCGGGATCTGGTTCTTGCCCTCCAGCCGCTCGCGCACGACGCGCAGATGCATTTCGCCATGGCCTGACAGCACCGTCTCGGCCGAGTCCTGGTTGTGGCGCAGGCTGAGCGAGGGATCTTCCTCGGCCAGCCGCTGGATGGCGGCCGACATCTTGACCTCGTCCTTGCGTTCCTTCGGCCGCAGCGCGAAGGCGAAGACAGGCTGCGGCGGCTCGAACGTAAACAGCTGCTTGGTGCCGCCCTTGGCCGAGGTCAGCGTCTGGCCGGTCTTGACCTCGTCCAGCTTGCCCAGCGCCACCGTGTCACCGGCCTTGGCGGCGGCGAGCTTGGACTGGTCCTTGCCGAGCATCTTGTAGATGCCGGAAACCTTGGCGGTGTCGCCGCCGGGCAGCCACAGCTCGGAGCCATCGGCGACCTGGCCGGACAGGATGCGCGACGCCGACAGCTTGCCGCCATGCGGCGTGTGGATGGTCTTCATCACCTGGACCACGGTGGCGCCGCCGTCCGAGGCACCAAGCCGCTTGCGGGTCGCCTCGATGTCGGGCGCGTCGTGGCGGATCGCCTTCAAGAGGCGCAGCACGCCGTTGCCCCTCTCGGCGGTGCCGATCAGCACCGGCGTCACCACGCCTTCGCGCAGGTCAGCGGCGAGATCATCGAAGATCGCGTCCTTCGGCGGCTCGATCTCCTCGAGCAACTGTTCCATCAACTGGTCGTCATGGTCGGCCAGGGTTTCCAGCATCGAGAAGCGCGCTTCCAGTTCCCGCGCCTTATCGTCGCCCGGTATCTGAGCCACTTCGCTTTCGGCATATTCGCGGTAGATGTAGGCACGCTCCAGCGCCAGGTCGATCGAGCCGATGACGACGCCGTCCTTGCGCAGCGGAATCTGGCGCAGCAGGAGCGGCACCGAGCTTGCCGGTTGCAGCATCTTCAGCGTGTCGCGCACGCCTGATATCGCCTTGTCGACCTTGTTGAGGAAGAGGATGCGCGGCACGCCGAGATCGTCGAGCTTGCGCATGATGAGCTGCAGGGCAGGAATCTTCTTTTCGTCCGCCTCGGCCACGACCACCGCGAGGTCGCAGGCGGCCAGCACCGGCTCGGCCTCGAAGGAGAATTCGATCGAGCCGGGACAATCGACGAAGGTGATCTGCTCGCCCATGAATTCGGTGGTTGCGATCGTCGCCTCGACGCTCATGGCGTGGGCGCGCGCCTCCGGCGAATGATCCGAGACGGTGCTGCCTGATGAGACGGGATTTTGTCGGGGGATGGCGCCCGTACGGGCCAATATGGCTTCGAGAAGTGTCGTCTTACCGCTTGCAAAGGGACCGACTATGGCAATGCATTTCGGTCCCGTGCGTCGTCCTCCGGCGCGAGTACCCATGGCTGACCTCCACTCAGGCGTTTCCCTAGGGACCGACTGGCATGCATGGTTCAGGCGTGGTCAATCGGTCCTGAGCGGCGGCCGGCCTGTTCGACCGTCGCGGGCGGGGTTCTTTTCCTGTTGCCACCTGCCCTGAAGCATCGTCCCACTTGTTTGCCGGCAGGGCAAGGGAAATAGAAATCCGCTGCCGTGCGGTGGGGGTCTCAGGCGCTCAGCGCCAAGGGTTCGGCATCGATGGCGCGCAAGGGCGCCACCTTGTCGCGGGGCGCCGGCCTGCCGAAGAAGTAGCCCTGGAAACGGTTGCAGCCGGCGGCCTTGGCCAGCGCGAACTCTTCCTGCGTCTCGACACCTTCCGCCACGATGGTGACGTCCTGGATGCGCGCGATCTGCGCCAGCGCCGAAACGAAGATCTGCGCCACTTGGTCATGGGCAAGGCTGTGTATGTAGGAGCGGTCGATCTTGATGCTATCGATGGGCAGGGTTTTCAGATAGTTGAAGCCGCAATGGCCGGTGCCGAAATCGTCGAGCGCAATGTGGAAGCCGAGGCCGCGCAACACTTCGAGGCGCCGCAGGATTTCGGGCGTGGCGGCGGTCGCCACGGTCTCGGTGATCTCGATGATGAACTGCGTCGCCGAGCAACCGGTTTCCTTCAGCACGCGGTCGCACATGGTGACGATCTCGTCGCGCTTCAGTTGCTCGCCCGAAACATTGATGGAGATGCGGCGCCCGGGGAAATGGCCGACATCGGTGCAAGCCCGCTTAAACACCCATTCGCCGAGCATGTCGATCAGGGTCGAGCGTTCGGCGATGGGGATGAACTCGGCCGGCGAGATCAGCCCGCGAACCGGATGACGCCAGCGGATCAGCCCTTCGAGAGCATAAGCGGACCCGTCCGGATTGACGATCGGCTGGTAGTGCAGTTCGAGTTCGCCCAGATAGACCGCCGCGCGCAACTCCCGCTCGACCAGGAGCCGGTAGCGCTTGTCGGACAGCATCTCCTCATCGAATACGGTGACGCGGCCACGGCCGGCCGCCTTGCTTTCGTAGAGCGCCAGGTCGGCAACCAGCATCAGTTCCGCCGTGTTGGAGGCATGAGCCGGCGCCAGTGCCACGCCGACCGAGATGGAGAGCGGAATGGTCTTGCCTTCATGCGATTTGCCGGCCCGCATCGTATCGAGCAATTGCCTGATGTCCTTGTTGATGGCGGCGAGGTCGCCATGCGGAATGATGACGCCGAATTCGTCGCCGCCCAACCGTCCGACCATGCCACCGGCAAAGACGCGTTCCGACGTCTTGACCAGGTGCACCAGGGCCAGGTCACCGAACTGGTGCCCGAACGTGTCGTTGAGCTGCTTGAAATGATCGACATCGATCAACAGCAAAGTCGCCTCGCGCCGGTCGCGCATGGTGCCCAAGCTATCGCGCAGCGCTTCGAGAAAGTAGCGCCTGGTCATCGCCCCGGTCATGGCGTCCCTGGTCAGGAAATGATGTTTTTCTGCTTCCGCCGCTTCCGCCGAGCGCAAGCGATGGACGACGCTGCTGCGCATGTACATCAGTGCCAGCAAGGCAAGGCCGGTGGCCAGGCTCGAGACGGCGAAGGCGCCGCCCGAGGGCAGGTTGCGCGAGATGTCGAAAGCGCCGAATGCGGCGGCGCCGATGCTCAGCAAAAGCAGGGCCTGGATGCCGCGATAGATCCGGCCGCTATGGTCCTTGATCGTCGCCAGTATGCTCATCCGACGGCCCCCGCAATGCAGGCTCACGGCTAGTGGCGAGCCGTTAAGAAGACATTGAATTCGCCGTTGCTTCGCCCCGTGCCGTCATGCGCGAAAGGTTCATGGTTAAGGAGAGAAAACCGCTTCTTCCTCCAGACAGCCGAAACGGCCGGTTGCGCCTCGGGCGATATCGGCGGACAATGCTTTTGCCTCGACGAGCAGCGGCGTTTACCGCCGGTCGCTTCACCACCAGTTTCAGGATCAGACGATGAAGATCATTGCTTGCGGCAGCGTGCCGACCATCATAGCGCCGGAGAAATACTTCACCGGCCGGGTTCTGCAGACGCCGATCATCGAGGCGGAGGCGCCGGCGCGGCTGAGAGCGACACTGGTCAGCTTCGAACCGGGGGCGCGCACCCACTGGCACACACATCCGCTCGGCCAGACGCTTTATGTCACCTCGGGCGCCGGGCTTGCCCAGACATGGGGCGGCCCGGTCCAGGAGATCAGGGCAGGCGACGTGATCTGGTTCGCGCCCGGTGAGAAGCACTGGCATGGTGCCGGGCCGAAGACGGCGATGGCGCATATTGCCATGCAGGAAGCGCTCGACGGCGTCCATGCCGACTGGCTGGAGGCGGTTTCCGGCGAGCAATATGGCAGCTAAGACCTGACCAGCCGCGGACGGCGGGCCTATTTGGGTCGCACCATGCTCAGGAACAGCGCGGAAAGGTTTGCCGCGAGTTCGCTGCCGTCGCGCACGCCACCTTCGATGGCGTGATCGACTGCGCCGTGCAGCCCGTTGAACAGGACGATCGCGGCGAGGTCCTGGTCGTCGACGGACCAGGCGCCGGCTTTCGTGCCGGCCGCCAGCAAGGCAGAGAGATCGCCGAGCAGCGGGTTGTCGCCTTTCATCTGCCGCTGGTCGGGGCGATGGTCGTGGAAGACGACGTCGTGCAGCCGATGGTCATCGAGATAGGCCTCGATGCCGGCGCTGACGAAGCTCTTCAGGCGCCCGGTCCAGTCATCAGTCGGGCAGGCCTCCATGGCGCTCAGGATGCGGGCGCGAAACCCCGCCACGAACCGCTCGCGCAGGGCGGCAACGACATCCTCCTTGGAGGTGAAGTAGAGATAGAAGGTGCCTTTGGCGACTTCGGCCCTGGTGGCGATCTCGTCGATCGTCGTGGTGCCGACGCCCTTGGCAACGAACAGCGACGTGGCGGCCCGCAAGATATCGTCACGGCGCACCTCGGCTGGCTTGGTGCGTGGTTTCAGTGCCTTCCTGGCAATGACAGGCATAGGGTTCGGCTCACCGTTCGGGTCTTTCCGCAGCACTGGCTTATCGATTTTCATTAACCTGCTTCTAACGGTCGAGACAAGCTTTTTATAATGATTCCAAAGTAACTTATCCATATTGACTGACCGTCGGTCAGTGGCATAGATGGCTGCATGTTTCATGTTGGGATAGACCATGCCGAAGAACCGCCTGCCGCTCGTCGCCGCCGTCTATCTCGGCACGTTTGTCGCCTTGCTCGACGTCAGCATCGTCAATGTCGCGCTGCCGACCATCCAACAGGCGCTGCACACCGATTTCGGCGGCATGCAATGGGTGGTCGATTCCTACACGCTGTGCCTGTCGGCCTTCATGCTGTCGTCGGGGCTGATCGGTGACCGCTATGGCCGCAAGCGCTCATGGCTGGCGGGCGTCGGCATCTTCGTTGCCGGTTCGCTGATCTGTGCCGTCGCGCCCAATTTGCCGGCGCTGCTCGCCGGCCGCGTGGTGCAAGGCATTGCCGGCTCGCTGCTTATTCCTGGCGCGCTGTCGATCCTGACGCAGGCTTTTTCCGATCCACGCGAGCGGGCCGGCGTCATCGGCGGCTGGGCCGCGTTCGCCGCCGTTTCTCTGGTCGTCGGCCCGGTGCTGGGCGGCATTCTGGTGCAGACAGTCGGCTGGCAGAGCATCTTCCTGATCAATCTGCCGCTCGGCCTTTTCACCATCACGCTGGGCGCCGTGTCGATCGAGGAGACGGCGCATCCCGAACATGCCCATCTCGACCTTGTCGGCTTGGCGCTCTCGATCCTGTGGCTCGGCGCGCTGACCTTCGGCCTGATCTCTGGCGGCGAGAACGGCTGGGGCGATGCCTGGACCATCACGGCCATCATTGCCGGTGTCGTTGGCCTGGCGGCCTTCCTTGGCTTCGAGGCGCGCACGCCACGGCCCATGCTGCCGCTCGGCCTGTTCCGCGACGTGCGCTTTGCCGTCGCCAACGTCGCCTCGTTCGCACTCGGCTTCACCTCCTACAGCTGCGTCTTCTTCTTCTCGATGTTCCTGCAGCAGGTGCAGGGCTGGTCGCCGACGCAGACCGGCCTGCGCATGGCGCCGGCCTTCCTTGTCCAGATTGTCGTGTCACCCTGGATCGGCCGGCTGAGCGGCCGCTATGGGCATTCGCTCTTGATGACGGCGGGCTATGTGCTGATCGGGCTTTCTATGCTCGGCATGTGCTGGGCCGGGCCGTCGACGCCATACGCGTTGCTCTGCGCCCTGTTCATCATCAACGGTCTCGGCAATTCGCTGGCGATCCCGACCGGCAGTGCCGCCGCCATGTCCTACGCGCCACGCGAGCGCTCCGGAATGGTGTCGGCCGTCATCAACGCCACCCGCCAGAGCGGGCTGGCCATCGGCATCGCGCTGCTTGGCGCCTTGATGAGCATGCGGGCGACGAGCCTGTTGACCGGATATCTCCGCGATGCCGGTGTCGGCAATGCCGAAGCGGTGGCTCGTGCCGCCATATCACGGCATGATTTCGCAACCGACGCGGCAATCGGCGCGGGTGGCGTGCATCGGCTGTTCGCCACCGCCTATGCCGGCGGCTTCCACGCCGCGATGCTGACGGCGGCGATTGCCGCCTTCCTCACCGCCGCTCTGCTGATCATGGTCCTAGCGCCGGCCGAGGCGCGTTCGGCCAGGCAAGCAAAGCAACAGGCGTAAGCAGCCTCGCCTCCCAACAAAAACCCAGCGATGATGGCGCCGGGTTTCTTTTGTCGCCAGATCGATCCGATCAGGTCAGCGATGCCGTGAAGCGCTGGATGCGCGTGCAGGCTTCCTCCAGCAGCGACTCCGAGGTCGCATAGGAGATGCGGAAGTTGGGGCCGAGGCCGAAGGCCGAGCCGAACACCACCGCAACACCTTCCGCCTCGAGCAGTTCCGAACAGAAGGCCTCGTCGGTGTCGATCACCTTGCCGGCCTTGGTCTTCTTGCCGATCAGCTGGGCACAGGACGGATAGACATAGAAGGCGCCTTCCGGCGACGGGCACGTGATGCCGCGGGCCTGGTTGAGCATCGAGACGACGAGGTCGCGCCGCCCCTGGAAGATCGCCTTGTTCTTCGCGATGAAGTCCTGTGGGCCGTTGAGCGCCTCGACGGAAGCCCATTGGGCGATGGTGCAGGCGCCCGAGGTCTGCTGGCCCTGGATCATGTCCATCGCCTTGATCAGCTGGACCGGACCGGCTGCATAGCCGATGCGCCAGCCGGTCATGGCATAGGCTTTCGACACGCCGTTCATGGTCAGCGTGCGCTCATAGAGCTTCGGCTCGACTTCGGCGATGGTCTTGAAGACGAAGTCGCCATAGGTCAGGTGCTCGTACATGTCGTCGGTCAGCGTCCAGACATGCGGATGCTTCAACAGCACGTCGGCCAGCGCGCGCAGTTCGGCTTGCGTGTAGGCCGCGCCCGACGGGTTGGACGGCGAGTTCATCAGCAGCCATTTGGTCTTCGGCGTGATCGCCTTCTCCAGCACTTCGGCCGTCAGCTTGAAGCCATTGTCGATCGAGGTGTCGGCGAACACCGACGTGCCGCCGCAGATCGCCACCATTTCGGGGTAGCTGACCCAGTAGGGGCGGGGGATGATGACCTCGTCGCCGGGGTTCAGCGTCGCCATGAAGGCGTTGAACAGGATCTGCTTGCCGCCGGTGCCGACAATGGTCTGCTCGGGCTTGTAGTCGAGATTGTTCTCGCGCTTGAATTTTTTTGCGATCGCCTCGCGCAGCGGCACAATGCCCGAAACCGGCGGGTACTTGGTTTCGCCACGGCGGATGGCTTCGATCGCCGCATTCTTGATGTTGTCGGGCGTGTCGAAATCCGGTTCGCCGGCGCCGAGGCCGATAATGTCACGGCCGGCATTTTTCAGCTCGCGCGCTTTCTGCGTCACCGCGATGGTGGCGGAAGGCTTTACGCGGGAAAGGGTGTCGGCAAGAAAGGCCATGACCAGATATCTCTCCTTGGGAAGATCGGCGCGGCCAGGAGCGGCCGCGGCGCTTCTCATGTCGCATGATTTCGCTCAGTGCAAGCATTGTCGGCTGATCCAGGCCTCACCGAGCCGTGATTGCCACCTGTAGGCGGCAACAAAAAATTCATTAACGGGCGGTAAGGGCTTGAGTGGCAGGATCGCAATCCATTCCGCCATTTCGCGGAGCGAGGGAACCCTTGTCGCGCAGCATCGGGCTTGCCCATATCATCCGTCATGATGACGGCACCTCGTCAGGTGTCTGGGGCATCTACACGCTGCAAAGCGCCTTCCAGCCGATCTTCGCGTTCAAGGAGGGCAAGCTGTCGGTTGCCGCCTTCGAAGGGCTGATCCGGCCGTTTCGCGACGGCGAGCCGCAATCGCCGATGGCCTTCTTCTCGACCTGTCCGGCCGCCGACCGCCTGCATGTCGAGGCGCTGACCAGGACATTGCATCTGCTCAATGCCGGCGCCTGCCTGCCGCAGGAGGCGTCGATCTTCGTCAATTTCGACCCGTCGGTGTTCACCGAGCGGTCGATCGCCGACAATGCCCTGCGCGAAATGCGGCTGGTGCTGCACGAGGCCGGCATCGATCCGGGCCGTGTCGTGTGCGAGGTGACCGAGCAGAGATCGGCATCGCAGGAGACCCTGCACAGCTTCGTCGCCGCACTCAAGGGCAACGGGTTTCGCATCGCCGTCGATGACTATGGCGCCGACGATTCCGACATCAACCGCATCAAGGAGTTGCGGCCCGACATCGTCAAGTTCGACGCCACCTGGATCACGCAGCTGATGGAGTCCGGCGCCGGCTTCGCGCTGTTGACGACGATGGTCAAAAGCTTCGAAGAACAGGGCATCCGCACGGTGTTCGAGGGCATCGAGGAAGGGTGGCAGCTGGAGCTCGCCGAAAAGTCCGGCGCTTCCATGGTCCAAGGTTTCGTGCTGGCGCGGCCGGAACTGGCGCCGACGAGTTTCCGTGTTTTCGGGAAAACTCCGGACCCGGTTGCCGCCGCAAGTGATGCGTCCACTGCCTCCACCGTCGCTCCGCGTACGGCGCGGCCGGCAAAAGCCTTCGGGCGCAGGGTCGCGCCATGAGGATCGAGCGGCGGCGCAATGTCGGCGAGGCGATCTTCGTTGACGAGATCGGCATCGAATACGGCGTCCATGGCGAGTTCCGCCTGCGCAGCGCCTACCAGCCGATCTTCGCGCCGCTTGGGCGTTCGCTGCACGCAGTGGCGGTCGAGGGCCTGATCGAGCCGCACCGCGCCGGCAGGGCAGGGTCGGCGCGGGCGTTCTTCGAAAGCGTTGCCCCGGAGGACCGGGTGTTTGTCGAGACCATGTGCCGGGTGCTGCATCTCAGGAATTTCCACAATATCGGCGTCGACGGGCTCGATCTGTTCTTCAACTACAATCCGATGGTCAACGACCATTCCGGGCGGGCGCTGGCCGAGATCAGGCTGATGAGCCGGCATCTCGGCGAACTCGGCCTCGCCCCCGGCATGCTGGTCTGCGAAATCACCGAACAGGCGGCGGACGAAGCGCTTCTGGCCCACCTGGTGCGTGAAATGCGGCGCGACGGCATCCGCATCGCCATCGACGATTTCGGTACCGGCCATTCGACCGAGGAGCGGGTGAGCCTGCTTCAGCCCGACATCGTCAAGATCGATGGCGGCTGGTTCGCGGAATTCTGCCGCCATGCCGCCGCCGAACGCTTCTTCCGCCCGCTGGTCTCCAGCCTGCATGACCGCGGCGCCAGGGTGCTTGTCGAAGGCATCGAGCAGCCCGTCCATCTGCGCGTCGCGCTCGACGGCGGCGTCGACCTGCTGCAGGGCTATCTTCTCGCACGGCCGGCGCTGGCCGGCACCATCTTCAACGAAGAACCGCTCGTTATCGATGCGCTGCTGGGCAGGGAGAACAATGTCGTGCCGCTGTTCGGCTAAGCGACTTCGGCGACTGGCGAAAGCGGTGCCACAGCGTCCTTCTCCCCGTTCTACGGGGAGAAGGATGCTCTCATCAGCGCCGCTGATTGTCCCACCAAAACAAATCATTGGTTGAAGGCACGGCGGCTGCGATAATCGCCTGGTCAGGGCAGCTCTGGGGACCGATCCATGATACTCTACAGCATGATCGACAGCGGCAATTGCTACAAGCCGCGCCTGCTGATGGCCAAGCTTGGCCTCGCCTTCACCACGATCGAGGTGAGTTCGCATACCGGCGACACGCGCAAAGCCGATTTCGTTGCCAAGAACCCGAATGCCATGGTGCCGCTGCTCGAACTCGACGACGGCCGCCGGCTGGCCGAGTCCAACGCCATCCTGCTCTATCTCGCCGAAGGCACGCGCTTCCTGCCGGCGGACAAGTATGAACGTGGGCTCGCCTATCAATGGCTGTTCTTCGAGCAATACAGCCACGAGCCCTATATCGCCGTGCGCAAGGCCCTCCTGACCTTTCCCGAACGCGCCAGGGATGCGACGCCCGAGCGGCTGGCGATGACGCTGGAGCGCGGCCACAAGGCGCTCGGCGTGATGAACAGATATCTGGAGAACAACGCCTTCTTCGCCGGCACTGCCTTCAGCGTCGCCGACATCGCGCTCTATGCCTACACGCACACGGCCGAGCAGGGCGGCTTCCAGCTCGACGCCTATCCGGCTGTCGTGGCCTGGCTTGGCCGCGTCGAGGCGGATCCGGGGCACGTGCCAATCGAGTGGGTGGGTTGAGACCTTCTCAATTATTCTACTCCGGCGGCCACCTAGCGCGGTTTTCTGCGCTTCCGGTGCTCACGTCTTAAACGTACGCTCCGCCCCCGTTTTCGAAAACCACGCTATCTGACTCGCCAGAGCGAATTCTTGAAAAGGCCTCGGCGCTGCGGCTAAAGACGTCGAAAGTTTCCGGCTCGAACTTCGGCCAACGCCTTTTTGGCAAACTCGTCCAGTCGACCTGCCTTTGCATCGGCCTCGATCATCGGGGTTGCAAAGTTAAATGGCTGAACCCAGACAAACAAAAAGGCGGGATAAATCCCGCCTTCCCATGCTTGGTAGCCTGATTGGGAGCGTCCGGTCCGGGCTGGCAGCTATCTGCTGTTCCAGCTTGTCGGGTCTTTCCGCTCCGGGCCCGCTTCTCGCGCGACCGTCAGTACATCCGTGACTTGCCGCGCGCCCCGAGCTCTCGCCCGGCGCGCGCCATTCGCAAAATCAGGCTGCCTTGCTCAGAGATCCAGCGGACGACTTGCCAGTGCGGCGGTCCTGCTCGATCTCGAAGTTGATCTTCTGGCCTTCGACCAGGGTCGACAGTCCAGCGCGCTCGACAGCGGAGATGTGGACGAAAACGTCCGCGCCGCCCGCGTCAGGCTGGATGAAGCCGAAGCCCTTGGTGGCGTTGAACCACTTGACCGTTCCAGTTGCCATAAAAATAGTCCTTGCATTTGCTTTGGTTTGACCGGACCGAAGTCCAGCCGGTGTGCATCGAGATTTTGGAGATAGACGTCAGCAAACGCGAAGATCGCGAGGCCCGGATCGATCGGCCGAAATATCAATGGGGCTGATATAGGCTGCTTTCGTTCCAAAAACAAGACTGCGTGAGAAAGCTGTGATTGAAGGCCTGCCCAACGGCCGCCCCAATCTGGTGGAACCGTCGCGGCGGATCGCGCTGTCCGTGGGCGGCGGATCAGGGGAGGAAACCATGAAAACCATAGTGCTTGCCGCCTGTCTGACGCTGGTGGCCGCCGAGGCGCAGGCGATCTCGCGCTATGACCCGACGCATATGAGCTGCGGCAAGCTGCAGTCGACGATCGCCAGGCAAGGCGCGGTCATCCTGCGCTACCAGTCGAAACGCGTGCCTGGGCTGCCGCTCTACGACCGCTATGTGCAGAGCCAGCAATTCTGCACCATGGGCGAGGTGCGGACGCGCGCCTATGTGCCGAGCGCCGACAACAAGTCCTGCCCGGTCTACAACTGCAAGCGGCCGGACAATGACCGGCATTTCCGCCGGCGATTTTTCCACAACAATTAGGGCGACGCCAAGTAGGGGCAGCGTCCGCGCCGGCGGCTCAGAAGCCGAAGGATACCTGCGCCGGTGGCGGCGGGCCGACGCGCACGCCTTCCATGGCCAGCATCTTTTCCTTGGTGACGGAGCCGCCGGGCGCCGAGAAGCCGCCGATCTTGCCGCCGGCCGCCAGGATGCGGTGGCAGGGGATGACCAGCGGCACCGGATTGGCGCCGAGGGCCGCACCGGTTTCGCGCGGCAGGCCGGCATGACCGGCGCGCTTGGCGAGTTCGCCATAGGTGGTGGTCTCGCCATAGCTGAGTTTGCGTGCCGCGTCGTAGATGGCCAGGCGGAAGTCGTCGACGCCGTCGAGATCGACCGGAACATTGGAGAAATCGACGTCCTCGCCGGCGGCGTAAGCCTTGATCGAAGCAATGAGTTCGACCACCCATGGCGGCTGCGCCGTGGAGGCGGAAACACCGCTATGGCGCATCAGCCGCCGTTCCACCGATTCACGGCTGCGTTCGGGCAGGCAGAGCCGGATCAGGCCCTTTTCGCTCCAGGCGATGCCCATGAAACCGATCACTGTTTCTAACACTTCGTGGCCAGCTGTGATCGACGGTGTCGTTTCCATGATGCGCTCCTTTCCGCAAAGTGGCGAAATCCGGGATTCCTGCCGGTACATATCAGGAACAATATGGCATCACCGCCCGCGTCTCGCCACCCGAAAACCACCGGATGGCCCCGATTGCTACCCTGGAATCGCTGGTGTAAGGGATTTCTTAACACCCCGACGAACCGGACCCGAGCGCGGCTTGCCAGCAAAACAAACCCTTATCGCGATCGGCGTGATCGTGGCGGCAGCCGGCATCAGCGGCTGCACCTCGACGTCGCAGATGAAGCCTGCGCCGTCCCTGACCGAAACCGCGACCGTTGCCGGCAGCGATGCCGGCTTCACCATAGCGCTGCCTGAGACGGTTTCGGTGCTGCCGCAATCCTCGGGTATTCCGCCCGTCCAGACCGCCGAATTGACGCCGGCGACCGCGCCGGCGCTTGATCCCGCCGCCCAGCCGGCCATGGCGACCGCCGCCTTTGCCGGCTCCACGCCGGCCGCACCCGCCGTGCCCGCTGTCATGACCGCCAACGCCTGGCAGGCGCCGCCGCCGGCCAGGGCGGGTAAGCCCGTCAAGGCGGCTCAGGCGGCTCAGACCTACACCACCGCCGGGCTCATTGTGCCGGCGGTCGCCGGCAGCGGCCAGAAACTGCCAGGGGTGCAGCAGGTCGCCTATGTGGTGCCGCAGAACCCGGCTTCCCTGGTGCAGTTCCCCTCCGCGCCGCTTGGCCCGGCGCAGGAAGAGCACACGGGCATGCGTGGCGATGTCGACCGTCTGATCGTCAAATACGCCGCGCTCTACCAGGTGCCGGTGGATCTGGTGCGCCATGTCGTCAACCGCGAGAGCACCTTCAATCCCAAGGCTTACAACAATGGCCATTGGGGGCTGATGCAGATCAAGCACGCGACGGCGCGCGGCATGGGCTATGACGGCCCGGCCAAGGGCCTGTTCGACGCCGAGACCAATCTGAAATACGCGGTCAAATATCTGCGCGGCGCCTGGCTGGTGGCCGGCGGCAACGCCAAGAAGGCCGACTGGCTCTACCAGACCGGCTATTATTTCGACGCCAAGCGCAAGGGCCTGCTCGAGGCGACCGGCCTCGGTGTCGACCGCAAGCGACGTCCGCAGCCCGACGCCTGAGCGCGATGCCTGAACCGCGCCCGCCGGCCCTCAACGACATCCGGCTGCGCAAGATCCTCGACGAGACGCTCGTTGCACCGCACTGGCCGGAAGGTTTTGCCATGCGCTGCTTCGAGCCAGGCGACGCACGACCCCTTCATGCGCTGCTGAGCGAGGTGTTCGACGACGGCGCCGACGGCCCGTTCGACGAATGGTGGCCACGCATATCGGATGATCCCGAATTCGACCCGGCGCTGTGCTTCCTCGTCATCGACGGCAAGGGCCGGCTGGCGGCAGCGGCGCTGTGCTGGACGTCTGCTTTCATCAAGGATCTCGCCGTTCACCCCGAGGCGCGCGGCAAGGGCATCGGCGAGGCGTTGATGTGGCAAGCCTTCGCCACCTTTCGCGACCGCGGTGCGGCCCATGTCGACCTCAAGACCAACACGGTCGAGAATGCCGCCGCCGTGCGGCTCTACGAGCGGACGGGGATGATGCCCGTAGCATGGGAAGGCTAAGGGCCGATCGCTTCCTGCCGGTTGGTGCCGGCCGATTTTCCCGCCGCCGAGCGGAAAACCCGGCGCAATGTGAACAGCTTCACATAAGCGGCCGTCGGTCCATGCTAACGAAGCGTCATGACGCCAAACGGCTGATCTGGATCGTCGATCAGCTGGGCACAGGAGGAAGCCGCACCGGCATGTGTCGGCGCCTCCAAGGCAGGTCCCGCGCTGGGGTTTCGGGGCCTGCCTTCATGCGCGATCTTCTCCCTAAATATCCGGCGCGTTGCCGATCTTCTGCTTGATCTCCAGCGCCCAGGCGCGGCCCTCATCGCCACCCCACAGCAGCCAGGCGATATAGCCGGCCGACGGGTTGTCCTCATTGCCGTAATTCTTGCCGCGCTTGTCAATCTCGTGGCGGGCAAAGTAGCTGACCATGCGGCGGATGGTGGACGGCGCGAGCTTCTCGCGGTTCTTCAGTTCGGTCGCCCGCGCCACGCCGATCTCGGTGCCGCCACGGCTGAACTCTCCGCGCAGCCGCAAGCCCTTGGCGGCATTGTCGGCCACCACTTGCGGGCAGCGCAGGTCGATCTCGTCGGCTTCGTGCATTTTGTCCCCCCACGGCTCGCTTTACCTTGCCGTGAGAATGCCGGGAAGCCTGGGAGGTTCCCTTGCAATGAATCGCCGCGCCATCCGAAGAAATGTCGGGAACCGGTCGTCGCCAAACGTCCTTGGGTCGCAGAACAACAGCGCCGGGACGCCGGCGCCGACTTAAGGGAGCCGATCATGATCACCTTTCCCAACGAATCCGCGAAATATCGCACCGCCCGCGAAAAGCTTCTGAAGAAGGAAATCGAGCTGCGCCGCGCCATGGAAGCCGTGGCCGAGGCGCGGCGCGCGCTGCCGCCGGGCGGGCTGATCCGCCAGGACTATGTCTTCGATGCGCTCGGTGCCGACGGAAGGCCGGCGAAGACAAAACTGTCGGAACTGTTCGCGCCGGGCAAGGATTCGCTCATCCTCTACCAGATGATGTTTCCGCGCCATCCCCAGGAAACGCGCGACGTGGCGGCGAGCGGCGGCACGGCCAAGCTCGCCCGGCCGGACCAGCCATGCCCGTCCTGCACGGCGCTGCTCGACCAGTGGGACGGGGCCGTCGGCCATCTCGAAGCCGCCGGCTTCAATTTTGCGGTTGTGGCGAAAACCGCGCTGGAAAATCTCGTTACGCTCAGCCGCGATCGTGGCTGGAAGAACATGCGGCTGGTGTCGTCGGCCGCCAACAGCTTCAAGCGCGACTACAATGCCGAGGACGCCGATGGCGCGCAGATCCCGCTGCTGTCGGTGTTTCACCGCGACGGCGACGCTATCCGCCATTTCTGGTCGTCCGAGCTCGGCTTCGCGCCGCCGGAGCCCGGCCAGGACCCGCGCGCCATCGGCACCTGCGAGATCCTGTGGAACCTGATGGATTTCACGCCGCAGGGCCGGCCGGATTGGCACGAGCAGCTGCAGTATGGCGAGGCGTGCTGTCACTGACATCAGGACGTTTCGGCTTCAGTCGCCGCGCTTCATCTTGGAATGGCTTTCGGCAAGTGGTCGCTATCCCACCTGCTCGACGAGCCAGGCGGGGCTGGTGCCTGCTTCGGCCGGAACATCGGAAGGCCCGCCGCATTGATAGGAGACGGTTTCGACCCCCTTCACGGATTCGAAATGCGACCGACAACAGTCAGCAGCCTGCGGGACTTGGTGCGAGAAAGCCTGGTTGGCTTTGTCAACGACAATGCCCTTAGCCACGGCGCGGCGATGGCCTTTTATGCCGCCACGTCGCTGGCCCCGGTTCTGATAATTGTCGTCGCGATAGCAGGCATTGCGTTTGGGCATGACGCAGCGCAATTGGCTTTGTCTGCTCAGATCTCGGGGCTGATGGGTTCGGACAGCGCGGCGGTCCTTCAAACCGCGCTCGAAGGGGCATCCAGCAAATCATCGGGGACCCTGGCGGCCATCATCGGCATGGCCACTTTGCTCGTCACCGCCTCCGCGGTGTTTGGCGAGATGCAGCAGGCCCTGAATGCAATATGGAAGGTTGAAGCGAAAGGGAGTTCGCTGTCGCGGCTCTTGCGCGCCCGTGCGGCAAGTCTTGGCCTGGTCGCCGCCCTCGGCTTTATGTTGCTGGTCTCTTTGGTGGCGAGCGCGGCGATCTCGGCTTTGGGCAATTTGATCAGCGCTCAATTGCCGTTCGGCGAATTTGTTCTGAGCGCGATCAACACCCTGATATCCTTTTCCCTGATCACCGTGATGTTTGCCGCGATCTACAAAGTCCTGCCGGACCGTGCCTTGGAATGGCGGGATGTCTGGATCGGCGCTGTCGTCACCGCCGCTCTGTTCACGTTGGGGAAGTCGCTTATCGGTTGGTATATCGGCACAAGTGCAATCGCTTCCTCATATGGCGCGGCCGGAGGGCTGCTCGTCATACTGCTCTGGGTCTACTATTCATCAGAAATCTTTCTACTCGGTGCGGAGTTGACCCGCGCCTATTCCGTTCGGCATGGCAGCAGGTCCGACTTGTACGGACTGGTTCACAATGCTCCCGCTTCAGACAACCTTGTTTCAATTCGCCGCAGGGCCGGAGCTTCGGGCGTCGTTGCGTTGTTGGCGGTGGCGTGCGTGAGCGCAACCATGACGGCCTTCCTGCTGGGGCCTCGTCGCCCGTAGAGCAGGGGTCACGCTGCAATCGTGAGGCCGCTTTTCATCCTTCGGACTGGAGAAGCGGCGCGTCGGCAACCTCACCGCCTCTGCCGCGTTGGGCCTTCGAGGACACCTCTCACGGAGCGCTTCGATGAAACCGCATCTCGCCACCGCCATGCTGGCCCTTCTCGCCGGAACGCCTTCAGCCTTTTCCCAACAGCCGTCCAGCGACGTGCCGCCCGTTTCTGAGAACAAGGTCGACACCGAAACCTTCACCAGGACCCTGGCCAGCGCCAACCGCTTCGAGATCGAAAGCGGCAAGCTGGCCGAGAAAAAAGCCGTCGCGGCCGATGTGAAGGATTTCGCCGCACTGATGGTCAAGGATCACACCAAGGCCGGCGAAGATTTCAAGGCGGCGCTTGATAAGAGCCAGACCACGGCGTCCGTCACCCCGCAAGGCCCGCCGTTGCAGCCGAACGACCAGGCGATGCTCGACCAACTCAAGGCGCTCGACGGCGACGCCTTCCAGGCCAAATACATCACCTTGCAGACGCAGGCACACAAGCAGGCCGTGGCGATGGTTTCCACCTATGCGCAATCCGGCGACGACCCGGCGCTGAAGGAATTCGCCAAGAAGACGCTGGAAACGCTGAAGATGCACGAGATGCATTTGAAGGATTTGGCGGCGGTGCATTAGAGCGCGGCTTGACCCTTGGCTTTTCGAGCTTCGAACGCCCTGAGCCATGCGAAGGGCCGGGGGAGGCTGATCCACCTGCCGGGTCCCCGCTGCTTCGCAGCGTCCCGGCGTTCGCCGGCCTTTCATCGTGCCACTGGCACGATGAATTCGCTTCGCGATCCGGCTGCTCACCCCACAAGGAGGAGAAGGAAGAACGACGCTGGCGTTCGCTGGCCGCCACGATAAGCTCCCCCCAACCCAGGGAGCATCACCATGAAAAAGCAAGTCATCGAAGTACCTGTCATGTCGGACAAGGTGCGCTCGCTCGGCCTGCCCTGTTCGACGGCGGTGAAGGCCAATGGCTTCGTTTTCATCTCGGCGACGCCGCCGGTGGACATGGTGACCGGCGAGATGGTGCGCGGCGACATCGAAACGCAGACTGAGGCGTCGCTGAAGGCGCTGAAACACTGCCTGGAAGCGGCCGGCACTTCGCTGGACAATGTGGTGATGGTGCGCATCTACGCCGTCAATTCCGGCTTCTACAACGCCATCAACCGGGTTTACGCCAAGTATTTCTCCACCAACCCGCCGGCGCGGAGTTTTGTGCCGGTGGCGTCGTGGCCGATGGAATTCGATATCGAGATCGAGTGCGTGGCGGTGGCGTGAGTCTTCCCTCTCGAACCGGCATCCATGCTGGTTGTTTCCTGAAATTTTGGGCCAGCAAACGCCGCTTCATGGTGACGCGTGGCTTCCATTGAGCGGCGACTTGCCGACGACAATGCCGAGCGCTGGTGTTCAGCCGGAAGCGAGATAAGCTCGCCGTAACCACAGGGAGATCGTCATGACCAAGGAAATCGTCGAAGTGTCGGTGCTGTCGGCGGCGGTGCGCGCGCTGGGCGTGCCGTTGTCGCTGGTGACCAGGGCCGCCGGGCTGGTCTTCGTCTCCGGCACGCCACCGCTCGATCTCTTGACCGGCAGGCTGGTCAAGGGCGACATCGAGGTACAGACCGAGGCGTCGCTGAAGGCGCTGAAACATTGCCTGGAAGCAGCCGGCACCTCGCTCGACAATGTGGTGATGGTGCGCATCTACGCCGTCAATGCCGGCTTCTACAACGCGATCAACCGGGTCTATGCCAGGTATTTCCCCGAAAACGCGCCATCGCGGACGTTTGTGCCAGTGGCGTCATGGCCGATGGAGTTTGATATCGAGATCGAGTGTGTGGCGGTGGGGTGAGAGTGAGAGGCGGTCAGCGCAGCGGACGAAAGGCCAATTGCTTGGCTTTTCGAGCTTCGAATGCCCTGAGCCTGCGAAGGTCGGTGCGTCCTAACATAAGTTTTTGCTTGTCTTTCAAGTAAACTCGCTCTCAACTCTCTCCGGGATAGGGAGGGCGAGTCATTGAACAAATTACCGAAGAAATTTATTGAGCGAGTTGCGTCGAATCTCAAGAAGTATCAGCGGATCACGCTGGCGCAGCAAAAATCCGATGTCGCGGAGGCCGACACGGTTACCTTGGTCAAGGATATCTTGGCCGACATTTTCGGTTACGATAAATATGACGAACTAACGTCGGAACATCAGATCAAGGCGACATACTGTGATCTCGCGATCAAGATCGCGGGAAAACTGCGATTGCTTGTCGAAGTGAAATCAGCAGGCAGCAGCCTGGCTGATAATCACCTGAGGCAAGTTATCGACTACGGGGCTCACCAAGGCATTCACTGGGTCATCCTGACCAATGCAGTCGAATGGCGACTGGTCCGTATCTATGTGGCAAATCAGATCAGCCACGAAGAAGTTTGCCGCATCGTCCTCGCCGACATGAATCCCAAGAATGAGGATCATCTGCAGTGCCTCTTCCTATACGCCAAGGAGGGGCTGACGACCGATGCGATGGATGCCTTTCATCAGCAGGCCCAGTTGTTCAACAAGTTTACGGTTTCGGCGATCATCCGTTCCGAAGCTGTAATTTCGGTGGTGCGTCGCGAAATCCGGAAGCTGTTTCCCGACATCAAGGTCGGCAATGAGAACCTATCTCAGTTGATTGAGAACGAAGTAATCAAGCGGGATACGATCGAAGGCGACAAGGCAAAGGAGGCCGTCGCTAGAATGCGAAAGGCACTGAACAAATTGGAACGGACTAAGAACAAGGCTGCGAAAGCAGTTGTCGCCGACGTTGCGAGCTAGGCTCGCCAATCCAATTTGAGATGTGAGCGCCGCCGCTCATCCGCCTGCCGGCACCTTCTCCCCGTTGAACGGGGAGAAGGGAGCTAGTCGCCCTAAGCAAAATACTCCTGCAACGGCCTGACTTCCAAACTCCCCGCCTTCAGCGCCGCGATCGCCTCGGCCACGGCCGCCGCACCTGACAGCGTCGTGTAGTACGGCACTTTCTGCATCAGCGTCGCCCGGCGCAGCGACTTGGAGTCCGACACCGCCTTCTGGCCGTCCGTGGTGTTGAAGACGATCTGGACCTGGCGGTTGCGGATGGCGTCTTCGATGTGGGGGCGGCCTTCGAGGACCTTGTTGATCTTTTCGGCCACGACGCCGTTTTCGGCGAGGAAGCGCTGCGTGCCTGAGGTCGCCAGCACCTTGAAGCCGAGGCCGGCGAGGCGCTTGACCGCCGGCAATATGCCTTTCTTGTCCTCGTCGCGCACCGAGACGAACAGCGTGCCGGAGCGTGGCAGGTCGACGCCGGCGCCGAGCTGGCTCTTGGCGAAGGCGAGGGCAAAATCGCGGTCGAGGCCCATGACCTCACCGGTCGAGCGCATTTCCGGGCCGAGCAGGATGTCGACGCCGGGGAAGCGGGCGAAGGGGAAGACGGCTTCCTTGACCGCGATGTGGCCGGGATTTCTGGGGTCGGGCATGGCGCCGTAATGGGCGAAGGCGTCTTCCAGCGTTTCGCCGGCCATGATGCGGGCGGCGATTTTCGCGATGGGACGACCGATGGTCTTGGCGACGAAGGGGACCGTGCGTGACGCGCGCGGGTTGACCTCCAGCACATAGACCGTGCCGTCCTTGATCGCGTACTGCACGTTCATCAGCCCGCCGACATTGAGCGCGCGGGCGAGGGCCGCCGTCTGGCGCTCAAGCTCGTCGACCAGCTCCGAAGGCAGCGAGTGCACGGGCAGCGAGCAAGCACTGTCGCCAGAATGGATGCCGGCCTCCTCGATGTGTTCTAGAATGCCCGACACAAAGGTCGCCTTGCCGTCGCAGAGGCAGTCGACATCGACCTCGATGGCGCCTGAGAGATAGGTGTCGAACAAAAGCGGGTTCTTGCCCAGCAGTGTGTTGATCTGGCCGGTCTTGTCGTTGGGGTATTTCTGCTTGATGTCCTCCGGCACCAGGCCGGGCACGGTGTCGAGCAGGTAGCTCTGCAGCATGCTCTCGTCATGGATGATCTGCATGGCGCGGCCGCCCAGCACATAGGACGGGCGCACCACCAAGGGGAAACCGAGCTCGCCGGCGACGAGGCGGGCCTGTTCGACCGAATAGGCGATGCCGTTCTTCGGCTGGCTGAGGCCGAGCTTGTGCAGGAGCTTCTGGAAGCGGTCGCGGTCTTCGGCCAGGTCGATCATGTCGGGCGAGGTGCCGAGGATCGGGATGCCGGCCTTCTCCAGCGCATCCGCCAGCTTCAGCGGCGTCTGGCCGCCGAACTGGACGATGACGCCGACCAGTTCGCCCGAGGCCTGCTCGGCGCGCAGGATCTCCAGCACGTCCTCCGCCGTCAGCGGATCGAAATAGAGCCGGTCCGACGTGTCGTAGTCGGTCGACACCGTCTCCGGGTTGCAGTTGATCATGATCGCTTCATAGCCGGCATCGCGCAGGGCGAAGGCGGCATGGCAGCAGCAATAGTCGAATTCGATGCCCTGGCCGATGCGGTTCGGTCCGCCGCCGAGGATAACCACCTTCTTGCGCGACGAGACCTGCGCCTCGTTGGCGAGGCTGCCTGCGAACGGCACTTCATAGGTCGAGTACATGTAGGCGGTGGGCGAGGCGAACTCGGCGGCACACGTGTCGATGCGCTTGTAGACGGGATGAACGTCGAGTTTTTCGCGGATCTTCGTGACCACTTCGGCGTCGGTCCTGGTCAGCGACGCCAGGCGGGCGTCGGAGAAACCCATGGCCTTCAGCATGCGCAGGTTGACGGCATCCTGCGGAATGCCGTGCTCGCGGATGCGGGCTTCCATGGCCAGGATGCCGGCGATCTGTTCGAGGAACCACGGGTCGATCTTGCACATTGCGTGCACGTCTTCCAGCGAGGTGCCCATGCGGATCGCCTGCGCCACCATGCGCAGCCTGTCGGGCGTCGGCGTGCCGAGCGCGGCACGGATGGCGTTGCGGTCGTCGGCGTGGTTGGCAACCGTCGCCCCATGGCCGAGGCCGGGGATTTCGATCTCGTCGAGGCCGGTCAGGCCGGTTTCCAGCCCGCGCAGCGCCTTCTGCAAAGACTCCTGGAAGGTGCGGCCGATGGCCATGACTTCGCCGACCGACTTCATGGCGGTCGTCAGCACCGGCTCGGCGCCGGGGAATTTTTCGAAGGCAAAGCGCGGGATTTTGGTGACGACGTAGTCGATCGACGGCTCGAACGAGGCGGGCGTCGCGCCGCCGGTGATGTCGTTCTCCAACTCGTCCAGCGTGTAGCCGACGGCAAGCTTGGCGGCGATCTTGGCGATGGGGAAGCCGGTCGCCTTGGAGGCGAGCGCGGAGGAGCGCGAGACGCGCGGGTTCATCTCGATGACGACGAGGCGGCCATCGGCCGGATTGACGGCGAACTGCACGTTGGAGCCGCCGGTCTCGACGCCGATCTCGCGCAGCACCGCGATCGAGGCGTTGCGCATCATCTGGTATTCTTTGTCCGTGAGGGTCAGCGCCGGGGCGACGGTGATCGAGTCACCCGTATGCACGCCCATCGGGTCGATGTTTTCGATCGAGCAGACGATGATGCAATTGTCCGCCTTGTCGCGGACGACCTCCATCTCATACTCCTTCCAGCCGAGCACGCTCTCCTCGATCAGCACTTCGGTGGTCGGCGAGGCGTCGAGGCCGGACTGGACGATGTCGTAGAATTCGGCCCTGTTGTAGGCGATGCCGCCGCCGGTGCCGCCCATGGTGAAGGACGGGCGGATGATGGCGGGCAGACCGACATGGTCGAGCGCCTGGGCGGCGATCGCCATGGCATGGCTGATGTAGCGCTGCTTGCGGTCGCCTTCGCCGAGGTTCCAGCGGGTTTCCAGCGCGTCGAGTTCGGCGTCGAGATTTTCCGGCTTCTCGGCCTTCAGTGCGGCGCGCTCTGCCTCATGCGTCTTGCGGTCGGCGTTCTTGACGTCGGTGGCGTTGGCCAGCATCGACTTCGGCGTTTCCAGGCCGATCTTGCTCATCGCCTCGCGAAACAGCGCGCGGTCCTCGGCCTTGTCGATGGCGGTGGCGTCGGCGCCGATCATCTCGACATTGTAGCGGTCGAGCACACCCATGCGGCGCAGCGACAAAGCGGTGTTGAGCGCGGTCTGGCCGCCCATGGTCGGCAGCAGCGCGTCCGGCCGCTCCTTGGCGATGATCTTGGCGACGACTTCCGGCGTGATCGGCTCGATATAGGTGGCGTCGGCGAGTTCCGGGTCGGTCATGATGGTGGCCGGGTTGGAATTGACCAGGATGACGCGGAAGCCTTCCTCCTTCAGCGCCTTGCAGGCCTGGGTACCGGAATAGTCGAATTCGCAGGCCTGGCCTATGACGATGGGGCCGGCCCCGATGATCAGGATCGACTTGATGTCGGTGCGTCTTGGCATGTCATAGGTCCGTTCGGCGGGCGGCTTGCACAAAAAACCGGGACGGGAAGACCCGGCCGGTTGTGCTCGCGATTCTGGTATCAGGCTAGGTGGGCCTTATAGGGAAGAGTTTTGGCGGATGTAACCCCGAAAATGCGGGATTAGGCAGCAGGAAATAGGCAGTAGGGGTTGGGCAGGAGGCAGTTGGGCTTTTCAAGCGCCTTGGACGTACGCCCCTACTGCCTATTCCCTACTGCCTACTGCCTAATCCCTAGCGTCCAAACGCCACCGTGTCGGTGATCTCGAAGCGTTCGGAGACGCCAATGCGGATCATGCTCAGGCTGCCCTCGCGGGTGAAGCGGAAATCGCTCTCGCCGTCCGAGCCGGCCGGCAGGCCGGCATAGAAGGAGATGAGGCGCGTGCCGCCGTCGGGCCAGGTCACGGTGATATCGGCCTTGTCGGCGCCTTTGTGCACGATGGCTGCCGCGCAGCGCTGCATCGGCTGGCCGACATAGCGGGCGCAGGGGATTTCGACGCCACCGCCCTGGGCAAGGGAGGTCGGCTGCGGCGGCAGTTCGGCGACGGTCTGCGTGTCGACGGCGGGCGCTGCGCCGTCGGGACGCGGCGTGGGAACGGGAAGCGATCCCGCCGCCGAGCTGCTATCCGCGGCCGCATCCTGGGCGAGGGTGGGGATTTCTCCAGTCGACGGCGTTTCATTCGCCACCAGCGCCAGGCCATAGGCATCCTGCATGGCGATCTCGGCGGTGGATTTCATCGGGGCTTCGGGCGCGACGGGGTGGGCCGCGCCGCCAAGCCGCGCCGTCAGGTCGGGCTGTGCCGCCGCCGGCGGCGTCGCCGCATCGCCGGCATCCGCCTGGTCGAGGGGCACCGTCGCCGGGTTGAGGGGAACCAGATAGCGCGCCGGAGCCCAGCCGATGGCTTTGGGATTGTCAGACTCGACCTTGCACCAGGGGTGTCCGTCAATGTCGTTGCAGCCGAGGTTCCTGACGTTGGCGCCGGCGGCCAGACGCGCCTCGGTCTTGCCGATCGCCGACGGGTTGGCGCGGATATTGAGCAGGTCGTCAGGCGCGAGGCCAGTGACGACGGAGATGAAGGGCGTCTCTTCGGCATGGGCCGGGACAACGGTGGACCACGCCGCCATCAGCAGCGGAGCGGCCATCAGCGCCAACAGCGTTGTCCGCAGCGTAATTCGGCGCCTCGTCACTTGGCTGTCGGCGATCAATTGCATTCCCAAAGGCACCGCCAGAACCCAAAACGCTGCCGCACGCGAAGCCGGTTTTATAAGCGACGCTGCGCCGCCGTGTCTACAAGCGAGATGTTTTACGCCTTGAGTGTGGCCGCGAAGGCGTTTCAGGCGGCCCTCGGCCGGGGAGCTGCATGCAAGGCATTCCGCTGGGGCACGAGCTTCGCTCAGCCCGGCATGAACCCAGTCCTGAGCCCATGGGCCCATTCCGGCCTTCCCGCCTGTTCGGCCTGTCGTGCCGCCGCTTCGTGGTCGTAGTCGACGGCGATCGTCTCGAAGCGGTCGGGCCGGCCTTCGCCGCCCAAGGTGACGATGCCGTAGCGCGCATGCGGCGAACCCTGTTCGGAAACATGCGCCGGCGGGGTGGAATCGTCATAAGCGGGGCAGCCGATGCTGCCCGGATTGAAGATGACGGGACCGTCGGGGATGCGGACCAGTTCCGGACGGTGGCTGTGGCCGCACAGCGCGATGCGGCAGGCCGGGTCGAGCGCCTTCAGCCGCCGCCTGATCGCCGCCAGCGGCGCGCGCACCAATTGGCCATCGACGACCGCGTCGAGCAGATATTTCTCGTCATGGTCGGGGCGGGCATGGAAGGCGACGATGCCGGGCGCGATCTCCAGCGTCAGCGGCTGCGCGAACAGCACCTGGCGCTGCGCCTGCGTCAGCCGCTCCTGCGCATAGACGTCGGACGCCCACATGGTCTCATCGGCCGGATCGACCGCGACGCGGCGGTCATGGTTGCCGCGCACCGTCGGCAGGTTCAGCGCTTCCAGGCGCTCAAACGTCTCGCGCGGCCAGAGCGGGCCTGAAACGCTGTCGCCGAGATTGATGGTGAGCTCAGCGCCGCCGCGCTCACGCAGATCCTCGAGCACGGCGTCGAGTGCCAGGACGTTGCCGTGGATATCGGCGAGGACGGCTATGCGCATGCGGCGGGCTCCCATGGTGCGGCCCCATCGGGACTCCGGCCCGTCTTCGTTATCAACCCGCCGCCTTTGTTATCAAGTCCCCGCTTTCGTCATCAAGTCGTTGAGACGGTTCGGGGCAAGCGGGGCACCCGCGCGGCCCGCCCACGGCTATCGCGGTAGCACTCCATCTGCTACCGTCCACGCCGTCCCAGTTCATCTATCTACGTAGACAGCTCCGGAAGGCACAGGCGATGACCCGTGACCAGATGTTCGCTCACCTCCGCGCCGCCAATGACGTGGCGCGCGAGGCCGCCGCGCACGGGCACCATCCTTTCGGCTGTGTGCTCGTCGGCCCCGATGATCGCATCCTGATGCGGCAAGGCAACATCAACACCGTGCGCCACGCCGAAACCGAGCTCAGCCGGCGTGCCGCGGACGCCTATCCGCCGGATTTCCTCTGGTCCTGCACGTTGGTCACAACTGGCGAGCCCTGCGCGATGTGCACCGGAACGCTCTACTGGGCAAATATCGGCCGGCTGGTCTACGGCTTCGAAGAGAAGAAGCTTCTCGCGCTGACTGGCGACCACGCCGAGAATCCGACGATGAACCTCTCGTCACGCACGGTCCTCGGCTCCGGGCAGAAGCCGGTCGAGGTCCACGGCCCCATCCCGGAGATGGAGGAGGAACTTCTCGCCCCGCATATCGGTTTCTGGCAGCGCTAGCGGCGACAGAGCTTTAGCTTGGAACCTGCAGATCTAGGCCGGCACCTCAATATCGTGGCCGCCGACCGCCGGCAGAGCGGGGTCGTCGACGGCGGCGGCGATGACGCTGTCGAGCAGGCCGGGGAAGCGGGCGTCGAGGTCGGCGCGGCGCAGCGTGATCATGCGGTTGGTGCCGACCACTTCGGCGCGGGTGACGCCGGCCTCGCGCAGCTTGGCGAGGTGGTAGCTGAGATTGGTCTTGGAGCCGAGATCGAGGAACTGGCTGCAGTTCAGCGCCACGCCTTCCTTGCTGGCGAGATAGCGCACGATGGCGAGCCGTGTCGGATCGCCGAGCACGCCAAGCACGATCGGCAGGCTGATCTGGTCCGTATTGGGATGAGGTAGCGTCATGGCTGGAACCTAAGCGCAGTTCGGGCCGATTTCAACGCATCCGTCCTCGCTGGCCCGTACACACTGTTTCTCCATTTCGATCCGTGCCGAACGACCGTGCTGACACAGGGCTGTCAGGATGGTTCAGCTATTTTGCCCTGGCTTCATTGACATCATGCCCTGCTATGTCCAATTGTTCAATAACTTTTGAACTAAGGACACCTGCTATGGACAAGCGGATCTTCTRGCTTGCGCTCGGATCGTTTGCGATCTCGACCGAAGGCTTCGTCATCTCCAGCCTTCTGCCCGACATCGCCAGGGATGCCGGCATTTCCATTCCACTCGCCGGCACGCTGATCACCGCCTTCGCGCTCGCCTACGCCATCGGCACGCCGATCCTGGCGACGCTGACCGGCGAATGGGACCGGCGCCGCGTCATCCTGTGGACGCTGGTGTTCTTCGTCATCGGCAACATCGCCGCCGCCCTGAGTTCCTCCTTCGAAGTGCTTCTGATCGCGCGCATCATCATGGCGCTGTCGTCGGGGCTGTTCGCCGCGACCGCGCAGGGCACTGCGGTGGCGCTGGTCGATGACCATCACCGGGCACGCGCCATCGCCGTCGTCGTCGGCGGCACCACGGTGGCCGTCGCCGTCGGGGCGCCGCTCGGCGCGCTGGTCGCGACGATCGCCGGTTGGCGCGGCACCTTCTATGCAATCGCCGGGCTCGGCGCGCTTGCCGGCGCCATCCTGTGGTACCGGCTGCCGCGCGGCATCGTCGGCACAAGGCTGCCGCTGAAGCGCCGGCTGGCGGCCGCCATGCGGCCCGGCGTGATGCCGATCCTGGTGACGACATTGCTGGCGCTGACCGGCGCGTTCACCGTCTTTGCCTATGTCGCGCCGCTCGCCATCGAGGGCGCCGGGCTCAGCCAGATCGCGCTGCCCGGCATGCTGCTCGCCTTCGGCGTCGGCGCCGTCATCGGCAACATTGCCGGCGGCCAGGCGGCCGACCGCTTCGGCGCCACCCGCACCGTCGGCTGGTCGCTGACGCTGAGCGCCGCCATGCTGGTGATGCTGTCGGTCGTGCCGGCCTTCCTGCCGCAGCACATTGCCGGTCCGGCGCTGATGGCGATGATGGTGCCGTGGGGCATCGTCGGTTGGGCGTTCCCGCCGGCGCAGGCCAGCCGCATCATCAAGCTGGCGCCCGATGCCGCGCCGATCGTGCTGTCGCTCAACGGTTCGGCGCTCTATCTCGGCGTGGCGCTGGGCGCGGTGGTGGGCGGTGGCGTGCTGCGCTACGGCTCGCCGGTCGATCTCGGCCTGGTTGCCGCGGCCTTCCCGATCGTCGGGCTGGGTATCGTGCTGGCCGGCCGCTGGGCGACACGGCCGGTCGCGATGCCGGCCGAATAGTCTCTTCGAAAGCCGTCGGCGGCCAATCCATTTTGACGCAATTCCCAAGGGAAAGCGCTACGCGCTTTCCCGGGAAAACCGTTTCACACTTTCCTGGAATTGCTTAGGTAGCCGGCGGCAAATCAAAATCCAGCGCGCTGATGTCATCCAGCACCGCGCGCAGGCGTTCCGCCTTTTCCTTGCCCACCACATCCTCGAAGCGCTGCTGGGCGGCTTGCCACAGCTTCATCGCCTCATCGAGCTTGGTCCGCCCTTGCTGGGTCAGCCGCACCCGCTTGATGCGGCGGTCGTCCGGATCGGCGAAGGTCTCGACAAAACCGTCGCGGATCAGCGGCTTCAGCGTGTGGCCGAGCGCCGAAAGGTCCATGACCAGGGCAGCGGCAATGGCGCCCATGGCCGGTTCGTCGCCGATGTGGATCTGGTAGAGCAGGCCCTGCTGCGTGGCCTTGAGGCCGGACGGGGCCTGCACGTCATCATAGAACTGGCCGAGCTTGCGCGTTGCTCGCCGCAGCATGGCGTAGTTGCAGGCTGTCAGCCCGGGCAGGGTGTCTTTCGGCATGGTGGTTCCTCGGCGCCGGAGAAAATCCTGTCCGGCCGCTGCCCGACAAATAATCCCGAACGCACTCATTGACAAGATAGTGGCATATGCCTACTTCGTCGAAAGTGGTATATGCCACTAAATCAATCGGGCGGCATGTCGGCGCGCCGAGGCGAATGCCTGCGGTGCCGGCGGCCAGGTCGAAGCGAACAGAGATAGAAGGAACAGGACAATGAGTGGACAGGCAAACAAGGGCACGGCGGTCGTCACCGGCGCGTCGTCGGGCATCGGCGCGGTCTATGCGGACCGGCTGGCCGGGCAGGGCTATGATCTCGTGCTGGTGGCGCGGCGCGCCGACCGGCTCGAGGAACTGGCCGAGAAGCTGCGTTACGCCTACGATCGCAAGGTCAGCTTCATCGCAGCCGATCTGTCCGACGACGACGATGTGCGCCGCGTCGAGCAGGCGATATCGGCCGACGACAGCGTGACGCTGCTGGTCAACAATGCCGGCCTTGGCGGCCAGCAGGTGGTGGCAACGGCCGACGCCGATGCGGCCGAACGCATGATCAAGGTCAATGTCATCGCCTTGACCCGCCTGACCCGTGCCGTGCTGCCGGGGCTTCTCGCGCGCAACCGCGGCGCCATCGTCAACATAGCCTCGGTGCTCGCCTATGAAACGTCGTTCGGCGGCATCTACAGCGGCACCAAGGCCTATGTCGTCAACTTCACCGAAGCGCTGCAGCGCGAGGTCGCGGGCACGGGTGTGAAGGTGCAGGTGGTGCTGCCGGGCGCCACCCGGACCGATTTCTGGGAACTGGCCGGCAGCGATATCGACCAGCTTCCCAAGGAAATCGTCATGTCCGCCGACGATATGGTCGATGCCGCGCTTGTCGGCCTGGCCAGGGGCGAAGCCGTGACCGTACCGGCACTTGCCGATGCCGCCAAGCTGGACACGTTCCTCGGCGCCCGCCAAGCCTTCTACGGCAGCCTGCACGCCGACAAGCCGGCGGCGCGCTACGCGGCTTGAGGGCTATCCATGCTTGGGTTCCTCGCCCCCACGAATGTGGGGGAGAGGTGGCTCGGCGAAGCCGAGACGGAGAGGGGGATTGGCGCAATCCTGTCCGTGAATTGGCTTCAAGAAGCCCCTTCCAGCCGCTGGCGCCCCCTCTCCGACAGCTTCGCGGCCACCTCTTCCCCGCTCTAGCGGGGGCGAGGAGCCCAGGTCCTGCTAGGACGGTGTTCTAAGCCGACCGCCACATCGGGATGATCGACGCGGCCAGCACCAGCGCCAGCACGATGTTGAGGGCGCGCCATTGCCATTCGGTCTTCAGCAGCCGGGCCAGCACCATGCCGGCCATGCACCAGACGGACAGAGAGATGGCGGCGGTGAGGCCGAAGGTCGAGCCGAGCAGCAGAGCGAGTTGTCCCGGCCCATCGGCCAGTGCGGCGAACGACGCCGCCGCGCCCAGCCCCATCGCCCAACCCTTGGGGTTCATCCACTGGATGCCGGCGCCGCCGAGAAAGCTGTTCGGTTTGGCCATCGTCACGTCGAGATTGGGTGGCCCGGCACGGCCGATCTTTACGGCCAGCCACAGGAGATAGAGCGAGCCAATCACCTTCATCGCCAGTTGCAGGGACGGCACCGCAAGCAGCAGGCCCGCAAGCCCGGCCGCGGCGGCAGCCGTCACCGTAGCGAGGCCGGCGGCGCTGCCGATCATCAGCGGAACCGAACGGCGAAAACCAAACTGCGCGCCCGAGGCGGTCGACAAGGTCGTGGCGATGCCGGGCGTGGCGGTGGCCACGAAGGCAAACAGGATGAGCGGCAGGATAGGCTGGAGCATGGGGCGTCCTTTGTCGTAGCTCCATGGTAGGCCCGTTCTGGCATCAGTAAATGCAATGTTTGCGATATTCGGCATTAGCATCTATAATGCTAAGATGATCCGCAACCTCGATACGGCGCTGCTGCGCACCTTCGTCACCGTCGCCGACAAGGCCAGCATGACGGCTGCCGCCAACGCGCTGCATCTGACGCAAGGCGCCGTCAGCCAGCAGGTCAAAAGGCTGGAGGAGACGCTCGGCTGCAGCCTGTTCGAGCGTGACCGGCGCGGCCTGCGCCTAACGCGGTCCGGCGAGCGGCTGTTCGACAAGGCCAAGCGCCTGCTCAGCCTGAATGACGAGATCTGGGCCGAGATGGCGGGCTCGGCCGTGGCCGGCCAGGTGCGGCTCGGCGTGCCGTACGATCTGGTCGGCACCTTGCTGGCGCCGGTGCTGAAGACCTATGCGGAAACCTATCCGCAGGTCGAGATCTCGCTGGTCTGCGCGTCATCGCCGGAATTGGCGTCAGCGCTTGCGGCCGGAACCATCGACCTTGCGGTGATCGAGGAGCGGGTCGGCCCGACATCGGGCGAATGCCTGGCCATCGACCGGCTGGTCTGGGTCGGCGCCAGAGGCGGGACTGCCCGCGCCAAGCGCCCGCTGCCGGTGTCGATCGTCGCCGACACCTGCGCCTTCCGCCCGGTGGTGCTTGCGGCGCTCAACGAGCATGGGATGGAATGGCGCACCGTGTTCGAGAACGGCAACATCGACGCCACGACGGCGACGGTGCGCTCCGATCTTGCCGTCACCACCTGGCTGGCCTCCACCGTGCCGGCCGATCTCGACATCTTGCCGTTCGATGTCGGGCTGCCGCCACTGCCGAATTTTGCCATTAATTTGCATCTGCCGCGCCACGGCGTCGGCCCGGCCGCGCAGGAGTTCGCGCGGCATATCAGGGATGGGCTGGCGCGGCGGCCGGCGGCGGCTTGAGACCAAGCAGAACTTGGGTTCCTCCCTCCGGAGGGAGAGGAAAGGTCCCAAGGCCGTCCGCTACTTCCAGTTCCTGCGCCGCTCCAGCTCGGCGACGGACGGTTCGCCCGTGACAAAGGAGCCGACCTCGATTTCGCCGGATCGTTCGTAGGTCGCGATGATTACGCCGGTGCTGGACGTCTGCGACTTCACAAGCTTGAATGCGGCCGGCATCGCGTCATCGCCGAACAGCCGCTTGCCCTTGCCCAGCAACAGCGGGAAGATCATCAGCCGGATCTCGTCGATCAGCCCGTTGGCGAGCAAGGTCTGGATCAGGTTGGCCGATCCCTGGATGAGCAGGTCGGGTCCATCCTGCTGCTTGAGGCGGCGCAACGCCGCGACGATATCTTCCCCAAGCCATTGCGTGTTCTGCCAGGTGAGTGTGTCAGGCCGATGCGTGGCCACATATTTGGTCGCGGGGTTGAAGGCATCGGCGATAGGATCCTTCTGGTACGGCCAATAGGCGTTGAAGATGTCGTAGGTTCTGCGGCCGAGCAGCAGGGCGAAAGGTTTGGAGAAGAGTTCATCCATTGCCGCGCCGCCCACCTCGTCAAAGTAATGGAAGGTCCAGCCGCCGAACTTGAAGCCGCCGACCGGATCCTCTTCCGGCCCGCCGGGGGCCTGCATAACACCGTCGAGGCTGACGAAGGTGGCGGCGATGATCTTTCTCATGGGTCTCTCCCTTGTTCCATCCACGCCGTCGCGGGCGGATTGTGGCCCAAGGACGGCTGGCCCGCACCCACCCCGACAGGGCCTGAGAAATTTTGGCCAAATCCGCGCATCGATGCCTCAGCTGCCGGGTTTGGCACGGACGTCTTTCGTCGAGAACCAGACGTCGCCGAAGATCGCCGTGGCGGTGCGATCCGGCGCCTTGTCGCCCGTCAGCCAGATCGAGCGGCTGCGCATGGCTTGCTCGCGTGTCGGGATCTTTGCCGCAAGATCCGCAACCGAGGCACCGATGCAGGGGATGAACCAGGAGCGCATGAAGGGATCACAGGCAAAGCCCTTCTCGGTGCGGGTCACCATCACCGCCAGCGGGACGCGTTCGGACGGGCGCCAGGGGAAGATCATGCGACCGCCGGGGCGCAACGCCTTCAGCCATCCGACCGGCGGGGCGACGACGCCGGCGTTGACATAGATGATGTCGGATGGCGGCAAGGGCGTGGTCACGGCGTCGCCATGGACCACCGTCGCATTGCCGTAGATTTCGAGATTCTTGCGCGCCAGCTCGGCCAGCCTGCCGTCGAGCTCGAAGGCGGTGACGGTGCCGCGAGGTGAAACCAGCCTGGCCAGCACGGCGGAGTAGTAGCCGGTGCCAGCGCCGATATGCGTGACGGCCTCGCCGGGTTTCGGCGCCAGTTTCCCGATCCACATGGCGTGCAGGAACGGCTCGCCATTGTTGATGCCCTTGTCGGCATCGAGCGCCACGAGCACGTTCTGGTAGATATGCGCCGGGTCGGCGCTCGGCGTGGTGACCTTGCCGCTCCCGGCGACGATCGTCCATGGTCCCGGGCCAAGAAAGGCTTCGCGCGGAACAGTGGCGAAGACCTCCTCCAGGCGTGGATCCGATGAGGCGGCATTGGCCGCCATCAGCCGGGCGTAGAATTTCCTGATGTCTTCAATGCTGCTCATGACGCCAGCAAAGATAGCGCGATTTGGCGGTTTGTCGCGCTGTCTGGCGGAATTCTAGCTGACCCCGAACAGCGTGTCGTAGAGCAGCTTGAAGTTGAGCACGAGGATGATCGCCGCGACCACCCAGGCGAGTGCGGCCACGCCGCGCGGAATGGCGAGGTTGCCCATCTTCTTCTTGTCGGAGACGAACTGCACCAGCGGCACCACCGCGAAGGGCAATTGCATCGACAGGATCACCTGGCTGAACACCAGCAGCTGGCCGGTACCCTTCTCGCCATAGAGCGCGGTCACAACCACCACGGGAATGATGGCCAGGCCACGCGTCAGAAGCCGGCGCGCCCAGTTGGGGATGCGCAGGCGCAGGAACCCTTCCATGACGATCTGGCCGGCAAGCGTCGCCGTCACTGTCGAATTCAGGCCGGAAGCAAGCAGCGCCACGGCAAACAGGATCGAGGCAATGCTGAGGCCGAGCAGCGGTGACAGCAGCTCGAAGGCCTGGTCGATCTCGGCCACATCCTGGTGGCCGGTGTTGTGGAAGGCGACAGCCGAGACGATCAGGATAGCGGCGTTGACGAACAGAGCCAGCATCAGGGCGATGGTGGAGTCCGCCGTCGCCCATTTGATGGCGTCGCGCTTGCCCTTTTCGGTGCGCTCATAGGCGCGGGTCTGCACGATCGAGGAGTGCAGATAGAGATTGTGCGGCATGACCGTGGCGCCGATGATGCCGATGGCGATGTAGAGCATCGCCGGATTGGTGACGATCTCCGAGGACGGCACGAACATCGAGTGCAGGATCGTGCCGGCCGGCGGCGCGGCAACGAAGATCTGGATGGCAAAGCAGCTGAAGATGATGATCAAAAGCGCGATGACGAAGGCTTCGAGATAGCGGAACCCCTTGTTCATCAACATGAGCACCAGGAAGGCGTCGAGCGCGGTGAGGATCGCGCCGCCGATCAGCGGAATGCCGAACAGAAGCTTCAATGCGATCGCGGTGCCGATGACTTCGGCGAGGTCGCAGGCGATGATGGCGAGTTCGCAGGCGATCCACAGCACGAAATTGACCGGGCGCGGATAATAGGCGCGGCAGGCCTGGGCGAGGTCGCGGCCGGTGGCGATGCCAAGCCGGGCGGCCAGCGCCTGCAGCAGGATCGCCATCAGGTTGGACAGCATGATGATGAACAGCAGCGTGTAGCCGAACTGGGCGCCGCCGGCGAGGTCGGTCGCCCAGTTGCCCGGGTCCATATAGCCGACCGAAACCATGTAGCCCGGGCCCATGAAGGCGAACAGCCGGCGGAACCAGACGCCCGAGCTCGGCACGGCGATGGTGGAATTGACTTCGCGCAGGCTGGGCTGATCGTCCTCGTCCCGTCCGGCGAACCGCCATGAGGATCGAGGGGCTGTGGCTTCTGCGTCTGACATGAAAAGGCTTTCCGAGACTTCCGGGGATATCCATAAGCTATGCCATGGCTCAACATTATGCAATATGCTATATTTCATTGTTTGTGCTTTTTGCCGGACGTTCGGCCGGGTTTGCGAAACCGCAATCGGAAACGCCGGTTGCGCCTGTGGGGGAATGCAAATAAACGGCCTGAAGAATCAGAGCCCGTGCTATAAAGCAGGAACGGCTAAACTCCCGAGGAGGAGCGCATTGGCGCTGAAGAACAGACCTGTCCCGCGTGAGCCATTGCCCGACGCCGATGTCCATTCGGAAGGGTTCCGGCAGCAGCGCCAAGCGCGCCGCAGCGCGCTGGTCGAAGATTATGTCGAGCTGATCGCCGATTTGATCGAGGACGGCAACGAGGCACGCCAGGTCGACATCGCAGCGCGTCTCGGCGTCGCGCAGCCGACGGTGGCCAAGATGCTGACGCGCCTTTGCGCCGACGGGCTGGTGTCGAGAAAACCCTATCGCGGCGTGTTCCTGACCGAGGCCGGCCGCAAGGTCGCGGAGGAAAGCCGCATCCGTCACCAGACGGTGGAGGCTTTCCTGCGCTCGCTCGGCGTCAGCGCCGAGACCGCGCGCATCGATGCCGAGGGCATCGAGCACCATGTCAGTGCCGAGACGCTGGAAGCGTTCCGCAAGGCGATGACGGCGCTGCGCTGAGGCGCCCGATCGTTCCTGGGAAGGTGGAACCGCAGCCCCTTGCGCACGTTGCTCCTGACATAGCGCGATATCGCACCAAGGGAGGAAGAAATGGGCGTCGAACAAGCACCAACCGCTAAGGGCAAGCAGGCCGCCAAGGGATTGAAGCAGGCCGCGGCGAAGGACGAGCGCAAGACCGAAGCCGAGACCGGCCATCCCCTGAAGAAGGGTGCGGCGCGTTTCGAGGAGCGCTCGAAAAGCTCCGATGGCAAGAGCGCAGGCGCCAAGCAGAAAAGCTGAGGCCGCGCCGACGTCGGCGGCAGGCGGAAGCCGTCTGTTCAGCTGCCGGTTGCCTTCCGCTATGGCTCCGGATGCTCTAGCCCTTTGAAAGGTCCAGTGGACCTTTCAATTTGCCTGCGGCGAACCGTTCCCTCACTCGCGGACATCCTGCACCCAGCTTCTAGGGTGGCCGTCGACGCGGAACTGGAAGATGAAATAGGGCGGGATGCAGGTGCCTTCGCCAGGCTTGGCCTGGGGTAAATCGTCATAGCCGGCGGTGCAGATATAGTCCTCGCGGCAGGGATGCGCCTTGTCGCAGGCGCGCAGGCCGGCGGTCTTGGTGAATTCCCTGGTGCAGAATTTGTGGTCCTTGCCCGAGGCGATGCAGTCGTTGAAGCCGGTCTTGGCGAGACGGCCGCAGGTCGCCTCGTCGGGAAGCTTGTCGCAGCTCGCCTTGCGCAGCATGCCGCCGGGAAAGCCGCCGGTCTTCTGATCAGGATTGTCGTAGCGCTGGCGCGCCGCGCCATAGCCGGCGAGTTTGACCAGTGGTTTCTTGTCCCGCGCGGGATCGATGGCGCAGGCCTTGGCGGTGGCCGGCGACAGGCGGCAATACTGGTCGTTGCCCCATGACGACATTCTGATCTCGCCGAATTCGACGGGATCGCCGACCGCGGTGCCCTTCTCGCTGACGCAGGTGCCGAAGCCCGGATGGATGGCGCTTTCGTGGACGCCGGCGCAACGCAGGCCGGCACCGCAGGTCCAGTCCTTGAAGCTTGCGTCGTCACCGCGATAGCAGATCGAGCCCCAGCCATTGTAGAGATCCGTGCCGTTCAGCGCTTCAGCATATTTCTGGTCCGGGCGGGCGGCGAAACCTCTGGTGAAATCGGGATGGCCGCCGGCGGCGAATTGTTCGACGATGGCGCGGCGGCGCGGCAGGTCGGCGAAGAACACAGCCGAGCCCGGCACGAAGACGGCGTTGCGGCGCGGTTCGCTGGCCGGGTCGGCGCCGGTGTAGTGGAAGCCGGCAATGCCATGCGTCTGATGGCAGCCGGTGCAGCTCATTTCGTTCAGCCGCAAATTGAAGCCGGCGACCGACTTGATGGTGGCCAGGGTATTGCCCTTGGCGACATAGTCCTTCAGCGCCTTGTCGATGTCGGCGTCGTCGAGCAGCCCATAGGCGATGTTGTTCTGCGAGCGGCTCAGGCCGCCGGGCGCGACGGAAACGGCGTTCTTGGCCAGGAATTTTTCGTCAATGACGAGCCGGCCATGGTCGAGATCGTAGATGTTGCGGTCGGTGAGCAGCCATTTGGCGAAGGACTTGCCGTCGGCCAGCACCGTGGCGCGGTCGATCTGGTTCTCCATCTTCGCTTCGTAGAAGCTCGAGGTCGCCGGATCCCATTTGAAGATCTTCAGGAGATATTCGGCATGGCCGCCGAAATCGCGCCGTGTCGAAGCCGACAGCCGCAGCACCTGCATGTTGAGTTCGAGCCGCATGATCTGCGAGGAATTGAGCATGGCGCCGGACAGCGGGCCTTCGTCGGAGCGCAGCCAGGCGGCCAGTTGCTCGGGCGGCAGGTCCTTCTGGCCGGCGGCGAGCCAGCGTTGGGCGACGTCGGCGCAGGATACGTCGGTGGCACTTGGCAGATCCTTCGAGGCACGCGCCTGCACACGCCTCGGCTTGGCGTTGAAGACCAGGCTCATGGTCAGCGGCAGGCGCGAGGAGATGCGCTGCGCCACCTTGCCCTTGGCCGGCTTTTCGGTGACCGAATAGTGGAAGCGGTAGATCAGCCTGATCTCGCCGCATTCGGTGTGGCCGAGATAGCCGCGATCCATGCGGTTGACGACGCCGGTCAGGTCCAGCGTCGAGCCGTCGTCGTCGATGTATTTCGGGTTGAATTTCTGGCTGGTGTCGTTCGATTTGGCCATGGCAGCGACATAGGGGTCGGGGCTGGTCTTCGGCTCGTCCGATATCTCCTGCTTGACCGTGTCGCGCACCGTGGCCAGCGCCGGCACGGAAAACAGGCCGCGATTGTCGACGTCGCGGGTGAGGCCGAGCGCGGGGCCGAGCAGGCGGCTGATCGACAGCCCGCCGCGCTCCAGCGCCTGCAAGGTGGCCGGATCGGTGACGGCGACGCTGGAATCAAGCGTCACGGCGCCGGCCGGCCCGAGGCCAAGGCAAAGCAGCGATGCAAGCAGCGACAGGAATTGGCCGATCGTCCTCAAGTCTCGCTCATCCCCCCATGTGGACGATGCTACAGACCTTAAGCGCGCGGGGCCAGAGCGATGTCCATGTGGTACCGGCATCGAAAAACACTGTGACTTGGCGCAACCATTGGGATAATTGTTTGTTGGGTTGAGCCGGCCTTGCCGGAGCAACGAGGAAGTTCATCACGGGGAGTTGCCATGCTCTGGAGAGGCCGTCGTCAGAGTGACAATATCGAGGACGACCGCAGCGACAGCGGCGGTGGTGGGATCGGCGGCGGCGGCGGGTTCCAAATTCCTATCGGCGGCCGGACCGGTGGCGGCGGCAGCATCCTCCTCGTCATCCTGGTGGTGATCGCGGGATGGTATTTCGGCTTCGATCCCTCGGCGATCCTGGGCGGTGGCGATGGCGGCCTACTGCCGGGTGGCGGTGGCCAGATATCGGACAATAGCGGCGGCCAGGGCGGCGGCACGGCACCCGCCAATGACGAGATGAAGCAATTCGTCGCGACCGTACTGGCCGAAACCGAAGACACCTGGACTGGTATCTTCAAGTCGCAAGGCCTGACCTATGAGGACCCCAAGCTGGTGCTGTTTTCCGGCCAGGTTCGCTCGGCTTGCGGCTTTGCCTCTGCGGCGGCCGGGCCGTTCTATTGTCCGGGCGACCACAAGGTCTATCTCGACATGACCTTCTTCCAGCAACTCGACCAGCAATTTGGTGCCTCGGGCGAGTTCGCGCGGGCCTATGTCGTCGCGCATGAGGTCGGTCACCACGTGCAGAACCTCACCGGCATCATGTCCAAGTTCAACCAGATGCGGCAAGGCATGAGCGAGGCCGATGCCAACCAGCTTTCGGTGCGCATCGAACTGCAGGCCGACTGCTTCGCCGGCGTGTGGGCACATTACACGGCGCAGAAGGGCATATTGGAGCAGGGCGACATCGAAAGCGCGCTCAACGCCGCCAAGCAGATCGGCGACGACACGCTGCAGAAGAGGACGCAGGGCTATGTCGTGCCGGAAAGCTTCAACCACGGCACTTCGCAACAGCGGCAGACCTGGCTGGCGCGCGGCTACAAGAGCGGCAAGCTTTCGGACTGCAACACGCTGAGCGGCCCGATCTAGGCACTCGCCTCACGGGGCTGGCCTAACGACGAAGTCGTCGTCAGGGAGAGTCAGGATCAACGATTCCTGGCTGTTCTCGCATTGTTCCTTTTTGCGCGCTCGCCTATAAGGTTCGTCCGCCTGCGCCCCGGGCGACCAGAGGAGCCTGACCCATCATGATCGACCCCAAAACCGCCAGGCGGGGCCTCGCGCTGGTTTTCACCACGCTGCTGCTGGATATTATCGGCTTCGGCATCATCATGCCGGTGCTGCCGGCCTATTTGCAGGAATTGTCCGGTGTCAGCATCAGCGGCGCGGCGATCGAAGGCGGCTGGCTGTTCTTTGTCTATGCGGCCATGCAGTTCTTCTTCGCGCCAATCATGGGCGGGTTGAGCGACCGGTTCGGGCGGCGGCCGATCCTGCTTGCCTCGGTGCTGACCTTCTCCATCGACAATCTGATCTGTGCCGTCGCCTGGTCCTATCCGATGCTTTTCATCGGCCGTGTGCTGGCCGGCATTTCGGGCGCCAGCTATTCGACGACGTCGGCCTTCATCGCCGACATCTCGAACGACGAGAACCGGGCGAAGAATTTCGGCCTGCTCGGCATCGCCTTTGGCGTCGGCTTCGTCATCGGCCCGGTGCTGGGCGGGCTGCTCGGCACGTTCGGGCCGCGCGTGCCGTTCTTTTTCGCCGCCGGGCTCGCCTTGGTGAACTTCCTGATCGCGATGGTCTTCCTGCCCGAAACGCTGGATGAAAAGCATCGCCGCCGCTTCGAGTGGAAACGCGCCAACCCGGTCGGCACGCTGCTGCAGATGCGCCAATACAAAGGCATCGGCTGGATCGGCCTGGTCTTCTTCCTGATGACGCTCGGGCACATGATGTATCCGGCGGTGTGGTCGTTCGTCTCCAGCTACCGCTACGGCTGGAGCGAGCAGCAGATCGGCTTTTCGCTCGGCGCCTTCGGCCTGTGCGGCGCGATCGTCATGGCTGTCGTGTTGCCGCGTGTGATCCCCTGGCTCGGCGAATGGAAGACGGCGGTCATCGGCCTGACGTTCACGGCGGTGAGCGCCTTCGGCTATGCCTTCGCTTCGCAGGGATGGATGATCTATGCGGTGATCGTCGTCGGCTGCCTGGAAGCGCTGGCCGACCCGCCGCTGAGAAGCCTCGCCGCCGCCAAGGTTCCGCCTTCTGCACAAGGCGAGCTGCAGGGCGCGATGACCTCGCTCTTCTCGATCACCTCGATCATCACGCCGCTGCTCTACACGGCGATCTTCTCCTGGTTCACCGGGCCAAGCGCGCCCGTGACTTTCGGCGGCGCGCCCTATCTGGTCGGTGCGTGCTTCCTGGTGCTGGCGCTCATCGTCTTCGTCACCAAGGTGGCGAGGCCGGCGACGATGACAAACGCCACGACCGTCGTCGCGGAAGATGGAGCGCAGGCATGAGCCATGACGGCCGCATCGCGCTGACCAGGGACGGGGTATCGCTGTCGCGGCTGGTCTTCGGCGCCTGGCGCCTGCTCGACGGCGGCGCCCGCCCGGATGCCGATCAGGTCGCGCGGCTGATCGGCACCGCCGTCGATCTAGGCCTGACCAGTTTCGACCATGCCGATATCTATGGGAACTACGAAGTGGAGGCGGCGTTCGGCGCCGGGCTGTCGCGCTGGAAGGGCAAGCGCGATCAGATCGAGCTGATCTCGAAATGCGACATCATGCTGGCCTCGGCCAACCGGCCGCAGAACCGGCTGAAGCATTATGACACCAGCGCCGCCCACATCACCGCGTCGGTCGACCGTTCGCTCGCCAATCTCGGTACCGACTATCTCGACCTGTTGCTGCTGCATCGGCCGGATCCGCTGATGGATGCCGATGAGACGGCGGCGGCATTGGCCGGGCTGGTCAAATCAGGCAAGGCGAGGGCGGTCGGCGTTTCCAATTTCACGCCGTCGCAATTCGATCTCCTGGCCTCGCGGCTGCCGTTCGCGCTCGTCACCAACCAGATCGAGATGTCGGTGCTGAAGACGTCCGCACTGGCCGACGGCAGCCTCGACCACGCGCAGCGCCTGGCCTACGCGCCGATGATCTGGTCGCCGCTCGGCGGCGGCTCGCTGTTCACCGGCAAGGAAGGCCGGGAGGCAAGGGTGCGGGCGGCGCTCGCGGCGGTCGCCGCCGAGGTCGGCGCCGGCGATCTAGCCGCCGTCGCCATCGCCTGGCTGCTGCGGCATCCGGCCCGGCTGGTGCCGGTGCTGGGGTCGATGAAGCCGGAACGGCTGGCGGCCATGGTCAAGGCGCTGGAGATCAATCTCGACCGCCAGCAATGGTTCGCCATATTGGAGGCGAGCGAGGGGCGGCCGGTGGCTTAGGATCAGGCCCGTTCGGCCAGCAATTCCTCGCCGCGCTTTTGCCGGATCAGGTTGACGAAGCGGCGGAACAGATAGTGCGAGTCCTGCGGGCCGGGCGAGGCTTCAGGATGATGCTGGACCGAGAACACCGGACGGCCGGTGAGTGCGATGCCGCAGTTCGAGCCGTCGAACAGCGAGACGTGGGTTTCCTCGACGCCCTCGGGCAGCGAGTCCGCGTCGACGGCAAAACCGTGGTTCATCGAGACGATCTCGACCTTGCCGGTGGTGTGGTCCTTGACCGGATGGTTGGCGCCGTGATGGCCCTGGTGCATCTTGGCCGTCCTGCCGCCGAGCGCCAGCGCCAGCATCTGGTGGCCGAGGCAGATGCCGAACACCGGAATGTCGGTCTTCAGCAGATCCTGGATGACCGGCACGGCATAGTCGCCGGTGGCTTCCGGATCGCCGGGGCCGTTGGAGAGGAAGATGCCGTCCGGCTGCATCGCGAGGATTTCTTCCGAACCGGTGTTTGCCGGAACGACAGTCACCTTGGCGCCGAGGCCGGCAAGCAGGCGCAATATGTTGCGCTTGACGCCGTAGTCGATGGCCACGACGTGCAGCGATGGCTCGGCCTGTTCGCCAAAGCCTTCGTTCCACACCCAAGGCGTCTCGCGCCAGACCGAGGACTGGCCCGAGGTGACTTCCTTGGCGAGGTCGAGCCCGATCAGGCCCGACCATGCGGCGGCGCGTTGCTTCAGATCGTCGAGGTCGAACACGCCGTCCGGCGCATGCGCGATGACGGCATTGGGCATGCCCTTTTCGCGGATCAGCGCGGTCAGCGCGCGGGTGTCGATGCCCGAGAGCGCGACGATGCCGCGCTTCTTCAGCCACTGGTCGAGGTGGCCGGCGGCGCGGTAGTTGGACGGGTTGGTGACATCGGCCTTGAACACGGCCCCGACTGCGCCGGCGCGGGCGGCCGGATTGAGGTCCTCGATGTCCTCGCCATTGGTGCCGATATTGCCGATATGCGGGAAGGTGAAGGTGACGATCTGGCCGGCATAGGACGGATCGGTGAGGATTTCCTGGTAGCCGGTGAGCGCGGTGTTGAAGCAGACTTCGGCGACGGCGGAGCCGGTGGCGCCCAGGCCGCGGCCCTTGATGACGGTGCCGTCGGCCAGCACCAGAAGGGCGGTCGGCTTTTCGGTGGCCCAGGCGGGCGTCATCTCGGCCATGGCGGCACTCCTATCTGGCTGTGCGCTTCGATGACGGACCATCCGCGCAGCAAACGGCGTGGCAGCGATTTCTCGAGCCTCAGCACGTCAATTCATTGTCTTATGCAAGGCCGAGTACATAGGGGAAGGTGCCAGAACGGTCAATAATGCAGCCAAGGCCCCGCATCGATTTATTTCGTCGAACAATATCAGTGGTTTGTCGGTCAGTTCAAGATTTGCCTTGTGCTCCCGGCGAGGTTATGGTCCGCGCCGTTTGTAGGAGAAGAGCACGATGCGCGGAAAGATCGCCGAATCCCTGAAGAGCGCGATGAAGGCGCAGGACAAGCACCGGCTGCCGACATTGCGGCTGATCCAGGCCGCCATCCACGACCGCGACATCGCCAATCGCGGGTCGGGCAAGGATCCCGCCAGCGATGAGGAGATCCTGCAGATCCTGGCCAAGATGGTGAAGCAGCGCGAGGAATCGGCGAAGGCATTCGAGGACGGCAAGCGCCCGGAACTGGCCGCACAGGAGCGTGGCGAGATGGAGATCATCCGCGGCTTCCTGCCGACGCAGCTTGACGATGCAGCGATCACGGCCGCGGCCCGAGAGGCGATCGCGGCGACGGGTGCCGCCAGCCAGAAAGACATGGGCAAGGTGATCGCCGCGCTGAAGCAGAAATATGCCGGCCAGATGGATTTCGGCAAGGCCAGCGGCATTGTCAAAGGGCTGCTGCAGTAGGGCGTCGCCGACACGATCCAACCGTCGAACCATGTTCAAAGAGGTCGACATCGCCCGCCTGAACTGGGACGGTGTGCGCATCGCGCATTGCCGGCTGCCGCCTTCGCAGGCGCATGAACTCGTTCCGGCTTCGGAGCCGGGCGCGATAGCGACAGGCTACAATGGCCAGCGCCAGGCGGTGGTCCAATTGGCCAACGGCAGGACCGTCGCCCGCACAATACCGCGCGGCACGATCGGGCTGACGGGCGCAGAGCCCATCTACTGGCTGCGAACGCAGCGGTCCGCGGAAATCCTGGAGATCAGCGCATCGCCGGAGTTGCGGTGCGAGATCGCGACGGCGTTGGGTGTCGGCAACCATGCCGATCTTGCCGACATGCACGGCTGGGCGGACCATCATGCATGGGCGATCCTCGACCGGTTTCGCGCCGCTGCACGAAATCGGCTTGCCTTGTCCGATGTCGAGCGCGATGGCCTTGTGCGGCAGCTTTATAACAGGGTCTACTGCGCAAAGTTTGGCGGTCGCGCCGACGCCTGGCGCGGATCGCCGCTGGACGGCCGCCGGCTCGGTCGCACGCTGGAATTCATCGAGGCGCATGTCGATGCGAGCTTGAGCATAGCATCGCTCGCCGCCGTTGCCGCCTACAGCCCGTTTCACTTCGCGCGCTCGTTCAAGCTGACGACGGGATGGTCGCCGCACCAATATGTGATGGCCAGACGGCTCGAGCATGCACGGGCGCTGTTGTTGGAAGGGAACAGGTCGACGGTGGAGTCCATCGCCTACCGCTGCGGCTTCACCAATCTCAGCCATTTCCGAGGGCTGATGCGCTCGCGGTTGGGCGTCCTGCCCAGTGAGGTCGTGAGCTAGTTCAAAACAGCAAGATTCGACCTGTTCGCCGTCCGCCCGATCGCCCTACCGTGCCTTGCAATTCATTCTGGCAACGCGAACCGGGGTTGGCTCATGGCAACGACAAATGCTCCCCTTTCAGGCAAGGTGGCTGCTATCACCGGCAGCGCGCGCAATATGGGGCGCGCTTTCGCCGTCGCGCTGGCGGGGCTCGGGGCGGACATATCCGTTCATCACCATGGGACCGCTTCAAAGAGCGACGCTGAGGAAACGGCACGGCTGGTGCGCGAGCAAGGCACGCGCGCCATCATCGTCGACGGGGACCTGTCCGACACCAAGGTCGTCAAGCACTTGTTCGAGGCGACCCTCGGCGCGTTTGGCCGCGTCGATATCGTCATCAACAATGCCGGGCTGGTGATCAAGAAGCCGTTCACCGACATCAGCGAGGCCGAATTCGACCGCTCCTTCGGCATCAACGCCAAGGCCGCCTTCTTCGTCATGCAGGAGGCAGCACGCTGCATCGCCGATAATGGCCGCATCATCAACATGGGCACGACCATCCTGGGCGCGACCATTCCCTTCTATTCGGTCTATGCCGGGGCGAAGGCCGCGCTCGAAGATTTCACCCGTGCGCTGGCCAAGGAAATCGGCGGCAGGGGCGTCACCGTCAATGTGGTCGCGCCCGGGCCGATCAACGACCCCTTCTATCACGGTGCCGAAACGCCGGAGTCGGTTGCCCGGGCAACGACCGCCAGCGTTGCCGGCCGACTGGGGCATGTCGAAGACATTGTTCCGCTGATCGAGTTCCTGGCTTCGCCACAATCGCAATGGATCACGGCGCAGACCCTTTTCATCAATGGTGGTTACCTGGCCCGATAGGGTCAGCAGGCCGAAATGCGTACTGTCCGGCCGCGCCGGCGGCGATAGGGACTGTCCTTACCATGACTTTGGCTCTCGCCGCCTCACACAAGGGTTGCGGGGCCAAATAGGTGTTTTCACGCTACCTTGCATAAACAGGTAGCGTGCTATATACAGGTCGCGAATTCGAGGCCTGCCATGACCGACTCCATCCTCGTCCAGTTGCGAAAAGGCGCGCTTGATCTGTGCGTCCTGGCCGTGCTGTCGCGGGGTGAGAGCTATGGCTATGAAATCGCCAGCACGCTGGTTGCCGCGGTGAACATGGGGGAAGGCACGATCTATCCCCTGATGCGCCGGATGCAGAATGACGGGCTGGTCGCCACCCGCATCGTCGAGTCGAGCAGCGGGCCGCCGCGCAAATATTACCGGCTCACGCTACTCGGCCAGCAGGCTTTCGAAGCTCACCGCCGCGACTGGCGATCCTTCGCGGGGGCCGTCGACAAACTTCTCGAGGATTTGCCATGACCAGGGATGCCTTCTTGCGCACGCTGAGACAGGGACTCGCCGGCCTGCCGCCGCAGGAGATCGAGGATATCGTTGGGGACTATGCCGCCCATTTCGCCGATGCTTCGGGCCGCGGCGAAGCGGAGGTCGCGGCGGCCCTGGGTGATCCGACAAGGATCGCCCGCGAGCTGCGCGCCGAGGCCGGCCTGCGCCGTTTCGAAGCGCATTGGAGCGTGTCGAACATGCTGGCGGCGACAATCGCCCTGGCCGGCCTTGCCTTCGTCGACATCGTCTTCCTGTTGCCGTTGCTCATCACGGCGGTCGTGCTTGCGCTCGGGCTTGGTATCACGCTCGTTGCCATCGGCGTGCTCGGCATCAAGATCATTCTCACCACGCTGATGTTCGAGCCGGGCACTGCCTTCTCGCTCACACTGGGACGCCTCTTCATCGGCGCTGGACTGGTGAGCGGCTTCCTTGGCGGCGGCGCCTTGCTGCTGGAGGGCATGGGCGCGGGCATACGGGTTGTCGGGCGCTGTGCCCGGCTGCATTCCCGCATTGTCCAGCCAGACCGCTCCGTTTGAGCGCCGCCAAGCGCTTGCAATTCGTCATCACGTTGAAGGAAACGGATCATGACTGGAAAACTGGCACTTGTCGCAACTGCCGGGTTGGTCGGCGCAGCCCTGTTCTTGGCCGTTGGCATCGGGCTTGCAGGACCGGATTGGGTCAACGCGGGAGGATCGTGGATCAGCGGCCAATCCACCTGCGGCGCGATCACGTCCGTCAGAAAGCAAGTTACGCTGCCGTTCAGCGCCAATGACAGCTTCACCATCGCCTTGCCGGCTTCGGTCCGCTACCAGCTGGGCGACAAGGCCGAAGCTGTCGTCAGCGGCGATTCCACGCTGATCGATCATGTGCGCATGGAGGGCAGCCAGCTCAGCCTGGATTGTGAGACGGGCTGGTTTTCGCCCCGGCTCGACGTCACCGTTTCGGGACCGGCGATTTCGGACTGGCGGCTGGTCGGCAGTGGCGAGCTAACCCTGTCGCAGGTCAACCAGCCCGAGCTGCGGCTGAAAATTCGCGGCAGCGGCAGCGTGGTTGCCAATGGCAGCACCCAAGCGGTCGATCTTGAGATCTCCGGTTCGGGCTCGGGGCGGCTCAAGGACCTGATCGCCCAATCCGCGCAGGTCGAGATCCGCGGCAGCGGCGACGCGGAGGTTACCGCACAGGCGGATGCGGATGTCTCGATTTCCGGCAGCGGTGACGTCGATCTCTATGGGCACCCGACCATGCGGCGGTCGCAGGTCAGAGGCAGCGGCAGCATCACGCAGGTGCCGTAGCCGGCGGCCTGCAATCCTCGAAAGGCTGGATCGTGACAGGCTTTAGGGCTTGCGGGCCCGGCCCGGGGAGCGCTCGGCATCTCTCAGGGGATTTTCCGAGGCTCCAATGCGCGGCGCAAGGCCGGCGCTTCCTGCTGGATGTGATCCCATAGCCGGTTGGCGACCGGCCCGTGCGGCCGGTCGCGGCGGCGCGCCACCACCAGTTCGTCGGTGCGGCCCGGCATATGGCGGCCGGCAATGGAGCGCAGGCGTCCGTCGTGTAATTCGTCCTCGATCAGGAAGCGGGGCAAGTGGCCCCAGCCAAGGCCCTGCAGGATAATCTCCTTCTTCATGCCCTGGTCAGGCACCAGGCATTGCGGCGCGCCTTCGACCATGAAGTAGTCCTGCCGTGGCGAATGGCGGGCGGTGTCGCGCATGACGCATTGGGTGAGCGCCCGCATCTGGTCCAGTGTGATCGGCTGCGTGAGGCGCTCGGGCAGGAAGCCCGGCGCCACCACCGGAATGAACGGCACCTTGCACAGATCGATCCATTCCACCCGCGCGTCGCCCTTGTCGATCCAGTGCAGGATCAGATCGGCCTCGTCATCGAAAAGCCGCTCCCAAGGGCCGCCGACGGCTTCGAAATGCAGATGCAGCCGCGTGCCCGGGCATTGGGCGAAGAACCGTCCGAGCATGCCCAGCACCTGCGGCCGCGGGCAGAGGTCGCCGATCACGACATGGATCTCGCTTTCCTCGCCCATCGAGAGCTGGGCGGCATGGACGCGCAGGCCTTCCAGTTCGCGCAGCAGCGATTGCGCCCGGCGGTGGAACGACAGTCCCGCCTCGGTCGGGCGCACGCGATAGCCGGTGCGATCGAGCAGAACGAGGTCGAGCTGTCGTTCGAGCTTGGCGACGGCGGCGAACACCGCCGGGTGCGAGCGATGCAGCAGTGCCGCCGCAGGCTGAAAGCCGCCGGTGCGGATCACCGCATCGAAGCACTGCAAATCGTGCAAGGTGAATTCGGCCATGTCAGATTCAACTACAGAGTTTGTCCTATCTTTGTAATATCAACAAAAGCCCGCCACGACTACGTTCCGCCTCATTCAACCTTCCAGAAGGACTCTTCATCATGAGTGAGCTGAATTTCGTGACTGTCGGCGACCGCACGCGCATCGCCTATCGCTTCGATGGCGATGCCGCAAAGCCGGTGCTGGTGCTGTCGAACTCCATCGGCACCACGCTGCACATGTGGGACGGGCAGGCTGGCGAGTTGTCCAGGCATTTCCGTGTTCTGCGCTACGACTTTCGCGGCCATGGCGGGTCAAGCGCCCCGGTTGGTGCCTATTCGCTCGACCGGCTTGGCCGCGACGTGATCGAACTGCTCGACGCGCTCGGTCTTGGGCGGGTGCATTTCCTCGGACTGTCGCTCGGCGGCTTCGTCGGGCAGTGGCTTGGCATCCATGCGCCGGAGCGGATCGACAGGCTGATCCTGAGCAACACCTCGTCGCATCTGGCGCCGGCAAGCTATTTCGACGAGCGGATTGCCGTTGTCCGACAGGCGCCCGACATGGCTGAAACCGCCGAAATGTTCCTCAACAACTGGTTCCCCGCGCGGATGGTGGCGGCCAACGAACCGGTCATCGAGGAATTTCGCACGATGCTGCTCGCTATCGACCGGCAAGGCCTGGCTGGCCTGTTCGCCGCCGTTCGCGATGCCGACCTTCGCCGCACGGTGGCGCTGATCAACCGGCCGACGCTGGTGATCGCCGGCGAGCATGACACGGTGACGGCTGCCAGCCACAGCGAACTGATCGCAGCGGCCGTGCCCGGCGCGAAGCTGATTGTGCTGCCGGCGGTCCACCTGTCGAATGTGGAGTATCCGGCGGAGTTCATGGAGGCCGTGCTCGGTTTTCTGCGCTGACCGAGAGTCTACTCCCGTGGGGTCTGCTGTGGAGCGGACCTCACGGCCCCTTGCACATCGGCACCGGCTGCGGTGGCGATGCCGGGTGGTCCTGCTTGTATTGGGCGATGATCGGTTCGAGGGTTTTGCGCGGCCAAAATTTCGGCGCGCCGATTTCCTTCAGGCAGGATGCGTTCCAATAGGGTGCCTCGCCGGACCGCGAATGGCTTTTTGCCGCCTGCGCGACGGCGGCGATGTCGCGTGATTCCGGATAGATGTAGAGCGTCGTCGGATTGTCCTTGACCATCGCGATGATCTGCTGCGCATCCGTTGGCGACCAGCTGGTGCAGCCATTGCTGCGGCCGCCGGCATAGTCCACCAGCTTGCCGAACGGCACCAGGCCGTCATGGTCGGCGTAGGAGCTGTTGGGGCTTTTGCGCATGCACATGCCGCGCAGCACCTGCGCCGCATGGCCGCCGATCACCCGCTGCCTGGCATTGGCGGCTTCGCCTTCGCCGTCGAACTGGATGAAGGTGCGCTGGAAAGCCACGTCCTGTTTCGCACCGGTGCGATAAAAACCCTTGAAGGATGTTTTCGCCTCGCTGGTCATGTAGGCGCCGCCGGCGGTCAGTTCGGAATCCATGGCATTGCCGAAGTTCTTGGAGCACCGCCTGCCGTTCGAAAAATCGACCGTGCCTTTCAGATTCCGGCCGCCGCCGTGACCTGACGAGATGGCGTGAAACGACTGGCTGGCCTCGCAAATGACGTAGTACCGGCGCCCGAGCACGCCATTGCCCATGTCGCCGGGACGCGTCGCATCCATGGCGAAGTAACAGGCGTTCCTGACCGCCCCTTGCGCCACCTTTTTCAGGTAGAGCGCGCGTGCCCGCTCCAGCACCACGGTCGAGATCTGGCCGTCATTGTCGCCGACATGGGCCTGCAACCAGGCCGGGATGGCCGAGGGCGCGGCAATGGACCGGGCCGTCGCGGTCAGGGCAATGACGATGACGAGAAAGCTGAGGGTGACGACCACACCCAGAGGGAAAAATCTCAACCGCACCGGTTCAAGTCTCCTGCCGAGGCCATGCGAATCCCTGCGGTGTTATATCCGCAATCAATCATAAAATGTCTCGCGGCAATCGGCGAAACACATCTTGTTTAGCGCGCCGCAAGTCCGCACGAAGAACCGGGGCCGGCGCGCACCGCCCATAGGCCGGGATGCTGGTCCAAGGCTTGCGGCTCCACCGACATGCGCGATTTTCGATCCGCAAGGGTTGAGCTATGATGTGATTCTGGCGTGGCCCACGCCTCCTCCCTCCAATGGGAAGCATCAGTTCATGCGGGGCACTCTCATCACCGAACCGACTGTTCGAGCGCAAGGCATAAGGAGGGGTTGCGAAAACGGCTCGCATCGGGAGGTTTGCCATGAAACTATCCGCGCCCATCTACCATCTGAAACGTCAGGCCAGGCTGTTGTCGCGCCAGGCAGGAATTCCGCTCCACCAGGCGCTTGATCGCGTTGCAGCGCAGCAAGGTTTTACCAGCTGGAGCCTGTTGGCGGCCAAACTGTCCGAGGCAGCGCCCGCCGGCGGATTGTTCGAGCAACTGAGACCCGGCGACCTGGTCCTGGTCGGCGCGCGACCCGGCCACGGCAAAACGCTGATGAGCCTCGAACTCGCGGTCGAGGCGATGAAGTCAGGCCATCGCAGCGTGTTCTTCACGCTGGAATATACGCAACGCGATGTGCTGGACCGGTTTCGCGCCATCGGCGTCGAGCCGGCCCGGTTCGACCAGTTGTTCGAATTCGACACTTCCGATGCCATCAGCGCCGACTACATCGTCAGGATCTTGCGATCGGCGCCACGCGGCACGCTGGCGGTCATCGACTACCTGCAATTGCTCGACCAAAGACGTGAGAACCCCGGCCTGATGGAACAGGTGTGCACACTGAAGGCTTTCGCGCGCGACAGCGGCGTCATCCTGGTTTTCATCTCGCAGATCGACCGATCCTACAATCCCGAGACCAAGCCGGTTCCCGATATCGGCGACATCAGGTTGCCCAACCCGCTCGATCTGTCGCTGTTCGACAAGACCTGCTTCCTGAACAAGGGCGAGATCCGCTTTCAGGCGGCTTGAGCACAGCGCTGGCCACGGCTATGCCTGCCGCCAGGGAGTATGGACCATGATCGAGATCGTCAAACCCGCGCTTGAACATCTGCCGTCCTACAAGGCGGCGCTCGAGCGCGGCTGGTCGCCGGATAATGTCCGGCTCCAGGAGGCGGCGCGCGAGCAGTTGGCGGCGATAGAGCAGGATCCGGTCGCCTTTCTGGCCAGCCTCGACGATGCCGAGGCCAGGGGTGGCCCGATCACCTTGCCCGACGGCACGCAAGTGCCGCGCCTGCCGGGCTTCCGCCGCTGGATCTGGGATGGCGAGGCATCGGGCTCGATCGGCTTTCGCTGGCAGAAGGGCACGGCGGAACTGCCCTCGCATGTGCTTGGCCATATCGGCTATGCGGTGGTGCCGTGGAAGCGACGGCGCGGCTATGCCACCGAAGCCTTGCGGCAGATGCTGGACGAGGCGAGGGCGGTCGGCCTGCCCTATGTCGAGATCACCGCCAAGCCGGGCAATCCGGCGTCGCACAAGGTGATCCTGGCCAATGGCGGCAGGCTGGTCGAGCGCTTCTTCGAGGACGCCGCCTATGGCGGGGTGGAGAGTTTGCGGTTCCGGATCGAGCTGTAGGTCGCCTTCTGGGCGACATTAGCTAGCGTTGCTGACCGCGCAGCCAGTCGGCCAGCGATGCGCGATGCTTGCCGGCCCTGCCGGTGAAGGCCCCGGCGGACAGCATGGAGTTCAACACCGCCTCGTGCGTGGCTTCCGCCGCCGCGCGAAAAAGGATGTCGATGCGCGCCTCATTGAGCGCGAGCAGGGGCACCAGATCGCGGCTTTCATCGTGGTCGACCAGATTGCCGGTGCTGAAGGCGATGGCGATGTCACCACTGCCATGGCCCCAGAAGGAGCCGAGCCTGGCGATGCCGGCTCCGGCGCGGCGCGCCACTCTTTCAAGCTGGCGGTGTTCGAGCGGCACATCGGTTGCCAGCACGATCATGACCGAACCGCGCTCGACCCCGGCCGGTTGTCCGGGGTCCGGCCGGCGCCCATCGGGCAGAACGAGGTCTCCGGGTCTGCCGAAATTCGACAGAACGAGAACACCGAGGTGATGGCCGCCGCCGAGCGCGATTCTTCTGGACGCCGAGCCGATGCCGCCCTTGAAGCCGAAGCAAGTCATTCCCGTTCCGGCGCCGACATTGCCTTGTTCGACTTCGCCCTCATGCGCGTCCGCCAGCGCGGCGAGGGCGTGTTCCTCTGATATCGCCAGAGCCTGGATGTCGTTCAGCGGACCGTCATTGCATTCGCCGACCAGCGGATTGACGGTTCCGGTGGAGCGGCCGATATCCGGGTTCTGGCGGATGGCGTCGCGGATCAGCGCCGTGGCGCAGGTGCCGACCGAGAGCGTGTTGGTCAAGAGAACAGGCGTTTCGATGGTGCCAAGCTCCTGCACTTGCGTCAGGCCGATGGTCTTGCCGAAGCCGTTGATGACATGGCTTGCTGCCGTCACCTTCTTGCGAAACAGATTTCCGCCATGCGGCAGGATCGCGGTCACGCCGGTGTTGGTGTCGCCGTTGCGCAGCGTGCAATGGCCGACGCGTATACCGGGCACATCGGTGATCGCATTGCGCGCGCCCCCCGGCAAGATGCCGCAGCTCAGGCCGAAATCGCTGACAGTGCTCGCCATGTCTGCTCCTGGTCACACGAGCGCACGCGCCCAAGCCGAGGTCCGCGCCGGACCGGATTTCGCTATGAGACGTGCTCGTCCGCACACAGCGCATGGTCGGACAGCGCGCGAATGACGTAGCAGTCGCCGACCGTCTTGCCGTCGCAGCAGGAGGCGATGCGCTCCAGCTCGGTTTCCAGCCGCTTCAGTTGGGCGATCTTTTCGCGCACCGAAATCAGCTGTTCCTGCGCGATCTTGTCGGCATGGCCGCAGGGCTGCTCGGGATGACCGCTGAGATCGATCAGGGCGCGGATGTCTTCGACGGCGAAGCCGAGGTCGCGGGCGTGGCGGATGAAGGCCAGCCGTTCCAGCTCGTGCCGGGAGTAGCGGCGCTGGTTGCCTTCCGAGCGCTCGGCCGCCGCGACCAGGCCCATCTGCTCGTAATAGCGGATGGTCGGCACCTTGACCCCGGTGCGGCGGGAGAGATCACCGATCGAAAACATGCATTTTGCCTCTTGAAGCTCTAGTGACTAGAGCAATTACAGTGGCTGGCATCAGGGTTCAAGACCCGTGCGGCGGCACGCCGCGTGGGTGAGAAAGCAGACGGGTGATGGCATGACTTCTCCTCTAACGCAGACACGGTTCAAGATCGGCGGCATGGATTGCGCGTCCTGCGCGGCCAAGATCGACACGGCGGTGCGCCGTCTCGACGGTGTCGCGGATGTCTCGGTTTCGGTGACCGGCGCCAGCATGACGGTCAGCCATGGCGGGCCGCTCAACGACGACAAGGTGCTGCGGCAGGTGGCGCGGCTGGGCTACGGCATCGTCAAGGCGGAGGCTAGGACCGATGGGCCGGAGACCAGGGCGCATGATTATGCCGCTCATGATCACGAAGGCCATGACCATGGCGGCGGCCAACAAATCACCAAAGAGGCCGCCGGGTCGTCCCATCTGCACAGCCACCCCGCACCGGGGCAGGCTTGGTGGCGTACCCGCCGTGCGGCGCTGACGCTGGCTTGTGCCGCAGCGGTGCTCGCCGCCTATGGCATCGGCCATCTGTTTCCTTCGGCCGAGCGCTGGGCTTTCCTGGCGGCGTTGCTGGTCGGTCTCGTGCCGATCGCGCGGCGCGCGCTGATGGCTGCCTTGGCCGGAACGCCGTTCTCGATCGAGATGCTGATGACCATTGCCGCTGCTGGTGCGGTGATGATCAATGCCACGGAAGAAGCCGCCGCCGTGGTGGTGCTGTTCCTGATCGGCGAGCTTCTGGAAGGGGTCGCCGCCGGCCGGGCGCGGGCCAGCATACAGGGCCTGGCCGATCTGGTGCCCAAGACGGCGCTGGTCGAGCGGGGAGGCGGCACGGTCGAAGTTCCCGCCGAACAGCTCGCCGTGGGCCACGTCATCGTGGTGCGGCCGGGCGACCGCATCCCGGCCGATGGCGAGATTGTGGAAGGCTCGAGCGACATTGACGAGGCGCCGGTGACCGGCGAAAGCACGCCGAAGCGCAAGGGTGTCGCGGAACCCGTCTTCGCCGGCACGATCAACAGCGATGGCGTGCTGAAAGTGCGCGTGACAGCGGCGGCTTCCGACAACACCATCGCCCGCGTCGTGCGCCTGGTCGAGGAGGCGCAGGAGGCCAAGGCGCCGACCGAGCGCTTCATCGATCGCTTCTCGCGATACTATACCCCGGGCGTGCTGGCGGTCGGCGCGTTGGTGGCCGTGCTGCCGCCGCTCATCGCCGGCGGCGACTGGAGCGAATGGATCTACAAGAGCCTGGCGATCCTCTTAATCGGCTGCCCCTGCGCGCTGGTCATCTCGACGCCCGCCGCGATCGCCGCCGGTCTGGCGACCGGGGCGCGGCGCGGCCTGCTGATGAAGGGTGGCGCGGTGCTGGAAGGCTTTCGCCGGATCACGGCGGTGGCCTTCGACAAGACCGGCACGCTGACCGCGGGCAAGCCTGCCATTACCGACATCGTTGCCTATGGCCGCGATGAGCGCAGCGTGCTGGCGCTGGCGGCGGCGCTCGAACAAGGCTCCAGCCATCCGCTGGCGGTGGCGATCCTGGACAGGGCCAGCGCCGCCAAGGCGCCGGTGCCGGTGCCGCCGGCGCTGGCCGCCAGAGCGATCTCGGGCAAGGGGGTTGAGGGCAGTGTCGGCGGCGTGGCTGTCTTCCTCGGATCAGGCCCGGCGGCGGGCGAACGCGCAGATATTACGGAAGCACAGCGCCTTGCCATCGACAGCCTCAACGGCCAGGGCAAGACCGTGTCGGTGCTGGTCGCCGATGGCGTGGTGGCCGGGCTGATCGCCATGCGTGACGAGCCACGGCCGGATGCGGCGGCTGGCATTGCGGCGCTCAAGGCGGAGGGCATCCGCGCGGTGATGCTGACCGGCGACAATCGCCGCACGGCGCAAGCCATCGCCGCTTCGCTCGGCATCGAGGCGCGGACGGAACTGCTGCCGCAGGACAAGCAGCGCATCGTCGGCGAATTGCAGCGCGAGGGGCTGAAGGTGGCCAAGGTCGGTGATGGCATCAACGACGCGCCGGCGCTCGCCGCAGCCGACATCGGCATCGCCATGGGCGGCGGCACCGACGTGGCGCTGGAGACGGCGGACGCGGCGATCCTGCATGGCCGCGTCCTGGACGTTGCCCGCATGGTGCGGCTGTCGCGGGCGGTGATGGCCAATATCGGCCAGAACATCACCGTGGCGCTGGGACTGAAGGCGGTGTTTCTGGTCACCACCATTTCAGGCATTACCGGCCTGTGGCCGGCGATCCTGGCCGACACCGGCGCCACCGTGCTGGTCACCGCCAACGCCATGCGTCTGTTGCGCTGGCGCGGGTGAGGCTACTCCGCCGGTGCCGTCAGCGGCGGCGTGGCGTTGCTGCGCGCTTCCCAGACCTGGGAGATGGCAGCCACCACCACGGCGACCAGCATGGCGAAAGCGCCCACCACGGGCAAGCTGCGGTAGCCGTAGCCGGCATTGAGCATGGCGGCGCCCAGCGACGCGGCCAGCGCGATGCCGACATTGAAGCCGGACGGGATCAGTGATGAGGCAAGATTGGACGCGTCGGCCGTCCAGGCCAGGATGCGGGTCTGGATCGGCGTGCCGATGGCGAAGTTGAGGCCGCCCCAGATGACGATCGCCACGATCATCGGCACGGGGTAGGGGCTGACGGCATAGATGACCGCCAGCGTCACCGCTTGCAGGGCCAGCATGGTGATGAGCGACGGCATCAGCTTCCAGTCCGACAGCTTGCCGCCGAGGAAGACGCCAAGCGTCGCGCCGACGCCGTTGAGCAGCAGCACCCAGGGCACCAGGTCTTCGTCGAGCCCGGTGACCTCAAGCAAGGTCGGCGTGATGTAGGTGAACAGGCAGAACTGGCCGAGCATCAGCATGAGCATCAGGATCAGCGAGGTCCAGACCTGCTGGCGCGCCAGCACGCGGACCTCACGCGCCAGGCCGGCGGGCTTGGCCTGATACCCGGCGGTGCGCGGCAGAAGGGCAGTCATCGCGACCGTTGCTGCCACGCCGAGCGCACACATCACCCAGAAGGTGGCGCGCCAGCCCCAGATGTTGCCGATGGCGGTGCCCGCCGGCACGCCGATGACGTTGGAGACGGTGAGGCCGGACAGGATGACCGCGACCGCCATGCCGCGTTTGTCCTCGGGAACCAGGCCGACGGCGACCACCATGGCGACGCCGAAATAGGCGCCGTGCGCGACTGCCACGGCGATGCGCAGCAGCAGCATCGAGGTAAAGTTGGGCGCCAGCGCGCAGGCCGCCTGGCCGATGGTGAAGACGATGGCGAGGCCGAGCAGCAAGGTCTTGCGCGGTAGGGATTTGGTGGCGAGCGCCAGCAGCGGGCCGCCAATGGCGATGCCGCAGGCATAGCCGGAGACGAGATAGCCGGCGGATGGAACCGAAACGCCGAGCCCTTCCGCCACTTGCGGCAGCACGCCGGCAATGACGAATTCGGTGGTGCCGAAAGCGAAAGCGGCGATGAACAGGGCAATGAGCGGAAGCGACATGGGAAAGCCTTGGCTGGAACGGCGTCAAACCACGGATGGGCGGCGCGGGCAATCCAGAAATTTTTGTCGCGACTTTAGGTTTTCTTGACCGAATTCCCTCGCGTCAGCCGCTGGCTTGGCAATCGGCAGTGCATGCCGGCAGCGGGCAAGCTGCTAGACCGGGGTCCTGCGCCCGTAAGGGATCTTCAGCCATGCGCGCTCATGAAAATAGTAGAGCAGCGACTTGGTGAAGACCTCCGTCACGCCGATGGCGGCCGCCAGCTTGATGCTACCAGTCACCACAAGCGAGATGATCATCGTGTCGATGGTGCCGGTTATGCGCCAGGAAAGCGCCTTGGCGAAACTGCGCGAATGGGTGTCCATCGATTTCCTCCCGGGGGCATCAGATGCTTAGCCGACGGGCGGGAGGGTGAGCAAAGACTAATTTTGCCGTTCGAGCCGGAACGACGCAAGCTTGTTCCCAAATTGACGCCGCCGTGGCAAATCCCTTCTCGTTAGCTGGCCTTCAGTCGTGATCCTGTGAGAAGGCCGCGCTCTTCGAGCACCGGATAGGCCATCGAGGCCAGCAGTGAATTGATCTGCTTCAGGTCGCGGATGGTGTCGAGGTGGATCGAGCTGGTCTCGACGCTTTTGGCGGTGCCTTCGCGCAGCCGCAGGAAATGGCTGGCGCTGGTTTCCTTCTCGCGGTCGCGCAGTTGGTCCTTCTCCAGCACCAGCTGACGCGCCGTTTCGGGGTCGCGCGAGACCAGCACGTTGAAGGCAAGCCTTGCATTGGCCAGCACCGAGCCGTGGAAGGCGCACAATTCGCTCCAGCCCTCGTCGGTGAACTCCAGCCCGCGATCGACCTTCTTCTTCACGTGCACCAGCATGTTGCGCACGATGATGTCGCCGACCTGCTCGAGCTTGACGCAGGCGCCGATCAGTTCCTGGCAGCGCAGCGCCTCGTCCTCGGTCAGCGGGTTCTTGGTGACCTTGGCGAGGTAGAGTTTGATCGCCGCATGCTTGCGGTCGACACGGTCGTCGAGGGCGGCCAACGCCTTGATCTTATCGGTGTCGGCACTCTCGTAGAGCTCGATGATGCGCTTCAGCATGATCTCGACTGTTTCGCAGACCCGCACCACCTCGCGCGTCGCATTGGCCAGCGCCTGGCTCGGCACATCCAGCGCGCTCTCGTTGAGAGCGGACAATTCGATGACGTCGAGCGAGGCGGCCGGCGCTGCCTTGGTGCCGAGCGCGACGATCTTCTCCGAGGCGCGGTAGACGAAGCCGGCCAGCGGTAGGCCGGCCAGCAGGATGATGACGTTGAACAGGATGTGGGCGTTGACTATCTGGTCGGCCGCCGTCGCGCCGAGGAAGCCGACATGCGGCCGGACGATCATGAACAGGACCAGCATGACCAGCGAGCCCAGCCCGCGCATCAGCAGATTGCCGATCGGCACGACGCGCACAGCGGGCCCGGCTGACCGGGTCAGCATCGGGGCGATGATGGAAGAGCCGAGATTGACGCCGAGGATGAGGACGACGCCGAGTTCAGGGCTGATCAGGCCGCGGCCGGCCAGGGTCGCCATCAAAAGCACCGCGGCGATGCTGGACTGGAACAGCCAGGTGATCAGCGCCGCCAAGAGATAGGCGGTGATGGAATCGCTGGAGAAGTAATTGATGATGACCGGCATGAGCTGGCTGTTGCGCAGCGGCTCCGACGCCTGGCCGATCATTTCCAGCGACAGGATCAAGAGGCCGATGCCGACCAGGATGCGGCCGGTCTGGCGCCAGTCGCGACGCTCGGTGGCCATAAACATCACCGTGCCGGTGATCAGGCAGAGCGGCACCAGCAGCGTGAGGTCGAAAGTCAGCAGCTTGACCACCAGCGCCGAGCCGATCTCGGCGCCGCGCACGGCCAATTGGCCGGCGGCGCCCGAGACGATACCAGAACCGGCGAAGGAGCCGACCAAAAGCGTCACGGCAGTCGAACTCTGCAGGGCGATGGCAAGGCCGGTGCCGGCCAGCACCGCCATGATCGGATTGCGCATGGTGGCGCGCAGCCTGTGGCGCAGCACATCGCCATAGGCGCGCTCGACGCCGGTCTTCACCATGCGGGTGGCAAACAGCATCAGCGCCACGGCGCCGGCCAGATGCAGAAGGACGACGGAGCCGCTCATTTCGGCGCCTGCATGAGGACAGGGCACGCAGTGCGGGCGGCGCGGCGAACAGGCGGAAAAGCAAGGGTTCGAATCATGATCATGACACTGTGAACAATAGCGGGAATATTTTAGCCGGATAATAAAACTTTGTCGATTTCAAGAGGCCGCCGCGTGGCGACAGGCCGTGTCGGGAAATGGACGGGTACGCAAATGGTTGCACAGCCGGGCTTTGGCCGATCCGGAGAACGGCTGCTTTTGCCGAGTGGCCGACACTCGTCTTTGCGATGATGTTCAAATATCTGCAATAAGCAGAAGATTTCATTACACAATTGTAATGCCGGCGTTCAGTTTCAGTTCATCCGTCGGCCGCTATTCCTCGGGCATCGACAACCAAGGAGATTTCTCATGAAGCGCATTGTTCTTTCTGTCCTCGCCGTCTCGATGCTAGCCGCCACCTCACTTGCCGGCCAGGCCGCGCCGATGAACGCGCCGGTCGCGCCGCAGTCGAATTACACCACGGTCGACTGGCAGAAGCCGGGCCACCACAATGATGTGAGGAAGCGCGTCTTCAAGAAGAAGGTCGTCGTGAAGCGGAACCACTGGCGCAACGGCCAGAAATATTCGGGCTGGAGGCAGCACCAGCCGATCCGCGACTATGGCCGCTACGGCCTGCATCGTCCCGGCCGCGGCCAGGAATGGATCCGCGTCGGCAACGACTATGTGCTGGTGAGTGTCCTATCCGGCATCATCTTCGGCGCGATCGCCGCGCATTAAGCTTCCAGCATTGGCCTGGAAAAGAGGGCGGCCCGCAACGGCCGCCTTTCTTTTTGCCCTGTGGAAACCGGGTATGGCCGGTATTGGGGGTCGTCGGATTTCGCTGGCATGATTATATGGTGGGGAAACGAGTTCCCTCAATGCGCTTTCCGCCCGCCTTTCTCGACGAGATCCGCGACCGCGTGCCGATTTCATCGGTTATCGGCCAGCGCGTCGCGTGGGATCGCAGGAAGACCAACGCGTCGCGTGGCGACTTTTGGGCCTGCTGCCCGTTCCATGGCGAGAAGAGCCCGTCTTTCCACTGCGAGGACAAGAAGGGCCGCTACCATTGTTTCGGCTGCTCGGTCTCGGGCGATCATTTCAAATTCCTGACCGAACTCGACGGAATGAGTTTCCCCGAAGCGGTCGAGAAGATCGCCGACATGGCAGGCGTGCCGATGCCGGTGCGCGACGCCCAGGAAGAGCGGCGCGAGAAGGAACGCGCCAGCCTGACCGACGTCATGGAGATGGCGACCACCTTCTTCCAGGAGCGGCTGCAGGGGCCTGAGGGGGCAAAGGCCCGCGCCTATCTCAGGGACCGCGGGCTGACGCCGGCGACGCAGCAGTCGTTCCGGCTGGGCTACGCCCCGGACAGCCGCAACGCGCTCAAGGAACATCTTGCCGCCAAGGGCGTGCCGAAGGCCGATATCGAAGCCTGCGGGCTGGTGCGGCACGGCGACGACATTCCGGTCTCCTATGACTGGTTCCGCGACCGCATCATGTTCCCGATCCCGGATTCGCGCGGCAAGATCATCGCTTTTGGCGGCCGGGCGCTGGCGCCCGATGCGCTGGCCAAGTACATGAACTCGCCCGATACCGAGCTCTTCCACAAGGGCAACGTGCTTTACAATTTCGCCCGGGCGCGCAAGGCGCTCGCCAAGGATGGCACGGTCATTGCCGTCGAAGGCTATATGGACGTCATCGCGCTGGCGCAGGCCGGGTTCGAGAATGCCGTGGCGCCGCTCGGCACCGCGCTCACCGAAAACCAGCTCGAACTGTTGTGGCGCATGGCGCCGGAGCCGATGCTGTGCTTCGACGGCGACAAGGCCGGGCTGAAGGCGGCATGGCGTGCCGCAGATCTGGCATTACCGTCGGTGCAGGCCGGGCGCTCGGCACGTTTTGCGCTGCTGCCGGAGGGCAAGGATCCCGACGACCTGGTCAAGGCCGAAGGGCCGGACGCGTTCCGCGCCGTGCTCGCCGACGCGCGGCCGCTGGTCGACCTGTTGTGGATGCGGGAGACCGCGGGCGGTGTCTTCGACACGCCGGAGCGCCGGGCGGAACTGGGAAAGACGCTGCGGGAGTTGACCAGCCGCATCCGCGACGAAAGCACGCGCTATCACTATCAGCAGGAAATGCGTGAGCGGGAAAAGAGCTTCTTCGGCTCGCAGCGCGATACACGGCAAGGGCGCCAGGACTGGAAACCGGGGCAGGGCAAGGCAGCCGCACCCGGTGGGCAGTTCGCCAAGCCTGGTGGCGGCCGCATGGCGATCACCGAAAGCCTCGGCCAGTCGGCGCTGGTCAAGCGCGGCAGCGAGGGCATGTCGGTGCGCGAGGCGACGATCATCGTGGCGCTGGTCAACCATCCGGCGCTGATCGACGAGAATTTCGCCCATGTAGAATTTCTCGACCTCGCCAATTCCGAGCTGCAGCGGCTGCACGCCGCCATCCTCGACGCGATGGCGCATGACATGGCCAATGACCGCCACGCCGTGGTGGCGACGATCGAGCGTGCCGGCTGCGCCGAGATCTGGGAGCGCGCCGTCGGCCTGATCCGGCGGGCACGGCAATGGCCGGCGCTGGAGACGGCAGCACTCGACGACGCCCGCGACGCTCTGAACCAGGCGCTGCACTTGCAGCGCAGCGCGCGCACCTTACATAAGGAGCTGAAACAGGCGGAAGCGGCGCTCGAAGCAGATCCATCGGACGAAAACTTCCGCCATCTGATCGAAATTCAGGCGCAATTTCAGGATGTACAGGCGACGGAAGCGCTGATCGAAGGATTCGGCGTTTCGTCGGGCAGGGCTGGGCGAGCCTAAGTGCAACTGAGTGCAGGAATGAGAGCGTGGCCGGGCTTCCCAGGGGAGCAAGGCGCGCTAAGTCGGGTAATTGATTCGCTTTTTTCATGCGAATCATGCCAGAGGCGCTTGACCTTCAGACAGAATGGCGGAATCAGGACGATTCGAAACGTTAACCCGCACCCGCGCCGACGGGAAATGAGCGATGTGAGGTACTGGTCACTGGACAGGCAGGCCGCCTGCCACAGATATCAGGGTTAATCTGGACTTAACGATCAATGAAGTTAGTGGCCCGGTGAAGCGCGTTTCGAAACGAGCCTATCCGATTTGACTGGTCCGACAGCTTACGCGGCCCCGATGCCCGGCCGCTAGGAGAAGATAAAAATTATGGCGACTAAGGAAAAGGAAGAGGTCGAGACCGAACGCGAAGGCGCCACCGATGGCCCTCTGCTCGACCTTTCCGATGATGCTGTCAAGAAGATGATCAAGGCCGCCAAGAAGCGCGGCTATGTCACGATGGACGAGCTGAATTCGGTGCTGCCTTCCGAGGAAGTGACCTCCGAGCAGATCGAGGACACGATGGCGATGCTGTCCGACATGGGCATCAACGTCGTCGAGGATGACGAGCAGGGCGAAGAGGCCGAGGCCGGCGACACCGCGGCTGACGCCGAGGAAGACGCCAACGAGCTGGCCGAACAGACCGGCACGGCGGTCGCCGCCACCACCACCAAGAAAGAGCCGACCGACCGCACCGACGATCCGGTGCGCATGTATCTGCGCGAAATGGGCTCGGTCGAGCTGCTGTCGCGCGAGGGCGAAATCGCCATTGCCAAGCGCATCGAGGCCGGTCGCGAGACGATGATCGCGGGCCTGTGCGAAAGCCCGCTGACCTTCCAGGCCATCATCATCTGGCGCGACGAGCTCAACGAATCCAAGATCCTGCTGCGCGAGATCATCGATCTCGAAGCGACCTATGCCGGCCCGGAAGCCAAGCAGGCGCCGGTGGTCGAGCGCATCGAGGAAGCGCCGAAGGCCGAGGAAAAGCCGCGCCGCGGGCGTGACGATGAAGACGACATCACCAATGTCGGCGCCGATACGCGCGGCATCGGGGACGATGACGAGGAAGACGAGGACGAGGCGAGCCTGTCACTGGCGGCGATGGAAGCCGAACTGCGTCCGCAGGTGATGGAGACGCTCGACGTCATCGCCGACACCTACAAGAAGCTGCGCAAGCTGCAGGACCAGCAGGTCGAGAACCGTCTGGCCGCCGCCGGCACGCTGTCGCCCAGCCAGGACCGCCGGCTGAAGGAGTTGAAGGACCAGCTGATCAAGGCGGTGAAGTCGCTGTCGCTCAACACGGCGCGCATCGAGGCGCTGGTCGAGCAGCTTTACGACATCAACAAACGCCTGGTGCAGAACGAGGGCAAGCTGTTGCGCCTCGCCGAAAGCTATGGTGTGCGCCGCGAGGAGTTCCTGAAGGAATACCAGGGTTCCGAGCTCGATCCCAACTGGACGCGCGCGATTGGCAATCTGACCTCGCGCGGCTGGAAGGAATTCACCAAGAACGAGAAGGATGCGATCAAGGACCTGCGCGCCGAGATCCAGCACCTGGCCACCGAAACGGCGATCTCGATCCTGGAATTCCGCAAGATCGTCAACCAGGTGCAAAAGGGCGAGCGCGAAGCCGCGATCGCCAAGAAGGAAATGGTCGAGGCCAATCTGCGCCTCGTCATCTCCATCGCCAAGAAATACACCAATCGCGGCCTGCAGTTCCTCGACCTGATCCAGGAAGGCAATATCGGCCTGATGAAGGCGGTCGATAAGTTCGAATACCGCCGCGGCTACAAGTTCTCGACCTACGCGACATGGTGGATCCGGCAGGCGATCACGCGTTCGATCGCCGACCAGGCGCGCACCATCCGCATCCCGGTGCATATGATCGAGACGATCAACAAGATTGTGCGCACCTCGCGCCAGATGCTGCACGAGATCGGCCGCGAGCCGACGCCGGAAGAGCTGGCCGAAAAGCTCGCCATGCCGCTCGAAAAAGTGCGCAAGGTGCTGAAGATCGCCAAGGAGCCGATCTCGCTCGAAACGCCGGTCGGCGACGAGGAGGATTCGCATCTGGGCGATTTCATCGAGGACAAGATGGCGATCCTCCCGATCGACGCGGCGATCCAGGCCAATCTGCGCGAGACCACCACGCGGGTTCTCGCCTCGCTGACACCGCGCGAGGAGCGTGTGCTGCGCATGCGCTTCGGCATCGGCATGAACACCGACCACACGCTGGAAGAAGTCGGCCAGCAGTTCTCGGTCACCCGCGAGCGTATCCGCCAGATCGAAGCCAAGGCGCTGCGCAAGCTCAAGCACCCGAGCCGGTCGCGCAAGCTGCGCAGCTTCCTCGACAGCTGAGACAGACCGACAGCAAAATCTAAAAGGGCGCCACTGGCGCCCTTTTTCGTTTGTGGCGCGCGCTCTTGCAGCTCGCAGCCTTCGGGAGGATAATTTCCAGGTCGGATGCATTTTCTGGGCGACAACCCGGATGCCCGCCCCGGCGAAGATGCCGTGCTCCGTGGCCCCGGAGGGAGGTGTGCCATGACAAGCTACATCGTGCTGATGAACTGGACGGAGCAGGGCGCGAAGAACGTGCGCGATTCGCCGAAGCGGCTCGATGCCGCCAGGAAGCAGCTGGGCGACATGGGCGGCTCGTTCAAGGCGTTCTACCTGACGATGGGTGAATACGACATGGTGGCGGTGGTCGAAGCACCCGACGATGCCGTCCTGGCACGTTTCTCGCTGATGCTTGCGGCGGCCGGCAACATACGGACGCGGACGCTGAAAGCCTTTCCCGAATTCGCCTACCGCGAGATCATCTCGTCGCTTGGATAGCAAGCGGCAGGTTTGAAGGCGATGACAAGGGTATCCGGCCTGACGGCGCTTTGCCGCAGGACAGGACGCTTCGCCGTGATAGACTGCGGCCAGGGGAACGCGATGAAGAAAGTCTCGATACTGGCTGCCAGCCTTGCCTTGATATCGTCGATGCCTTTCGCCGCAGGTGCTGCCGCGCAAAAACCGGTCGGCATGGCCAATCCGGCATCCGCCCATTGCGGCGAGATCGGCGGGCGCCTGGTGATCAGGAAGGACAGAGCCGGCAACGAATACGGGTTTTGCCGGCTCCCCAAAGGGCGCCTGTGCGAAGAGTGGGCGCTGTTTCGTGACAACAAATGCATCGGGCCAAAGGCGGCGATGGGCGGCAAATGAAATGCGCGCTGTCATAGGGTGAGATGATGTCCGAAACACATTCGCATCTTTGGCCCGGCGTGCCGCTCGCCCTTGGCTCGGCCGCTCTGTTCGGCGCGACGCCGCCGCTTTCCAAGCTGCTGCTCGATGCCGTGAACCCCTTCATGCTGGCTGGCCTGCTCTATCTCGGCGCCGGTCTCGGCCTCGCTCTCTATCGCTTGCTTCGCGGCAAGCAGGCGGCGGCTGGCGAACCGCAACTGGCCGCCCGGGATATCCCTTGGCTGGCGCTTGCAATCGGCATGGGTGGCATCCTCGCGCCGGTGCTGTTGATGTTCGGCCTCAGCCTCAACACGGCATCCAGTTCAGCGCTGCTGCTCAACCTGGAAGGGTTGGCGACGATGGCGATCGCCTGGCTCGTCTACCGCGAGAATGTCGACCGGCGCCTGCTTTTCGGCGCCTTCGCCATCCTGGCGGGCGCGGTGCTGTTGTCGTGGGACGGCGGCGGCGTTGCCTTCAACCCGGGCGCCCTGCTGGTGGCGGGGGCTTGCGTGGCCTGGGGGCTGGACAACAATTTCACGCGTAGGATTTCAGCCACCGACCCCGTGGTGATCGCCATGCTGAAAGGCCTGGTGGCGGGTGCAGCCAATGTCGGGTTGGGGCTGGCTTCCGGGGCGTCGTTTCCCACGACGCCCATTGTCGCGGCCACGGCCGCGGTCGGCTTCCTCGGCATCGGCGTCAGCCTGGTGATGTTCATCCTGGCGCTGCGCCATCTCGGGACGGCCCGCACAGGCGCCTATTATTCGCTGGCTCCGTTCATTGGTGCGCTGCTGGCCATCGCCATGCTGGGCGATGCCGTCACACTCAAGCTGGGGATCGCGGGGCTTCTGATGGGCGTCGGCCTGTGGCTGCATCTGTCGGAACGCCACGACCATGAGCATGACCATGAGGCGCTGGAACACGAGCACAGCCATGTGCATGACGAGCACCACCAGCACGATCATGACGGGCCTGTGAGTGAGCCGCATTCGCATTGGCACCGGCATGCGCCGATGCGCCACCGGCATCCGCATTATCCGGACCTGCATCATCGGCATAGCCACGGCTGAGCATGCCAAGATCATGCTCAAGCAAACACCCAAGCCTGAACTGACCGTCTGGTACAACACGCGTTGCCCTGTCTGCGATGCGGGCATCATCTGGCAAAAGCGGCGGCTGATCGAAGCGGTCAAGGCCGGGCGGATCGAGTTTCGCGACATCAATCTGGAGCCGGCGGCGCTTGGCCGTTTTGGCGCCTCGCTGGAAGACATCCGCCGCCGGCTGCACGCCACCGACGCGGCCGGCCGGCTGCTGGTCGGCGCCGATGTCGCGATTGCCATATGGCGGGCGACACCGGGCGAGGGCTGGCTGGCCACGCTTTTCGGCAATCCGATGGCCTTGCCGCTGACACGCCTTGCCTATGATCGCTTCGCCGACCTGCTCTACGCCTGGAACCGGCGCAAGGGCCGCTGGTAATCCTTGTCTTGCCTGTCGCCTCTCGCAGCGTTGACTTCAATCAATGCTGCCCCGCTCGATAGCACCGACTATGGAACCATCACTTTTGATGAGGGTCTGGGATGGAGAAGATCGACTTCAAAAAAATCATGAAGGCGTTCTGGCAGCCTCCTGCCGGTGTGTTTTCCCTGGTCGATGTTCCCAAGCTGCAGTTTGTGATGATCGACGGCAAGGGTGACCCGAATACCTCCGAAGAATACCGGCATGCGATCGAATGGCTCTACTCGGTGAGCTATCCACTGAAGTTCATGTCGAAAAAGGAACTCGGCAAGGATTATGGCGTGGCCCCGTTGGAAGGCCTCTGGTGGGCCGAGGACATGTCGAGCTTCCTGACGGGCGACAAGGATCTCTGGTCGTGGACCATGATGATCATGCAGCCGGACTGGATCCCAGCCGAAATGTTCGAGGCGGCTCTCGAAAAGGCGCGCGCGAAGCTCGGCCAGCCGCCCGAAAGTCTCAGATTGCAGTCCTTTCACGAAGGGCTGGCGGTGCAGATCATGCATATCGGACCCTATAGCGCGGAAGGGCCTACGATCCTGCGCCTGCATGAGGAATTCCTGCCCGCCAACGGTCTCGTCGAAAGCGGAAAGCACCACGAGATCTACCTGGGTGACCCCCGCAAGGCGGCACCAGAAAAACTGAAAACGGTGATCCGCCAGCCGGTCAAGAAACGATAGACCTGACGACACCGCAGGTCGAAGGGGCCCGAAGGTACCTTCGAGCCCGATGTCAGACGCTCGCGCAATGGTCGTCGACCCGCGAAGCGCCTTCTAGCCGCGTGTCCGGCGAAAGCAAGCCTCTGGTTCCATGCCTCGATACATCGTAAGATATATCTTGACTCCGAGAGGGCAGCTGCTTAATTAAGATATATCGTAAGATAGAACTCAAGGAGCAATCATGCACAGACATAGTCATTTCGGCGAACGCATGTTCATGCACATGGCCGGCAAATTCGGTGGCAGAGGGGGCGGCGGCTTTGGTCCGTTCGGCCATGGCGGTCGTGGCGGCGGACGCGGTGGTCCGGGCGACATGTTCCGCGCCGGCCGCATGCTGGCCGACGGCGACCTCAAGCTGATCACGCTGTCGCTGCTGGCCGAGGCGCCGCGCCATGGCTACGACATCATCAAGGCACTGGAAGAGCGCACCAGCGGCATCTACAGCCCGAGCCCGGGAGTGGTCTACCCGACGCTAACCTTCCTGGAAGAGGCCGGCTATGCCGTCTCGTCGAGCGAAGGCAACAAGAAGGTGTTTTCCATCACCGAGGCCGGACAGGCGCATCTTGCCGACAATCGCGAGATGATCGACGGCGTGCTCGACCACCTCGAGCGCTTTGGCCGCAAGATGGCCAAGGCGCGCGATTGGTTCGGCTGGAACGATGATGGCGAGGACCGCCGCGGCGGCCGGGGCGGCCGTGGCGAGCGTTCGGAGACGCGCGACGAATTCCGCGCCATCCGCCACCGCCTGCGCGCTGCGCTGGGCGACATCGTCGATGCCCCGGCCGAAAAGCAGGCCGAGGCGATCGCCATTCTCGAAGCCGCGGCGGAAGCGCTGGAAGCGCTGACGCACCGCTGATCCAGGCGCAACAAACGCATGAAAAAAGCCCGGGGCGACCCGGGCTTTTTTGCGTCAGCGCAGATGCGGATCATTCCTTGCCGACATATTCGCTGATCAGCTTTTCGTTGCGGGCCTTCTCGATCTTGGCGGTCATCTCGGCCGACAGGCGCTCATCGGTGCGGTACTTGACCAGGTTCACGAGGCTGCCCGTGAGCAGAAGGATGCCCATGGCCCAGTAGCCCTTGGTCGACAGGTCGACTGGCGCCAGCCACAGCGACAGGCCGAGCATGAAATAGGCGGCTCCGACCGAGGCGGTGTTGAACATGATGTAGGTCTGATTGGCGTTCATTGGAGTTGTCCGTGGGTTCGATGGTGTTGGGTTGATGGAGTCAGGTCTGCGAAGACCGGTTTCAGTTGATGGTCTTCAGGCGCTCGAGCACGTCCCTGGCGCGCACCCTCACCGCCGGACCGTGTCCAGCATCGGCAAGGCGATCGCGGATCGCTTCGTGACGCAGTTCGCCGTCGACCTCGTCGAGAATGCCTGCCTCCTCGAACGGATCGCTGGCTGCCTTGATGCGGGCGAGCAATTCCTCGGCGTCGTTGAGGCTTGCCGAATGGCCGATCGACCTGACGAGGCGTGACTGCGCCTTGCGCTCGGCATCGATGGCGCGGGCCGAGATCATACCCTGGTTCAAGTCGATGATGCGGCGATGCGCCCGCTCCACCGAAACGCGCATCCGTAACGTCTTTTCGCCAAGGCTCTGCACCGTGGCGCGGCGGACTTCGCGCTCATTCTCCAGTTCGGCGATGGCCGCGGCACCGCTTTCGGCGAGCCCGGTGTTGCCGGCGGCCAGCGCGCTGAGCGTGCGGCTTTCGAGATCGGCGTGGCGTCGTTCGAGCTGGTCGAGACCGGCCTGCTCGGCGCGCTGGCGAACGATCAGCGTGGCGAGTGTCTGCTTGGCGGCGGCAAGGCCCGTCTCGGCGTCGCGGATGCGTTGCGCCAGAAGGTCGATGGCGAAGCGATCCTTCAAGCCGTCCTCGGCCCGTGCGCTGGCGCCGTCGAGCAATGTTCTGATCAGGCTAAGCATGGTTCTTCTCCCTTCGAGTGTTGCCGTGAACAATGTTCACGAAGCCAACGTAGCAGGAAATGAACATTGTTCAAGATGATTTTTGAACGCTGTTCACGAAATCCCGGATGTGGTAAACGGAGGGGCGATCGTGGTTCGAACAGCCCGGTTCGAGGGCAAGGGCATCCATAAGGACAAGCATGGCACTGGACAGGGAAGAAATAGGCGAGCGGGTGCTGGCGATTGCCGAGGTGCTGCTCAACGAGGGCGGCATGGACAATCTGAAGGCCAGGACCATCGCCGAGCAGGCGGGCATTTCGGTCGGCTCGGTCTACAATCTGTTTTCCGACCTCGACGGAGTGCATCGTGCCGTCAACATGCGGCTACTCGACCGGTTGGGCGCGGCAGGGGCGGCGGCGATGGCCGATCTTTCCCAGCGCGGCATCACCGATGTGCGCCAGCGCCTGCTGGCACTGGCCAGCGCCTATGTGCGTTTCGTCGAGGCGCATCCGGGCAGCTGGCCGGCGCTGCTCGCCTTCAACAGGCGCCGTCCGACGCTGACCGAGCCGGATGCCTATGAGGCGCGGCTCGACCAGCTGTTCGAGATCATCGCCGGCGTGCTCGCCGGCGGCGACTTCGACCTCGACGACCACACGCGCCGGATCGCGGCCCGCACATTGTGGTCAAGCGTGCATGGCATCGTCACCAGCGGCTATGCCGGCAGGTCCGTTCGCCGGCAGGCCGACGAGATCGACCAGCAGATCGAGCTGCTGGTCGCCGTCTTCATCAGGGGGCTGGAGCACGGCGGCGCATTCGCGCATGCTGGGACAACAGCGTAGTGGCTTGACGTCGAGGGTTGACGCGTCGCTCGGATTCGCGAACGTGGCAGAGCGGGGCAATGAAGAGCCGGATGATGACGACAGTCAACGATTCTACCCCAGCAGCGCGGGAATTATATCTTGATCTCCTGGTCAGGATATTGCTCAACACCATTTACCAGGATCCCGCCATCAACCCGGGGGTCCGTCCGATGGTGGTCGAGCCGTTCAACCCGAAAACCCGCGCGATCGGCAAGGATTGGCCAACCCAGGCTCACACGATGGTCGGCCAGGCTCGCCTCGAGAGCTTGCGCAATCTATCGCAGCAGGTGCTGGACGACGGCATCGTTGGCGACTTCATCGAAACGGGCGTCTGGCGCGGTGGCTGCTGCATCCTGATGCGCGGGGTTCTTGCCGCGAACCAGATCCATGACCGCAAGGTCTATGTCGCGGACTCGTTCGCCGGCCTGCCGGCGCCAAACGAAGAGCTCTATCCCCGAGATGCCGGATGGAACCTTAACGTGTTCAAGGAGCTGGCAGTCTCGCTGGAGACGGTCAAGGACAATTTCTCACGTTATGGGCTGCTCGACGAGCAGGTCGTGTTCGTGGAAGGGATGTTCAGCGACACGCTGCCGTCGCTGTCGGCCGGGCCGTTCGCGCTGCTGCGGCTCGATGGCGATCTGTACGAGTCGACCATTGTGGCGCTGAATTCCCTTTACCCCAAATTGTCCCGGGGCGGTGTTGTCATCATCGACGATCGCGCCCTCGATCCATGCCAGCGCGCGGTGATCGATTTTCGCGATCGACACGGCATCACGGCACCGATGCAGGAGGTCGACTGGACCGGATCCTGGTGGCGCAAGGAATGAAAGTTGTTAGCGAACGCGACGGAGATAGCCGTTGACGTTCCACGTCACATTGGTGCCGAAGTGGTCGCAAAGGCCGGTATCGATTTCATAGTTCTGTCCACGATCGCGCAAGAACAGCTCGACCGCACGGCGCGGGCCGCCCATCAGCCTGGCGACATATTCAGGGCCATAAAGATCGTCGACAATACCGTCCTCGACGACAATATACTCTCCGGTAACCAACCAACGATCGAAGAAGCGGAGCACGGCGAGCGTCGTCTCGCAATGATGGTCCGCGTCCTCGATGACGAACATCGGTCTGGGGAGGTTCTCCATCAGATCCGCCGGTAAGGTTGCCGCCAGGTTGCGACCGTCGCCACGATGAAACGTCACGTCCGGCACGCTGATCGAGGGCGGCGTGATGTCGATCGAGTGAATGACGCAGTCGACCCCGAAGCTGCGCAGGATATCGGCAAACCAGAGCGCGCTGCCGCCCCATTTGGAGCCGATCTCGATCAATGTCCGGGGCTTCTGCTGCCAAAGCAGCATTTGGTACAGCGCCAGATCGAATGGATTTTTGTAGGTGGGCACGCCCTTGTAAGTGTAGCGCATCGCGCCGTCTTGAATGCGCGCAAGCGGTGCACCAAGCAATGCACTTCCGGTGGCAATACGTTCAATCATACGGTTGTCCTTCAAGCCGACGTCAAACCCGATTATCCGGTATGCCGCCGAGAAAAAGCGTGAGCGGGACACTCTTCGATTGGCGGTTCAGAAGGCAGTTGCGGAAGAAACTCGTTGGCCATGAACGGCTTACTGGTACGAAATATCGTCACCCATATTCAAGGACATTCATGGCAGGCAGCGGTATATTGCCGATCGCGATTGAATTCCCATGCGCCCCCCGCAACCCACACCGGTCACCAGGACAGGGGCGGAACAGTGAGAGGGGGCTGGAACGCGGCGGCACATTCGCGCATGCTGGAACAACAGCGCCGTGAATCGCGAACTGGGCAGGCCGCGATTGCAGGGCGAACAAGGAGATTTGAGCGATGTCTTTTTTGAAACGTCTTTTCGGCGGCGGCGGTGAAGCGGCCGAGCCCAAGAGTGCGGCACCCGCCAAGCAGGTCGAGCACAAGGGTTTCCTGATCAGCGCCACGCCCTACAAGAACGATGGCCAGTACCAGACGTGCGGCATCGTCTCCAAGGAGATCGACGGCGTGGTGAAAGAGCACAAATTCATCCGCGCCGACCGCTTCGCCGGCCTCGACGACGCCGTCGACATCTCGATCAAGAAGGGCATCCAGCTGGTCGATGAACAGGGCGAGCGGATGTTCGGCTAGGGCTCGGCCACGTGCCGCCAGCATAAATCCAGCTTATCATCACCCCTAGTTTTTGAAGACGTTACAGTGTCTTTCGCCATCTGTAGCTTCGACGCTACAGATGGGAAATGACTGGGATTTGGTGGGTCGATGCAGACACATGCGCGGGTGGTGATTGTTGGCGGCGGGTGCGTCGGCGCGGGCATCCTCTACGGTCTGGCGAAGCGCGGCTGGACCGACATCGCGCTGCTCGAACGCACGCAGCTGACGGCCGGCTCGACCTGGCATGCGGCCGGCCTCGTCCCGTCCTATGCCCGCAACATCAATATTGGCCGGATGATCAACAAGACCATCGAGATCTATGAAGGGCTCGAGGCCGAGACCGGGCAGCCGGTCGGCTGGCACAAATGCGGCCAGCTGCGCATTGCCAATTCCAGGGACCGGCTCGACGAATACAAGAGCTATATGAGCGTGGCCGAGGTTCAGGGCATGCGGGCGCATTTGCTGTCGCCGGCGGAGGCGAGGGCGCTCTGCCCGCTTCTCGACAACAAGCAGATGCTGGGCGGGCTCTATCATCCCGATGACGGCCACATCGCGCCGGCCGACGTGACCCATGCCATGGCCAAGGGCGCGCGGGATCTGGGCGCCAAGATTTATCTGAACACCGAGGTCACCGGCTTTCAGCGAACCGCCGGCGGCGAATGGCGGGTCCAGACGAACAAGGGCGACATCATCTGCGAGCATGTGGTCTGCGCGACCGGCAATTACGCGCGCCAGACCGGCGCGCTGCTCGGCCTCGACATCCCCGCCATCCCGATCCTGCACCAGTACTGGATCACCGAGCCCGTGCCGGAGATCGTCGAGCGCAAAAAGCAGGGACGCGCGGAAATGCCGATCCTGCGCGACGAGGGTTTCGAAGGCTATCTGCGCGAGGAGGGCGACGGCTTCATGTTCGGGCCCTACGAGCGCACCGAACACCTCAAGCTGTTTGCCGAGGATGGCGTTCCAGCCTGGTTCGGCGCCGATCTCGTCGAAGAGGATTTCGAGGCGGTGTCGTGGAACTGGGAGCAGGCAACGCAGCTCGTGCCGGCGCTGGGACGCGCCGGGATCAAGGCCAATGTCCGTGGCCCCTTCCAGATGACGGCGGATGAGCTTCCCCTGATGGGACCGGCCTGGGGCCTGCCCAATGTCTGGCTGGCCGAGGGCGTGCCGGGCGGCATATTGTGGGGCGGCACGATCGGTTATTATCTGTCGGAGCGGATCGTCGAGGGCGGCAACAGCCTCGACATCTCCGATCTCGATCCGCGCCGCTTCGGCGACTACGCCAACAAGGCCTGGACGCGCGAAAAGGTGCGCGAGGCCTGGGGCACGCATGCGGAGCAGAAATATCCGGGACAGGACATGCCCGCCGCCCGACCGCAGAAGACCGCACCGTCCTATGCGCGGCTGACCGAACTGGGTGCGGTCTGGGGCGTGCTCAACGGCTGGGAAATGCCCAACTGGTTCGCGCCCAAGGGCGTCGAGGCCAAGGACCAGTACAGCTGGCGCTGGACCGAAAAGGGCGTGTTCGTCGGCGAGGAGGTGCAGGCCGTGCGCAACGCCGTCGGCCTGGTCGAGATGACGCCGATGACCAAGTTCGAAGTGTCGGGGCCAGGTGCGGCCGCCTGGCTCGACAGGATTCTCGCCAACCGGTTGCCTGCGACCGGACGGGCCGTTCTGGCGCATCACCTCACCGCCGCCGGTGGCGTGCAGGCGGAATATATGGTGGCGCGGCTTAGCGACGATAGTTTCTACCTGATTTCGACGCCGCGCGCCGAGCGCTGGAATTTCGACGATCTCACAAAACTGCTTCCCGCCGATGGCAGCGTCAGCCTGAAGAACGTCACCAACGAGCGCGGCTGCTTCACGGTCGTTGGGCCAAAGGCACGCGAAGTTCTACAGCCGCTGACCGAGATCGACCTGTCGAATGCGGGCTTTCCCTGGTTCGGCGTGAAGAGCGGCAGCGTGGCGCTTGCCAGCGACGTGCGGCTGTTGCGCGTCAACTACGAAGGCGAGCTCGGCTGGGAACTCTATCATCCCATGGCCTACCAGCGGCAATTGCTCGACGCGATGCTGGGAGAGGGCGAGAAACATGGCATGCGCCTCGTCGGCCTGCATGCGCTGGAATCGCTGCGGCTGGAGAAATCCTACCGCGCCATGTATCGCGACATGAATCCCGAGCTCAACGCGCTGGAGAGCGGGCTTGAACGCTTCATCCGTCTCGACAAGGGCGATTTCGTCGGCCGCGACGCGGTCCTGAAATACAAGGCGAGGAACGATCAGCGCAGATCGGTGACGCTCAGAATAGAGACCGACGGCGCCAGCACGCTCGCTTCCGAAGGTCTGTACATCGGCGGCGAGCTGGTCGGGCGCATCACGTCGGGCGGCTATGGCTACACGCTCGGACATGATGTGGCGCTGGCGCTGCTGCCGGAACGTCTCGGCACGCCCGGCACGAGGCTCGACGTCGCGATCCTGGGAGAATGGAAGACCGCTGAGGTCATCGCGGATTCGCCCTATGATCCCACCTCGGCCAGGGCGCGGATGTAGCGCGCCCGCCCTGAAGCGTTGATGCCTCAAACCGCCAGCGAATAGCCCAGATCGCGCAATGGCAGCTGGCGCACGCGTTCTCCGGTGGCGGCGAAGATGGCGTTGCCAAGGGCTGGCGCCAGCGCCGGGAAGGCGGGTTCGCCCATGCCGGTCGGCGGATTGTCCGACTGGATGAAATAAGGATCGATGGTCATCGGCGCGAAGGGCATGCGCAGGATCGGATAGGCGTTGTAGTTCTGCTCCTGTATCAGGCCATTTTCGATGTTGATCTTGAGCCCCATGGCGGTCGAGAGCGCGTCGGTCGACGCGCCCTGCGCCTGGGCTTCGGATCCGGCCATGTCGATGATCGGGCCGACATCGAGCACCACCAGGATGCGTGCGATCTTGATCCGCTTGTTGGCGTCCACGCTGAGTTCGACCGCCTGCGCGACATGGCCGGCATGGGAATAACACCAGGCCAGGCCCAGTCCGCTGCCCTTCGGCAGCGTCTTGCCCCAGCCAGCCTTGTCGGCGCACATCTTGATCACGCCGGTGGCCCGGCTGGGGCTGAAGTTGACGGTTCTGTCCTTGGGCACCAGTTCAGGCACGTCGCGGTTCACCGCGTCGAGAAGGAATTCGACATGGTCGCGACCCGATGCAAGCGACAGTTCATGCATGAAGCTTTGCGCGGCGAAGACCTGGGCATTGTCGCCCGGCGCGCGCCAGGCGCCGGTGGGGATCCTCAGCGGGAACATGGTCTTGGCGCGGCGCAGGTTCGGCGCCTTGATCGAGTATCTCAGATTGTCGGTAAGGTTGGCGCCTGAAGCCTCTTTCTTCCCGTCGGCGGTGAAGGTGATGAAGTGTTCCTGCCAGGCGTCGAGCCTGCCCCCCTTGTCGATCGCGCCCTTGAACTGGTGGTAACCGGCGGGCCGGTAGAAGTCGTGGGCGAAATCGTCTTCCCGGGTCCACTGCAGCTTGACCGGGTCCTTGACCCTTTTGGCGATGGCTGCTGCCTCGCAGGCATAGTCGTTGACCAGCCGCCGCCCGAAACCGCCACCGACCCGGGTCTGGTGCATCACCACTTTTTCCGGCGCAATGCCTGCCACCTTGGCGACTATCGGCAAGCCCCGATCGGGTTGCTGGGTGGGCACCCACATTTCCATCACCCCGTCATGCCAATGCGCGGTGGTGTTCATCGGCTCCAGAGGCACATGCGCGGCGAAGGGATATTCGTAGTAGGCCTCCACGGTCTTGGCGGCATTGGCGAAGGATTTGTCGACGTCACCGATGTTGTCGTCGGGCTTTTGCGGGAAATTGGCCGCCTGCTTTCTGGCCTCGGCAGAGAATTGCGACGTTGAGTCCCTTGAAGCTTCGCTCAGATCCCAATCCACCTGAAGCTTGTCCTTGGCCTGGAACGCGCTCCAGGTATCCCTGGCGATGATGGCGACGCCCGGCATCACTTCGACCATCATGCCGGTGCCGTCCACAGCGAAAGCGTCGAGGACGCCGTGCAGGGCCTTGATCTCGTTCGCATTGAAGGACCTGACCTTGCCGCCGGCAGCCGGACATTTGGTGTAGGTGGCATAGACCATGCCGGTAAGCTGGACATCGATACCGAACAACGGCTGGCCGCTGACCACCTTGGGATCGTCGACGCCGCGATAGCGCTTGCCGATCAGGCGGTAGTCTGCGCGGCTCTTAAGCTTCAGGCTCTTGGGATCGGGCACGGGCATTTTCGCGGCGGCGACGGCAAGCGACCCATAGGTCGCGGACCTGCCGCTGGCGGCATGGGTCAAGACGGAATCCCTGGCGGTAATCTGCGAGGAATCCACCGCCCATTGCCCGGCGGCCACGGCGACCAGCATCGCCTTGGCACCGGCACCGGCCTGGCGCAGCTGGTCCCATGCATGCGGGATGGAGGTCGAGCCGCCAGCGCCCTGGCTGCCATAGACCTTGGGATTGATATCGGCCTGTTCCATGACGACATGGTTCCAGTCGGCGTCGAGTTCGTCGGCAATGATCACGCCGAAAGAGGTCTTGATGCCCTGGCCGATCTCCGGGCATTTGGAATAGATGGTGATCGTGTTGTCCGGAGCGATACGGATGAAGGCGTTCATCGCCTGGTCCTTGCCATCAGGCTCATCGACGTTCGCCGTTTCGGCGGCGAACGCTGTACCTCCCAGACGGAACCCCAGCACCAGCCCTGCGGCGCTTGCGCCGGCCAGCTTGAAGAAGGTGCGCCGTCCCATGGTCAGCGACACCCCGGCTGGCGGCACCGAACGGACCTCGCGTATCAGTGCCGAGAGGTAGGCGTCGGATTGGGCAAACTGTGTGTCAGCCATTGGGTGCCTCCTTGGATTGCTGCGCCGCCTGCTGTCGCAAAGCGCTCACATCCTTGCCTGTTAAGTCAGCGCCTTTGGCGCCGAACCGAGCGGTGACGTAGTTGGCCACCGCCGCGATGTCGTCGTCCGAATAGCCAGCGCCAAAGGCCGGCATGAAGATCCTGCCGTCGGTGGTCTTGCGGTTGACGCCGTTGATGACGGTCTGCGCCACATTGGTGGCGCTGGGGTCGTTCACCGCGCGCACGCCGGTCAGCGTGGCAAAGCCGGTGACCGGGCTGACACCGGTCCAGTCGTGGCAGGAGGCGCAGGCGCCGGCGAAGATCTTTTCGCCCCGCGAATTGGCATCCGCCGCCACGCCTTCCCTGTACGAGGCAGGTGCTGCGGTGGTGACGGTGCGCGGCAGGTCGCTCGCATGGGCGGGGATGCTGCGCAGATAGGTCGCCAGGGCACGGGTGTCGTCCGGCACGAGATAGCTCAGACTGTCGTCGGCGGCTTCACCCATCGGGCCGGCGGCGCCGCCATGACCATTGGCATGACCGGTGGACAGATAGGAAGTGAGATCCTCGTCGCTCCAGTCGCCGAGGCCGGAAACGTTGTCGCCGGTGATGTTGTAAGCGCGCCAGCCGGCGGTAAGGGTGCCGGCGAATTTGCCATGATTGTCCAGCGCAAAGGCCAAATTGCGCGGAGTATGGCAGTCGCCGCAATGGCCCATCGCTTCGGCAAGATAGGCGCCCCGGTTCCATTGCGGGCTCTCACTGGTGTTGGGGCGGAAGCGTTCATCGGGATTGAACATGACGTTCCAGAGCGCCAGCAGGCTGCGCTGGCTGAAGGGCCAGGAAAGCTGGTTTTGCCTGGCCGGGGCATTCACCGGCGCCAGCGTGAAGAGATAGGCCTTGATGGCCAGCGCGTCGGCATCCGTCATGTAGGTGTAGGAGCTGTAGGGCATGGCGGGATAGAGTTTCGCGCCGTCGGCGCGAATGCCCTTGTGCACGGCCGCGAGAAACTGGGTGTCAGTATACTTGCCGATGCCGGTCTGCTTGTCCGGCGTGATGTTGGTCGAATAGATCGTGCCGAACGGCATGTTGAAGGCGAACCCGCCCGCAAAGGGCGCGCCGCCCGGAGCGGTATGGCAGGCCTGGCAGTCCGCCGCATGAGTCAGATATTCGCCGCGCTTCACCAGATCGGCGCTGGCAAGCTGAGCCGGGACGCCGGTGACATCGGCGCCATGGTAGTCCGCCAACGCCACGGTCGAGCCGCCGGCAAAGGACATCGGATCGCGGCCGAGATAAAGCCAGCCCGCGAAACCAAGTGCGACGACGACGATGACCGCAACGATGATGCCGATGATTTTCTTCATGGTCAGGCCGACTTGGCGGCGGCGTTCTTGATGGCCCGGCGGATGCGGATATAGGTCCCGCAGCGGCAGAGATTGCCCGCCATGGCGGCGTCGATGTCGGCATCGTCGGGCTGCGGGTTCGCGTCCAGCAGCGCCGTGGCCGACATGATCTGGCCGGCCTGGCAATAGCCGCATTGCGGAACCGCGGCTTCCATCCAGGCCTTCTGCACCTTGGCGCCGTTGGGCGTGCTGCCGATCCCTTCTATCGTGACGATGGCGCGGGTGCCGACATCGCCGACGGTCAACTGGCAGGAGCGCACCGGCTTGCCGGCCACATGCACCGTGCACACGCCGCATTGGGCGATGCCGCAGCCATATTTGGTGCCGACGAGGCTGAGATGGTCGCGCAGCACCCACAGAAGCGGCATGTCTTCCGGCACATCGACGTCTCGCGACTGTCCGTTGATTGTAAGCGTGAGCATGTGTCCATCCCTGGCTGACGGCGTAATCGATCGAACGACAGATTTGCTCGTCAAAATGATAGGGGAGGGATGGCCGGCAAGTAGGGAACGGATCGTACACATTTCCGGCATCGCCGCTGCCGGGCGGCCGAGCAGAAGCAGAGGGGTTGGCTTCGTCAGTCGCGGTTCTTTTGCTATCCCGTGCCGCGCGTCTCCGGCCCACTTCGCCAGTTCCCGTTCCAGGCCCATCAGAGCTGATACCAATGCAAGAAGGGGACCGTTAGTAAAAATCGTGCGCCAACCAGTTTCGCACACGTCAATTTCAGTGCCCCGCGCCCTCGTTAGATAAAACCAAAGCCGGCCACCGCCGGATAATCTCCGGTCGCCCGGAACAAAGCTGACTGGCGCAGGTTAGGTCCCCAGCACATGTGTGCATGAAAGGATCCTTCCCATGAAAACGCGCCTACTTCTGGCCTCACTGGCCACAGCTACAGCCATGGCTTTTGCCTTGCCCGCGCTTGCCGCCGACAGCGCACAGGACTTCGTCGACAAGGCCGCGGCCGGCGGCATGTTCGAGGTCGATTCCAGCAAGCTTGCCGAAAGCAAGGTGCAGGATAAGAGCGTCAAGGATTTCGCCCGCAAGATGATCGACGATCACGGCACCGCCAACGCAAAGTTGGAAACAATCGCCGGCGAGCAGAAGCTGACGGTTCCGAAGGAGCTGGATGCCAAGCACAAGGGTGACGTCGACACTCTGCAGAACGGCAAGGATCCGATCGACGGCCCCTATGTGCAGATGCAGCGCGACGCGCATGCCGATGCCGTCAAGCTGTTCGAGAGTTACGCCAAGGACGGCGACAACGTCGAGCTGAAGACATTCGCCCAGCAGACCGTGCCGACGCTCAAGATGCACCAGGAGATGATCGAAAAGATCGCGGCGACCATGGGCACCCAGTCGTCAAGCTCGCAGACGCCAAAGGTCACGGTTGGTGACAAGCCCGAGCAAGCTCCTCCGCTTCCCGGTGCAAACAGCTTCACCGAAGACCAGGCGAAGGGCCGCATCCAGGATGCCGGTTTCGCCGATGTGTCAAAGCTGACCAAGGACGACCAGGGCATCTGGCGTGGCCAGGCCAACAAGGACGGCAAGAACACCACCGTGGCGCTGGACTACAAGGGCAACGTCGTTGCCGGCACCAACTGAAACTAAGATCCAGGAGATCGAAATCATGAAGACCGTAACCGGACTGTTCGACAATTATGACGATGCTTCCGACGCCGTCGGTGAATTGGAAGCCAGCGGTGTGCCGCATGACGATATCAGCATTGTTTCCAGCAATGCCGACAATCAGCACGACGATGACGGCTCCAAGGCCGTGGATGACGCCGCCGGCGGCGCAGGACTGGGAGCAGCGATCGGCGGTGCCGGTGGACTGCTCGCCGGACTTGGCCTGATGGCTATTCCCGGCGTTGGTCCCGTGGTGGCTGCCGGATGGCTGGCTGCCACTGCGGTTGGAGCCGTTGGCGGCGCGGTGGTTGGCGGCGCGGCTGGCGGCATCGTCGGGGCGCTCACCGATTCCGGTATCCCCGAGAATGATGCCCACGTCTACGCCGAGAGCGTGCGTCGCGGCGGCACGCTGGTCACTGCCAGGGTCGATGATCAGCTGGTGCCGGCGGCCGAAAGGATCCTGGGCCAGGCTAAGTCCGTCAACCTCCAGGAACGGCGTGGCGAATACCAGGCCGACGGTTGGACCGGCTTCGATCCGGACGCGGAGAATTACCGCTCGAATGAAATCGGCCGCGACGGCGCTCGCGACGTGAACCGAGTTTGATCGACAGGGCCTCGCTGCCGAAAGGCGGCGGGGCCTTTCTGCCGAAGCTTGGGTTAGCGCATCAAGCCGGCCGCACGAAGCGCATCTTCAATGACCTTGCCAACGCCTGTAGCAGAAGCGCGTGAACCATCGGCCTCCGGTTGTTCGACAGGTTCCACACGCGCTGGCCTCGGCCTTTCCGGCGCAACATAGGTGCGCAAGGCCGCAGCTGCCGTGGGATGCGTCGCCGTAGCGTCAACCGTCGCCTCGCTTCGGGCATCGGCGCCTGCGAGATTCCAAAAAGCCGCCATGCGTCTCGTCGACGATATTCCAACATCCAGCATGAACGGCGCTGCGTGGCCCAAACCGTCCGGTCCCACCGTGTTCAAGGGGGTGCCATGGCCCATGCCGGCAATGGTGTATTTTTCGATCACCTCATTGCCATCGGCGTCGCACCAGACCTGTCGCGTTTGCCCGTCGACAGTCTCCGTTCGACCATGGCCCGCATCGACGCGGTGAACGCCTTGCCATTGGGCGACAAGGGCATCCGCGTTGGACGGCGCCACCGTGCGATCGGCCGTGCCCTGCCAGATCGAAATCTTCGGCCAACGCCCTTTGTGCGATGACGCCTGCACCAGGCGCCGCTGGAGTTCCGACTTAGTCGGGCCACCATGCCCGCGCATGCGATCGAACGCTTCCGGAATCGTCGATGCGCTGCCATAGGCAAGGCCCGCAATGATCGCGCCGCCGGCGAACACGTCCGGATAGGTTGCCAGCATTGCCGCTGCCATGGCGCCGCCCGCTGAAAGACCGGTGATGAAAATGCGCTCTCGGTCCAGGCCATGCTTCGTCACCATGGCTTCGATCATCCGGCGGATGGAAAGCGCTTCACCGCGATCGCGGGTTACATCTTCGGGCACGAACCAGTTGAAGCAGAGATTGGCATTGTTGGCTCGCTGCTGTTCGGGGAACAACACCGCAAACCCTTCTTCGGCCGCCAGGCGCGACCAGCCAGCGCTGTGATCGTAGCCCGCCGCGGTCTGCGTGCAGCCGTGCAGGACGACAACCAAGGCTGCTCCCCTCGGCAAGTCCTCGGGTGCGTACAAACGCGCCCGCAGGGCACCCGGATTGGATCCGAACTCGGCGAGATCGGACAGACTGTCGGGGTGGTTTTGTTGGGAAAATGCCGTCCTGCCTCGCATGGCCGAAAGGCGAGCGATCGTATCTGAGATATTCCGCAAATCGAAATCCTAGCCGCCGGAGTGGCGGAAGCCCGAGCACAATGCACTTGCAGCAACATCGTTGCTGCACTGCACAATAACAAGCTTACGCAGGGGTAGGTGAGAGGCGGATGCTCCGTTCGAGGCCGTTCCGATTCTACTGGTCCGAAAAACTCACGCTCACGCCGCGCTGGCGAAAATAGGCCTGCATCAATTTGCGGCCCGAGCGGTTGTTTTGCGCCAACTTGGCCGGATCGAACACAGCCTGTTTCATCCCCTCGCGTGTCAGCGCGGCCTTGAGTGTCGCGATATGTGCGTCGATGTCGGCATTGTCCGCCCGAAGCGATGCATAGATATTCTCGGTCGCCTCGGCCACGGTCAGTTCGCTCACAGCTGTCGTCCTCTTGTTGATTGGGCGGCGGCTTAGCACAGATTCGCGGCGCCGCCGATACCGATGCGTAGCGGCCAGACTGGTCAGCCACACGGATCCGATCGGCGCCGCGCCCTAGGCCGGGCTGCTCCTGGCCGATTTGGCCAGTTCCTGCTCCAGATCCACCAGTTCCTTGCCGCCTGCCATCAGGTTGAGCAGCTGGTCGCGGGTGATTTCGCCCTTGGCGTAGGTGCCGGTGCTCCGACCTCGCTTCAACAGCGTGAAGCGGTCGCCGACGACATAGGCGTGATGGACGTTGTGGGAAATGAAGATGACGCCGATACCGCGCGCCTTGGACTGCACGATGAGCTTCAGCACCACCGATGCCTGGTGGACACCCAGCGCCGAGGTCGGCTCGTCCAGGATCAGCACCTTGGCGCCGAAATAGACGGCGCGCGCTATAGCCAGGCATTGCCGTTCACCGCCCGACAGCGTGCCGACCGGCTGTTCGGGGTCGCGCAGTTGGATGCCCATCGCCGACATTTCGTCATAGGCGGTGCGGTTGGCGAATTCGGCGTCGAACTGGCTGATCGGCCCGAATTTGCGCATCGGCTCGCGCCCGAGGAAGAAGTTGCGCGCCACGCTCATCAGCGGCACCAGCGCCAGGTCCTGGTAGACGGTCGCGATGCCGCTGTCGCGCGTATCGGCGGGCGAGGCGAACCGCGTCGGCTTGCCCTGCACGCGGATTTCGCCTTCGTCCGGCGTGTAGACGCCCGACAGGGTCTTGATCAGCGTCGACTTGCCGGCGCCATTGTCGCCGAGCAGGCAATGCACCTCGCCGGGGCAGACATCGAAGGACACGTCCTTCAGCGCCACGACTGAGCCGAAATATTTGCTGACCGATTTCAGTTCGACATAGGGCTCGGCCATCACCGGCTCCTCATGGCGCGGTTGCGCACATAGCTGTTGAACAGTACCGCGATGACCATCATGGCGCCCATGAACAGCTTGAACCAGTCGGTGTCGATGCCGGTGTAGAAGATGCCCATCTGAACCACGCCGAAGATGAGGGCGCCGAACATGGCGCCGATGGCTGACCCGTAGCCACCGGTGAGCAGCGTGCCGCCGATGACGACGGCGATGATGGCCTCGAATTCCTTTTGCGTGCCGCGCAGCGTGTCGGCGGAGCCGGTGACCAGCACCTGGATCGCCGCGAACAGGGCGGCCGCGAGTGCCGTCATGACGAACAGCGTGATCTTGGTGCGCGCCACCGGCACGCCGAGATTGCGCGCGGCATTGGCTTCGCCGCCGGCGGCGAAAATCCAGTTGCCGAAGCGGCTCCGCGTCAAGAGCCAGGTGCAGGCCAGTGTCAGCACGATCCACCACACGATCGACACCGGAATGCCTGATATCGACGGCATTCCGTCCGCCCGCTTGCCGATCAGGCCGAGGTCGGCCAACCAGGCGATCAGGCCTGAGAATACCTGGCCAGAGAACAGGCTGTTGAGCGGATCGTTCTGCGCCAGCTCGTGCACGCCCGACACCTGGGTCCGCCCTGAAATGCCGCGCGTGAGGCCAAGAGTGAGGCCGCGCAGCATGAACAGGCTGCCAAGCGTCACGATGAAGGAGGGCAGTCCGGTCCTGACGACGGCGAGTCCGTTCAGAGCGCCGATGCCGCCGCAGACGGCGAAGGTGAACAGCAGCGAAAGCCAGATCGGCCAGCCCCAGAACACGGCGGGGATGGCGATGAGGATGCCGGCAAAACCGATCATCGAGCCGACCGACAGATCGAACTCGCCGGCGATCATCAGCAAGGCCACGGGTGCGGCGAGAATGCCAAGCTGGGCCGAGACTTCGAGGAAGTTGACGATGCCCTTGGCGCTGAACAGTCCCGTGTTTCCCGCCGTGATGGCGAAGAACACGAAGACCAGCACGGTGCCGGCGGCCGCGCCAAGCTCCGGCCTGCTCAGCAGGCGGCTGAGGCGTGAGACGGACCGGACCCGCTCGTCGCGAATCTCTGAAACCATGGCTGCTTGCCCTTCACATAGAGCCGTTCACCGTTTCACGGAAACGCCGAACAGGACTATCTCCTTGCATTGACGCAATTCCGGACGGAAAACCGTTCACACTTTTCTTGGAATTGCTCTGATGAGACGGCCGGGGCGGGACCCGGCCGTCTGTGTTAGCGCTTGCCTTGTTTCGACAGCTCGATGACCGAGGCGGCGGTGTCCTTGGTGACGAAGCCTGGGCCGGTCGGATAGTCGGCGATCGGCATGATCTTGTACTTCTTCCAGAGATCGAACATCGCGACCGGGATATAGCCCATGGCATATTGCTGGGCGTCGATGCCCCATTCCATCTTGCCGCCGACGACGGCCTGCAGGATCGTGGGCGAAAGATCGAACGTGCCGGTCTTCACCTTGCCCGACAGGCCCAATTCATCAAGCGCGGCCAGCGTCGGTTCGGCGCCGCTGGCGCCGACGGCGAGGATGAATTGTGTATCGGCATGAGCGGTCATGTAGGCGATCACGCGGTTCTTCATTTCGGTCGGGTCGATGACGCCGTTCATCACCGGCACGTCGACGCCCAGTCCCTTGGCAAAGCCGGCGCAGCGGTCGTCAAGGCTCGAATTGCCGACCTCGTGGTTGGCGCAGACCGCCTTGGTGAGGCCGAGCGCCTTGATGCGCTCGCCGGCCATGACGCCCGCCTGGAATTCATCCTGCCCCATGAACAGCAGGCCGCCAAGGTCGTGGGTGAGCTTCGAGCCGCCGGAATCGATGACGATCACCGGGATGCCGGCGGCGACGGCGTTCTTGACCGGGGTTGTAAGAGCGGCCGCGTCGGGGATCGAGACGACCAAGCCGTCGGGCTTCGAGGCCGCGATGGCGTCGATCATCTGCCCCATCTTGGCCATGTCGAAGGTCTCGGGCGCCAGATATTCGGCCTTGACGCCGAGCGTCTTGGCGGCATCGTCCATGCCGTTCTTGACGACCGACCAGTAGGGATCGCCGCTCTGGCCATGGGTGACGAACACCACCCGCGTTTGGTCGGCGGCCGCAAGGGTCGTGGCCGCCGCCATCATCGTGAAGCCGGCCAGCAGGCCGAGCGCAGGCTTTATTAATTTCGCAAGCACAGACATAACAACCTCCTGTTTGTTTTCCGCCGCCGCAATTACGGTCGGCAGTCCAGTTGCCCCTTTAAGCTGTGTTGATATTCAGCTGATGCCGGCCTGCAAATGGCAGCTTTCTGCGCTTCCGGTGCTCACGGACCTAATGTCCGCTCCGCTCCGGTTCTCGAAAGCCGTCATTTTCGGCTCGGCCTGACCTGAATCTCAACACACCTTTTCCTGTTTCATTCCTCAGCACTGGTTCCCTGGAGGCCGAATAGTGGCCTCGATCATTCCATGACGGTAAATCCGGCTTGCCTCGCCATGCGCGACAGGTTCTTAAATCCCATCGTCGCATAGGTCAGCGGGTTGGCCTTGTTGGGGTCCTGCTCGGCCTCGACGACCAGCCAGCCGCTGTAACCATTATCGGCCAGCACGCGCAAAATGGCGGGATAGTCGATGAAGCCGTCGCCAGGGACGGTGAAGATCCCTTCCATGACGGCGCCCATGAAACTCATGTCCTCGGCGCGGGCACGCTCGAGCACGGGTTTGCGCGCGTCCTTGCAATGCACATGCACGACGCGTTTGACCTGCGCCTTGATCAGGGCGAGCGGGTCGCCGCCCGAGAAGATCGAATGGCCGGTGTCGTAGAGCAGACCGACCGCCTCGCCGGTATGCCGCATCAGCAGGCCAACCTCGGCATCGGTCTCGACGATGGTTCCCATATGATGATGAAAGGCCATGCGCACGCCGAAATCCGCCATCCTTTCGGCGAGTGCCGTCAGCTTGCGGCCATAGGCCGGCCATTCTTCCGGGCTCAGGGCCGGGCGTTGCGAGATCGGTCCCCAGATGGCGTTGTGGCGCCCGCGCGAGGTGTCGGCATAGACGACATGGGTAGAGCCCATATCCTTCAAGAGCTGGAGATGCGGCGTGATCGCATCCATTTCCGCGCTGACGTCCTTCTCGTCGCAGCGGCCATCATACCAGCCGGAAATCACCGCGAGGCCATAGCGGTCCATGATCGGCTTCAGCTCGGCCGAGCGGCGCGGAAACTTGCCGCCAAGTTCGGTGCCGGCATAGCCGGCCTGCCTGGTTTCGCTGAGGCAGACTTCAAGCGGCGTATCGCCGCCGAGTTCCGGCACGTCGTCATTGGTCCAGGTGATCGGATTGATGCCGATGCGAACCGTCACGGGCGAACTCCTGATTGCTTCGATTGGGCGAGGTGGTGGCGGGTCAGCCCAGCCAGCAGCGTCATGTCGCGGCGCGCATGCTCGGCGGTGTTGCGCACCGGCGTACCCTCGACGATTGCCGACCAGAAACCCTTCAGCTCCTCGACGAAAGCCTCTTCATAGCCGCTGCGGATGTCGCGGCTGGAAAGCGTGTGGCCGTCGCCGGTGCGGACGGTCAGCCGCGTCGGCTGGTGGTTGAGATAGGGCGAGGGAAATTCCAGTTCGAGCGAGGCGTCGTCGAAATGGAGCGTGATGCGCTCGCGGTAATCGGGCAGGCCCGGAGTGGCGATATGCGCCATGGTCCACAATGCCTGGCCGCCGAGCAGCCGGACAGTGCCCTGGCCAGCTTCGCCTTTGGCGAAGAGCGAGGCACCGACGATTTCGCCATCGGCGACGCCGAGCGCATCGAGCAAGCCATGGACGGCGTTGACGTCGTGCACGATCGACGAGGAATAGGCGCCGACAAAGCCGCGAAAGGCGTGGGGATCGTCGATCCCGGGCACCGCGCGGTCGACCTGCTCGCGCTGCCTGGCTTCGGTCGAGGCAATCAGTTCCGGCGCGACGTCGTCACCCCGGCAAGTGGAGGCGTGCCGGATGAAGGGCCAGGCGTCGGGATCGTTGACCTCGACCGAAACGGAGCGAAGCGTCCGCGCCGTGCCGGGCAGCATGTTCAGCGCCGCCTCGTAGCTCGGGTCGAAACGCTTCATGTAGCCGACCTGGAGCACCTTTCCGGCGCGATCCCTGGCGGCGATCAATTCGTCGATGTCCTGCGCGCCGTAGCAAAGCGGCTTTTCGCAGAAGACATGCAGGCCCCTGGCAAAGGCAGCGAGGCTCTGTTCGCGGTGCAGCGCATCCGGCGAGGCGATGACCACGGCGTCAAGCGGCATGGCGAGCAGCGCGTCGAGATCGGAAAATGTTTCGAGGCCGAATTCCTGTGCGACGAAAGCGCGGACTTTTCGCGACGGATCGTAGACGCCAAGGATCTTGAACTGCCGGTGCAGCTTGAGCAGGTTCGGAATGTGCTCGACCTGGGCGACGCCGCCTGCCCCGATCACTCCCACCCTTATGCACTGCATCGGCCAGCCCCATCTGAACCCGAACGCTTTTTTCTTGAGGGTAGGCCTCCTTTGGTTCCATTGTTAGAACCAGATTCTATTGATTTTCGGGAACCAGATGAAGACCAGCTTTCCCGTCGACGGCATCGCCCTGGATCGCGACAGCCCCGCCAATCTGCACCGGCAGCTCTATGTCCAGTTACGCGGCCTGATCGAACGGCGCGTGCTGCCGAGCGGCCACGCACTGCCCTCGACACGGGTCATGGCGCGGGATCTGAATGTCGGGCGTAACACGGTGATTGCCGCTTGCGACCAACTGGCGCTGGAGGGCTATCTGGCGATACGTCCGCGCAGACCCTCAGTGGTGATGGACCTACCGACGCGTTCGGCAGTTGCGGAACAAATGTCGGTCGAGGACGCCAATCCGCTATCGCGGCGCGGGCAGACCATGCTTGCCCAACCCTATCATCATGGCCGGCCGGGTATGCTTGCCTTCCATCCCGGCATGCCGGATCCGGACAATTTTCCGTTCAACACCTGGTCGAAACTGCTCAGCCGCCGCGCCAAGTTCGCCCATATCGATCTTTTTGGCACCTATCACGTCAAGGGCTATCCGCCGCTTTGCGAAGCCATAGCGCGCTATCTCACTGCCTCGCGCGGCGTGAAGTGCACCGCCGAGCAGATCGTCGTGACCAATGGCGCGCAGTCGGCTTTCGATCTCCTGGCCCGGCTGCTGATCGATGATGGCGACACGGTGTGGATGGAGGAGCCTGGCTACTACGGCGCCGGCTCGGCCTTCGTCTCAGCCGGGGCGAAACTGGCGCCGCTGCGTGTCAGCAATGCCGGCTGGGATCTCGATCCGCCTGATGTCGTGCCCCGCATGATCTTCGTGACGCCCTCCTGCCATCACCCGCTCGGCATAACCATGCCGATGGAGCAGCGGCTCAACCTGCTGCACATGGCCGAGACCTGGCGCTCGTGGATCATCGAGGATGATTACGACGGCGAATATCGTTTTCAGGGCCAGCCCATTCCGGCACTGCAGGGCATCGGCGCGTCGAACCGCGTGGTCTATGTCGGCACTTTCGCCAAGATCCTTTTCCCGGCCATGCGTCTGGGCTTCATGGTGGCACCCAAGGCGATCGACCATACGATCGTCTCGGCGCTGAGCGTGAGCGGCCAGTTCGCCCCCTTGCTGACCCAGGCCGCGCTGGCGGACTTCATGAATGAGGGGCACTTCACCCGCCATCTCAGGCGGATGCGGCGGCTCTATGCGGAGAGACGGCAGTCCTTCCTGGAAAGCGCGCAACGGCACCTCGGAGAATGGCTGGATTTCCACGCGACCGAATCCGGCATCCAGGTCGTCGGCATTTTCCGCGACACATGCAGCGACAGGGCGGTCGCCGAGGCGGCGCTCCAGCAAGGCATCAACGTGTCGGCCCTGTCGATCCAGTACCGCCACGGCACGCAGCAGAACGGCCTTGTCATGGGCTTCGCGGCCGCCGATGCGCAGACGACCGAAAAGACGATGCAAAAGTTTCGCACCGTGCTGCAAAGCCATTTTTCGCGAATGAACAATTCAAGATAAGAAATTGAGATTATGGGCTTTTTAAGCCTGCATCGTGCTGCTGGCGGTGCTAGCCTAGATCTGCCATCCGTTCCCGACAGCGCACCTCGTCGATCGGCCTGCCAAGCGCAGCGAAGCGTGTGGCTGCTTCCTCGAACGCCGCGACGGCCCGGGTTTTGTTACGCTCGGCCCGGCGCTGCACGCCGCGTGCTTCCCAGACGGCCGCCACCCAGGGGCCGCCGTTCCACATGCCGGCGACCCGCTCAGCCTCGTCGAGCCGGCGATTGACCTGTTCGATCTCGCCCGCCTCGGCCAGGGCAACGGCAGCCGCCGTACGGAAGGTCATCGAGCAAGGCTGGCAATTGCAGCCCGATGACAGCATACGGTCACCTTCGCGAATGGTCTCGGCGATCCTCTCGGAGGTGGCGGCGGCGCGCACCTCAAGCCCTTTCAGGCTGATCAGCAGGTGCGGCGCCAGCCAGGAAGAACGGGCAAGGGTGGTGGCGCGGTGGATCAACCGTCCCGCCTGCCATTTCTGGTGGCGGGCAAGCGCGAGTTCCGTCAGGCGCTGGAGCGCCATTACGCGGCCGGCCACGGTTCCCACCTGCGCGTAGAGTCTTTCGGCGTCGGTCAACATGCGTTCGGCCTCGGCCAGTTGGCCCGAGAAGAGCGCTGCCTCGCCCAGCACGAGCGAGGCCAGGCCGCGCCCGGCGACCGAGCCGGCGCCTTCGGCCACCGACAGGAGCTCTCGTGCAGAGGCGGCTATGTCGTGGTGGCCCTTGGCACTGCAGAGGCAGAATTCGGCCAGGCACAGATGCCCGTCAAAAACGTTGGAGACGAAGGCTGGCTTGGAGCGGACCCATTCGATGAACTCCGCCCTGAACAGTTCGCGCCACTGGCCCTGCATGTGCGCCACCAGGCCGATCAGGGCGCTGGCCTCGCCAACCTCGCGGGCCAACCCCGCGCCCATGGCCAGTTCGCGGGTTTCCCGGCCAACCTGGCCGGCCTTGGCGAAGTCGCCGCTTTGCAGGTGCAGCAGGCCCCAGGCCAGCGAGGCGCGGATGCGGTCGCTCAAGCCGACGGGGTCCACAGAGGGCACGGCCAGCGCCTTTTCGTACAGCTTCACGGTTTCGGCGCCCGGGCCGACGCCGAGGTCGATCCGCAGGCTTTCGCTCAGCTGGTTGAACAGCCGGATCGCCTCGGCGCGGTTGCCGGCGTCGAGCGCCGATTGCATCAGGGCGCATTGTGCCTGCTCGTCGGCCGGGTCCAGCGCGATCAGGCGCTGCCAGAGCTTGCCGGCCCGCAGCACCTCGGCATAGCGCTGCCGCAGGGACTGGCGGGGCGTTTCGAACCAGTCGACATAGGGGTCGTCCGGCAGCAGGTCTCCCGTGTAGAGATCGGCGGCCGCCTCACAGGCGGCGGGATCTTCGCCGCGCAAGGCAAGCCTGGCGGCGGCCTCGAAGGTCTCGACGTCGATCTCGAGGTCGGCGGCCGGGGCGAGGGCAATGATATCGGCCGCCTGCTCGATGAGGTCATGGGCGCCCAGCGCGCGGCGGGCAAAGTGGATGGCCTTGCGCAGATTGGCGCCCGCGGCCTCCGGATCGAGATCGGGCCAAAAGGCCTCCATGACCTGTTCGCGGTGGATACGGTGGGAGCGGGCGACGGCCAGCAGCTTCACCAGCGCGGCGCCTCGATCCCGGCGCCACGCCGCGGCCGCTACGACCTGATCGTCCAGACTGACGCTGAAGCCGCCAAGCAATTGAATTCGGACACGCAATCGAAAGGCCCTTTCAGGATGCGAGGCCCGCGCGTGCCCGAAATCCGGCCGTCACAAACACCTGCGCGGCGGGGAACGCTGGCGGAACATAGGTTGCCTAGTCTGCACCCGTAGTCAATTCCAACCGTCTCTCACAGGAGGATCAAATGTCTCTTCGTATCGCCGACATCGCGCCCGACTTCACCGCCGAAACCACCCACGGCGCAATCAGCTTCCACGACTGGCTGGGCAATTCATGGGGCATCCTGTTTTCTCATCCCAAGGATTTTACCCCCGTCTGCACCACTGAACTCGGTTACATGGCCAAGCTGAAGCCCGAGTTCGACAAGCGTAACGTCAAGATCATTGGGCTTTCCGTTGATCCGGTCGAGCGTCATGCCGGATGGGCTGATGACATTGCCGAGACCCAGGGACACGCGCCGAATTTCCCGATGATCGGCGACCCGATGCTGGCCATTGCCAAGCTCTACGATATGCTGCCCGCCACGGCCGGCGACAGCGCCGAGGGGCGTACGGCGGCCGACAACCAGACGGTGCGCCATGTCTACGTCATCGGGCCCGACAAGAAGATCAAGCTGATGATCGCCTATCCGATGACCACCGGCCGGAACTTCGACGAGATCCTGCGTGTGGTGGACTCCATGCAACTTACCGCCAAGCATCGCGTCGCCACGCCGGTGAACTGGCGGCAGGGCGACGACGTGATCATCGCGGGTTCGGTATCGAACGACGAAGCCAAGGTGCTCTATCCCGAGGGCTGGAAGCAGCCCAAGCCTTATATCCGCATCGTGCCGCAGCCTCACAGCAACGCCTGAGCGTTGCCAAAGACATCAGGCAACAGGAGGTGACAGTATGAAAACCCGTATCCTTATCCTCGGCGCCGGTTTCGGCGGGCTCGAGCTCAGCACGTCCTTGTCCGAAGCTTTGGGTGACAGCATTGCTGTCACCCTGATCGACAAGTCGGATTCCTTCGTGTTCGGCTTTGCCAAGCTTGACCTGATGTTCGGCCGCGCAACCGAAGCGGCTGTGCGGCTGCCCTACGCCGACTATGCCAAGGCTGGCGTCACGATGAAGCGCGAGACCGTCACCGCCATCGACCCGGAACGGCGGCGCGTGACGACGGATAAAGGTGTGCATGAGGCGGACATATTGGTGATCGCTCTCGGCGCCGACTATGATGTCTCGGCCACACCAGGCATCACGCTCGGCCGCAACGAATTCTACTCGGTTCCGGGCGCCGCCCATATGGCCAAGGTGCTGCCCGGTTTCACCCACGGTCATGCCGTGATCGGCGTCTGCGGCGCGCCTTACAAATGCCCGCCCGCGCCCAGCGAATGCGCCTTGATGCTGCATGACTACCTGACCGAGAGGGGCGTCCGGGGCGACTGCCAGATCACCTATGTGAACTCAATGTCGAGCCCGGTGCCGCCTTCTCCCGAAACGTCGAAGGCGCTTCTGGCCGCCTTCGCCGAGCGCGCCATCACCTTCATCCCCAGCACCCGGGTGGTTTCCGTGGACGAGGGCCGCAAGGTTGTGACGCTCGACAATGGCGGCGAACTGCCCTGCGATCTGTTCCTGGGCGTGCCCCGGAACCGCGCGCCCGATGTCGTCGTCGAGGCCGGCATCACGGAGGGTGGCTGGGTCACAATCGATCCGCGCACACTCGAAACCCGCTTTCCCGGCGTCTACGCGCTGGGGGATCTGGCCAATACGGGTGCGCCGAAGGCGGGCGTCTTTGCCGAGGGCGCCGCACGCACCGTTGCTGCGAACCTGATCGCCAGGCTCCGCCATGAGGAACCGACTGCCAAGAACCCGGGGGCAGGATCCTGCTACATCGAGTTTGGTGCCAACCGGATCGCCAGGGTGGATGTGGATTTCTTCTCCGGCCCAAAACCCACCGGTGCTTTCTATGAACCGTCTGAGGCTTTGCGGGTCGACAAGGTGAATTTCGGCTCCAGCCGCAAGGCCCGCTGGTTCGGGCATTGAGCTTCGACAAAAGCGGGCGCCGGAGAATTGTCACCAGCGCCCGTCCATCCGCTTCAGGCCAACTGCAACTGCCTGCGCGGCAGGGGTGGGAAGGCGATCGCTATGCCCGCGGCGCCCAGGCCGATAAGGGCCGAGCCGATGAACAGCCAATGGTAGCTGGCATAGGCGTCGAACACCATGCCGCCGGCGAGCGGGCCGAGCGCCATGCCGAGGCTGGACAGCATGGTGGCGGCGCCGAACACGGTGCCGAGGATGCGCTGGCCGAAATATTCGCGCGCCAGCACGGCATAGAGCGGCATGACGCCGCCATAGGTGGCGCCGAAGATGACGGCCAGCACATAGAACTGGTCGAGCTGGCTGACCGAGAGATAGGCGGCAATGACGATCGCCTGGATTACCAGACCCGCGATCAGCACCGGCTTGACGCCGAGCCTATCGGCCAGCACGCCGTAGAGAAGCCGGCCGCCCAAGCCAGCGAGGCCCTCGACACTATAGATTGTGACGGCCGCCATGGGGGCGACGCCGCACAGCATGGCGTAGCTGACCATGTGGAAGATCGGCCCGGAATGGGCGGCACAACAGGCAAAAAAGGTCAGCCCGAGCACGATGAATTGCGGCGAGCGCAGTGCCTGGGCCACGCTCATGCCGGTGCCCTCGGCGACCGGCGCGGAAGCCCCGCCCGCCACAGCGGGCTTTGGCGGCTGACGCACCAGAAGCACCGCCGGCAGCAGCAGCACCCAGGCCATGATGCCGATGTCGAACATGGCGGTGCGCCATTCATAGGCCGAGATCAGCCAGCGGGCGAAAGGCGAGATCGTCATCGGGGCAACGCCCATGCCGGCCGAGACCAGCGAAACCGCAAGGCCGCGGTTGGTGTCGAACCAGGCCGTGGTCAGCGCGATCATCGGTGCGAAGAAGGCGCTGGCGGCAAGCCCGACGAGGACGCCATAGCTGATCTGGAAGGTCAGCAGCGAGCCGGCGCGGCTCGCCACCACAAGTGCCAGGCCGAGCAGCACGGCACCGATCGCCACGACGATGCGGGCGCCGAAGCGGTCGGACAGCGCGCCCCAGGCGAAACCGCCGAGGCCCATGACCAGGAAGTTGAGCGTCATGGCGCTCGAAATGCCGGCGCGCGACCACTGCGTGTCGATCGCCATCGGTTCGAGAAAGATCGCCAGCGAAAACATCGTGCCGATGGCGACACAGGACATCAGCGCGCCTGCCGCGACGATGACCCAACGATAGGAAAGTTCCATGCAAATCTCCCATGCCAGAGGGCAGCGCTGCGCGCTGCTTGCGTCCGAAGGACGATGGCACCGAAACCGATCCTACAATCTGGTTGCATTTTTTATCCAGTCCGAAACGCTGCTCCAGGCATGCGGGCCGCTCTGTGGCACCAGTCAGATCGGCAGTTCCGACGTGTACTTGATCGTCCAGCTCGGCACGTCGGTCTTGACGTTCTGGACGCCCTTGATGCGGCTCAGATGCTCCGACTGGAAGCGGCGATAGTCGTTGACGTCGGCCGCCACCACGCGCACCAGGGCATCGCAGTCGCCGAGCATCAGGTAGCATTCCATGACCTGCGGCAGCTTGGCCACTTCGGTGGCGAAGTGCTGGATCGTGTCCTCGTCCTGCGTCTTCAGCCAGATGCGGGTGAAGAAGGTGAGGCCCTTGTCGATGCTGGCCGGGTTGAGCACGGCGACATAGCGGTCGATGACGCCGGCCTCCTCCAGCAGCTTGACACGACGCAGGCAAGGCGAGGGCGACAGGCCAACCTCGTTGGCCAAATCGTTGTTGGCCATGCGGCCGTTGCGTTGCAGCGCCCGCAGGATGCGCCTGTCGATGTCGTCGAGTTTCATGGCTCTAGATTCCATATTTTTGATAATATGTGACATTCAGTGCCAAAAATGGATGAATTGCAACAATCTTCGCAACCAAATTGCGGAGAGGTGGGGGTATGTTTGCCGCCGGTATCATGAGAGTTAAAAACCCAGGGAAGCGGCGGCCGCGAGGCCGGCCGCGGCAGAGCATGAGCATTTCACAGGCAGTCGAAGCGGCGGGCGATGGTTCGGGATCCGAGTTCCGCCGGGGCGTGGCGTCCTGCGCGCCGGTGCTGTTGGGCACCATCCCCTATGCGCTCGTGCTTGGCGCGCAGGCAACCCAGAAAGGGTTGAGCACGCTCGAACTGTCCATGATGACGGGGCTGAACTTCGCTGGCGGCTCGGAATTCGCTGCGATCCAGTTGTGGACAGCGCCGCCGCATATCCTGCTCATCGTCGCCATCACCTTCCTGGTCAACAGCCGCCATCTGCTGATGGGAGCAGCACTTGCGCCGTTCCTGCGCGATCTGCCGCGACGCAAGGTGTTTCCAGCACTTTTCGTCCTGTGCGACGAAAGCTGGGCGCTGGGCCTGGCCGATGCCAAACAGCGCGCCGCGGCGGGCATCACGCCGGCCTTCAGCCCGCGCTACTATATGGGCGCGGCACTGGCGATGTACCTGACATGGTTTTCCTTCACCACGCTTGGCGCCTTGCTCGGCCCGATGCTCGGTCATGTCGAGACCTATGGTTTCGACATGGCGTTTCCAGCCGTCTTCCTGGTGCTGATGCGCGGCATGTGGAAAAGTGTTTCGGCGGCGCGGCCCTGGCTGGTCAGCCTGGTCATTGCTGCCCTTGTCTATCTCTTCATTCCTGGTGCCTGGTATGTCGCAGCGGGCGCGGTGTCGGGGCTGCTTGCCGCCTGGCTGATGGCAGGTGACGCATGATCGACGTGGCAACGCTTTTCACCATCGTGCTGATGGCCGGCGTCACCTATCTCACGCGGATCGGCGGCTATGTCGTGCTGCGCAACCGCGTGCTCAGCGCGCGTGCGACCGCGGTGATGGAGGCGGCGCCCGGTTGCGTGCTGATCTCGGTCATCGCGCCGGCCTTCGTGTCGCGCAATCCCGCCGACCTTCTGGCGCTGGCCATCACCTTCATCGCGGCGACGCGGCTTCCCATGCTGCCGACCGTGCTGATCGGCATCGCTTCGGCGGGGCTGCTCAGGCATTTCATCGGCTAAAATGAAAAAGGCAGGCGCGAACGCCTGCCTTTCGAGTTCAAATGATCGAGAGCCTTACGCGGCAACTGCGGCCTGCTGGCTGGCGACCACGGCGTCGACCTTGGCGGTCGCCTTGGCGAGCGCCGCGGTGACCGCGTCAGGACCCATGCCGACGCCTTCGATGCGGATGACGTCGACATCGGTCATGCCGAGGAAGCCGAGCACGCCGCGCAGATAGGGAATGGCGTGATCGAACTGAACGGCCGCACCTTCCGAATAGATGCCGCCCGAAGCCAGCACGATATAGACCTTCTTGCCGGTGACGAGGCCCTTGGGGCCGTTCTCGCCATAGGCAAAGCTCCGGCCGGAGCGGGCGATGTGGTCGACCCAGGACTTCAGCGTCGAGGAGATGTTGAAGTTGATGAAGCCGGTGGCGAGGATCACCGTGTCGGCGGCGAACAGTTCGTCGAGCACGACGTCGGAGACGCCGACGACTTCCGCCTGGCGCGGGGTGCGCCCTTCAACCGGCGTGTAGATGCCGGTCGCGTAGTCGGCATCGATATGCGGCAGCGGGTTGGCGACGAGGTCACGCACGACAAGCGTGTTCGACGGATCGGCGGCGAGGAGCTTTTCGGCGAATTCGGTGGCGATGCGGGTCGAGTGCGAGGCGGCGCCGCGCGGGCTCGAGGTAACGAGAAGAATGGACATAGCGGGTTTCTCCAGTGGAAAATGAATTGTCCCGCTAGATATGGGATATCCATCCATCAGATAAACTGGTATATTTTATATACGATCCATCCACAAAATAGATACAGCGATGCAGCCCAACCCGACACTCGACCAGCTTCAGATATTCGTTGCCGTCGCCGACAGCGGGAGTTTCTCGGCGGCCGGCCGCAGGCTCAACCGGGCGCAATCCGTCATAAGTTATGGCATCGCCAATCTCGAGGCGCAGCTGGGGCTGAAGCTGTTCGAACGCGAGGGCACGCGCGAGCCGCAACTGACCGAGATCGGTCGGTCGATGCTTGAGGATGCAAGGCGCATGATCGGGGTGCTGCAGCGTATGCGGTCGCGCGTCGATGGCCATCATCATGGACTGGAGGCCGAAGTGGCGCTGTCGGTCGACGCGACGTTGCCATCGCCCGTGCTGGTGCGGGCGCTGAAGGCGTTCGAGGCGCAGTTTCCGACCGTGATGATGCGCCTGCATATAGGCTCGCTTGGATTGATCCCGGACCACGTCGTCAATGGACAGGCCGATCTCGGCATTGGCGGTCTGCTGGGCGAGGTCGACGTCCATCTCGTGCGCATCGGCTTCATGTCGATGGTGCCGGCGGCGGCCCCCGGCCATCCCCTGGCGCTGCTGTCGAAGCCGGTGAAGATCGAGGATGTGCGCGAGCACACGCAACTTGTCGTCACCGATCAGTCCGAACGCACAAAGGGGCGCGACTATGGCGTGTTTGCCTACCGCACCTGGCGGCTGACGGACATGCGCACCAAGCATACGCTGATGCGCGAGGGGCTGGGCTGGGGTGGACTGCCGCGCTGGCTGATCGCCGACGATCTGGCCACCGGCCGTTTGGTGGAACTTGATCTCGAACCCTACGAGGAAATTAGTTCGCCACTGTTTGCCATGCATCGCAACGATCGCAGCCCGAAACCGGCCGCCGCCTGGCTGATAGAACGGTTCAAAAGCGAACTCGGCTGCTTCAACGAGTTCAAGCCGGGCGAGGTGCCTACAGCGCCGCGCGTCCCTGGGGACGCGCAAAGGACGCTGTAGAACCTTGATTTTGCGCATGATCTCCAGCGAACGTCGATTCCGATTTTTGCTGATGCGAACCTTTGGTTCGGGGTCATGCGCTGGGACGAGCCGGAGACAATCCATCAATCAGCGCCATAAGCACGGCGCGGTAATCCTGCGCCGCGGCGCCGGCCTCGATGGCAAGTGCGGCGCGGTCGAAGGCGGAGGCAAGCAGCGCGGTCAATGCATCCACCGGCAATCTCGTCATCGTGTTGGCCCGCATCGCCGCGACGAGGCCCTCGCGCAGCGAGCGGTTGCCATGGCGGCTGTCGATCGCATCCATGGCGGCACGGCCAAGCACGGCCGGGCCATCAAGCAGCAGCAGCCGCGTGCGGCCGGGCGCGCGCATGGCGGCAAGATAGGCGTCGGAGCCGGCGATCAGCGCATCGCGGGCCTCGAGCGAAGGTGGCGAAGCGCGGTCGATTTCTTGCGCCACCGCCTGCGCCTCCTGCTCCACCACGGCGGCGAACAGCGCCTGCTTGTCGGCGAAGTGGTGGTAGAGCGCGCCGCGCGTCACGCCTGCCGCGGTGACGATCTCCGGCGTGCCGGTCTCGGCATAGGATTTTTCCGTGAACAGCTTTCGCGCCGCCGCGATCAAATCGGCGCGCGTCGCCTCGGTGCGGTCGCGGTTGGAACGGCGCGCGGATTCCTGTTGCATACATGCAGCCTGTATGTTATTTCGATTTACATGCAGACTGTATGTTATGTCCAGGGAGAAGGAAAGATGAAGACCACGAGCTATTACCCCGTGCTGATGACCGGCGACGTCGCCGGGACGGCGGCCTTCTATGTCGAGCATTTCGGCTTCCGGCCGTTGTTCGAAAGCGACTGGTATGTGCACCTGCAATCGGTGGATAATAAACGCGTCAATCTCGGCATCGTCCAGGGCGACCACGAGACGATCCCGGAGGAGGGGCGGGGGCGCAGTTCGGGCCTGTTGATCAATTTCGAGGTCCGCGACCCCGATCCGGTCTATGAGCGGATCCTCGCCGCTGGTCTGCCGATCCTGCGAGCGCTGCGTGACGAGCCCTTCGGCCAGCGCCATTTCATCACCCGGGACCCCAACGGCGTGCTGATCGATGTCATCAAGCCGATCCCGCCCAGCGAGGAATTTCTGGCGCAATATGCCGAGGGCGCAGCGGGGGTTTGACCCTCAGCCCGCCCTTGCCACCGGCGTCACCGCCACCTGGCTGACGCCGGTGCGGCGTACCACCGTGCACAGCGTTTCGCGGCCGATGCGCTCGGCGTCGAGCATGCGCACGAGGTCGTCGACGCCGGTGACCGGGCGCCCGTCGATAGCCGCGATGACATCACCTTCCTTGAGGCCGGCCTTGGCCGCCGGGCCGTTCTTTTCGACGCTGCGCAGCCGCACGGCCGTGCTGGTCGATACTTGCGACAACAGCGCCGCGCGGCGCGGCAGATTGGTGGTGTCGGCCGAGACGCCGATGAAGGCGCGCCGCACGCGGCCGAAGCGGATGATCTCCGAAATGACGAAATTGGCGGTGTTGGAGGCGACCGCGAAGGCAATGCCTTGCGCGCCGTGGATCATGGCGGTGTTGACGCCGATGACCTCGCCGGCCGACGACACCAGCGGCCCGCCGGAATTGCCGGGATTGAGCGCGGCATCGGTCTGGATGACGTCGTCTATCAGCCGGCCCGTCGAAGCGCGCATCGAGCGGCCGAGCGCCGAGACGACACCCGAGGTGACCGTCCATTCGAAGCCGAGCGGATTGCCGATGGCGATGGCGATCTGGCCGCGCCGCAGCCGCTTGGAATCGCCGAGCGGCGCGACGTCAGTGAAGCTGCCATCGGCGCGCACCAGCGCGATATCGGTGTCGGGATCGCGGCCGAGCACGCGGCCCTCGCTTGAGGCGCCGTCCGGCATCGACACGCGTACCGTCCTGGCATCGCCGACGACATGGAAATTGGTGACGACCAGCCCGTCCGGCGCGATGACGAAGCCCGAGCCATGTCCACCCTGGCCGCCAATGCGCTCGATGCGGCAGACGGCCGGACCGATGCGGTCGACTGCGTCGGCGACCGTCATCGAATAGGCGTCGAGCAACGTCTCGTCAGATTGAAATTTGGCGGCGGCGAGGGCCATGGATGGGCTCCGTGTTTTCAGGCTTGATCGTGATTTTTTCCTGTTCGTGCCGTTATCCCAAAACCGCTGAGCACTTTTGGGTGGCACGCACTATATGTGCGGAGCGGCCGGAACCGCCGCGACCTGACCAGATGGCCAGTCAAACCGCCAACTAGCCGTCAGGCGAGTACCTCCAGGGGCGCCGTCGGGCGATATCTGGGACATGACGAACCCCAGGAGACATCCATGAGTGATTTCAATCTGAATGCGTTTTCGCAAGCCGTTGCCGACCTTGCCGGGAAGGCTGCGCCGGCAATGGCGAGCTTCGCCACCCATCACCATCGCACGGCAAGCGCCTTCCACTGGAGCGACGGTTATTTCGTCACCGCCGAGGAGGCTGTCGAGGCCGGCGAGGAGATCGAGCTGACGCTGGCTTTGGGCGGGACGGTGAAGGCCGAACTGGTCGGTCGGGATCCGTCGACGGGCGTTGCCTTGTTGAAGCCCGCAGATTCGGCCGGCGCGCCTGTCCTTACCAGGGCGGATGCCGTTCGGCCGGGTAACATCGCCATTGCCATCGGCAACAGCCAGGGTTCCGCGCTGGCGGTGTCGGGCTCGGTCGGCGAAGTCGGCCCGGCCTGGCGCTCGATGCGCGGCGGCACGATCGACCGCCGCATACATCTGGCTGTCGGCGCCGGCGGCCGCTTCGAGGGCGGCCCGGTGCTGGACGCCAAGGGCGCGCTGATCGGCATGCTGTTATTCGGGCCGCGCGGCCGTGCGCTGGTCATGCCCTATGAGACGATCGAGCGGGCAGTGGCGACATTGCGCGAAAAGGGCCATGTCGCGCGCGGCTATCTCGGCGCCGGCCTACATCCGGTGCGCGACCGCGACGCCCATGGTGCGATGGTGATGAGCCTCGACGACGCCGGTCCGGCCAAGGCCGCCGGCCTGTCGCTGGGCGACATCATCGTGGCATGGAACGGCGAGGCCGTGCATGGCCCGCGCGACCTGATCCGTCGGCTCGGCCCTGACAGCGCCGGTGCTTCCGTGACGCTTGGCGTTGTGCGTGGCGGTGAACAGCGCGATGTGACATTGACCATCGGCGAAAAGCCGCTGAGCTGAGAGGATCGATGGAAACGCTCGCCGGCGACCGGATCGTGAGCAACAGCGCCGCTTCGCGGCGGCTGGTGGTACTGGTTGCGCTCGGCGATGCCGCGCGCGCCGAGCGCCTGGCCGCCACGCTTGCCGCCAGCGACGACCTGCTGCCAGTGGTGGCCGGCGGCGGCAGGGCCGATGTCGCCATCATCGATGACAGGAGCGGAGATGCCGCGCCGGCCTCCATACCGCGCGTGCTGCTGTCAGGACGCACCGGCGGCGAGCGGCCCGCCGGCGAGGTGTTCGCGGTCATGCCCGCGAGCGCCGACGATCTGCTGATCGCCGCGGCGGTGCGGCTGGCGGCGGCCGGCTATCGCGTCACGGGCGAGGGCAGAAGCGGGCGCCATGAGGATTTCCATGCCGGCCAGGACGAGCCGTTCGAGGATGAGGTCCTGGACGAGCATGCCGCCCGTCCAGCGCTGTCGCCGCGCGAGGCCGAAGTGCTGGCGTTGCTCGCCGAAGGCGCGCCCAACAAGGTGATCGCTCGGCGGCTCAACATTTCCGTGCACACGGCGAAATTCCATGTCGCGGCGATCCTGATCAAGCTGGGGGCGGCCAACCGCACCGACGCCATCGCCATTGCGATGCGGCAGGGGCTGGTGCTGGTTTAGCCTCCGCTGCGTAACCCACATCCGGGCATCTCGGGCCTTGCGCTGTGGTCGCCCGCCGCGCAAAGGTTCGCGCCTGCCATGTTGCAAGGGAGGCGCAAGGAATGTCGCTCAAGGGAAAGACGCTGTTCATCTCCGGCGGGTCGCGCGGCATCGGGCTGGCGATCGCGCTGCGGGCGGCGCGCGACGGCGCCAATGTGACGATCGCCGCCAAGACCGCCGAACCGCATCCCAAGCTGCCGGGCACGATCTACAGTGCGGCGCGGGAGATCGAGCAGGCCGGCGGCAAGGCGCTGCCTGTGCTTTGCGACATCCGCGAGGAGGCGCAGGTGGCCGAGGCTGTTGCAAAGACGGTCGAGAAATTCGGCGGCATCGATATCTGCGTCAACAATGCCAGCGCCATCCAGCTCACCGGCACGCTGGAGACCGACATGAAGCGCTACGACCTGATGCACCAGATCAACACGCGCGGCACCTTCCTGGTCTCCAAAATGTGCATTCCACACCTGAAGTTAGCCGACAATCCTCACATCCTGAATCTGGCGCCGCCGCTCGACATGAAGGCCAAGTGGTTCAAGAACCATGTCGCCTACACCATGGCCAAGTTCGGCATGTCGATGTGCACGCTCGGGATGAGTGCGGAGTTCGCCAAGGACGGCATCGCGGTCAATTCGCTGTGGCCGATCTCGACCATCGACACGGCGGCGGTGCGCAACCTGCTCGGCGGTGCGACGGTCGCGGCGATGAGCCGTTCGCCCGACATTATGGCCGACGCCGCGCATGCCATCTTCATGCGGCCCTCGCGTGAGACATCAGGCAATTTCTACATCGACGAAGAGGTGCTGCGCGCCGAGGGCGTCAGCGACTTTGCAATCTATGCGCCCGGCGCGACCGGACCGCTGGCCGGTGACTTTTTCGTGCCGGACGAGGTGTTTGCGAATTCGGAGACGAAGGTCAGAAGCATTTACTGACTGGAACCACGCCCTGCCGGCGCTGCCCTTCATCCGCCTGCCGGCACCTTCACTCCGTATAGTGACGGGCGAGAAGGGAGCCTCACACCTCTTCCTTCTTGCCTTTGCTCAAACCCATCAGCCTGTCGATATAGGCCAGCATCAGCGCCGAGACGACGAAGGCAAGGTGGATGATGGTCAGCCACATCAGCTGGTCGGTCGAATAGGAGGATGAGTTGAGGAACACCTGCAGGAGGTGAATGGAGGAGATCGGGACGATGGTCGAGGCGACCTTGACCTTCAGCGAGCCGACATCGATCGTGCCCAGCCAGTGCACGCCGCCGCCGTCCTGGTCGTCGAAGCGGCTGACGAAGTTTTCGTAGCCCGAGATGATGACCATCACCACCAGCGAGGCGACCAGGGCGGCATCGATCAGGCCGAGCATCTTCAGGATGGTGTCGGTGTCGCCGAGCATGAATACCGTGGTGATGAATTCGTAGAGCTTCTTGCCGAAGGACAAGGCATAGACGGCCAGTGCCAGGCCGAGCCCGATATAGAAGGCGACCAGCAGCCAGCGCGAGGCGAGGATGATCGATTCGATGGCGAGTTCGAGACGCTTCATGAATGGTTCCGGTTGTTCCCTGGTCGGTGGCTGTATTTCGGCCAGGCCGATGCTTTTTGCAAGATAGCAAAAAACCCCGCCGGAGAGGGCCGGCGGGGCTCAATGCGTCCCGCTGGAGTCGGGACGGGGCAGGGAACGCCCAGCCCTGAATCTGGGGTCAGCAAGTCTGTGATTCAATGAGCCGGTTCCGATGCCGGTACAAATCTTCTTGAGCCCGGTGCCGGGATCCGAAGCTCTCCCATCCCCGATCGAGTCGGGGATGGGTGCTTCTCGCCTTGAGTCCGCAAACCAGGTCATGGTTTTGAAATCATGACCTAATTGTTGCTGGCGACCGGTGCCACCAGCGAGGTGATGCGGCGGATGGCGACGCGCCGGTTCTCGCGGTTGGGCGCCGAGGTGTTGACCTTCAGATACTGCTCGCCATAGCCCTGCGTCGTCAGGTTCTCCGGTGGGATGCCGAAGGCATTGGTCAGCGCTTCGGCAACCGCTTCGGCGCGGCGGTCCGACAGGGCAAGGTTGGCTTCCGGCGTGCCGACGGCGTCGGTGTGGCCCTCGATCAGGAAGGTCTCGGCCGGGTTCTTCTTCAGCAGTTTCTCCATGGCGCTAGCGACGCCCTCGAGCTTCTGCACCTCGGTGTCGGAGATCGAGGAGGAGCCGAATTCGAAGTTCAGCGTGTCGAGGTCGACGCGGCGTGCGATGTCGCGCACGCGGGCCGAACGCTTGACCTCGTCGATCGAATAGAGACGCTGGACCCTCTCCACTGGCGGCTGGTCGAGGAAGGTGTAGTAGTCGTCATCGCTTTGGACATCCTCGGAATCGAGGATGTACTGCCGGCGTGGGATGTTGAGCCGCATCGGCGGCAGGTCGTCGCCGGGATCGCGCCAGTCGCCGTCATCCTGATAGTTCCGCTCGTCGACATAGCTCAGCACATATTCGCGCCCATCCGGCGTGATGCGCGAACGCTGGATGACATCGCCGTAACGGTTGCGGATGGTGACGATCTGGACGCCATTGTCGCGTTGGACCGTCTCGCGTGTACGGCCCTGCGACAGATCCTCGTAATAGACGTCCTTGGCGCCGCGGTTCATCCGCGAGCCCTCATTGCTCTGGACGATCGTCTGGCCGCCGAGCTGGATGATGACGCGGTCGCCAATCTCCTTGAGCACGTCGACGCCCTTGGGACGACGGCGGTCGCGGATGTTCTCGTCGGGCGCCCGGTCGAGGCGCTTGCCCTTCTCTTCCGTTACCGGGACGAGCTTTTCAGGCTTGATCTCCTGCTGGGCTGCCTTGTCGTCGGTTGGAGGCGGACCCTGGTCGACAGGAGCAACCACCGGCTTCTGGCCCTGGTCGCCGCCTTGCTGGGCGTTCTGGCCACCATTCTGCTGTTCGCCATTCTGCTGGCCGTTCTGGTCGCCATGCTTGCGGCCGCCGCCCTTGCGCTGGGCATCCTTCTGGCTGTCGAGGATGGGTGCAGCGTTCTTGTCGGCGGGCGCTTCGCCCTGCACGGGGTTTTCCCCCTGGGCAGGCGCGGCCGTGTTGCCATTGGCGGGCTGTTCACCGGTTGCCGGCTTCACGCCATTGGCCGGTTGCTCGCCCGTCGCGGGCTGCTTGCCCGTCTGCGGTTGTTCGCCTGTCGCCGGCTGCTCGCCATTGGCGGGCTGTTCGCCCGCGGGCTTCCTGCCGTGGTTCTTTGTCTTGTCCTGGGGCTGCTCGCCCTGGGTCGCGGGCTGTTCGCCGGCAGGCGCGGGTTCAACCTTCGGCGTCACGGCTTGGCCGGCCGGAGCTTCCTTCGGCGTGGGTGCGGCTTCCGGCGTCACCGCCGGGGCAGTAGGCGCCTCCTTCTGCTGCTCCTGCTTGTGTTTCTTGCCGGGCTTGACTGGCTGGTTGTCGTTGGCGGGCTGTGTCTCACCAGCCGGAGCCTGTTCGGCTGGCGCCTGCTCGGTCTGCTGCTGCTGATCGCGCTTCTTCTTGCGCGGCTGCTGCTCTTCTGCGGGTGCCGCCTGTTCGGCCGGCGCCTGCTCGGTCTGCTGCTGCTGGTCGCGCTTCTTCCTGCGCGGCTGCTGCTCTTCTGCGGGTGCCGCCTGTTCGGCCGGCGCCTGCTCGGTCTGTTGCTGCTGGTCGCGCTTCTTCTTGCGCGGCTGCTGCTCTTCTGCGGGTGCCGCCTGTTCGGCCGGCGCCTGCTCTGTCTGCTGCTGCTGGTCGCGCTTCTTCCTGCGTGGCTGCTGCTCTTCGGCGGGGGCTGCCTGTTCGGCCGGCGCCTGTTCGGCCTGTTGCTGCTGTTCGTGCTTCTTCTTGCGGGGCTGCTGCTCCTCGGCGGGTGGAGCAGGCTGTTCGGCAGCCGGGGCTGCCTGCTCGGCCGGCGCCTGTTGGGCCTGCTGATCGCGCTTCTTCTTGCGCGGCTGCTCCTGGTCGGTCGGCTGTGCCTCGTCGGTCGGTGCGTCCTGTGCCAGGATCAGCGGCGTTCCACCGCCTTGCGTGGGGTCGAACGCGGCACTTCCCTGAAGCGGGAACGCGCCCAACGGCGCGGATGCCATCAACAGGCCAAGTGCGGTGCCTGCCAGAATCCGTGGTTGGCGTTTCATCGAAAACTCTCCTTGTGGGGTCCCATCCTTGCCGAAACCGATCTTAGCCCGATTGGTTCCAGTTTGGCGGGGATAGACGCCGTAAAGGGCGTTTGGCCGGCCTTTTGAAGGCAACTTCGTGTCATTCGGCCCGGTTGCGGCCGCATTTCAACCGTTGTCGCGCTTGACCTTGGCGATGGCTGGGGCCACATCCCCAAAATGGAAACGCCGTTCTGGAAAACAAAGACGCTGGAGCAGATGAGCCCGGCCGAGTGGGAATCGCTGTGCGATGGCTGCGGCAAATGCTGCCTGTCGAAGCTCGAGGACGAGGACACCGGCGAGATTTACTGGACCAGCGTCGGCTGCCGGCTGTTCGACGCGCAGACCTGCCGCTGTTCAGACTACGCCAACCGGCTGGCGCGCGTCCCCGATTGCGTTGGGCTGACGCCGCAGAATGTGCGCACCATCAGCTGGTTGCCAAGCACCTGCGCCTACCGGCTGGTGGCCGAGGGCCGCGATCTCTATTGGTGGCACCGGCTGGTGTCGGGCAGCGCCGAGACCGTACACGAGGCCGGCATCTCGATGCGCGGCCGGGTGAAGGCGAGCGAGACCGACCTGGCCGAGCCTGAAGATTATTTTGATTATATGCTCGACCACGAGCCTTGAGGTCCGTTCCGCACAGCTCCGAACAAGGAATACGAGCAACAACGTTTTGAGCGCGCATTGCTCGAAACCTGGCGAAGATTTCTTTTTCCCGCCATATGAACCGCAGATGAACGGCGGGTTCGTAAACAGTTCAGACAGGCTGGTGCATTCTCCCATCATCGCTTTCAAGAGGACGGGCACAAGCCCGCAACAAGGAGAGAAGACCATGTTCAACACGGTGAAAACGGCAGCCCTCTCGGCCCTGGTCGGCCTCAGCGCGCTGACAGCCATTCCCGCCCATGCCGACAGCCTCTATCTCGGCTTCGGCAACAACCAGGATCCGCGCTTCGGCGTCTACGCCGGCGACGACGGCTATCGGCATCGCCGCGATGAGCGCCGTGACGACTGGCGCGGTGACGATTGGCGCCGCGACGGCTGGCGCCGCGGCTGTTCGCCGGATCGCGCCCTCGACAAGGCGGAGCGCATGGGCCTCTACCGAGCCCGCATCGTCGACGTCAACCGCCGCGTGGTCAAGGTCATGGGCCGCCAGGACGGCGACCGCGTCGTCGTCGTGTTCGCCAACCAACGCGGTTGCCCGGTTATCTATCGCTGAGGCTGCAAATCGGAGTGGCATCATCTTCTTCGAAGATGAGCCTGGAGACGTGATCCCTACGGGGTCAGTCTGGAGACACGACCTTCTATGAAGGTCGGTCTGGAGGCATCATCTCTTCGAAGATGAGCCTGGAGACATGACCCCTACGGGGTCAGTTTGGACTAGCGGAGCCCCCTGTCCCATCGGGCGGGTGCGGCTCGAAAAAACCCCGCGGGAGCGATCCCGCGGGGTTTTTCATGGATGCGCCGGCGGACAATCCACGGCTGGGCGAAGAGCCCGGCCATGGATTGTCGAAGCTGGTTACTTCAGTTCGAAGGTGACGGTCACCTGGACGTTATAGGCGTTCTCGCCGGCCTGCACCGGCGCGGCGCCTGCCGCGGCGTCGAAAGCCTTGGCGTTGATCGGCATCGGTGCCGGCCTGATGTTCTGATCCGTGATCTCGAGCACCTTGCCGAGGCTGACGCCGGCCGCCGCGGCAAGCGTCTTGGCCTTGGCCACGGCGTCGGCCACCGCTTTCTTGCGCGCCTCGGTGACGGTGGCCGCCGGATCGTCATTGGTGAAGGCGATGCCGCCGCCCTGGTTGACACCGAGCGAAACAGCCTTGTCGAGGATCTCGCCCGTCTTGTCGATGTCGCGCACGCGGACCGAAAGCGTGTTGGTCACCTGGTAGGCGACGAGCTCGCCTTCCTGGCTGCCATCGGGTTTGTTGGTGTAGTTGTAGCGCGGGTTGATCTGGATGCCCGCCGTCTGCAGGTCGCGATCCTTGATGCCTGCCGCCTTCATCGCCGCGATCACGGCGGCCATGGCGTCGTTGTTGGCATCGAGTGCGGCCCGCGCCGTCTTGGCTTCGCGCATCACGCTGAGCGACAGCAAAGCCAGGTCGGGAGGGGTGGTCGCTTCGCCTTCACCCGAAACAATGATGCGGGCGGGCGTCGGCGAATCGGCGGCTCCAGCCATCGCCGGAAAAGCGATTGCAGCGGCGAGCGCGAGGGGCAAAAGATGTCTGGTCATGAAAATCTCCTTGGTCTGCGATCCAGTCGCAAGAGCTCGCGTAGAGCGCGATTATGGGTTGATTTGGGCGTTCCGCGAAAGCCCGTCGGGAAAGCCTTGTGCCGGAAAGCGAAAGACATTAATCCAGCCCACGTGGGGCCTGTAGCTCAATGGTTAGAGCCGGCGGCTCATAACCGCTTGGTTGGGGGTTCGAGTCCCTCCGGGCCCACCATCCATTCCACCCGATTTCCGGGTTTTCCACCCGTCTCAGAATAGCTCCGACATTTCCGTGGGTTAGCGCCCGGTAGCGGGCAACACTTGGCTGAGACGACGCAGTGAGCGCCCAAAACACCTGACGTTTGGTCGTCCGTCTCTTTCGGGCGAGTTCCGCAGCCAAGTGTTTGCCAAAGTGATGGTCGACTGATCAGCGAGATGCTCGCCGGATGGTTAGAAGCCGAGGAGTGAAGCCTGGTCAGCCCAGGCAAGGGGGAGGTCCGACAATCGGGATAGCCGGTGCGCCGTTAGTTCAACAGGTTGATCACCTGCAACGATGTTGGCCGCAATTTTCGGAGCAAGGAATGCGAAGGGCAGGAGGCGGCTGACCTCGGATGTATCGGTGCCGTTGAGCATGGCAACGTCCGTGAGGCTTCGGTGAGTTCCGTCGGTAAGTTGGCCGAGGTACAAGTGGGCTCGACGCAGAAGGTCGATCAAAGCGCCATCGGGTTCTTGGCTGCTGTTGGATCCGTCTGTAAGCAAGATCCGCGTTTCGACGCCGCGCCGCTTCATACCGATGGGACATTCGATGGAGGCTACCGAGGCGCCATCGTTGGGCGGAAGAATCTGGTCGAGAAGCAATTCCGACAGCGAGCGGCGATCCAGGTCGATGGTCAATGATCCGGGCTTGAGGGTGATCTTGCGAACGATCTTTTGAAGCATGGATCGCTTCGCGTCTGCAGTGTCTGAAGCCCAGCGCGACCGCAACTCTTCGGCTCCCCGCATCGCCGACTGGATTTCGCCAGCGTCTACCCATTGCCGAATCCAATCAGACAGTTGGGCTTGATCGCTGAGAATCCGATTCAGGCGATGCTCAACAACTGATTCAAGTGCAGGTGCGGGAAGACGCCAGCCCTCGGACCCGTTTCGGCGCTGGTCGACGAATTGCTTTGAGACATAGTAGCGGTAGCGAACACCTTGCTTGTTGGCATGAACCGATCGCAGTTTCTCGCCGGCTTCATCGAAGAGCAAACCGGTGAGCAAATGGGCTTGCGTGCCATTCGACTGGCTTCGCCGCCGCGGCGCCTGCGTGGCGAGAAGTGCCTGGGCCTCCTCAAACGTGACCGACGTGACAATCGGCTCGTGTTCTCCATCGTAGACCTGATCCTTGTGCCTGACCTTGCCGACGTAGACCGGGTTCGAAAGAAGGTGATAGAGGTTGCCGCGACCAAACGGCATGGTGACGGCAACGGATCCGTCTTTGCGCTGCCGCGATCGTGTCGAGAGTCCCTCGCTCGCAGCCTCGTCAACGAGATCCCTGACCGACTTCAGGGTGAGATAGCGGTCGAACAAGTGTCTGACTGTTTGCGCTTCAGTCTCGTCAATCACCAGCTTGCGGTACTCGACGCGATAGCCCAGTGGTACCACGCCGCCCATCCACATGCCTTTCTTCTTCGACGCGGCGATCTTGTCACGGATACGCTCGGCCGTGACCTCCCGCTCGAACTGCGCGAAGGACAAAAGCACGTTGAGAGTCAGCCTGCCCATTGAGGTCGTGGTGTTGAACTGCTGGGTCACCGAGACAAACGAGACGGAGCTGGCATCGAAGATCTCGACGATTTTGGAAAAATCCATCAGCGACCGGGTGAGGCGGTCGATCTTGTAGACAACCACCACATCGACCTTTTTGTCCCGGATGTCCTGTAGGAGACGCTGCAGGGCAGGGCGCTCCATCGTGCCGCCCGAGATCCCGCCGTCATCGTAGTGGCCCGGCACCAGCTTCCAGCCTAGACCGACCTGCGATGCGATGAAGGCCGCACAAGCTTCGCGCTGTGCATCGAGCGAATTGAACTCCTGTTCCAATCCCTCTTCAGTCGACTTGCGAGTGTAGATGGCGCAGTTGAGGCGAGGGGTCACCGTCATAGCCCAAAGAACCTCGGGCCAGACCAATGGGCGCCTGTGATGCGGCGGGCGACCGCCGACAGCGATCCGTACGTCTTGCCATCGAGCACGAAGCCGTCGTCGACGACTTCGACGATGTGCGTCCGGCCATTCCATTCTCGCATTAGGCGCGAGCCGGCCTTGGGTGAAATAGGTCGCGGCGGCGACGCCACTACCTTGTCCGATGACGTTGGCCGGGCTGATTGAACTCCGTCCTGGCGATCCGACCCAGTATTGCCCGGATGGATAGCATTCACGTTGGTCCTTCGTGCGTTACCTGTCCCCAGTGTCTTCTTAACGGTCGAAGTCAAACCACCCAAACGCTTGGCCTGGAGATGCCAGGCAGCCGATCGTTCAAGCAAACCGCGTTTGACCCCTTTGGGTGGGAGACAGCCATAGGCCTTTGCCCAGGCCGCAGATAGTTCGTCGCGCGTGAGATCGCCGACCCCGGCGATCTCACTATCTAGATCGAGCCGCTTGCGCATCGAGGTCAACCGGCGGTCTTCGCCTCGACAATGCGGTATCGCCGTTGTCCGTCCTTGCCTGTTTCGCTGAGAACTTCGTGGCAGAGCTTCTTCTTGACGGTGCCGGAGAGAAAGCCGCGAACCGAGTGCGCCTGCCACCCCGTCGCATCCATCAAGACTTCGATGGTTACACCCTTGGCCGACTTCAGCTTCTTGAGGACGATATCGGTTTTGGTAGCCGCCGCCGGGACCTCGTCCTTGGCTTTCTTGACCGAGATGGTCGCCCCCGATTTTGGGCGGAGCTTCCGGGTTGGGGTGCTGTTGTCGACGGTGGACGCCGGATCAGCGGCTTCCGCATTGTCGGCCTTCACAATGGTGTTGTTGAGGATAGACATTTCAAATCTCCGTCAGTTCGAAGCCCGGACCATTCCGGCGCTAGTACTGACCGAAGCCCGCTGTCCCTGCGGGCTGGAGATTCTGCTTGGTCCTAATCCTCTGCACTTCTGCTGCGCTGGGAACACCAATGCTTCGTTGTCGTATGAAGTCCAGTCGAATATCGTTTCGCGATGAAATGACACCGATCTGCAATGAACCGCAGATCTCCAATTCTTCCAAAATTGTGCAAATATAGAATGGGCATTGCCTACGAGTGCCTAATATCGGAGGAGGGGCAAATGGAAATCGCGGAAACCTCGGTTGCAGCCGAAGAGAATGGCAATCCAGGGTCTACGCTAAGGGCTAGCCCGCTCCGCATCGGAATCTCCACGCGCGCTCTTTTTGATTTGGAGGAGGAACATCGTATATTCGAGAGGTACGGCGTCATGGCGTATGCGGCCATGCAACTCGAACGCGAGGACGTGATCCTCCGCAGGGGTGCTGGCTTTGAGGTAGTCGAGCGGTTACTCGCGCTCAACGATCCTGAGGCTGCTCCGTACGTTGAAGTGATCCTTCTGTCGCAAAACTCGCCCGACCTCTCCCTCCGGGCGTTCAAGTCGATCGATCACTATGGGCTTGTCGTCAAGACAGGCAGTTTTACTAGCGGGCGGTCGCTTGCTCCTTTTGTCCCTGCGTGGGGCATCGACCTATTTCTCTCAAACGCGGACACGGACGTAAAAGGAGCGGTGGACGGCGGAGCAGCGGCTGCGCGGCTTGGCTTGGCACCCAAGGACCGTGCAGAAACACCCCAGGGCGAGGTCCGGGTCGCGTTCGACGGCGATGCTGTAGTGTTTGGCCCTGAGTCCGATGAAATCTACAAAGAAAAGGGGCTGGAGGCGTTCCTTGCTCATGAGACCGCGAACGCAAGCAATCCAATGGCGCGGGGCCCGTTTGGTAATTTCCTTCACAAATTATCCGCATTGCGCCGAGTTTTCCTTAATGAGGGCAACGTGAGTAAGGTCCGCATCGCACTTGTGACTGCCCGGAACGCCCCTGCGCATGAGCGCGTAATTCGGACGCTGAGAGCATGGGGAACGCCGGCTGACGAGGCGCACTTCGTAGGCAGCCGTGAGAAAGCACCCATCCTAAAAGCGCTCGGGGCTCACATTTTCTTTGATGACCAAGAGAAGCACGTCCTCGGGGCGTCGGCAGTGGTTCCTGCCGGCCATGTTCCCGGACCTCACGATCCGTCTGCGCCAGTAATCCCAGCCAGATGACTCTTCGGGATTAGATCTCGGTCGATTTGACGTCTGAGCCTGACGGCAAGCGATCAGGCATGATGAAAAGCCGAATGGCGGCTTTGCGCCTTCATATCGGCCGTAGCGATCAGCTTTCCCGTATCCCAGAAGCAGACATCGTCGGCGAACACGCTGTAGCTCGCGGTTTCGCCATAACCGGAGACGGGCGGAGCGCCAGGAAGCCTTTATCGTTCGATCCGATGCGATTGCGGCGCCCGCTGCACACTTGCCGAAGTCATGGGCGCGGGTTCAGCGGGTAGCAGTCGGAGCGCGGCTGACGAGCTCAGTCGAAACCAAGTTGCCGCATGTGTGGGGGCGCCTTTTTTGTCTTGTTCGCCTCGCGACGGGCTCAGCCTCCTGAGCCCTGCGTCGGCGTGGAGGGCCACTCCTTCCATCGTGAAGGCGTCTGGGCAAGCTGTCACACGCCTGCACTGCCGGGCGTCTGCATGTGCAGAGGGAACAAAAAGCGATAGGATGCCGTGGGTGCCGATTTCGAATATGGCAAACAATCGTCGAGTCGTCGCGCTCCGCGGCGTGATCACGTTCACTGTCGTTCCGGGCCGCTGACGATGTCCTGTGGCGCGCCAGCCGCCGAAGCCCCGCCCTATGCCGCCGGTACAAACCCTGGTGATGGGGTGCAGCCCGCCGCCCGCTCAACCGCCATCAGAAGTTCGTTGGTGGGCATAGCCCGGCCAAACAGGTAGCCTTGGCCTTCGTGACAGCCGAGAAGACGAAGGGTCGCTGCCTGCTCTTCGCACTCAATTCCCTCGGCGACAAGTTTGAGCCCAAAGCCCAGACCGAGGCCAACGATTGCCTTGACGATGGCTGCGTCGCCGACGCTGGTTGCCATTCGGTCGACAAAGGCGCGATCGATCTTGAGGCGCGTAAGGGGGTACTCGGTGAGCATGCTAAGCGAGGCATAGCCGGTGCCATAGTCGTCGAAGGCCATGCCGACGCCGAGTTCACGAATGTTAGTTAGCGTCACGAGCGTCGACGGGTCTTGGTTGAGGATTATCTTCTCGGTTATCTCGATCTCCAGCAGTTCTGGAGGCAGCTCGTTTTCCTGGAGCTGCCTCGCGATCGTCTCTGTCAATCCTCCGGCCTTCATCTGGGCCGAGAATAGATTGACGCCGATCCGCAGGGGGCGACCGGCGCGATGGAGCCGCGACGCAACTGCTGACGCGGTGGCGATCGTCCAATCACCGACCGCCGCCGCCACCGGACTCGGCTTCAGCACCGAGAGAAATTCCGCCGGCTGCAGAAGTCCCCTTTCTGGATGCCGCCAGCGCAGGAGTGCCTCGGCACCGACCAGGCAGCCGGTGGCGAGGTCGACCTGTGGCTGGTAGTGCAGCTCGAACTCGGCGTTGGCAAAGGCTCGGCGTAGCTCGGCCTCGAGGTCGATCTCCCGCTGAACTTCTTCTTTCATTCCGGGGGTAAAGAATCTTTCCGTTCCCGGCTGCTCCGCCTTCGCCCGATACATCGCGAGATCGGCGTGGGCCATTAGCTCGGCGGCTGAACTTCCGTGGTCCGGGGACCGGGCGATACCGATGCTTGCGGTCAGGAACACCTTTCGCCGCGGCAGAAGAAAAGGCTCTGCGCACACTTCCCGGATGCGGCCGATGAACTCAGCGAGCGAACCCGTCGTCGATCCCTCAGGTACGAAGACAGCAAACTCGTCACCACCCCAACGAGAGACGGTCGCGTCTGGAGGGGCCACCTCTGCCAGCCTTTTCGCCGTCGCGCGGAGCAGCAGGTCGCCGACCGCGTGGCCGGCGGAATCATTCACCTTCTTAAACCCGTCAAGGTCGAGAAGGATCACCGCACCAGCCGCCTTCCGTCTGATCGCCGCATCGACGATCTCGCCGAAATACAGCCGATTGGTGATGCCGGTGAGCTGGTCGAAATGGGCGAGTTCGAAAAGGCGGTTCTCGGCAGCTTTTCGCTCCGTGATGTCCTCGGCGACGCCGATCAGTCGGTAGACGCAGTCTGCTTCGTCCCTGATCGCAACGCTTCGGTCGTGAATCCAGCGAGTCGCGCCGTCAGGCCGTGTGATCCTGTATTCTACATCGTAGCCGACCTCGGCCTGCTGCTTAACCCGCCTTTCCGTTGCCTCGCGGTCCTCGGGCACGATCGCTTCGAGGTACGCGACTGGCCGCTCGTAGACCTCCTCAACGGTCCGCCCCCAAACGGTCTCATAGGCGGGGCTGATATATTCGACCTTCGTCTTGTCCGCATTCGTGATCCAGAAGACCTCGCTAAGGTTCTCTGCGATCTGGCGGAAGCGCAACTCGCTGATCCGAAGCGACTCCTCGGCCCGGCACCGTTCGGTGATGTCTTCGCCGGAGCTGAGGATACCAGTGGCCTTGCCGCTTTCATCGATAAGGAGCTGGTTGTGCCAGCTGATGATCCGTTCTTCCCCGCTCTGGGTAACGATCTCATTCTGGAAATGCTCGACAGCCGGCGTGGTGCCGTCGAGAAACGAATGGAATGCGGCTCGCATACCTAATCGCTTCGGCGCGGGAATGAACACGTCGATCCAGTTCCGGCCGAGGAGTTCGTTGGCGGCTCGATAGCCGAGCACCTCGCACCCCTGCCGGTTGACGAGCGAAATCGTCTCGTCGGCCGCGAAGACCATCATCATTACCCCAGCTACATCGAGATATCGCTGGGCGGTGTCTCGTTCACGGGCGATGTGGGCGGCCATCGTCCGCTGGTGTTCACGCTCCTGGATCGCCCGGCGTGTGTCGGTCATCTCGACAAAAGAAGTGGCGAGGGCCGGCCGGCCGTCGATGGCGATTGTCGATCCCCGCACCTCCAGATCGATGATCGAGCCGTCTTTCCGAACGCCGCGAAACGAATATTCCGAGGTAGTTGTCTCGCGGCTGAGGCGCTCGTTCATCCGGTTCCGAACCATCTCCCTATCGGTATCGACGACGAGGTCGAAGGGGGAGAGCTGGATGAATTCTTCTTCTAAGTAGCCGAACAGCTCGCAGCATTTCTGGTTGGCATAGAGAAACCGGGTGTCGAGCACGATCGTCATGCCGACCAACGCGTGGTCGGCCAAGTCTTCAAAGACAGCCGAAAGCTGATTGTGAGAAACGGCCCGGAGGTGATCCATCGTGATACTCATCGCTGCTCGCAGACAGAATGGACAGTGAGCGCCATGGCTTAACGAAAGGTTCGACATTCCGTGCAAGTTGCATCAATGCCCGATGGAAGCGATGCAATTGGGCCATCGCTGAAGCAACGCGCCAGGTACCCGCCGAGCTTAGGTCACCCGCATGCGCCGAGACCTTGGCTCGGGGAGGTGCGTGGCAAATATGGCCGGGCGGACCGGCACGCCCAAACGCCAACTCTCTCGTATTTATTGCCTTTCGCTTTGCGGACCATCTGGCCGTCTCGGTTGAAGTCGTGAGCGCCGGTTTCCCGGAACTTACGTCATCCAAATCGAGCGTGACGATGTACTGGAGCAGACACCTCCAGCAAGAACCCGCTCACCTAGCCTCTGCGAGGCTCGCGAGAACAGAAAGCCTGACCGCTTGGCCCAGCTGGTGCACGCCTAGGCGGTCCATCATACGCGAGCGATGAACCTCGACAGTGCGCACACTGATACCGAGATCGAAGGCAATGATCTTGTTTGGCTGCCCGGCTACCAGCGCCTCGAGAACCTGGCGCTCGCGTGGACTGAGCGTATCGATCAGCGCTTTCGCACCAGCAATTTCATCGGTTCGACCCTTCGCCGTGCCGGTCTTCAGCGCGGACTCAATCGCCGCTACCAAGGCGTCGTGGCTATATGGCTTTTCAATGAAGTCCACAGCTCCTGCCTTCATCGCTCGGACCGCGGTCTGTACGTCGCCTTGAGCCGTTATCACAATAACCGGCAAGTCCGGGTTTTTCAGCTGAAGGCGAGCCTGAACCTCAAAGCCGTCCATCTCCGGCATGCGAAGATCCAGCAGAACGCAGCCCGCGGCCAAGTCGCCCGCGACGCCGAGGAATGCCTTCGGCGAGGCATACGACACCACATTGAAACCGATCGCGTCCAGTAGCCGCTCCAACGACCGGCGGATCGCTTGGTCGTCATCAACAATATAAATGCATCGGTCGGCGCCCATCTTCGCTCATCGCTCCAACGGGACAGGCAGCGTCACGCGAAAGATTGCTCCACCGCCGCAATTTGGCTCATATCGCAGCTTGCCGCCGTGGGCCTCCACAATCGAGCGGCAGATCGAGAGGCCTAATCCCATGCCATTGCTTTTTGTGGTGTGAAATGGCTCGAAGAGGTGGTCGGCCATATCGTCCGGCAGGCCCGAACCACGATCTGCTACAGCGATCTCAATCAACTCTTCATCGAGCCGCGCGGTGGCCACGTACAACTCACGCCGCTCAGTCTCTGCCATCGCCTCATGCGCATTGCGTATCAGGTTGAGCAAGACCTGATGCAGTTGAATTCGGTTCCCAAACACTGCTTCGGCGCGCGGATCGAAGCTCAGCCGGACCCGCACGCCGTGCGCTCCGGTTCCCGCGGAGGCAAGAGCACTGGCCTCGCGGATCAAGTCGGGCAGTTTTTCGATCCGCATTTCCGTCTCGCCACGCAAAACGAACTGTCGCAGACGCCGAATGATCTCGCCGGCGCGGAGCGCCTGGTCGGCGGCTTCGTCGAGAACATCGCGTACGGTGTCGACGCTATGCGCGCCGCTTGCGATCATCAGGCGCCCAGCGTTGACCGAATTCGTGAACGCGGTCAGCGGTTGGTTCAATTCATGCGCCAACGCGCCAGCCATCTGACCCGCTGCGCTCAGCCGCGACGCATGAAGCAGCTCGAGTTGCAGCTCTTGCGATCGGACATCCGCTTGCATGCGCTCCTCGGCTTCGAGCGTCAGCCGCTGGAGCGCGTCCGCCAATTCCGATGTGCGTTCTGCCACCCGCTGCTCCAGCGATTCGTTGAGGCGTCGAAGGCTCTCTTCAAGTTGTTTCTGCCCCCTCAGATCGCGGCTGACGGTCGCCATGTTCATAGGGCGACCCGTGCGCAAATCGTCGATGCGGAACCAATCGACGAGGAACGGAATGTCTTCTCCAGTTTTGAAGTGTCGCAGATTGAGCTCGCCGAGCCAGCGTCCGGTCCCCATTACCAGTGGGATCAACTCGCGATGCGCCCGGGTCCGCTCATCGGGAGCCAGGAAATCGACGATGTTAAGCCGCTCCACCTCCTCAATGCCGGAAAGCCCTAGTAGCTCGCAGCCAGCCTTGTTGAGATATTGCGGCGTGCCGTCTAATCGGGCGAAACCAACGAGCTCGGACGAGCGCTCTATCAGGCTCACCAGACGCCGGTGCTGGGCCTCCGCGTGCCAGCGTTGCATGGCGAGCGTTGCGTGGCTCGCCGCAATTCCAAGAACCAGTCGATGCGTCTCGCTTGGAAATTTCGGGTTGACGGAACCTGCGATAATTCCGGCGTCGCCGCCAAAGCCCATTGGTACGGCAGCGATCTGTAACGCTCCCTTCCCAAACGGGTTGTCGATCGCGAATGTCTGCTCGCGGCTATCGAGCCACGCAGCACGAATGATGCGTTCGATGCGACCAGGGGATCCAGCGGATACCGCCTGGCTCGTGCGCATCACGTCGACCGCAGCTTCGTCTGGCACCCTCGGTGCAGACACGTAAATGACGTCTGCATTGAGCATCGAAATCAATCCTGCCGCCACACTGTCGGCGATTTGCCACAAATTGTAGTCTTTCCAGATTGCTGGCAGCGTCGAAAGCGCGACAAGATCGCGGATGCAGTGCCTGAGCTCTTGCGGCTCAGAAAGCTCATCGACCCAAGGCATGTCGCCTGATCCAATACATAATGTACATCGGATCTTCAGCGCTTGTCCTCAACGCCGAAGCAGCGGCTCATCTTCGCAGTTGCCGCGCGGCGACGACCGTTTGCGACCACGTAGCAGCCGCATCCCGAGCAAAACCATACACTACCTATGCCAATTGCCTAGCGGATTGATTCAAACGTTTGGAACCCTCGATTTCGGGGCAGCGATAATGCCGTCCAAGATCGGATTTCCGATCCGATCAATCCGATCTGGCGCCCAGGAACCATATCCGGCACGGGCTAATGGCTTATCAGATGTCTTTAGTTGCCAGCGAGTGCTCCTTGCAGGGGGCACAGCCACGTCGCGCAAATGCATTCACTGCAGTCACGTGTTGCCGGCTGGCGTGACGAAAAAGTCGATTGCGTAAAATTCCGTAATCCGCCCGCCAGCAATCTCCCATTATAATTTCAGCTATCGCTCGGCCGCGACAATTTTGGCGTGTTACGGCGCGCTGGGGCACATCGATGGCAAAACTCACAGAACCGCTCGACGCCACAACTGGGCAACAAATCGACGCTATCCTGCTGGGGCTAAGAGATTCCCCGGATGTCGGCGCGGGCCTGCTGCAGGCTCTCGATATCGCGATCGACATGATCGGCGCGGACATGGGCACGCTGCAGCGCTTCGACGCAAGAACCGACTGCCTGACAATTGTTGCCAGCCGCGGGTTCTCAAGCGAAGCCCTGAGCTTTTTCGGCACCGTGCGTCGCGATACCAACACCACTTGTGCTGTCGCGCTGACGCGGCGCATGCGTGTGTTCGTCGAAGATGTGACGACGAGCTACCTCTTTGTGGGCACGCGCGAGCTCGATATGTTGCGTGCCGGCGGCATTGCGGCGGCACAGTCGACGCCGCTGATCAGCAGCCACGGCCGCCTCTGGGGAGTGTTAACAACGCACTTTCGCAAACCGCAGACAAAGCGCGAGTTCGATCATGCTCCGCTGGACAGGCTCGCCGCCCAGATCGCGGACAGCCTGGAGCAACGAGAGGGCCTGGTGTCGAGCCGGCGCTTTCACGGCAGGCAATTCCCAAAGGACTCTCAACCGCGAGACTGACTATGGCTGCAACACCGGAACGCAATCGAGGGCCTTTTGCGCTGAATGACGAATGGACTCCTAAAAGAAATGAGCGGACAATCGCCTGAGATAACGAAAGCACAGAAGATCGGATCTGGGGACTGACATGAAATCAACGACCCAGCCTATTCCTTTTGGCGGATCCATGTTGCGTGAGCACAGGCATGTCTGCGCATTCTTCAATTCGGCGGCGGAGGAGTACGACACGTTGCTGCCGTTCATCTGCGACGGCATCAACTGCGGCCAGCGCGCCTATCATGTCCTCCCTGATAGGCACAAGGAGGATCACTTCCAGCGGTTGCGCAACGCCGGCATCGACGTCGAGAAGGCGATGAAAAGCCGCCAACTCGAAGTCGCGTTACCGGAGGACACCTATCTCGAGACCGGACGCTTCAACAAGGACGCGATGCTCGTCCTCATCCAAGAGGGCTTGAAGGCCGGCTCCGAGCTCGGCTTCCCTTTGACGCGGATGATCGCGCACGCCGAAGCGGCCGTAGACGACTGGAAGAGCAGCAATGAATGGGTTGAATACGAGATGCGACTCAATAGCGTGCTGCCGAACTACGACGACCCGGTAATTTGCACCTTCGACGCCAATCTGCTCACGGCGCCGCATGCCTTCGATATTCTTCGCACGCATCCGATGGTCATCATCGGGGGCGTTCTGGTCGAGAATAGCTTCTTTACGCGCCCGCAGGACTTCATCCGCGAGGTGCAGTCGCGAACCGAACCGAGGCGATCCTATATGGGATAGCCCTTCGAAGCTCCAAGCCCATTAAATGCCGGCGCGACATCAGAATCTGTCTGCAGGCTGAAGGTGTCGGGGCGCGTTCCAGAGAAAGGTAGCGGCGGTCACGCGAGCGGGCTCAGATGAATTTTTGCCAAGGTGGGCCTTTGGCGACGCTCTAACCTAACAGCAAATTGACGGGCATCAATTGATGCGGATCGCATCGCCCCCAATGTTTCTGCCTGCCCGGCCGTGAGCTGGCACAGGGCAGCCCGTACGATCCCGGCGCTGGGTGGATCGCTGGACAAATCGATAGCGATCATTGTGGTCGCGACGGCGCTCTGCCGCAATGGGTTCTACCTGGCCGGTCTAAGCACATGCTGGAAATCAACAAGCCTCCATTTCAAGCAGCGGCAGAAGAGCGTCCGCAAGGCTTCGTTCGCATGCGTGGAGCGCGCGAGCATAATTTGAAGAACATCGATCTCGTCATTCCCCGCGATGCCCTTGTGGTGTTTACCGGTGTGTCCGGTTCGGGAAAGTCGTCGCTGGCCTTCGGCACGCTCTACGCGGAGGCGCAGCGGCGTTACCTCGAATCGGTGTCTCCCTATGCGCGGCGTTTGTTTCATCAGATGGCGGTTCCCGAGGTGGACGAAATCGACGGTCTGCCGCCGGCCGTGGCCTTGCAGCAGCAACGCGGCTCGCCTTCCACGCGCTCTTCCGTCGGTAGCGTGACGACACTGTCCAACCTCCTGCGGATGGTGTACTCGCGCGCCGGCGACTATCCACGGCACCAAGCGCATCTCGATGCCGAGGCTTTCTCGCCCAACACGCCGGCGGGAGCCTGTCCCCAATGCCATGGGCTCGGTCGGGTCTACGAGGCGACCGAACGCTCGATGGTGCCGGATGATTCCAAAAGCATTCGCGAGCGCGCCATTGCCGCCTGGCCGCCTGCCTGGCATGGCGGCAACCTGCGCGACATGCTGACTAGTCTAGGCTACGACGTCGATCGCCCCTGGCGAGAGCTGCCGAAAGAAGCCCGCGACTGGATCCTGTACACCGACGAGCAGCCGGTGGTCCCGGTCTATATCGGGTATGACCGGGACGAGGCGCGACGCGCGATCAGGCGCAAGGAGGAGCCGAGTTACCGCGGCAATTTCTCCAGCGCCAGGCGATATGTGCTGAACACCTTTGCCACCACTGAAAGCGCGTCGATCAAGAAGCGGGTGGCACGCTACATGGTGAGCACCGAGTGCCCGCTCTGTGACGGCAAGCGGCTTCGCCGCGAAGCGCTGTCCGTCAAGTTCGCCGGTTTCGATATTGCCGATATATCGAGGATCCCGCTGGCAAGACTCGCTGATCTCTTGCGCCCCTATGCGGAAGCCACCGCTGCCACCTTGACCAAGCTTAAGACGCGGCATCCGGAGAAGGCGTTGGTAGTGCAGCGGATCGCCGAGGACCTCAGCGGCCGGCTGAAGGTTCTGCTCGACCTCGGGCTTGGCTATCTTTCACTGGAGCGAAGCACCCCGACGCTGTCACCGGGGGAACTTCAGCGCCTGCGACTTGCAACCCAAGTGCGTTCCAATCTGTTCGGCGTCGTCTATGTGCTAGATGAGCCCTCCGCCGGACTTCATCCTGCGGATACGGAGGCGCTGTTGACGGCGCTCGACCGATTGAAACTCTCAGGCAATTCGCTGTTTGTCGTCGAACACGATATCGATGTGATCCGCCATGCGGATTGGATCGTCGACGTCGGCCCAGGTGCCGGCGATCTAGGCGGCCATGTGCTCTACAGCGGTCCGCTGCAAGGGTTCGAGCAGGCAGAGCAATCGCAGACCCGCCGGTACCTGTTCGGCGATACGATCGTGTCAGATCGAACGCCGCGCCCGCCCAAGGGCTGGTTGCGGCTGCGCGGGGTCAGCCGGAATAACATCCATGGGCTTGATGTCGATTTTCCGCTGGGAGGATTTACAACCGTGACTGGCGTTTCCGGTTCGGGCAAGTCGAGCTTGGTGAGCCAGGTCCTGGTGGAATTGATTGCAAAGCAGCTCGGCCATCCCATCCCCTCGATCGATGATGAGGGCGACGAACTCGAGCGGACCGTAGTGACGACACGGGGCGGTCGGATCGCGGCCGGGGCGCAGGACGTCAAGCGCCTGGTGGTCGTAGACCAGAAAGCGATCGGACGCACACCACGGTCCAATCTCGCCACGTATACGGGGCTGTTCGACCACGTTCGCAAAATTTTCGCGGCCACAAAGTCGGCGCGCGCCCGCCACTATGACGCTGGGCGCTTTTCCTTCAATGTTGCCAAGGGCCGCTGCGCGACCTGCGAAGGCGAAGGCTTTGTTTGCGTCGAACTGCTGTTCCTGCCCAGCGTCTATGCGCCATGTCCAAGTTGTCATGGCGCGCGCTTCAATCCGCAAACCCTGGAGATAGAATACCGCAACAAGAACATCGCCGCGGTCCTGGGAATGACGGTCGATGACGCCTTCGCCTTTTTTACCGAGGAGCCGACGGTGCGCCGATCCCTCGATGTGCTGCGGCAGGTTGGCCTCGGCTATCTGCGGCTTGGCCAGCCGGCGACGGAGCTTTCCGGCGGTGAGGCCCAGCGGATCAAGCTTGCCTCCGAGCTCCAGCGGCCGCAGCGCGGCGATACGCTCTACATCCTTGACGAGCCCACTACGGGACTACACCCGGCTGACGTCGAGAGGCTCATCGCGCAACTCGATGGGCTTGTCGAATCCGGCAATACCGTCATCGTGGTGGAGCACGACATGCGTGTCGCCGCCGGCAGCGACTGGGTCATGGACATTGGCCCTGGGGCAGGTGACGAAGGCGGTCGTGTGGTCGCGTTCGGCAGGCCAGCCGAGGTCGCGGGATCGTCCATAAGCCGCACGGCGCCATATCTGTCGCGGTTCAGGGCTCGGCTCGCGCCCAATCGCCTTGAAGCACTTCGGTAGAATCGCGGGGATCCGCTCAAGCGCTCGGCTGTCAACATGAGCAGCACACGGACGGCGTGCACGACACATCCAGAGGCTCGACGTTGGCGATCTGCGTAATTGCCGAGTTGACGGTCGTCAATGACAAGGCTCAGCGGGCGCTTAATGGTGGGCTTCCACTATGCTCGCGACAAGGCGCTCTCACGGCAGACAAGTTCGCGAAATGCTTGTCGCACAGAGGTCGCGCGATCGAGGCCGTGAGAAGAACCCGTGAGGATATCTGATGCCGAAGATCGATCCGAGCAATGAGAGGATGTTTCCGAAATTCTCGGCGGCGGAAATCGATCGGCTTTGTCGCTTCGGCCACCGCCAGCGTTACAGCAAGGGCCAGCCGCTATTCGTGACGGGAGAGATCGCGCCTGGTATGTTTGTGCTCAAGAGCGGTCGCGCCCAGGTCACGCGGCGCGACCCGCTGGGACATCTCACTCCGATCGTGGAAGTGACTGCAGGCGATTTCGTCGCCGAAGTGGAACAGCTTTCCGGTCGGCCGGCGCTGGTCGACGTTCACGCGGTCGACGATATCGAGGCCATTCTCATTCGGGCTGAGGACCTGCGCAGGGTCATGATCGCGGAGCCCGAGATTGGCGACCGCATCATGCGCGCGTTGATTCTGCGACGCATCTCCCTGATTGAAGCGGGCGCCGGCGGACCGGTGCTTATCGGACCCGAGGACGCTCCCGATGTCGTGCGGCTGCAAGGCTTCCTCGCCCGGAACGCCTATCCATTTGAGGTGCTCGATCCTGCGAGTGATCGCGATGCCGCGGATCTCGTCAACAAATATGCGCCGGATGCGAGCGACCTTCCCCTGGCGGTGTGTCCCAAGGGCACCATTTTGAAGAATCCCAGTGAGTCAGACCTGGCACGCGCCCTTGGAATGGTGCGGAGGGACGGTCGAGATCGGACGTACGATGTCGCCATCGTGGGGGCCGGCCCCGCGGGTCTTGCCACCGCGGTCTATGCGGCGTCCGAGGGGCTTTCGATCGTGGTCTTCGACGCACACGCGTTCGGAGGACAGGCCGGCGCGAGCGCGCGGATCGAGAACTACCTCGGATTCCCAACTGGCATATCTGGCCGCGACCTCACCGGGCGTGCCTATGTGCAGGCGCAGAAATTCGGCGCAGAAATGGCGATTCCGTCCGGCATCGCGCGCCTGGACTGCGGTCAAAATCCGCTGATGCTGGAACTCGCTGACGGAGATCGCACCAAGGTTTCGTCCGTTGTCATTGCGTCCGGCGCACGCTACCGTCGGCTTGACGTCCCCAATCTTAGCGAGTTCGAAGGGCGAGGCGTGTGGTATTGGGCCTCGCCCATCGAGGCGCGGCTTTGCCAGCGCGAGGAAATCGTCCTTGTCGGAGGCGGCAACTCCGCGGGACAGGCTGCCGTGTTCTTGCGAGACTACGCCGCCAAGATCTCGCTGGTCGTGCGTGGGCCAAGCCTGTCCGAAAGCATGTCACAATATCTCATTGACCGGATCTATGCGACCAGCACCATCGAAGTGGTGACCAATACGGAGGTGGTTGCGCTGTCCGGCTCACCGCAAGGACAGCTTCAGCGCATCCGGTGGCGCAACCGGGTTTCAGGCGAGGAAACGGACAGGTCGACTCGGCATCTGTTTTTGTTCATCGGAGCCGAGCCGGAGTCTGGGTGGCTGCACGGCTGCGTTTCTCTCGACGCCAAAGGCTTCGTGCAGACGGGTGCGAGCGTGCAGGCGACACGCACCGCCATCGACGGGGCAGAACCGCTGTCACTGCAATCCAGCATCCCTGGCGTCTTTGCGGTCGGGGACGTGCGCTCCGGTTCTGTCAAACGCGTCGGCGCTGCGATCGGCGAAGGAGCCGAAGTGGTGGCCCAGCTCCATACCTATCTCGCCAGCATAGCGAAGGGCGCCGCCGTTCACGCCCCGTCCGCCACCGAGCTTCCGCCCGTCTCTTCGCCTTCAACAAGGTGATGGTCGGACTTGTCGCGGCCTTACGCATCAAGGCCAGGTAACGCACGTTCGTTTCTTCGACTGGCAATACGATCTGGCAATGGGTCTCAAAGAGACGGAAGCGAGTTACCCGTGCAGTTGGCATCGCAGATAGCCCGGCATGAGCGCAACCAACGACTGATGTCAGCGCCAGAGCGGCAGCGCCTATCCGACGCGAGCGTTAGGTATAGAAATGAACCGATGCTGATCTCGTTATTCATGCGGTTCTTGCTTTTGGCGCTCGGCTTCAGCGGCATGCCAATCTCGATCGATCGAACCTTCCGCTGCCTTATGGAAATACTGAGAACAGACGAGCCATCCTTTAAGAGGTCGGAGCAACACTATGCATGCCCCGATGGTCAGAGGCAGGCTTGTGAGAATGTGAATCCAGAAAGGTGGCTCAAACCGCAACTGCAACCAAAGAGCAAACGCAAGGGCTGGGAACGCAACAATCGACATTGAGAAGAATGCAGGCCCGTCAGCGGGATCGGCGAAAGAAAAATCCAGTCCACAGACATCACAACTTGGAGCAAGTTTCAGGTAGCCTGCGAACAGGTGTCCCTGCTGACATCTGGGGCACTGACCCTTGAAGCCGGTCAGGATCGGATTCGTGGTTTCGTTATATTCAGTCATGACCGGACCCCATGGCGCAATCAAAATCATCAGAAGATACTGTCGCGGCGGGCCTTGTGCCGTTCCTCGATTAGGGGGCGGCAGGTCTGCTCGACTGCCTTTACTGCAAGGTCAAGCCGCTTCCTCAGAGCGTCTCCCTCCGTTCCCCCCCAACCGATCGCGGCCTCCCATTGATCGCGTTCCTGTTCTCGTCCGGCTGACTCATCGCCGTGGGTCCGGACCAAATTGCGGGCTGAATCGACAATTTCGTTGTGAATTGCCTTTATCTCATCGAACGGGCGTGCAGCCTCTTCCCCAAAGTAAGCCATGAAGCGGTAACGGCTCGCGCGGAGCTCGGAGAACACCTGGCTTTCCTTTGTCAAGCGGTCCACGGGGGCGATGATCTCGCTCTTTTCGGGCCCATCATCGTCCTGGCCGATTTCGGGCCGAACAGTTTCACCTTGATCGGCATCCGAGGCGGGAAACCGCGCCCATGTCAAAATATCCCTGGTCCGATAAAACCCAGCCAAAACCTCTTCTGCAAGTTCGGCCTTCCGCCTGCCGACCGTTTCGGCCCGCCATGCATTGAGCCCGCGCATCCCGGCCCAGCCAGCCAGAAGGGCCGCCATGCCGGTCATTAGATTGGCCCAAGCGGAAACCCATTCAGGTGACACGACCGACCTTCCGTGCGTACGCCCCGTTTCCCGCCTGTTGGAGTTTACTGATTGACAGGCGCACTACGGAGACGACGCTTCGATCTCATTTGCGCATTCGTCCACCAGGACGACATCGTCGCCTCGGTGGCAATTCCATCAAGAGTTCAGCCTTGGCCTTGGCAATACCGTGTAGACGCGAGTGATAAATGCCTGGAATTCCGCCATGTAGCTGCGAAGGAAATCGGCCGTCGTCTCGTCAGTAACTTCGCCTTCATCGGTGATGAGGCCAGGCTTGAACTGGATGTAGGCTTCCGGTGCATTCATCTGCGGTGAATTGCAGAAGCTAAGTACGCTGCGCAGGCTTTGCTGGGCCACTGCAGTGCCGATCGCGCCCGGCGACGTCCCGATTACTGCTGATGGTTTGCGCGCGAACGAGTTTGTCCCGTAGGGACGACTTGCCCAGTCGATGGCGTTTTTCAGACCGCCAGGGATTGAACGGTTGTACTCCGGTGTCACGAACAGCACCGCGTCGACCGCTGCGATGGCATGCTTGAAGGCTTTGGCAGGTGGGGGAAAATTGGCGTCGTAGTCGTAGCTGTAAAGCGGTAGGTCCCTGAAGGAAATTTCCTCCATTTCGAGTTCCGGCGGAGCGAGAGCCACCAGTGCCCGGGCTAGCTTGCGATTGATGGAGGCCGAAGCCAGGCTTCCTATAAAGTAGCCAACCTTATATGCGGTCATGGGACACCTCTTTCCTGGACGTTCATCCGATATGCCGATCTGGCGAAGACCGCGAAAGGCAAAGACACCGCCTGCAAAGTCCAACGGCCGCGGCGTCGCCTGCGTCGCCCCGGAGGCTGCGCGGTGGAAGCAAAAGGCGTCATTGGCGTGCTGCGGACGCGGTTCTCTCGCAACGTTGCTCTCTTCTTGGCTGGTCCCGGCGCCGCTGATGTCAACGCCGAACTCCTTGATGCGGCTTTCATGCTGAGACCGAGCGCGAGGATGCTATCGTGACGATGCTTTTGATGCTCATGCCTTGCTCCTTGGGGAGAAAATCCCAGGACGGGAGTTCTTCGTAGAGCACTCTGTTTACATCGTGCCGCCGGCACCGCGTTGACGGTGGTGAATTTCCGTTCTCAAAGTCCCGGGCGTGTTGTCGGGACCGCCTTCGGGGTCTTTCCTGTTACAAATCCTTAATTTTGCTTTTGCACCCAGCACCACCTATGTTTCCGTTCAAAACCAAATCGTCCCAGAAGGAAACGCTGCCGATGAGCTCTCTTCCTCGTGTGACCGAATGGACCCGAGAGTTTGTATCAAGGCAATTTGATGATCTCGGGCCGGAGGCATGCCTGGCAGAAATCACCGAGTGCCTGACGCGCGAAAACCCGGAGCTCCTGGACATGGCGCGCAAGTGCGCTGCCGATGTCGACAACGGCCCGAAAGTCATGGTTGGCTTTGGCATGTTCTATCAGCTCATGGTTTCGGCGTCGTCCGACACAAACCAGAAGCAAATCATGCATCCATTGCCCCGCGTGACGGCGAAAACGCGCGCTTCGCTCGTGCGCGAAATCGACGAAGAGGGCTCCGAACGGTTTACACTGCAAGCCATTGAAGATCTGGAACGCACCAATCCGGAGCTCATGCAGATGGCGCATGGCTTCGCTTCGCGGCATCAGGATTATTTGCTTGTAATGCAAGGCTTTGCTTTGCTTTACAGATCCCTCGTCGTCCAGTCGGGGGCCGACCGGAAGTATCTGCACTGACAATCCACATACGCCGGGAAGATCCTCAGGCATCGTCGTTACCGAACGCGCGCTAGTGTAGTCGCGATGACGGCAGCGGCTGCAGGTTGATGCGGCTTTTGTAGCCGTAATAAGCCGCGAATCGCAGGCTGGTCATCGCCTCTTACAGGAGCCGGCCAAGTGGGGAGGGAACAAACCGGTGGTTTCACCTGGTCGGGTCTGCAGTGCGCGGCACGATTGCAACTCTAGCCGGAGCAACGCTGCGGGCCTTGACAACCGTCAGTCTAAAACTGGCGACAGCAGGCTCATGCCGGTACTGGTCTCAGCATTCTTCGAAAGACTTCTGTCCGAACAAACGCACGCCCCGCCGACAGCGGGGCGTGGACGAGGAGCATTTCGGCAATCATTTCTGTTGGTATTTGAACTCCGGCATTTTCTGCAATTCGTCCTTGCTGCCTTGTGCGAGCTCGATCTTCGAGCCATCAGCGCTAATGTCCAAGGCGTTGTAAGGAATGGCGACGAGGTAGCCCCCGAGACCGAGAAAGCCGCCGACCTGGACGATCGCGAACAAGACCTTCTCGCGGTCGACGAGAAGATCGTCGATCTTGCCGATCTTCTCGCCTTTCTGGTTTTGGACCTTGGCGCCGACAAGTTCGGAGGCCCGGTAGCCTTTCGCCACTGCCTTTACATCGACGTCCAAGACAACGACATTCTGCGAGAGAGCCGGCCGTGTTGCTGAAGGCAGGAAGATGGCGGTGGTGAGGAGCGTGCTCGCGCCGAGTGCCAGCATGAGGCGAAGGCCGCAATATTTGTCGGAAGTGCTTTCTGGTTCATGACGAATCCTCTGGACTTGGGAAGGCGACGCTGGCGGTCGATGGGACGATGCCCCCCGCCTCAGCCTCGCAGGCTCCGTGATCGTCGATTGCCGTTTGCCTTGGCGCGTTGACGCCTATAAGTTTCGCGCCATCCTTGCTGGTCAAGGCAGCAGGGGGAGTGGCCGCAGGGTCTTCACTTCGCCGGCTTGTCAGCGATGATAACCAATTTATGAATTTCGGGTGGCTCTGCGAACATGTCGCCTGCCTTGATCTTCTCCATCAATGCGGCTGCAACCTTTCCGTTGAGATGCGCGTCACGTCCAGCTTCGTCGTCGAATGTATCGAATATCGCGAAAGAGGCGGGTCCTCCCTGGATGGCATACCATGAGATGGTTCCTGGTTCGGCGTTGACCAGCGGAACCGCCGATCGCAGGAAGTTCGCAACCTCTTCCTCCTTGCCGGGCTTGGCTACAATCGGAACGTACAGCGCAAACTTTGTCATTGTGGTCTCCTGTTGGTATGTTCGCAGATGATTTGGGTTGCTCGGCCTCGCAAGCTCCGTGATCGTCGATTGCCGTTGGTCTCGGCGCGTTGACGCCCATCAGTTTCGCGCCATATGTTTCCGATCAACGCACCGGGGCAAGAGCATCCATCACAGTCTGGATCGATGCCGAGAGTTCTGGTGCGCTGTAGCCGCCATTGTAGCGCAACCCGTTGACAAAGAAGGTCGGGGTCCCGTTGACGCCGCTGCGGACGCCGCCGATAAAGTCGGCCTGTATTTTGTCGCGGTGGAGCGACCGTGCAATCGAATCTCGAAGCCCCATTTGCGGCAGTTTCAGGGACCCGGCCAAGGTGAACAGGAACCGGACGCTGAGCTGATGCTGGTTTGCAAAAATGGCGTCGTGCATTTCCCAGAACAGACCATGATCGGCGGCATATTCCGCGGCTTCCGCCGCGATCGGAGCGACAGGATGAATTTCCGCCAGGGGAAAGTGCCGGAAGACAATGCGCAGCGCCTGGCCGTACCGGCCCTCCAGGAAATGCATCACCGGATTGGCGGCAGCGCAATGAGGGCATTGATAGTCGCCATATTCCACAAGGGTAACGATGGCATTCTGCGCGCCGCGCGCGTGGTCACGCTGATTGACGGGCGCTCTTAGGGTCGACATTTTTCTTCTCCAGACTTGGCATTTGATCCAGGGCGTCCAAAATGCCGTCAGCCCCGGGATTGACTGCGATCGGCGAGAGATAACTCCAGGCGATGGCGCCCTTTTCGTCGACGATAAAAAGTGCGCGGGCGCTCTCACCGACCTCGTCGCGATAGACTCCATAGGCGCGTGAGATTTCTCCCTTGGGATGGAAATCCGCCAGCAAAGGAAAATGGATGTTTCGGTCTCTTGCAAAGGCTTGGTGGCACCATGCTCCGTCCACGGAGATTCCCACTAACTCGGCACCCCTTTTGCGGAATTCTGAAAGCACGTGGTTGTAGAGCGTCATCTGATCGCCGCAGACTGGGCTCCAGTCGGCCGGATAGAACGCCAGGATCACGCGCCTGCCCGCAAATTCTGACAGCGATAGGGTCTGGCCGGGCGTCACATGAAGATTGAAGTCTGGTGCCTTCGTTGCAGGTGCGAGGATTGATGGCATGGGTTCGCTCCTTCGAAGATTGATCTAAGCGGCGTTGGCGGCAGCCAGATTGCTAGGGCGGGAGGTGCGTTGCGAACGCAATTTGTAGGCCAGCATCAGCAGCGTCACGCCCAGAACCAGAGCGTGAGCTCCGACCCAGAAGGTGAGGACCAGCGCACCGACAAACGGCGAGATTGTGAGTACTATTCCGAGAAGTATGCTTGCGACGCCGGCGATCGCCAGCCAGATGCGGCCATGGTCGATCTTGAGCCGGAACGCAGAGATCAGCATGAATATGCCTGAGACAAGCGCCCAGGCCGCGACAAGAAAGACGAAGGCAAGCACTGTGATGCCCGGCCATAAGACGGCGACGGCGCAGGAAACGATGCCAAGGATGCCGTTGAGGAGCAGCCAAACCCAATGCTCTCCTCTGCGTGCTCCGCGCACTGCCATGATGATCCCGAAGATGCCGTCGATCAAACTGAAGGCGGCAAAGACCACGACCAGCGATAGCATTGTGACTACGTCGTTCATCGCCTCGGTTCTCGTATTGTCGCTCGATGAGATCGTCATTGTGCTCTCCTTTCGGACTTTGATTGCCAACGTTCGACGGCAATGGGATGGTCGACTTTATGTGACTGAAGGCGCGCCAGACCGCTCAATCGGCTGCTTCCGTTCGGCCCATCACGTACCGCTCCCTTTCTGGGCTCGTCGCCGAAGACCAAGTCCTGCGTCAGGACCGGCAGCCTTAGGTAAACGTTAGGAAGGCTTCGCTCCCCCGGCGTTGATGACCGTCAGTTTTGCGGACCAGGCTGTCCGATAGCGCCAGCGCAGTTCTTGCAGGCAGTCGTCGCCGTGCATCCTGGGCAAGTGATCGCGCGTTCCTGAGGAAGTGCAGGTAGCAGCGCTGCCAGGCCGCTTCCGGGATCACTCACCGATCGCCTCGACCAAGCCCGCGTGATCGTTGGACACGACCAGTTCGACGCCCTTGAGGCCGCGCCCCGGAAAACTGATCCGCCGACCAACGGGTCGTCAGGCCCCGGCCCACGCTTGATCCCGACACGCCTGACCGCGCGCTCGTCAAACACGGGCGCGATAAGAATGGATGATATCCTGCTTGCCCGAACGTTAATCCTCGTCGGGGTATTCGGAGTGCCTTTCGCAATCTCGAAAAGGTCGAGCTCGTGCTCTAAAGCATTTCGAGCGTGCGCTTCACCGTCGGCGGTGGGAAGGCATGATCAAGATCCTGCAGGTCCGCGGGTATGAGTCGAATATCAAGCGCGGCACGATTTTCCCGTACATGCTCCAGCTTTCTCGCTTTCGGAATGGCGATGACGCCCTCTTGGCGCAGCACCCAGGCAAGCGCGATCTGCGACCGGCTCACGCCGTACCGCTTGGCCACCTTTGCGAGGCGCCCGTCCTCAGCCAGGACGCCATGTTCCACAGGCGAATAGGCCATGATCGGAATCCCGTGCTGACGACACCAGGGCAGAAGATCATACTCGATGCCTCGCCTCATAAGGTTGTAGAGAACCTGATTGGTCTGCACGCTGTTCCCTTTAGCAACGCCGGCCAATTCGATCATATCGGCTATATCAAAATTGCTGACACCCCAATGCCGGATCTTCCCCGCTGCTTTGAGCAACTCGAAAGCCGCAACGGTCTCGGCAAGAGGAGTGCCGAGACGCCAATGCAGGAGGTACAGGTCGATCCGGTCCGTGCGCAGTCGTTTCAGGCTGTTGGCGCACGCGGTCGCCACGCCGAGGCGCGAGGCATGTGTTGGTAAAACCTTGCTGACGATAAAGACTTCGTCGCGTCGTCCGGCAACGGCCTCGCCGACAATTTCCTCCGCGCCGCCGTCGCCATACATCTCGGCTGTGTCGATGAGCGACATGCCGAGTTCGAGACCAAGTCTGAGCGCTGCCACTTCGTCGGCGCGACGATTCGGCTTCTCGCCCATACCCCAGGTACCCTGGCCGAGAATTGGGACCTCGTCGCCGGTTGATAATCGCGTCGTCCGGAGGATCGAGGGCATAAGGCTTCCTTCCCAGCTCTAGCAAATCGATGTGATCCTATCGGGCAGGCTAGTCCGCACGTCTGGCGAGGCGCTCGACGAGCCAGACAGGGGGCTCGGTCTCCCGCAAGTAGCCTAGCGTGCGGCGTAGTACGCGGCGCCCGCTTCGGCGACCGCCTGATCCTGGGCACCCGAGCCGCCGCTCACCCCGATGGCGCCGACAACACGGCCTTCCCGGTAAAGAGGAATGCCGCCGGCGAAGATCATCACGCGGCCCTCGTTGGAGGTATTTATTCCAAAGAAATCTCCCCCGTTCTGTGCGAGCTTCGCAAGATCGCGCGTCGAAATGTCGAAGGCGCGCGCCGTGAACGCCTTCTTGATCGATATATCGACGCTCCCCAACCACGCTCCGTCCATCCGAACGTGCGCTATCAGGTGCCCACCGCCGTCGGCCACTGCGACGTTCATGGGCTGGCCGAGCTCACCGGCCTTCGCTTCCGCTGCGGTAATGATTGAGCGTGCTTCGTTCAGAGTGATCATAGGATGTTCCTTCTATCGGGTTTTGTTTTTACTGCGCCGACGGGAGCGGCTTGGCCGCTTCGTCATACGCTGTGAGTCGGTTGAGGAGGGCCTTCGCGCCAGCCTCCGACGAAGCGGGGTTCTGACCGGTGATCAGATTGCCGTCGACGACGACGTAAGGCTGCCAGTCATGCGTCTTGGAATAGACGCCGCCGTTCTGCTTGAGCGAATCTTCCACTAGGAACGGCACAACGTGCGTCAGCCCAACCGCTTTTTCCTCGGTGTTGGCGAAGCCCGTCACGGACTTGCCCTTGACGAGCGCGGAGCCATCAGGGCCTCGCGCATGACGGAAGACGCCTGGCGCGTGGCAGACGGCGGCGACCGGCTTGCCAATGCCGAACATGACCTCGACCAGTCGTATCGAGTCTTGATCCTCGGCCAAATCCCACAGCGGGCCGTGGCCGCCGGGATAGAAGACGGCGTCGTAGTCGCCAGCGGTGACGGTTGACAGCCGGACCGTGTTGGCCAGAGCGTTCTGGGCCGCCTGATCGAGCTTGAAGCGGGCTGTGGCCGCCGTTTGCGCATCCGGGTCATCGCTTTTGGGATCGAGCGGGGGCTGTCCGCCGTTTGGCGATGCGAGCGTGATGTTGGCGCCGACGTCCTTGAAGACGTAGTATGGAGCGGCGAACTCTTCAAGCCAGAAGCCGGTTTTCTTTCCCGTGTCGCCAAGCCGGTCGTGCGACGTCAAAACCATAAGGATGTTCATCGGAACCTCGATTGGTTGTATCACCTGGGTCGCCAGGACAAACTCGACAGATATCTTTCTGCCCACTGTCCTGTTGCTTGCGGTAGGTTTCATCAGAAGGCCAACAATGCCGCACTTGGCACTATGCGCCGACGAGGATCAAAGTTTGGGCAAGCAGGATATCATCCATTCTTATCGAGCCCGTCTCTGACGAGCGCGCGGTCAGGCGTATCTGGATCAAGCGTGGGGCCGGGGCCTGACGACCCGTTGGTCGGCGGATCAGTTTTCCCGGACGCTGACTTTGCGGGCACTTCTTGTGCCCGACCGAGACGCACCGGAGTCCACGAGGGCGGATCACTCGCTGGGAAGGACTCCATGCCGGCCAACGCCACCAAGTCAACATCCCTGGCTTCTGGCTGACCTCGATCCTGCCTCGTCTTCCGGTCCAAGCTGCGTTCTCCTTCGTCGAGAGCCGGCCGGACCGTAGTACAGTCCGGCCGCCCGCGACGGCTTCTCCGGGTCACGGAGAGATGGTGATCCGGTTTTCAACCTTGGTGACGCCGGGCGCCCGCCATGCGGCGCGCTCGGCTTCCTGTCGTTCCGCCCAGGAACGCACCGTGCCGGACAGGACCACCTCGCCGCCGCTCGCGGAAACGGTAACGCGACCCGCGTCGACTTGCGCCATCCGCTCCAGTGCATCCTCGATCTTGGCCTTGATCTCGGAAGGAGTGACGCGCGGTTTCAGGATCACCAGGTTCGAGATACCCGTGACGCCCTTGATCTTCCGTACGGCCGCCTCGGCTCGAGTGCGCTGATATTCCCACTCGGCATTACCTTCGAGTGTGAGCCAGCCGTTCTTCACAACGACCTTGATATTCTCGTGGGAATAGGGAAGCTCGTCCTTGATAGCCTCGACCGCGGCGCGGGCTATCTCCGGATCGGTCCGCCCGTTGCCGGACGGCAGCCGAACCTCGATGTCATTGGCAACGCCGAGCACGCCCTTGACGCGCTTGGTTGCCTTTTCGGCTTGGTATTTCTGGCTGTAGCTGCGGACAAAGCCACTCAGCGTGACAACGCCACTTTTTACTGCGACGCCGACATCGGAGGCGTCGAGGTCGGGATCCCATTTGAGTTCACTTTCCACATCATGCTTGATGTCGCTATCCAGTCTCATGTCGCAATCCTCCGTTGTGGGCTGATGGGCTGTCTGCGTGAAGCAAATCCGCTTGGCGCAGTTCGGCTAGAATATCTCCGGTGTAGGTGCGTGCGTTGACGGCTGTCAGTTTCACTGGTTCGTCGCATTGGGCGTCTAGGAAGAAAAAGCCCGTCGCTGTAGGAAGCGGCGGGCAGGGGAAAGCAATGTGCTATTGATGACGTATCCACATGCTGTGGGCGCATTGATGACCGTCAGTTTGAGGTCGACGGAATTCGGCTAATTCCTGTTGGCGTTCCGATGCCATTCGAATGGCCTTCACCTCCGGGGCGCTCTCAAAAAGGGGGCCGGCGGAAATCCCGATGAGTGGCGGCGATCCCTACGAACTCCTTGGCGTCAAACGCGATGCCTCGCAGAAGGAAATCCAGGCGGCCTATCGTCGTCGGGCAAAGAAATCCCACCCTGATCTCAATCCCGGTAACAAGCTGGCGGAACAGGATTTCAAGGACCTATCCGCGGCCTACGAAATTCTGCGCGATGAGGAAAAACGCGACCGTTTCGATCGCGGCGAGATAAACGCGACGGGTGCCGAAAAGCCCCAGCGCCGCTATTATCGGGACTTTGCTGATGCCGGAACAGACCCGGGAGCTTACGAAAACAGCGCGGGCTTCGCGGATCTCGGCGCCGACGACATCTTCACGCAATTCTTTTCCCAGCGCGGGCGAAAAGATTTCCGCACGCGTGGCGCCGACGTACGGTATTCGATGGAGATCGACTTCCTCGACGCGGTAAACGGCGGCACGCGCCAGGTGACGCTACCCCACGGCAAGGCGCTGGACATCCGCATTCCACCCGGCGCACGCGACGGGCAGACGCTCAGGCTGCGCGGGAAGGGCGGCGCCGGCGAAGGCGGCGCGCAGACGGGCGATGCTCTGATCGAGCTCCATGTGCGCGTTCATCCCTTCTACCGGCGCGAAGGTGACGACATCCGCTTCGACCTGCCGATCTCGCTTACCGAAGCGGTGCTCGGTGGCAAGATCAGGGTGCCGACGCCCGCTGGGCCCGTGGTCGCGAATGTGCCCGAAAATTCGTCGAGCGGGAGGACGCTGCGCCTGAAGGGAAAGGGTGTGGCCCGGCGAAACGGGGGCCGCGGTGACGTCTTTGCCACCCTAAAGATCGTGCTTCCGGAAAAGCCGGATCCTGATCTGAAGGCATTCGTTACCGGCTGGACGGCCGGCAAGTCATACAATCCACGGCAAGCGATGGGGGTATAAATGCTCGGCTATCGAAAGTTTGCCCGACTTGCTCATATCGAAACAAAAAGGCTGCGGTTTCTCATCGACCGGGGTTGGATATCGCCGCAGGTGATCGACGGCCACCCGGTGTTCCGCGACGTCGACATGGCGCGCGCCAACCTGGTAGCCGATCTCACCAACGAACTGGGCATCAACGATGAAGGCGTCGACGTTGTGCTGGAGTTGCTCGACCAACTTTACGGCCTGCGCCTTGCCTTTGGCACCTTGATCGACGCGTTGGAGGTTCAGCCGCAGGTGGCGCTGCCCTATGATGATGATGAAGGCGGGTGACGACCCTTCTTGCCTGCAAGAAACCTCCGCTTAGGCGACTTCTCTTCCTGCCTTGATCGTTGGAAATCAGAAGAGCCAATTCATCGTGCGGCCAGACCACCTATTGTGCTATTCGGGAACTGCGACGCCGACCATCGCCGGCCGTAGAAGTCGCCCGTGGAGCGTGTAACCCGGCTGCAGCACCTCGATGACAGTGCCTTCCGCGGCTGTTGCGTCGGGGCGCTGGAAAATCGCGTGATGGTGATGCGGGTCGAACGCCGAGCCGGACGGGTCGATTTTTTGCACGCCATGCCGGGCAAGCGTTTCCAGAAGATTGCGCTCGGTCGCTTCTACGCCGGCCAAAAGCGGCTTCACCACCGTGTGGTCCGAAGCTTCCACCGGGACGCTCTCGATTGCACGGCGCAAATTGTCGAGCGTGTTGAGCAGATCTTCGGCCAGCCGCGCGCTGGCAAATCTCACGGCTTCGTCACGCTCGCGCTGCATCTGCCGCCGGATATTCTGCTGCTCGGCCAGTGCACGCAGCAGCTTTTCCGTAGTGTCCGCGAGTTCCGCTTCCACGCGCTGCCGGGGCTGATCGCTCCTCGTGGCTTCAACGCCCGGGGCACCCGCATCGGGTTTGCCTCCCGTGTGCTCGATCCCGGCCGCGTTCCGATTTCCCGCATTATCCATGGCGCTGTCCGTCCTGGTCATCGATCTCCTCGAACTCCGCGTCGACGACATCGTCGCCGGACGAAGCATGTGACGGTTCTTGCGCCGCTGACGCGGCCGGGCCGACGGTCGCTTCATGCACCTTGGCGCCAAGGTTCACTGAAGCGATCTGCAGCGCCTTCGTCTTTGCTTCGATCTCGTCCAAAGATTCCCCGGCCATTGCCGACTTGAGATCCCCGATAGCCTTTTCGACGGATGTCTTGTCTACGGTCGGAGCCTTGTCCTTCGCGTCGTCGATCGCCCTTTGGCTGGTGCCGATCTGCGCATCGGCCTGATTGCGCGCCTCAACCAAGGCGCGTCTTTTCTTGTCGGCCTCCGCATTTGCCTCGGCTTCCTTCACCATTCGATCGATATCCGATTGCGACAGTCCGCCGGACGCCTGGATCTTGATCTGTTGCTCCTTGCCGGTCGCCATATCCTTGGCGGTGACGTTGACGATGCCGTTCGCATCGATATCAAAGGTCACCTCGATCTGCGGTGCGCCCCGTGGTGCCGGCGGGATGCCGACGAGGTCAAATTGGCCGAGCAGCTTGTTGTCGGCAGCCATTTCGCGCTCGCCCTGGAAGACGCGGATGGTGACGGCGCTCTGGTTGTCCTCAGCCGTCGAGAACGTCTGGCTCTTTTTAGCGGGAATGGTCGTGTTGCGCTCGATCAACCGGGTGAACACGCCGCCGAGCGTCTCAATGCCGAGCGACAACGGCGTCACGTCAAGCAGCAGCACATCCTTGACGTCGCCTTGCAGCACGCCGGCCTGGATGGCAGCGCCGATCGCGACCACTTCGTCGGGGTTGACGCTCTTGTTGGGCTCCTTGCCGAAGATTTCGGCGACGGTCTCCTGCACCTTGGGCATGCGCGTCATGCCGCCAACGACAATCGCCTCGTCGATGTTATCCGGCTTGACCTTGGCGTCCTTCATCGCGTCCTTGCAGGGTTTTTCCGTCCGGCCGATCAGATCGTCGACCAGATCCTCCAGCTTGGCGCGCCTCAACTTGATTTCAAGATGCTTTGGTCCGTTCTGGTCGGCCGTGATGAAGGGCAGGCTGACGGTCGTTTCCAGCGATGAGGAGAGCTCGATCTTGGCCTTTTCGGCGGCCTCGCGGAGGCGCTGAACTGCAAGGCGGTCGTTGCGAAGATCGATGCCCTGCTCCTTCTTGAATTCCTCGGCAAGCCAGTCGACGATCCGCTTGTCGAAATCCTCGCCACCAAGAAACGTGTCACCGTTGGTCGCCTTGACCTCGAAGACGCCATCGCCGATGTCGAGGAGCGAGATGTCGAAGGTGCCGCCGCCGAGATCGTAGACCGCGATCGTTCCAGCCTTTTTCTTGTCGAGACCGTAGGCGAGCGCAGCGGCCGTAGGCTCGTTAATGATGCGCAGCACATCGAGCCCCGCAATCTTGCCTGCGTCCTTTGTCGCCTGCCGCTGGCTGTCGTTGAAATAGGCCGGCACGGTGATTACTGCCTCGCTGACCTTCTCGCCGAGATAGGCTTCTGCCGTCTCCTTCATCTTTACCAGCACAAAGGAACTGATCTGGCCTGGGCTGTACTTGTTGCCAAGAACCTCGACCCAGGCGTCGCCATTGTCGCCCTTGACGATCTTGTAGGGGACGAGATTCTTGTCCTTCTCCACGACCGGATCGTCGTAGCGGCGKCCGATCAGGCGCTTGATGGCGAACAGTGTGTTTTCGGGGTTGGTCACAGCCTGGCGCTTGGCGGGCTGACCGACAAGGATTTCCCCGCCCTTTGTGAACGCCACGACGGAGGGGGTTGTGCGCCCGCCTTCAGCGTTCTCGATGACCTTGACCTGCGTCCCCTCCATTACCGCGACACACGAATTGGTCGTTCCAAGATCGATGCCGATTACTTTGCTTGCCATGTCAAGCCTCCGTCTGGATCTCGTCGTTCGGCACAAGCGTGACTGCCGCGCCTTCATCCAGATTCTTGCCTGTCGTGTCGGATGTCGGCCTTGACGATCGTCAGTTTCGGATGCGGTTTTGCTCAGTGTGCGCCAACGGTTCGCCGCCAAGCCACGGGTCGGGTTTGAATTTCGAGAGCGGCAGGTCGTCCAGCCGCTTGTCGATTTCAATTTCGTGCACGCGGATTCCCTCGCCACCGAACTTTGCCAGTATGTCCTGTGCTTCGGTCTCTCTTTCGGGGTTGCGCACGCGCACCCACAGGACGATACCGCCTGACATAAGCTGCAGTTCCAAGTCTTCGGCCTGCTTCCTTCCAAGCAGGTGTATGGCCGTCGCGCCGAATCCCGCGCCGATGGTCCCGGCTGCGACTGCTGCAGCGGCGACGAGCGCCAGGCTGCCCCCCGAGGCGATCACGCTCATAGCGGCGCTTGCAGCGCCTAGATAGAACAGAATGCCGGCGACGCCGGCGGTCGCGGTCGTGATATCGTCGCGGGCGATATAGGCGCGCCGCGGCGTTCCTGGAACGTCGGCGATTTCGTTAGACGGCACATAAACTGAGCCCAGTCGCTTCCGAACGGTTTCGATATCGCCCATGACGTCGATATCACCGCGGTCGAACCCGGCTTGGAGCAATGCCTCGATTGCGTTTTCCAGTGTTTCCTGGCTCTGGAAGACCGCTGCCACCTCCCGGACCTTGTGTTGTGCGATGACATCGTCGTTTGGATCCATGGCGGCGTCTCCCAATCAATCGGCGGACTGCTGAGTAAAACTAGCGAAGGAGATTCCGGCAGCAGCGCGCGGCGCGCTTTGACGGTCGTCATTTTGCTTATGCAAAATTGTCCCAAATCTATCGAAGGACTCCTGGGACTTCGGCGATAAGCGGAAGACCTTCGGATGGACGGTCGCCGGTCCACCGGGGGTTGCTCTGTTCGCGGCTACGCGGAGCGGCCGATTCAAAGATTGGCAAATAGCGATATGGGAAAGGCTTCGGCGAAGATCGCAGCGCTGAGCCCGCGCGAGCGCGACGTTCGAACAGCCGCTTGCCACCGCCATCCCAAAACGGATCGCCTAAAACCTAGTATCAGCGTGCGTATGGTCGAAGTTCACCGCTCACATGATGCGCCGGCTGCGCGTGCGTAGTCTGGCCGCAGGCAGTGACCCTTCTGGTGCTGGCCCGGTTCCGAGGCGACGAATAGCGTTAAGATTCGTTTTATCGGCAGCAGAACAACTGATCACCGATCGACGCGCCGGGTCAGTCTCACCCGCCTCGGGCCTTGCAAGGAAATGGCACCACGCTGCTGTAGCTCCGTAAAAACACGACACACCGTTTCGACGGAGATTCCAAGCAGATCCGCCATGTCGTAGCGCGAGATCGGAAGCGCAACCCCTTCGTTCTGGGCCTTGGAAATCCGTTCGCAGAAATAGATGAGAAAGGCGCGCACCTTTTCCTTGGCGGTCATCGTGCCGACGATCAGCATCTGCTCCTGGAGCCTCTCGATTGCTTCGAAACTGCGCATCCGAAGCTCACGCGCTAGAGCGGGATTCGCATCGGCTAGCGCCTCGAGACGCTGGCGCGGATAGCACTCTATTGATGTTCCGTCGATTACGGACTGGACCCCGAACCGATGACGGTTGTGGGGGGTGAAGCCGAAGAAGTCGCCCGGCAGGTGGATATCGACGATTTGCCTGCGTCCGTTGGCGTGTATGATATATTTTCGGGCCGCTCCAGACACGATGCGGTACCAGGTGTCGCTCCTATCTTCCTGACTGTAGATTTCCTGCTCGCGCCCAAATCTCCGTACGCGGGCGATGGAAGGAAGCGCCTCCGGCTCGCCAGCGTCGTTCTGCTGCTGCTCCCGCCAAGCGAGTGACTGTCCAGTGTATTCCGAATTTTGGTGCTCAAGCATTGCGCGAGTCCCTTTGTGCTTGGCCCTGCGACCCTCAAAGAAGCATCACGATCGGCAATAATCTTTACAAAGGAAATTCGGGGACTTCCCGTATCGTAATATCCCTTAATCCGAGGCGAGCGCCCCGCTGTCCTCCGGCACGAACGCCGGTCAAGGACTCCTCGCGATTGGTCCCTAAGATAACAACATGCTCCTTCGCGGCACATTTCGCGAAAGGGCGGTTTCGTCGGCAAGGCGGCGTCGCTGCGCATTTTGCAACGTCAGCGACCGTCGCCAGCTTGCTGGGCTCGACATCGATTAGTTTCAGGCTATCGATGGCAGCGGCTCGGGAGCGCGGCACCCGCAATCTGAGGCACGTCCAATTGCAAGGAAGTCCGGCATGCCATCAGCGTTGCGTGGTCACCCTCGACCGCAAGATGATCGGCTTTGGCCATCTGTGGCGCGGTGCAGCGTAGGCCGGCACCGAGCTGGTGCTGAAGACGTTGCGGCCAAGCAATTGCACTACCGTTCCTTTCGCTGGAACGCGCCGCCGCTTCTTGGCAGCCACAAGCTGGCAGGTCCCTACCTGACGATCGGCCCCAACGCGTCCGGTCCGCTTACGGCCCGGACGCCTCCAAACCACAATGCGCCTCAAGTCGGTCATAGTCAGGACGATCTGCCCAATCCCGAACCGGACATCGTGATATGGGTTTCTGAAGATTGAAAGCCGGTGGAGGCCCGTTAGTTCTTACAGCATGGCGCTGATTGACCGTGATGCGCAGGGCACTCATCACAATCTTGTCCAGACGCCTCCTGCAATCGACGAACGAATGGCGGCTTCGATGAAAGCCAGGCCCTTGACGCCGTCGTCGACGGTTGGGAACAGCGTTTGGGGCGTAAGCGGCCTACCCAGGCGCAAGGCGACAATCGCCTCAGCGACGTCATGATAAAGAGTGGCGAAGGCTTCAAGGTAACCTTCCGGGTGGCCAGCCGGAACGCGCGAGGCAAGTCTGTTTGATTCATCCGCGCCGGCGCCGTTGCGGGTAATGATTTGTCGGTTCTGGTCGAGCGACGACCAGACCAACTGGTTTGCGTCGCGCTGCGTCCATTCCAGCGCTCCCTTCGAGCCATAGACGCGAAGACTGACCTCATTCTCGTTGCCGATGGCGACCTGGCTGCACCAGAGACTGCCGCGCGCGCCGTTTTCATAGCGCAGCATTATCTGGACGTTATCGTCAAGCCGCCGTCCTTCCACGAAGGTGGTAAGCTCGGCACATAGTGCGTCAGGCTCGAGCCCGGTGACGAAACCGGCAAGATTGAAAGCATGGGTGCCAATGTCGCCAATTGAGCCGCCCGCGCCCGATCGTGCTGGATCCGAGCGCCACTCGGCCTGCTTGTTGCCGCCGTCCTCGAGTTTCGTCGCCAGCCAGTCCTGCGCGTATTCGACCTGGACGATGCGGATCTCGCCCAGGTCGCCGTTGCGGACCATGGCACGGGCCTGCCGGAGCATCGGATAACCGATATAGGTATGGGTCAGCGCCACGACCAGCCCAGAAACCCGCGCGGCCTCCCGTAGCGACAGCGCCTCGGCCAGCGTCGTCGTCAGCGGCTTGTCACAAATGACATGGATGCCGGCGTCGAGAAAGGCGCGGATGGCCGGCGCGTGCATGTGGTTGGGGGTGACAATGGAAACCGCTTCGATGCCGTCGGGGCGGACGGTTTCGCTGCGCGCCATGTCAGTGAAATCGGCGTAGCTGCGGGCCGGGTCGAGACCGAGTAGCGCAGCGGATCGCGCTGCGCGCGCCGCGTCCGAGGACAAGGCTCCCGCAACCAGGTCGTAGCGGTCGTCGAGCCGAGCGGCGATGCGGTGCACCGCACCGATAAAGGCTCCTTCGCCACCGCCTACCATCCCGAGACGAATGCGGCCACGCCTTCCAGCGAAACGGTTGCCGCTCATGGCGCTCTCCATTGCTGCGATCGATCGGGGACGTTGCGGGCGGCAGACCTCGGCGTCCCGCCCGCCATTACGCTGCCGCCCCGCGTTCGGCGATGATCTTTTCGGCGACGCGCCAGGCATTGGCCATGATGGTGAGCGTCGGGTTGGCGCCGGTGCCGGTCGGGAAAGGCGATCCGTCGACTGCGTAGAGGTTCTCGACTTCGTGCGCCCGGCACCATCTGTTGAGCACCGAGGTCGCCCCGTCGTCGCCCATCCGTGCCGTGCCGTGCTGGTGCGAGCAATTGCCGGTGACGCGGTCGGCATAGACCTTGCGAATGGTCAAAGCGCCGCTGGCCTCCAGAATGTCGGCCCCGCGATCGATCAGGTAGCGTCCCTGGTCGAGATCGTTCTGGTGCGGCTTCAGTGTCACGCGCGCGACCGGCAGTCCCCAGGCGTCGACCACCGTTTCGTCGAGGTCTATGCGGTTGTCGTGCTGGGGCATGTCGTGCAGCACCATGGCAATCGCCAGCGAATGGCTGAAGTGGTCGCGGTCGTTCTTCTTAGCCTCGGCGCCCCAAGAAGGCGTGCCCGGCATGCGCCAGTTGATGGGCAGCGGGATGCCGACGCCCGCCACCGCGATGTGCCCGCCGGAGACGAAGCCGCGCGATGCGTCATGTTCGTAATGTTGGAAGGTCGAAGCGCTGACATACCCGCCGCCGGCCCAGGCATAGACCGGATCGTCATAGGTGCCGACCGCCGCCGAATATTCGTGAAAGGTAACATTGCGCCCGACCATGTCACTCCCATTGGCTACGCCCTTCGGGAAGCGACCGGACTTCGACAGCAGCATGAGGCGTGCCGTTTCCATAGCGCCGCAGGCAAGGATGAACAGATCGGCCTCCTGCTCTATGGCGTCGCCGTCGGCGTCCAAGTAGATCGCGGCCTTGATATTGCCTTGGCTGTCCAGAACGAGTTCGCGAACCACGCAGCTGGGTCGCAGCTCAAAATTTCCGGTTGCGACCGCGTCCGGGATAAAGACGTTGAGTGCCGACGAGCGCGTTCCGGTAGGGTCGCCGTGCTGCTGCGCAAACGCGCTGACCACCGTCGCCTTGCGACCATTGAAAGGGCGCGACAATGCGGCCTGCGGAGTGGGGAAGGCGTTCCAACCTAGCGCGTCGCAGCCCTTAATAAACTTCTGCGCATAGCGTGAAATCGGCATAGGCGGACATGGGTAGCCGCCTGAGCGGCGTGACTCGAATTTGTTGGCGCCAGGCTGACCCGATACCCCGAACGCCCATTCGACTTTGAGGTAGTATGGCTCTAGCTCGTCATAGGTGATCGGCCAGTCGGCAAGGCTGGTGCCCGGCAGGTCGCCGGCCACGGTGCGCAGGCGGAAATCATTCTCGGTGAAGCGCGGCAACCAGCCCTGCCAGTGGACGGTGCCACCGCCGACCATCTGCGGCACCGGGCAGAACATTTCGGAACGCGCGTCGTCGGCGGCAGTCTCGCGCCAGGTGCGCGGATTGAGGATCGGGTCCGGCCACAGATTGTAGCGATTGATGTTGGCGAGTTCGTCGCCGCCAAAGCTTTCCTTCTTCCGCCACGGCCCCTTTTCGAGGGCCACGACCTTGACGCCAGCCTCGCAAAGCACCTTTGCGGCGGCGGCGCCGGACGCGCCGGCACCAATGATGACGACGTCGGTTCTCGCGGGTTTGGTCTTATAGGCCATCGTGGAACTCCCTGACCTTGTCGGCTTCGCCCTCGGCGAAATACTGCAGCGTAGTGTATCGGCCGGTGTGGACATCCTTTAGCGAGGCAGGGCCTGGGAAGCCGATCACCTCCCAGCCGACCCGGTCCCTGTTACCGCCATAGATGGGGTCGGCATAAAAACCCTGGCGTGTGTGGGTGATCAGCAGCGGCAGAAAATCGAGATCGACCTCCGTAGACGTCTGCTGCAGCGCGGGTTGGGGCGAAACCGGGCCAGCGAGCGCGTCGTCGACGGCGAGCGTCGTCGGCGCACCCGTGCCGGCCTGCTCCAACTCGTGAAGGATCTCGTCCTGCTGGTGTGGGGCCAGTGCCACGAAGTCGGACGAAAACCTCTCGCGGGCGCGGGCGTCGAGGTCGAGCAGTCCGGCGACATACCGGTCGCGCATGATTTCGATGCGCTGCATCCAGGCCTTGGCCGATGCGCCATCGAGAACTTCGAAGCCGGAGCCGTCGGGCTTTGCGAAGATGTAACCGATACCCGAGAGATAGCGGTCGACGAAGTCCACGCAGCCTGCTTCGCGTGCGCCCGGCGTGTCGTCGGTTGGGATGATGCGGGCCATCGCGGCTTCCACCGTGGCGCGCTGATGCGGATTGAAGAAGGTGTCAGACATGGCATGTCCCTTGCTGCAATTATCTTTCGGGTCGACGCGTTGAGCCAGCGCGCCGCAAGCTTGATGCCTGGCAAAGCCCCGCCTTTGTTCTTCTGCGCTCTGCCTAACGCTTGCGCGTTTGGCTGATGGCGACTGCGATGATGATGATGGCGCCGCGAGCGATCAGCTGTTGGCTGAATTCCAGTCCCATCAGCACGAGGCCGTTGTTGATCAGGCCGATCATCAGCGCGCCCATGATAGAGCCGACCACTGTGCCGGCACCACCGAACAGGCTGGTGCCGCCAAGCACGGCCGCGGCGATCACCGAAAGCTCGTCGCCTTCGCCGAACTGGAAGCGGCCGGAATGGAGACGGCCCGCATAGAGCATGCCGGCAAAGGCGGCCGCCACGGACGACAGCATCAGCACGCGGAACTTGATAGAGGCGGTGTTGACCCCGGAGTAGCGTGCCGATGTCTCGTTGCCGCCGGTGGCCAGCACGCGCCGCCCGAACGTGGTGCGGCGAAGCACGATGTGGCCGGCGATGCCGATGATTGCCACCCAGATCAACAGGCTTGGTATCGGGCCGAGGTTACCGGCGCCGAAGATCGCCGCGTAGGGCTTGCTCAGTATGGGGATCGCCGCCGTGCCGCTGATCCACATGGCGACGCCGCGTGCGATGCCCATCATGGCAAGCGTGGTCAAGAACGAAGGTATGCCGATGCCGGTGGTCAGCCAGCCGTTGACGGCGCCGACGACGACGCCGGTGCCCAAGCCGTAAAGGATTCCGCCGGCGATGCCGAATTGGTCGATGCCCATTGCCGTGGCGACGGAAGCGAGGCCCGCGACAGCACCGACCGACAAGTCGATCTCGCCAGTGCTGAGCACAAAGGTCATCGTCACCGAGACCACGGCGATGATCGCGGTCTGACGGATAATGTTCAGCAGGTTGTTGGGGTCGAGAAAGCCCCTGTCGTTCAGCGTCGCGGCAAAGACGAGGAAGATAACCACAAAGCCGATATAGATGATGTATTCACGCCAGTTGGCCAGTGCCGAGAATTTGCTCGCTGATGCGGCCGTGTCGGTCATTGGATGGTTCCTCCGCGGGCTTCCTGCATGAATTTGTTGAGTTTCTGTTCGGCGTGCTGAAGGCTGTCGATCGAGTCCGCCTTGGGGGCGTCATCGAGGTCGTGACGGGCGATGTCGCGCACGATGCGGCCTTCCGACATCACCAGGATGCGATCGCAAGCGGCGAGCAGTTCCTGCAGCTCCGACGACAGCACCAGGATTGCCTTGCCCGATTTGGCGAGGTTGCGGATCAGCGTCACGATTTCCGATTTCGAACCGATGTCGATGCCGGCGGTTGGTTCGTCCAGGATCAGCACCTCCGGTTCGGTCGCCAGCCATTTGGCGATGACCACCTTCTGCGCATTGCCGCCCGACAGCGTCCTGATGGTCGCCTTGCGCGAGTCAGTCTTGATGCGCAGGCGCTGGATCGAGCTTTCGGCCAGTGCCGCCGACTTGCCGCGATCGACCCATGTCTTCGTCGAAAGGCGATCAAGGTTGGGCAGGTCGATGTTGCTTTCCACCGAATGGAAGGCGACGAACCCCTGCCGTGCGCGATCTTCCGGCACCAGCGCAAGGCCGGAGTCGATGGCATCTCGCGGCCTAGCGATCGAAACCACCTTGCCTTTGATCCGGATCTCGCCACTAGTCATCGGCTGGACCCCGGCCAGCACGCGCGCCAACGACGAGCGGCCACTGCCCAGCAGGCCAGCGACGCCGACTACTTCACCGCGGCGAAGCGTCAGATCGATACCGATAGGCTTGCCAGAGCCCGAAAGGCCGCGTGTTTCGAGCAGCACTTCGCCGATAGTCGCCGTCTCGCGCACCACGTCGGAGAAGCCGCGAGAGCGTCGGCCGATGATATGGGCGATCATCGATTCGAGCGTGAATTCTGACATCGGCGCGGTGATGATGTGCTTGCCATCGCGCAAGATGGTAGCGCGGTCGGCAATGCGGAAGATCTCGTCCATACGGTGCGAGACATAGACGATGGCGACGCCCTCGCCGCGAAGCTGGCGCACATAGTCGAACAGCCGCTCGACCTCGTTCTGCGACAGCGCCGTGGTTGGCTCGTCCAGCACCAAAACCTTGCACGGTTGCGAGGTCGCCTTGACGATCTCGGTGAGCTGTCGGTGTCCAGCCGGAATGTCGGAGACCTTGGCGGTGGGGTCGATCTCGACGCCCATGCGCGCGAAAAGCTTTCGCGATTCGGCCACCGCGGTTCTGTCGTCGATGAGCCCGGAACTGGTCATGATCTCACGGTTGAGGAAGACGTTCTGCGCCACCGTCAGCGTCGGAATCAGGCTCATTTCCTGGAACGCCATAGCGACACCGGCATTGCGCGCGGCCTCGGCGGTGAAGGTGGCTAGCGGCACGCCGCCGATCTCGACCGTGCCGGAGGTTGGCGGCTGTACGCCGCGGAGAATTTTGAGGATTGTCGACTTGCCCGCGCCATTCTCCCCGAGCAGTGCGTGCACTTGGCCCGGGCTAACGTCGAGATGAACGTCGTCGAGCGCCCGGACACCGCCGAAACGCATGCTGACGTTTCGCATTCGGACGGCTTCGGCTGCGTTGGCAGTGTTCATGACAACACCTATAGGGAAAACAAAGGTTTGCGTCGGGTAGGGGGAATGGTTCGGCCTGTCGGACAGAAACGCTGCGCTTCTGCTCGAACTCGGCCGAACCATCGCCACCGGGAGGACCTGTGTGCGAGGTCTACTGCATACTTTGCTTGATCTTGTCGGTGACCGGCTTGTGGTAGACCTGCTGCCAGGCATCGGCGAGACTGGCCTTGGTTACCGGCAGTGCCGGCAGCGCGACATAGGCCGGCGCCTGCTTGCCAAGCAAGCCGTAGCCGGCCAGCATGGCCTCGGTCACGCCTTGGTCGTAGGGCCGCTGCGCCGACAGGCCCTTTACCGGGCCGTCGCTTGCCATGTTGATGGCGACGTTTTCGCCGAGGTCGCAATTGACGATCACCAGGTCGTCCCGACCATTGGTGAGCGCGGCGGAGATGACGCCTTCCGCGGGCACATCCCACACCGCCCAGATACCCTTGATGCTGGGATGGGCGACGAGCAGGGCACCAGCGGCCTTCTCGGCATCGCCTGAGAAGTCGGGCCCCCCGATGCCTTGCTCTGCGACGACGTGGATGTCCGGATAGTTCTCTGCCAGCGTCTTCTTGACGGCGTCGTAGCGCTGCTTGGTGACGAAGAAGTCGGCTGCGTGGAAGATCAGTCCGACATCGCCCTTGCCGCCCAGTGCCTGCGCCAGGAGGTGCGCTGTTGCCACGCCATTTCCGTAGTTGTCAGCCGAGACCGAGCTAACGTAGTCCTTGCCGGCCACGAAGCCTTTCGGCACGTTGTCCATGAACACGAGCTTGGCGCCGGCGTCGGCGGCCGCCTTGTAGGCTGCTGCGGTCGCGACCGGGTCGGTCGGGATCGACACAATGATGTTGGGCTTCTGCGCCATTACGGTCTCGAGGTCGGACACCTGCTTGTCGGGCTTGAAGCCTGCGTCGGTGACGGCGACGACTTCGATCCCCATGGCGGCGAACTGCGCCTTGAGGCCTTCGATCTGCGCCTGCGACCAGTCGTTGCCAGCATAGTGCATGACTATGGCGGCCTTGGCATGCATCTCCTTGATCTTGGCCAGTTCCTCATCGGTGAGCTTGACGCTCGAGGCGGCTTCCGGTTTCTCGCCGTTCGGTCCGAGGCTCATCACATGCTGGCCGATCTCGGTCAGCGCCTGGGCGGGATCGATGGCATAGGCGACGTTCGAGACAAGGCCGAGGCCGAGCGTCAGACAGATAGCCGTCGAACGAAGCAAGGTTTTCATGCGCATGGTGGTTTCTCCCTGATGTTGTTTGGTTTTCGTTGTTGCAGCTACAGGCGCCTCCCGGCGTCAATGCCGGTCGGTAAATTCAGACTCGCTAGTTCTGCCTGGACAAAGGCGAGGCTTTCCCGCGCCCCGGCGGCGGGATCAGCCCAGGCGTCGAGTTCGTTGCAGATCCAACCCGTGAAACTGATGTCTTTCAGGGCCCGGATCACGGCGCCGTTGTCGCAATCGCCCCGGCCGACCGGCACGAAGGCGAACGGATCGCGCTGCCATCCCTTGAGGTGGACGTAGGAAATGCGTGACGCGTGCTCGCGCACCATAGCTGCCACGTCGCCTCCGGCAGCGGCCAGATGCGCGGTGTCCGGACAGAACCCGATCGCGGTCTTGCCGAAGATCGTCCGAACCTCGTCCGGGTTCTCGACGATGGTGGAAAGGTGGGGGTGATAGTGAGCTTTCAGGCCGTGCTGCGCAGCGATTGCCATCACCTTGTCGAGCGCAAAAGCCAAGGCATCGTAGTCGCTTTGGCGCGTCCCGTCGTGGCGCCGCGCGCCGCCGCCAACAACCAGGTGCTCGGCGCCGAGCGCCCGCGCTGCGTCCGCTGCCTTGGTGACGCGCGCCAGTTCTTCGTCAAGGATGTCCGTGAAGATGAAGTTGCCGCCGGCATAGACCGAGACCAGCGACAGGCCCGTGTCGGCGAGGATCTTGCGCATGGCGGCGTAATCGTCGCCTTCGCTTTCCACGACATTGCCGTCGAAGAGCTCAATGCCGTCGTAGCCCGCTGCTGCGATATCGCGCGCGGCCTCGGCCATGTCCCCGAAGGTCCGGTAGGCCAAACGGTTGATGGACGTCACACCAACGGCGTCGCCCCCAAGCGGGCCCCAGCAATTGGCGTGATAGGCCAGTTTCCAAGCAGTCATGGCGTCTCCTCCCGACACGGCCCAAACGCTTTTGTATTTGCAAACGCATCTTTAGTTGATAAAATGCAAAAGTCAATTAAGTTTTCTGTGTCAGCGACAAAATAGGCATTGCGTCTTCCGAAAACGCTCGTCCATGGTGGACAAGAAGGAGCAATCGGCCGTGGCAAGGACTGGTTTGGGAGGCACCGCAGTTGCGGTTGCAGATCGATCCGGGGAGACGGGTTCTCCAGCGGCGGCCGACCGCGTGAGGGCCCTTGAAGCCGAACGCCAGAGTCTTGTTTCGCTTCTTAACATTCTGCGCTCCAGTGAACCTTGCACGCGTCTAGACCTCGAACGAGAGGCCCGGCTCGGCCGCGCCGTGGTCACGGACCGGCTGTCGACGCTTGCTGCCTTCGGCCTTGTCGATGAAGGCGGTGTCGGGCGCTCCATAGGCGGGCGCGCGCCGCGTCTGGTGCGGTTCCGATCGGAGGCCGCGCGCATTCTGGTTGCCAACATCGACGGCGACACCATCGGCCTTGGTCTCGCCGATCTGGACGGGCGGCTCATCCTTGAGCACTACGAGGATTTCGACGCCGCTTCCCCAGCGCAGGCACTGTTCGATCGGCTCGAGGCGCTGTTCAACTGGTCGCTCGGCAAGGATGGTGCTCCGGTGTGGGCGATTGGTCTGGGAGCGCCGGGCGCGGTCGAGCAGAAGGACTCGAAAAGCCCGGCGATCCCTAAGCTCAGCGCGATGCCTGCTTGGGACGAGGCGAAACTTCTGGAACGACTGATACATCGTTTCCAAGCGCCAGTCTGGGTGCGGGGCGCCGTGCAGATGGAAACGATGGGTGAATTAAGCGCCTTGTCAGCAGAGGCCAGCCGCGACATGCTCTACGTCGACCTTGGCTCGGATATCACCGCCGGCATCGTCGTCGACGGGCGCCTGCATCGTGGCGCGCAAGGCATAGCAGGACAGATAGGGCATGTTTACGCCGGCGAGCCGCACAAGCGCATCTGCGGTTGCGGCAATGTTGGCTGCCTGCAAACCGTCGCCGGCTGCGATGCCATCGCTCAGGCCGGCCTACGCGCGGCACATGAGGGGCGAAGCCGCCTTCTCGGCGAAACGCTCGCCGCGACCGGAACTGTGACTGCGGCCGACATTGGCACGGCGGCCCGCCTCGGCGACCCGTTCTCGGCCGACCTGCTGGCGCAGTCCGGACGGCTGATCGGGACCGTCCTGGCGACGCTGGCCAATATGCTCAACCCGTCGATGATCGTTCTCGGCGGCGAACTGTCCCAAACGGGGGAAATCTGCCTGGCGGCGATCCGCGAGGGTATCTACCGGCACGCGCAGCCGCTCATCAGCCGCGATATCAGTATTGTCCATTCGCGCATGGGGCGGTCGGCTGGACTTGTCGGCGCCGCAACCGTCGCCGTGACTGAACTTTTCGCACCAGCGTTCCTCAGCGAATGGATCGTATCTGGCACGCCGCTTGCCCACGCCGGTGTTACCGATTTGTTGGCCGTTGCCGAGAAGACGGCGATGACAGGGGGTTGAGCGTGGAGCCCGCCCGACCGGCCGTCGCGAAGTCGCCGCGGTCAGCCGTGGCGCTTGCAAACCCAGACCCCTGCGGTAGGTTTGATCCAATAAAGCTGCCCCGCAGAGGTGGCGGGCGGGAGGGACAACGGGATGCAGAGAGCTGATGCAGCAATGCCACCTGGATGTGCGTTGCCGGTTTCGTCCGTCGCGCGTCCACCGGTTGCAGGTCTGGGGCCACATGGCGAACGGCCGGCATCTCCCGAATTGCTGCGCCCGTCTGCCGAGATGCTGGAGCGCGCTAGGGCACGAGCCTTCCGCGTGGCGATCGTGCTGCACACGACCGCTTCGGACTGGGCGCAGCGTCAGATCGCGGGCATCAAGGCCGGGTTGGAGCAGGCGGGCGCCGTCGTCGTCGACATCGTCGATTGCGGCTACGACGCGGCCACCCAGATCGCGGCGATCGAACGGCTGGTGCAATCGAAGCCCGATGCCGTGATCAGCATCCCCGTCGGAAGCACGGCCGTGGCTGCAGCTTTCCGCAAACTGGCGGTCGCCGGGATCAAGCTCGTCCTACTCGACAACGCGCCTTCCGGCCTCCTTCAAGAGACCGACTATGTAAGCGTCATATCGTCGGACAATTTCGGCCTTGGCCAGATCGCCGCCAGTCTAATTTCGCCGCACATTCGGCAGAACGGCACAGTCTGCGTGGCTGCCTACAATGTCGACTTCTTCGCGACGGCGCAGCGCGAGATCGCATTCGGCAAGTGGATGCGGCACGAGCGCCCGGACATCACAATGACGCAGCTGAAATTCGAAGTGCCAGCAAATGCCGGCACCGCGGTTGGTCTCTACCTCGATGCCAATCCTGATCTGGATGGACTGTTTGTCGTCTGGGACGAGCCAGCAGTCGCATCGCTGCCAGCTTTTTCTGGCCGCTCACGGATTCCGGTAATGACCACGGTGGATCTCGGTAGCGCTATCGCTGAGGCCCTTCTTGAAGGAACGATCGTCAAGGGTGTTGCCGCGCAACGGCCTTTCGAACAGGGCGAGATCGCTGCAACGGCCGCGATTGTCGGGCTGACCGGCAATGCTGTGCCGCCGTGGATTGTGCTGCCGGGGGTAGCAGTGACCGCAGGTAATGTCGCAGAAGTCTACAAGCATGTTGGCGGCGCTCCCAATTTCTATTGAGCCGACGTTACGAGAGGTTAAACGAACGCCTCATGCAAGCCTGTCGATGGCCTGAAAGATCATCTTGATGCAGGCGCGGTTGAATGGTTTTCGACGTCTGGCACTTCGTCGGGAGCAAATCCGACCTTGGGTGTCGAGAACAATTTCGCGGCACTGGATCCATTCGGGCCATCTACGACGGGCCGCTTGAACTGCAGCCTAGTGTACCCGTCAAGGCAAGTTGCTATGATCGCAAGTTCCCCGGTGACGGCGAGTTCCCGAACGCACCCATTGTTTCCGTACTGGCGCCCAATGATGGCCTGAACCAGATCAGGCACGAGGTCTTCTCGGCCATACTAGCGATGAGTGCGGAACAGGTCAGCCGCATCAGTGCGGGCTACTCTGAGCGCCGCTGGCCCTAATATGCCCGCGGCGGCTTTCTAAGCGACCTAGCCAAAAGCCGTCCGTCTGAAGTCGGCCCATTTCAGACTCTACTAGTCAGCGACAGAGAATGTTACGTCACTTCCGGAGCATACGCACAGGGGCGTGGGATCGGTAGCACGCCGTTATTCCGTCTTTGGCGGCACTTCTTTCTTTATTGGTTGAGTGTCCGCAGCGTTCGACATATCGACCTTGTCGACGCTGGCTGTTTTCTGCGAGTCGACCGATGCGTGTACCTTCTCGTGATATGGGCAATCAGCATAGGCGGCGAATACGGACAGGCCTAACATTGTGGCTATTGCGAGGAGTGTTTTCATCGTCATCTCCACTCGTGGATGACGCAACGTAGCCCGCCTGGTGCTGACAACAAAATCACTTTTGCCCCTCGGGGCTTACCAAGACCTGTGCCAGTCGACTCTACATACCGCCAGTGCCCTCAGACGCGTGAGGATGCCCGATCTCTGGGTGATTGATATGCCGCAACGGCTGCCAAGTCTACCGGTTATCGCTAATACAGATTTGCGCGCTCGCGCAGTAGGCGCACGCGCAAGCGCGCGCGCGAGGGTCAACGTTTGAATTGCGGCTGCACGCGCTTCGGCCGAATGCGGTATTCTACCGCCTAGCCTAGATAACCGGATACCCCCTAGGGGGTGGTTCGATCGTTGACGCGGGCGTTTCGCGGACCGCTTCTTCCGCTGCGTGCACACTTTTGCCGATTGAAATGTTGAGGTTGCTTCAAGGCATACCATCCATGAGGAAACCCGGCCGGCAGCGGGCGTGCGCGCTCACGTGCGCCGTCACGCAACACGATCATCGCTTTCTGTTCAAGAGATGAACCGAATGACCTCCTCGGCGTTGAGTCGCGCGTTGCGTGATCAGCCGGGGCACTTTCATGAGCAAGGGCGAGCTTTCAACCTACCGGGCTAAGCGGGATTTTTCGCAGACAAATGAGCCCAGCGGAGAGACGTCGATCTCGAGTTCGGACCGGCTTCGGTTTGTGATCCAGAAACACGATGCCACCCGTCTGCACTACGACCTGCGCCTGGAGCTCGGAGGTGTCTTCAAATCGTGGGCCGTCACGAAAGGTCCATCACTGGATCCCCAGGACAAGCGCCTGGCGGTCGAGGTCGAAGACCATCCGCTGGACTATGGCGACTTCGAAGGCACGATCCCCAAGGGCCAGTATGGCGGCGGCACCGTGCAGCTTTGGGATCGCGGCTATTGGGAGCCGGAAGGCGCACTGTCGCCGGAACAGGCTCTGGAAAAAGGCGATCTGAAGTTCACGCTCGACGGCAAGCGCCTGCACGGCAGTTTCGTCCTGGTGCGGATGAAACATTACCGCAATGGCGGGAAGCGAACCAACTGGCTTTTGATCAAACACCGCGACAAATACGCGACAGATGGCAATGGCGACGCGGTGCTGGCGCAGGACCGATCTGTCGCCTCAGGGCGAAGCATGGATAAGATCGCCGCGGGCAAGGGCGCCGGACCCAAGCCCTTCATGCTGCAAGGCACCTCGGTGGCCGATGCAGATGCCGTGTGGGACAGCAATCGCGGTCATGCTGCCGACGAGCGTTCCGCCAAAGCTTCAAAACCGTCTCAACCTCCAAAGCGAGCCGTTCGGGCATCGGCAGTGACGATGCCCGAATTCATCGCGCCACAACTTTGCGCGACGCTCTCCCGGCCGCCGGCCAGCTCGAACTGGGTCCACGAAATCAAATTCGATGGCTATCGCGTCCAGATGCGTGTCGAAGATGGCGCTGCCACGCTGAGGACGCGGAAGGGCCTGGACTGGACGGAGAAATTCGGCGCTATCGCGAACGAGGCTGCAAGCCTTCCCAACGTCATCGTCGACGGCGAGATCGTGGCGCTTGGCGAAAACGGGGCACCCGATTTTGCCGCAATGCAAGCTGCGCTCTCGGAACGCCGGACAAAGGATCTGATTTTCTTCGCTTTTGATCTGCTCTTCGCAAACGGCGTTGATCTGCGAAAACTGCCTCTCACTGAGCGCAAGGAGCGGCTCAGGGAGATGCTCGGCGAGGTCGACCGCGGCGACGAAAATCTCATCCGCTATGTCGAGCATTTCACCAACGGCGGCGACGCGGTGCTACAGTCCGCCTGCCGACTTGCGCTTGAAGGCATCATCTCCAAAAAGGCTGATGCAACCTATGTCTCGGGAAGGACCGACACTTGGGCAAAATCGAAATGCCGCGCTGGGCACGAGGTGGTCATCGGCGGCTGGTCGACGACTAACGGCAAGTTCCGGTCTTTGCTGGTCGGTGTCAACCGCGGCGAGCATTTCGCCTATATCGGCCGTGTCGGGACCGGCTACAGCGAGGCGAAGGTCAAGCAGCTGCTGCCAAGGCTAAAGGAGATGAAGGCTGCGAAGTCGCCATTCACCGGCGATGGCGCACCGAAAAAAGATGCGGCCGTGTTCTGGGCCAAGCCTGAGCTGGTTGCGGAAATCGAGTTCGCCGGCTGGACCGGTGGCGGCAATGTCAGGCAGGCAGTCTTCAAGGGCCTGCGCGAAGACAAGCCGGCTAAAGAGGTTGAGGCCGAGCGCCCGGCCGATCCCCAGGAGACGGAGATTGCCAACCCCGCCAAGGTGACTGGCAAAACGGGGAAAAGCCCAGTGGTCATGGGCGTCCTCATTTCCAAACCCGACAAGCCGCTGTGGCCGAATGCGGGCGACGGGAAGGCTGTCACCAAGCTCGATCTTGCAGAATACTTTGCGGCCGTGGGGCCTTGGATGATCAAACATCTCAAAGGGCGCCCCTGTTCGCTTGTGCGAGCCCCTGATGGCTACGCGGGCGAGCAGTTCTTCCAGCGCCATGCGATGCCGGGCACGTCCAATCTGCTGGAACTGGTGAAAGTCTTCGGCGACCACAAGCCATATCTGCAGATTGACCGCGTTGAGGGTCTGGCAGCGATCGCCCAAATAGGCGGCCTTGAGCTGCATCCCTGGAATTGCCAGCCCGGTCATCCGGAGGTGCCCGGCCGGCTCGTCTTCGATCTGGACCCTGGTCCTGAAGTCTCCTTTGCCGAGGTGGTGACTGCAGCCAAGGAAATGCGCGATCGCCTCGAAGACCTGGGCCTGGTGAGTTTTTGCAAGACGACGGGCGGCAAAGGCTTGCATGTCGTCACACCTTTGGCCGGCCAGCGTAACAAGACGACATGGCCCGAGGCCAAAGCCTTCGCCAAAGCTGTCTGCATGCAGATGGCGGCTGAGCGACCCGATCTCTACCTTGTCAACATGGCCAAGAAGCTGCGGACGTCACGCATCTTTCTCGACTACCTCCGAAACGATCGCATGGCGACGGCCGTTGCGCCGCTGTCGCCGCGGGCAAGGGAAGGCGCGACCGTCTCCATGCCGCTGACATGGGGGCAGGTGAAGGCGGACCTCGATCCGAAGAAATACACGGTCCGAACCGTGCCCGGCCTCCTGAAAAAGACCGTCGCCTGGACCGACTATGACGATGGCGAACGGTCGATCGCCATCGCCATCAAGCGGCTGGGTTCAGCAAAGCTGGCCGCATGACATCGACGCTTGTGAAACCGTCCTTTGGCCTTCCGTTGGACACTGAACCCATGGAGGCAAAGTCGGCGGACGCGCTGCCTGATGACAGCAGCCAATGGCAGTACGAACCCAAATGGGACGGGTTTCGCTGCCTGGCGTTCAAAGCCGGCGACGAGGTGGAATTAAGGGCGAAATCCGGCAAGCCACTTGGCCGATACTTTCCTGAGGTAGTTGCGATGTTGCGCGACCTGAATGCGCAAGCATTTGTGGTCGATGGTGAGATCACAATCGAAGTCGACGGCTCCCTTTCGTTTGACGCACTGCAGATGCGGCTGCACCCAGCGGAAAGCAGGATTCGGAAACTGTCGGCCGAGACACCGGCCAAATTAATCCTCTTCGACATGCTGGCGAGTGTCGATGCCAGCTTGATAGATCAACCGCTGTCGGCACGACGCGCGGCGCTGGAAGCCTTAATCAGGGCAGAACCGGAAAGCGGACTTGAGCTGTCGCGCTGTACCAAGAGTTTGGCGGCTGCAATGAAGTGGCTCAGCGAATCCGGTCAGGGTTCAACGGATGGCGTTGTCGCCAAGCTTCTCAACGACGAATATCGGCCCGGCGAGCGCGCCATGGTCAAGGTCAAGCGGCTGCGCACCGCCGATTGTGTGGTCGGCGGGTTCCGCTATCTGGCCAATTCTCGCGAGGTCGGCTCCTTGCTGCTTGGCCTCTACAACGACCAAGGCAAACTCGACCACGTGGGATTTACATCGACGATCGCCCGGGAAGATCGTTCAAAGCTGACACGGGAACTCGAAGCGCTGCGATCACCTCCGGGATTTACCGGCAAAGCCCCCGGCGGCCCGAGCCGGTGGAGCACGGAGAGGAGCGGACAGTGGGAGCCCGTTCGTCCAGAACTCGTAGTGGAGGTCCGCTTCGACCACGTCACGGGCGATCGATTTCGGCATGGTACAAAACTTATGCGGTGGCGCCCTGACAAGAGCCCACAGCAGTGTACGTTCGAGCAAATATTGAAAACATGAACCCTCTCCCGGTCGCCCCTCGAAAAACGGGTCCCTGCTCAGGGCGCCGCCGCAACCGCTTAGGACGACGCTAAGTCTCAGGCTGTTGCGCCGGCGCTGGAATGTCAGGTTCGATTGGCGCAGCATCGATGGTGCGCGGCTCGCGATCGTGTTGATACTGTTCGGCCCATGGCAGGTCCATCAGCCACGGCTCCCGCCGCCCGGTCCAGAGTTCGTAGCCCGGGATGATATCGCTGGGAGCAAGGTCGAGAGCGCCGAGCATGATCTCCGCCTCGTCATCGCGTAGCGATGCGACACGGGATCCGCAAACAGAGCAGAAGCTCCGGCCTTCAAATGTCTTGAGCTCTCCCGCTCCGTCATAATCAGATCTCGACCAGACGCCGAAAAAATTGAAAGCGCTGCCGCTCATGCGCCGACAATCCTGGCAGTGACAGAGACCGGCGCGAAGCGGAGCGCCTTTGACCGAGAAGCGAACCGCCCCGCAAAGGCAACCACCAGTGTGTATGCCATCGCCGGTCATGTCATAGCTCGCTTTGGTGGGTCACGGTTTTCATCGGGGTTTGGGACGGGCAGCTCATCTGGAAGAAGATCGGGATCAGGTTCATGCACGTCCGGCGTCCAGGTTGGTGCGTCTACCGGCGGGTCGTCAGTCGGCTCTGGTTTGGGCGGCATCACTATTCTCCGGGCTTCTCGGTTGGGCGCGGTGTCTTGCCGCTTACCGGCCGTGCATCGCTGCGCCTGTTTGAGAATGGATCGGCAGATGAGCTTGCCTTCCCGTTCGGGGCACTCACCGTCTTGGCGGCAACCGCAGCTTCGCCGGTATCATTGTCGCCCGGATTCTTGCGTTCGATCTCGGCGCCGGCGCTTTCAGGTTCCTTGATGATCGCCTTGTTGAGGTTTTTGATGCTGGCCATTCCAACGATCTCCTTTGCTGGCCAACGACCGGCCGGGAGGAATGTTCCATGAGGCGCGGAACTCCTTGGCGCCTGGCGTGGTTATCGATCCATCAGCCAGGAGGATCACAATGCCCGACAACGAAAACCATCGCGAAACCGGAGCAAGGAAATATCCGGCCCGGACCGGCCCGGACCCTTCGGACGCGTTCTCGCAGGACGCGGCTGGCAACAAGAAGCCTAAAGACGGGATTGGGCTGACGCGTCCTGTAAACGACGTCGATGACAAGACGCACCAGTCAGATGGTCAAAATCCAAGTCAGGCGTCGCCGACCGATGGAAAGGATACTCGGCCATGAATGTCGCCGATCGTCAGCAGGCCCGATGAAGGCGGTCGCGTGTCGCCGGATCCTTACATTTCGCTGTTGTCGATGATGCCGGCTTCACCATCTCGAATGACCGGTCGCGAGGCAGGTAGCTCCCTGAGCCGAACTCCTGGTCCGCCCTCCGATGTCTCGCCATCGCCCAGTAAGGCGACGCCTGCCGCTTCCAACGCCGATTGCATTGCGATCAGCTTGTCGACAGTGGGGACGCGCTTGCCGTTCTCGAAATCACGAACTGTTCCCTCACTTACATTCGACTTCGCGCCCAGCCTGACCTGTGGCCAGTCCAGCAACCCTCTCGCCGCACGGCATTGTTCGCGAGTCAGTCGGACCACAGACTCCTCCTCATCCTGTCAGGGCTAATTTTAGGGGCGTTCGGAGGGGTATACCGTTGGTCCGGATCGTGGCGTCTTGGTCTCTTCGGCTATGACCAGCATGGCTTCGAGCGTCAATGCAATGCCCGACATCAGTGCGGAGATATCGCTGTTGCCGTCAGGCAGCGCCAACTCGGCTGCCCTGGTGCGCATGCGGGCGCTGTGGTCGATCAGTCTCTGTCTTAAATCATCGTCCATGCTGTCCTCCGAGGGTCAGACCTTGCGACGCGATGCCAGCTCCCGGAAGACGGCCTCGCGATCGCCCATATGCTTGTGCAAAAGAGCAACAGCCTCCTCGCGATTGAGGCGGCCCACTTTGCTGATGAATTCCAGTTCGTGACGGGGCACGGAAACCCGGGTCAGGCGCCCCAGGAATGTCTTCGGCCCTCTATGCCCTCTATCTGCCGGTGCTGTGTTATCCGCCATCTGTCGTCACCCACTGAATGCTACGCATCAATAGGTGAGACTGCGTTTTGTTCCGAATGGCCGCGTTTAGAGACAAGGGTTGGCAATGCAACCTCATATGACGCCCGTACCCCCGTTGGCGCCAAAGACGCTTCCATCGGTGTAAGTGATTTCACCCGAGGCAAGGAGGACGAAAAGGGGTGCCAGTTCCGCCGGCTGGCCAGCGCGACCGATGGGGGTGTCTTGCCCGAATTCGTGCAATGTCCCCGGCAACTGTCCACCCGCAACCTGCAATGGCGTCCACACCGGCCCAGGCGCGACGGCGTTGACGCGTATGCCCCGTTTGGCGACCTGCTTTGCCAGGCCTTTCGTGAAGATTGCGATGCCGCCTTTCGTCGTGGCGTAGTCGAGCAATTCCTCTCCAGGGTTGAATGAGTTGACAGAGGCGGTGTTGATGATAGCCGCGCCTGGCTTCATCAGCGGCAAGGCGGTCTTCGTAATCCAGAACATTGCGTAGAGATTGGTTTTCAAGGTGCGGTCAAACTGCTCGAAGCTGATGTCCGCAATGGAAGCCTTTGACTGCTGATAGGCCGCGTTGTTGACCAGAATGTCGATGCCGCCGAGTTCTCGATGGGCCGTCTCGACCAGTTCAATGCAGAATTTTTGGTCTGTCAGGTCTCTCGGGATGAGGATGGCCTTGCGGCCCTCCGCGCGGATCAGGTCCGCCACATCTTGCGCGTCCGGCTCTTCGCTGGGGAAGTAATTGATCGCCACATCGGCGCCTTCGCGCGCGAAGGCAATTACCGCGGCGCGTCCGATTCCTGAGTCGCCGCTGGTAACCAGAGCCTTGCGGCCAGCCAGCCGGTTTGAGCCTCGATAGCTTGTCTGACCGCAGTCAGGAACGGGATCCATGTCGCGCTGAAGAGCCGGCCATTGTTGGCGCTGCTCCTTGAACGGCTCGCTGGTGTATTTGGTCGCGGGATTGGTCATTTGTTTTCTCCGCAATGCAGAAGGACTCAGAGGTCGACTTTTGCGTTTTCGCCGATATTCGGCTTTGCGCCGGTCACGGCAGCCAAGGCCATCTTTGCGGTCGCGACAACCAGACCGGGGCTGTCCCACAATTCGCCTTCGTCCGGCTTCACAGTTATCAGACGGATCTCGGGATCATCGGCATTGTCCCACCATGCCGCGTCGGTCTTTTCCCACAGCTCGCCAATTTTTCCCCTGTCATTGGTCACCGCAGCCGGACCAGATATGGTGACGTATTTGTAGTGGCTGCTGTCACTCCAGGCCAACGTCACCTTCGGATAGTTCGACAGCTGCCTGGTCTTCGCGCTGTCGTCATTGACGAGGAAATAGATCGCGTTTTCGTCGCGGTGCACGCGCGCAGAAAGCGGCCGAGCTCGGTTGTACTCGCCGTCCCATGTGACGAACATGCAGACATCGATCTGCTTGGCGAGCTCCCAGATACGAGCCGTCGCCTCGGCGGGGGTGAGATCGGTGTCTTGCTCTCGACGCTTGGCCATCAGGTGTCCTCCAGCGATTGAATGCGTTCGCTCACAACTCGTGTCGCGTCGCGACGTTCCCACCGGAAGATCCTCTCGCAGGTGGGCCTGACGCTCTCCAAGCTCAGGTGTCCGATTTCTTCTTTGCCGCCGCCGGGTTCTGTCCCGTGGCCGCCGAACTCGTGGCGTCCTTTGAATGCGCAGCGAGAGCCGTGCCAGCACCCGTAGCCTTGCGCATGTCGCCGCTCTGTTGCTTGTCGTCAGGCTTTTTACGGCCGAGGCCGGAGAAGTATTTGCCAAAGAATCCCATTTTTTACTCCCTTGCCGTATCCGCGATGCCGGTTAACTTCTGCCCTAGGATCTCGTTCCCCGGCAAAGCTGATTCCTTTCGCGACCACCGACGGCCCTTTTTTGTATTTGACCGGCAGGTCCCACCTCATTGACAGCACGCACGGGCATCCCCCTCCCAAGGTGCGTTTTAGACGAACGACATTCCAGACCACCTGGGCGCATTGGGGCGGCCTGTTATGGGCGTCTTGTTGGGCGCGCTCGTGGCCATCGCTTGGGGTATCGCCGAGATGTATGGCGAACCTTCCGACGGCGGCCAAACCTATCAAAAGATAGGCCACCCTTGAGAGAGCGGAACCAAGGGTTTGTGCTGGCGTTTCTACCTGTTACGGGAGCAGGAACTTTGCAAAAATTGTCAATCGAGCAGCCAACCTCATCGCTTCCTGTTGAGGACCGCTATCGCGTGCTCATCGATTCTATTACCGATTATGCAGTGTACCTTCTGGATGCAAACGGGATCGTCGGCAGCTGGAGCCCGGGCGCGCAAAAATCTATGGGGTACAGCGCAGTCGAGATCATCGGCCAACATTTCTCGGTCTTCTACAGGCATGGGGACAGAGCCTCAGGGTTGCCCGAGCGTGCGCTGAAAACGGCCGCGGTCGAGGGACGGTTCGAGGCCGAAGGGTGGCGCGTTCGCAAGGACGGCACGGAGTATTGGACGCACGTGGTTATCGATCCCGTGCGTGGCGCCGACGGCTCAGTGGTCGGATTTGCCAAAATCACCCGCGACTTGACTGAAAGACAAAGCGCTCAACAGGCACTGAAAAGCAGCGAAGAACAGTTTCGAATTTTGGTTCAGAGCGTAGCCGATTACGCCATTTACATGTTGGATCCGAAGGGATTTGTAACCAGCTGGAACCTGGGGGCGGAGCGGATCAAAGGCTACAAGGCCGACGAGATTCTGGGCGAACATTTTTCGCGCTTCTATCTTGAGGCTGACCGAAAAGCTGGACTTCCGAAAGAGAGCCTTGCGATCGCCGCCAAGGAAGGTCGCTTCGAACGGGAAGCTTGGCGTTTGCGCAAGGACGGAACGACGTTTCTCGCCCATGTGATCATCGATGCAATCCGAAATGACAGCGGGGAACTGATTGGCTTTGCCAAAATCACCCGCGATGTGACCGAACGCAGCAAGGCTCAGAAAGAGCTGGAGCAAACCCGCGAACAACTCTTCCAAATCCAAAAGCTGGAAGCCATAGGTCAGCTCACCGGTGGGGTCGCGCACGACTTCAACAATCTTTTGATGGTGATCCAGAGCAGCCTCTCGATGATACGGAGGCGCCTATCCAACGATCCGAAACTGGTGTCGCTTTTGGACAACGCTTTGCACGCTGCGGAGAGGGGCTCTTCGCTAACCCAGCGAATGTTGGCATTTGCACGTCGCCAAGAGCTTGATCAACAAACGGTCTCTGTTCCTGAACTCGTGCGTGGCATGACGGATATGCTTGAACGGGCTATCGGTCCGTCTATCCCTGTTTTGACCCAATTTCCCCTGTCGCTTCCCAGCGTCGTGACTGATCCCAACCAGCTGGAGTCGGTGCTTTTGAATCTTGCGGTCAATGCGCGAGATGCGATGCCCTCTGGCGGGCCACTCGTCATTAGCGCTGAGGCGGAGGAGTTGGACGTTTTCAATCCTCACAGGCTCAAAGCAGGCCGCTATGTCCGTTTCTCGGTGAAAGACGTGGGCCAAGGCATGGACGCTGAAACGTTGGCACGGGCGACTGAGCCCTTCTTTACAACTAAAGGCGTCGGCAAAGGGACGGGTTTGGGTCTCGCGATGGCGCAGGGGTTTGCAGAGCAGTCAGGAGGCCGCCTTGTCGTTCACAGTCAACTCGGCGCCGGGACGACGGTTGAGATTTGGCTTCCCGCGGCTATGGCATCTCAGCCTCAGGTCGAAAAGGCCCAGACGCCACCACCAGACACGTCAAACCGGCATGCGATATCAATCTTGGCTGTCGACGATGACCCGCTTGTCCTGATGAACACGGTCGCAATGCTGGAGGATCTGGGCCATGCGGTGTTGGAGGCAAGCTCTGGCACGCGGGCGCTTGAGATCTTGAAGGGTGAAGCGAAGCTGGACTTGCTGATAACGGATCACGCGATGCCAGGCATGACAGGGGCCGAGCTCATAGAACTGGCTAGGGCTGAGCGCCCCCATCTTCCTGCGATTCTAGCCACGGGCTATGCCGAACTTCCATCCGACTCACAGACAACTGCCACCCGCTTGGCTAAGCCTTTCTTTGATGACGACCTGGAAAAGGCGATGGATATCGCCCTTCGGCGGTGAAAGCCCCTCCCTTCAATAGTGAAGGCTCCCACTCGGGCGGTCAGAGGCTGCGGTCAGCGAGCCCCCGAGACACGCGTGAGCGTCGTCGCCATGCTAGCGGCTCTATTAGCCCCTGAACCGAAACGTGAACCCGTGGCCGTACTTTGCGGGGCGCTCCTTGGGTCTTGTTGCGGATATGCAGCTGGCAAACGTCAGTGGAGAGGATCATGTCGTGTGCTTTGTGGAACCAAACCCCGCCTAAACCGTAGTGGTGCGCAATGGGGGCGTTTAACAAATGAGTGTCAGTGCGGTTTTGGTCGTTGAAGACGAGCCGCTAATTTTGCTCGACGTTGAGACTGCGTTGCAGGAAGCGGGATTCGAAGTCGTGGCCGTAAAAGACGCCGAACAGGCGTTGGCGGCCTTCGACGCGGATCCAACCAAGTTCAAGGGTCTTGTTACGGACATCCGCCTGGGTAGTGGCAGATCCGGCTGGGAAATAGCCAGGCATTTGCGCCAAGCCAACTCAACCATCCCTGTGATCTACATGAGCGGCGATAGTGCTATCCATTGGGGCGCTGAGGGCGTCCCCGAGAGCGTTATGATCACCAAGCCATTCTTCCTACCCCAGATCATCACCGCCCTATCTACGCTGATGAATGCGCAGCCCGCCCCTAGCACCAACGATCCCGAGGACTAGGCCTGCCACCTTAATGGCAGGCATCGCGCGGCCAGCGGGAAGCGAAGGGCAAAGTCCAGAAGGCAGTCGCGACGTGAAATCGGCAGTGAGTGGCGCCGCGAACGTCAACGTTGATCAGCATCCATCAGCCTGATCGCATTACGCCTGGCTCTTCGGCAGGCGGATCGCCAATGCCTTGCTGAGCGGCGTCCGGGCCAATCGGCAACACATCGGAAAAATTGACGGTGGCGACCAGATATCCGGCTTCATCATAGACTCTGGTAACCGATCCTGATTGCTCGGTATCAGACCCGTCCGCAACCATTGCTGCGCGTGCCTTTTCGATCGCTCTCGGACTCGCCATCTCCGGGCTGTCCAGCTCTTCCTCGAATGCGGTAGTCTGGCCAGATGTTGTAGTCTCAAAGCGGAATTTCGGCATGGGAAACCTCCTTTTCCTATGCAATGTCCGCGTCCGGCTTGCGTTCCAAGGGAAACAGAATTGGTGCGAAAGCAATCAAGACCGCCGCGATTGCAAAAGCCTTGTCGCCACAGCGGTCAGCAAACCCGTGATCACGATCCAGGCCTGGACCTCGTGTTCGGTAGTTGCCGCGGGATTCGACATCTGTTGCGGCGGAGCCTTCCCTGCCTCCACTATTGGCTGAAGGTCCGATCGACTGCCGAGACGCACCGAATAGGCTCGCGTCAACTCGGCGCCGAGCAGGAAAATCTCCGACGAATAGTAAACCCAAAGCAGCACGATCAGCAGCGCGCCCGCCGCGCCGTAGGAGGATGCGATCGCACTGGTTCCGATGTACCAGCCAATCAGCGACTTGCCGATCGTGAAGAGCAAGGCGGTCACTACCGCGCCAATTCCGACATCGCGCCACTCGAGGGACCTGTCCGGGAGGATTTTGAAGATTGCGGCAAAGAGAGCGGAATCAGCACGAACGATACGATGCCGTTTATCGATGCGAGGATGAACGTGCCGAACGGCAGATGGTCATTGATAACAGCGCCAAGCGCGGAAATGGCAGTGCTTGCCGCCAACGACACAAGCAGCAGAAATCCCAGCGCGGCCACAAGGCCCAGGCTCGCTGCTCGCGCCCGCACCAACCGGGAGAGGGACATTGCTGGAGGCTCAATCTTCCAGATCGTGTTGAGCGAAAGCTGCATTTCGCCAAACACTCCTGAAGCTGTAACGAAGAGCGTGGCGATGCCCACCAGGGTGGCAAGTGTGCCGGCTGTCCTTTGAGACGCGCTTTCAATGGTGGTGCGCAGAAGGTCACCGGTTTGCGTGCCCATCACGCCTGCAATTTCGGCTGACAAGGCCAATTGCGCCGCTTCATGCCCGAAGACAAGTCCGGCAATCGCAACAACGATCAACAGGATGGGGGCCAGGGACGTAACGGCATAGAATGCCATGGCCGCACCGTGGCTGAGGGCATTGTCGTTGATGAAGCCGAGGATGCTCTCCTTGCCAAGAAGCCAGGCTTCGCGTGCCACTCGCATTGGGTACCCCTTTTGCCTAAATGGGAACCTAGTGCTGTGGACGAGGAAAACGAGCCCGCACTTTGGCAATGTTGCTGCGCGATGCAGCCTCAGCCGCGACGCGCCGCCTCGATCACTGCAACATCGATCTTCTTCATGTCCATCATCGCGTCAAACGCGCGCCTGGCCTCGTCGCCGCCGGCCGCCATCGCCTCGGTCAGTGTGCGCGGCGTAATTTGCCAAGACACGCCCCACTTGTCCTTGCACCAACCACAGGCGCTTTCCTGGCCGCCGTTACCGACAATTGCATTCCAGTAGCGGTCCGTCTCGTCCTGATCGTCGGTGGCGATCTGGAATGAGAAAGCTTCGCTCTGTTTGAAAGCTAGGCCTCCGTTGAGACCGATACATTCAACGCCAGCGATGCTAAATTCGACCGTCAACACGTCGCCCTTCTTTCCGGACGGAAAGTCACTCGGTGCACGATGAACAGCACCTACCGCGCTATCGGGAAAGGTCTCCGCGTAGAACCGGGCCGCAGCCTCCGCGTCCTTGTCATACCACAGGCAAATCGTATTTTTTGGCATTGCTTGCTCCCTCCGATTGAACCCAATTGCAGACGAGCGCTTCCATCATGGCAATCTAGGATTTGATACTTGTGGCGGGCGACGGGCTTGTCCATGGGCGAGACGAAGTCAGAGTTAGCTGAGGGCGCCTCCGGTCCGGGGACCAATCGGGGCTCAGGATAAATTCGTTGGCGGCAGGAACTGGTCGCTGTTCCCAGAGTTCACTTTACAACAACAGGAGTGAAAAGCCGTGAACACGCCAATCAACAACGACCAACAGGAATCTCCAGCAGAGCTTGGATGGTTGCACACATCCGAAGCCGAGGTGGCCGGCAGCAAGGAAGCACTCGGCAAGTTGAAGTCGAGCGCGGCCGAAACGGCAGGGCATCTCAAAACCGCCGCCGCCTCCGTGTCGACTGACGCGAAAAATTATGCCGGCTCAGTGGCATCGGATGCTGCTGGAGCATTCAAGGAAGCGGTAGAGACGAACAAGACCGCTGGCGCCGACGCGATCGCCAATATCGCCCATTCCGTCAAAGAAGCCGCCGACGGCATAGAGAAACAATCCCCACAGGTTGCTGGCATGGTTCGCAGCGCAGCCGAAGGTGTGGAACGGATCTCGTCGGATATCAGGGATCGCAACGTGGGCGAATTGCTCGACTCGGTGACGAAATTCGCGCAGCGCCAACCGGCCGCCTTTTTCGGCGTCGGCATCCTGGCCGGCGTGGTCCTCACCCGCATCATGCGAAGCTCAGATCGGTCCTGAGAAGAAGAGCACTCCAAATGGATGATGGTTTCGATCGCCGGCCCTTGGGGAGCGTGTTAAGCGAAGGGCTGAGCCATTTCGCTTCGCTGATGCGCCTCGATCTTCGCCTTCTGCAGGCGGAGATGAAGGTCAAGACGTCGACGATTGTGTCGTCAGGCGCGTGCGGCATCGCCGCATTAGCGCTCTTTGTTCTGGCAGCGTTCGCGATGGTCCAGTTCCTGATCCTCGCTATGATCCACTTCGAAGTAAGTCCGATGATCGCTTGTCTTATCGTTGCCATCTTGCTGGGGGTGGGTGGAGTGCTGTTGCTCTACCTTGCCAAGCGAGCGCTTGTGGGATGGACCATCACACCGGTCGAGACCGTCAATCAGGTGCGCACCGATATCGCAGCACTCAAACAGGGGATGCGTTTTGGCTCAACCCAGTGAAGAGATGCGAGAGATCATGCTGCAAAGCCGAGCAGAACGGCAGGCCTTGTTTGAGCCTGTCAGCGAAATAAGCCGGCGGCTGCAGCCCCGAAATCTGGTCGATGCGTCGACCCGATACGCGAAGCGGAAGGTTGCGAAGGTGTTTGGCGGTGTGTCCGACGCGGTGAAGGATAATGGCGGCGCCGCCGCAGCGGTCGCGTTGGGCGCAATCGCGGTGTTTGACGCCGGCAGGCGAAGTTCCCGCAGCCCAGCAAGCTCCGATCATGACGCTGTCGACCTGGCTGCCGACGCCACGCATTCGGACGCGCCGTCAATTCGCTATGAAGCCCATACGCGCAAGGCGCTCACAAACTCAGCGCGTGCGAAGGTGCTTGCTGGATCTGCGGGAGGCTTGTTGCTTGGCCACATTATCGGCAAGGCGTTTGAGCCAACGGCAAAAGAGCGCGCTCTGTTTGGCAAGGCTGGAGCTGAAGCTCAGGATACCGCAGACAAGTTTATCGCTGAACATGCGCGCGGTGCGAAATTGGCCGCTGCACAGGCCTTCGGGTTTGCCAGATACGCCGCTGCGTTCCTGGCCGTATTGACGGCAGCCAGCGACTACCTCGGCCGCGCCGATGAAGACCACGATCAGCCAAATCGCTGATCGGCAGTTGCGAGAGCCTGGCCGTTTCTGAACAATTGAAAGAATTCTCATGCAGATTGTTGGGATCAACATTGGACCTGCGGCGGCGCCCTCTGGCCTGCCTCTCGTTCGAGTGGTGTTTGAAGGTGAGGGCGGGGAATCTGTCGCCGTTGAAATGGCCCGAGGGGAAGACGCCGACGGCGCCCTCAGCGCAATCGAGCGTGCAAAGGCTCTGCTTGTCCAGACCGCAACGTTCGAGATGCCAGTCGACGGTAACGACGTGCCGGGTAGTTCTGAGGAACGCGGCGATGTCCACGCCGCGGAGAGCAATATTTACACATTCGAATATCGCGATGGAGACCAGACTCGGCAGGTTCCACCTGCCGAGATGCCAAGTTTTGAGGCCGCTCGCGCCGAAGCGATTCGTTGCGCGATCGACATGCTGGTCGATCTGCAGCCCGGCGCTGACGATCTGACCGGATGGCTGATACGCGTGCGCGACCATGCAGGCAACGAGCTTTGCTCGATCGACGTTGCCGAGGCCGAAGCCGCCCGGCAGGCCAATGACAACACGCCGCTTTGATGTAATCGGCAGTTGCGGTCGGACTGAGCGCTGGCCATGCGCGGGATCGGATGGCTAATGATCGCGCAATGGCGGCAGGCTTTGCGTTGGCCCGTTGGCCGACGACCTTTGGCGCATATTTCCTTAATTTGGCATGAGCCCTCTGCGGTCAGATCCGCCAGGCAACCCCACGCTAGGGTAAATCTTCGCTCTGCTTCAAAACCAGGTTTGATCTCCTTGATTGGGGCCGCTCTGGCGCAGCGTCCTATGGAACGAAACTTCAAATGCGGCGTTTCGGGATTGCGGGGGGATGTATCATTCAGCCCGCAGGGGCAGTTTCAAGCATATTCCATTGAGGTGGGAGGGGCGCTTTGACCGTGCAGGCATCCAAGAAACAATTGGACCGTCGAAGCATTCTCAATTCTCTAAGGGCTTTTCGGCGCGGTGATTTTTCAGTCCGTATCGACAATGTTTATGAAGGGGTCGATTCCGAGATCGCCGATACCTTCAATGAGATCGTCGATCTCATCCATCATGTCACGCGTGAATTCGAACGCCTGAGCAGAGTGGTCGGCAAGGAAGGGCGGATTGGCGAACGCGGCCGCGTTCGAAACGCCACCGGCAGTTGGGAATCCAGTGTCCGATCTGTCAACGACCTCATTGAAGACATGGTCCAGCCGACCGCCGAGGTGGCCCGCGTCATCGGCGCCGTGGCCAAGGGTGACCTGTCGCAAACCATGATGGTCGAAATCGACGGCCGACCACTGCGCGGTGAGTTCCTGCGTATCGGCAAGATCGTGAACACCATGGTTGGCCAGTTGGCCTCGTTCGCCTCGGAAGTGACGCGCGTGGCGCGTGAGGTCGGCACCGAAGGAAAGCTCGGCGGTCAGGCGCGGGTGAAAGGCGTTGCCGGCACGTGGAAAGACCTGACCGACAACGTCAACGCAATGGCGACGAACCTGACCGGGCAGGTGCGCAACATCGCGGAGGTTACAACCGCAGTCGCGTCGGGCGATCTGTCGAAGAAGATCACCGTCGACGTCAAAGGCGAAATCCTCGAACTGAAGAACACCATCAACACGATGGTGGACCAGCTCAATTCCTTCGCGTCGGAAGTGACCCGCGTGGCCCGAGAGGTCGGCACGGAGGGCAAGCTCGGCGGCCAGGCGCGCGTCGAGGGTGTCGGCGGCACATGGAAGGATCTGACCGACAATGTGAATTCGATGGCCGAGAACCTCACGGGTCAAGTGCGCAATATCGCCGAGGTGACCACCGCCGTGGCTTTGGGCGACCTGTCTAAGAAGATTACGGTCGACGTGAAGGGCGAAATTCTCGAGCTGAAATCGACCATCAACACCATGGTCGACCAGCTCAATTCATTCGCCGGCGAGGTGACACGCGTCGCCCGTGAGGTTGGCACCGAAGGCAAGCTTGGCGGCCAGGCACAGGTGCGGGGCGTCGCCGGCACGTGGAAGGACCTCACCGACAACGTCAACTCTATGGCAGAAAACCTGACGGGGCAGGTGCGTAACATTGCCGAGGTGACGACGGCGGTCGCTTCGGGCGACCTGTCGAAGAAAATTACGGTCGCCGTGCAAGGCGAAATCCTTGAGTTGAAGGACACCATCAACACGATGGTCGATCAGCTGAACTCCTTCGCCTCGGAAGTGACGCGCGTGGCGCGCGAGGTCGGCACCGAAGGTAAGCTCGGCGGCCAGGCCGAGGTGAAGGGCGTAGGCGGTACGTGGAAGGATCTGACCGACAACGTCAACCTGATGGCCGCCAATCTGACCGGGCAAGTGCGCAACATCGCCGAGGTGACGACGGCCGTGGCGCGTGGCGACCTGTCGAAGAAGATCACCGTCGACGTCAAAGGCGAAATCCTGGAACTCAAAGACCGTCAACACGATGGTCGATCAGCTGAATTCCTTCGCCTCCGAAGTCACGCGCGTGGCCCGTGAAGTGGGCTCGGAAGGCAAGCTTGGCGGCCAGGCTCATGTCGAAGGCGTCGGCGGTACGTGGAAGGATTTGACCGACAACGTCAACGCCATGGCGGGCAACCTGACGGTGCAATTGCGCGACGTGTCCAAGGTTGCAACGGCCATTGCGACCGGTGACCTGACACAGAAGATCACGGTCGATGCACTGGGCGAGATCTTGCAGATCAAGGACGTCATCAACACGATGGTCGACCAGCTGAATTCCTTCGCGTCGGAAGTGACGCGTGTGGCGCGTGAGGTCGGCTCCGACGGCAAGTTGGGTGGACAGGCGCAGGTGCGTGGCGTCGCTGGCACATGGAAAGACCTGACCGACAACGTCAATGCCATGGCCGCCAACCTGACCGGCCAGGTGCGCAACATCGCCGAAGTGACCACGGCCGTGGCGCTCGGCGACCTGTCGAAGAAAATCACCGTCGATGTCCGCGGCGAGATTCTCGAGCTCAAGGACACAATCAACACGATGGTGGACCAGCTAAACTCATTCGCGTCGGAAGTGACGCGCGTGGCACGCGAGGTCGGTACGGAAGGCAAGCTTGGCGGCCAGGCGCAGGTGCGCGGCGTCGCCGGCACGTGGAAAGACCTGACCGACAACGTGAACTCCATGGCCGAGAACCTGACCGGCCAGGTGCGCAACATCGCTGAAGTGACGACCGCCGTTGCGCGCGGTGACCTGTCCAAGAAGATCACGGTCGACGTGAAGGGCGAAATCCTCGAGCTCAAATCGACCATCAACACCATGGTGGACCAGCTCAACTCCTTTGCCGGCGAGGTGACCCGCGTGGCGCGCGAGGTCGGCACAGAGGGCAAACTTGGCGGTCAGGCGCGGGTCGAAGGCGTCGCAGGCACCTGGAAGGATCTGACCGACAACGTCAACCTGATGGCGACAAACCTGACCAATCAGGTGCGTGGCATCGCCGACGTGGTGACAGCGGTCGCGCAAGGCAATCTGAAGCGCAAACTGACAGTCGACGCGAAGGGCGAAATCGCCTCTCTGGCCGACACCATCAACGGCATGATCGAGACGCTTGCGACCTTTGCCGACCAAGTGACCAATGTCGCCCGCGAAGTCGGCATCGAGGGCAAACTTGGCGGACAGGCGCGTGTGCCGGGTGCGGCCGGCCTGTGGCGCGACCTGACCGACAATGTCAACCAGCTCGCTGCCAATCTGACCACCCAGGTCCGCGCGATCGCCGAGGTCTCGACCGCAGTCACCAAGGGTGATCTGACGCGCTCCATCAGCGTCGAGGCCTCAGGGGAGGTCGCGGCGCTCAAAGACAACATCAACGAAATGATCCGCAATCTGAAGGATCAAACGCTGAAGAATGCCGAGCAGGACTGGTTGAAGACCAATCTCGCCCGGTTTTCGCGTATGCTGCAAGGCGAGCGCGATCTCGCTACGGTGTCGCGTTCTGGTCGCCGACCCCGATCCGGAGCGTCGGCTATCGCTCGTCGAAGCGATCCGCGACGGCGTCACCTCGGTGACAGCGGTCGGTCGGTTTGCGGCAAACGCCGACGACGTCGGCATGGCCTCTTATGATGCCATCGTGCTCGGCTTCGGCCGCTCAGCGAAGGAGAACGCGCAAGTGCTGGACGAACTCACTGGCCAGTTCGGTGAAGCGTTGCCGCAACTGCTGTTTTTTGCCCCCCATCCGGATGCGCTTGAGCAGGTGCTGGCGCTGAATCCAGCGCTTGCGAGTGCGCCGCGTGCGGAGAATTTTGCTCAATTGGCGCTTCATATCTCGGCGACGCTGCCGGGAGAAGGACGCGAAGCGCGCGAGACCGAAACCGAACAGACCGGCAGGTCGGATCTGGCGGGAGCCAAGGTTCTCATCGTCGACGATGATATCCGCAACATCTACTCGCTCACCAGCGTCCTGGAGACTTACGGCATACAGGTTCTGCATGCTGAGCGCGGCCGTGATGGCATCGCGCTCCTGGAACAGACGCCCGATGTCGACGCGGCCTTGATCGATATCATGATGCCGGAGATGGATGGCTACGAGACGATGCGGCGTATCCGCGGCACGGCCGCTATCGCTCACATCCCGCTGATTTCGGTGACAGCCAAAGCGATGAAGGGCGACCGGCAAAAATGTCTGGATGCCGGTGCGTCCGACTACATCGCCAAGCCTGTCGATCTTGATCTGCTGCTGGCATTGCTTCGTGTGTGGATCGGTCGTTCCCGATCACGCGCTGAGAGTCCGGAAAAGATACTCGTGGCAGCGAACTGACGGCGGGGCCTCATGCAAAAGCTGCCGCGAAACAGAGCAAGAAAACTTGAGGTCGTGCAATCGGCCCAAGCACCGGCAAGGGCACGCATACTCGCCGTTGACGATGATGAACGCAATCTTCTGGCGATCAGCGAGGTGCTGGCCACAACCGGCGATGTCATCTGCGCCCAATCGGGCGAAGAGGCTCTGCGCTATCTGTTGAAGGAGGATTTCGCCGTCATTCTGCTGGATGTGCTTATGCCGGGCATAGACGGCTATGAAACGGCCTCGCTCATCCGCCAGCGCGAACAATCCAAGCGCACGCCGATCATTTTTCTCACCGCCATCAACAAGGAGGAAGCCCATATGCTGCGCGGCTACGATGCCGGCGCGGTCGACTATGTCTTCAAGCCCTTCGATCCGATCATGCTGCGCTCGAAAGTCGCGGTGTTCGTCGAGCTCCACGAGAAGACGCTGGAAATCCAGCGAAAGGCGGCGGCCGAGCAGGGACTGCTGGCGCAGGCGCTCCAGGCGCAGAAGGACAAGCTTGAAGCGGAACGGGCCTTGCGTAGCTCAGAGGAGCGGCAGGATGCCATTTTGAGGTCTCTGCCGGTGTGTTTCCATGCGCGGGCCGCCGAACCGCCCTTCGCCGCTCGCTTTGTAACCAAAGGCGTCGAGCGCCTGACCGGCTTTTCGCCTGACGATTTGACCTCGGATCCGGCCTTCGGCCTTAGCCGGGTCCACCCTGAAGACCGCTCAAGGTTGGAGCAAGCACTGCTGCAGGCAAAAAATACCGGCTTCTACACCTGCGAATTCCGCTGGATGTGCGCCGACGGGGAGTATCGCATCTTTCTTGACCAAGGTGTGATGTCGGACGGGTCTGATGGCAACAAACCAGAGATACTGGGGACACTGCTTGACGTTACCGAGCGGCGCGGCCTCGAGGATCAGCTGCTGCAATCGCAACGTCTGGACGCTATCGGCAAGCTGACGGGTGGCCTAGCCCATGATTTCAACAATTTGCTCGCCGCCATTCTCAGCGGATTGGGATTGCTTGAACGCCGCGGGACGCTGGACGATCAGGCACGACAGGTTGTCGACCTGATGCGGCGTTCTGCCAAACAAGGTGCCGACTTGGTCACGCGAATGCTTGCCTTCTCGCGGCGTCAGACCCTGAGGCCGGAAGCGATGCGCCTTGCTGCCCTTGGCGACACCATGAACGGCTTGGTCGCACCGGTATTGGGAGGGCTTATACGCTTCGACTGGCAGATCGATGACGCGGTGTGGCCCGTGCATGTCGACGCCGGACAGCTGGAGCTTGCCTTGATGAATCTGGTTTTCAATGCGCGCGACGCCATGCCCTCCGGCGGCACAATAACGGTCCAGGCGCAAAACCATACAGTAGGAAGCCAATCGGAAGACGTGCCCGCGGGAGACTATGTCGTTGTGACGGTCAAGGACACGGGCTCCGGCATCGCGCCCGACATTCTTGCGAAGGTTGTCGAACCGTTCTTCACCACAAAGCCGGTGGGGAAGGGAACGGGGCTCGGTCTCAGCACCGTCTACGGCTTCATGAAGCAGTCGGGCGGGACGCTGCGCATCGAGAGCGCCGTCGATCGTGGAACGGCCATGCAGCTGTGGTTGCCGCGCTCGGTCGAAGAGCCGGCCAGTCCTTCGCTCGAAGCCGACATTGGGCACACGCTTCCAGACGCCTCCGCAGGCCGCCCGTCGATCCTTCTGATTGATGACAGCAACGTGTTGCGGCAGCTGACAGCCGAGTCGCTTCGCCAACGTGGGTTCGAGGTTACGTGTGCGGGAGGAGGAGCGGAAGCGCTGGCCATGATCGAACGTACTCCCGGTCAGTTCGACGTCATCGTTACCGACTTCGCAATGCCCCTGGTAACCGGCGTGGATGTCATCCGCTTCGCACGCAATCTGCGCTCCGATTGGCCGGCGGTTATCATCACGGGCTATGCCGACGCGGACGACATCGCCGACCGGCCAGCGGACGTGCCCTTGCTCGGTAAGCCCTTCCGCGACAAGGATCTGCTCGACAGCATCTTCCTCGCTATTGCCAATGCAGAGCCCCAGAAGATCAAGGCGGGCTAGCGCCATGGCAATGCCGACCGGTTGACAGCGAAAGACGCGATCCTCTTCGGGAGGCGACCGGCCATACTCAGTCATAGACCTCGTCGATTTTGCCGTGCCCGGATCCAACGAGAACCTTCGACCCTCGTCGTCGGCGCCTGGCCCATCCAACTTTGTCAGATTTGCAAACGTTCCCAGACATAGGTTTCGGTCGGCCACCTAGGACCAAGGTCCGACCGCAAGACGCAATGGTCTTGCGGATAAAGCTGCTCGGAACAGCCACTGCCTGCGCTCGTTGTTCGATGCAGATTGCAGGAGGAAGTTAATGGATAGAAGTGTTGGCCAAGCGCGCTGGCTGCTTGCCCCGATTTTTGCGGTGGCGATCACTTTCCTGATGATTGGAGTCTCTCTTGGCTGACGATCCAAACATCTGCTTGACCTCTTGCTGCGCTGAGAGAGTTGCTTTGTTGACTGTGGCCTTGATATGAACCGCATCCTTTTCGTGGCTGCCGATTTTCTTTCGCGGCCCCCGGGTTTCTACGTCCTGATGGTAGCCATGGTGGCATGCACCGCCCTGGTGCCCTTTGGCATGACAAATGCGGTCACCTACGCGCTTTCAGTCGCGGCCATCGTGATCACGGGAATCGTCCTTATACAGGGCTATCGAGACACAGCCGCCATCCACGCCAAACTCGATGAGATCATCGTTTCATTGCACGAAACCAGAAACGATGTTGTCGGCTTGGAGCATGCCGAGCCGGAGGAGATCCGGGAAAAGCTTGCCGTGCTCGAAGAGGAAGCGGCAAACCGAGGACAGCGATCATGAGCGCTTCTGGCTCAGCAGATGACGAGGCCATGTCGCTCGAGCCACTCATGGCATGTGATCAAAAGAAGCGCACGGCGCGGAAGCGCGCCAACCGGCGGCCTGAGGATCGATACGACGGGAGGCGCGAGTTCGTTGCGCCTGTTCCGTCCGAAGAGAAGTCTTTTCGTGTTTTATTCCTGTCAAGGGAAACAGGCATCGACCCCGATCGGGCCCGCGAACTTGTCGATACCATCGAACGAGACGGCGCCGCCTTGGTGGACGCCGCGAGACGAATGAAATCACCCCTCCCAAATGACTGACGAAGGCGGCATTTGCGCATCCCAGTGTGGCACCTCCGTGTCTGATCAGGGTTCGCTTGCCGGGGGTGGGTGTCGGTGGATCAAAACATCCAGTCGTGCATTTAAGCTATGGCTAATAATGGCCTACGGAGAAACCCAATGAAAAAGACACTTCTCATTTTGAGCCTGCTCATCCCGCTCGCAGCATGTTCGCGCACCGAACAGGGTGCTGCTGTCGGCGGGTTGGGCGGCGCAGCGGTAGGCGCCGCGGTGGCCGGCGACCCGGTGAAGGGCGCGGTTGTCGGCGGCGCAGTCGGCGCGATAGCCGGGGCGGTCATCGGGCATGCCAGCGAAGCCGGCCAGTGCAGATATCGCGATGCGAATGGCAGAGTTTACGTGGCTCGGTGCCCGGACGGCTACTGATCCAGAGGCGCGTGGTCCCGTATGATCACGCGCCTTTTCATATGCGGATAATCAGATGCCATTTACGGTCACAAGACTGCTTGTTTTCTGGTGCGCTCTAGCTGGCGCCATGGCGGTAAACTTCGAACTTACGACCGCGATCTCAGCCGCGCCTGTCGAAGCCCAAGCGATTGCCGAGCATTTCTCATCGGTAAAGTCCATGACCGGAGACTTTGTTCAGGTGGGTGCAAAGGGGAAAAGACCGCCGGTAAGTTTTTTCTTCAACGCCCGGGTAAGATCCGATTCAACTATACAGGCAAATCGGGGGTCAGCGTAATTTCGGATGGCAAATCGTTGGTCGTTTATAATAGGAAGCTCAAGACATCGCGCCTCTATGCTCTATCGAAAACGCCGCTCAGGCTCCTACTCGACAATAGGGTAGACTTCTCTGGCAATCGCGTGAAAAGCATCAGGGACGATGGCACCCACATAATCATCAAACTGGCAGATAAGTCAGCCTTCGGTAATTCGAACATTTCCATGGTGTTCGACAGGCAATCGCTCGACTTGCGCAGGTGGACTCTTACCGACGACAAAGGGCTGACTACAACGGTCACGATATCGAATGTTAAGCAAGGCGTTCGCGCGGCCGCGGGGACCTTCGCGATCGATTACACGGCAAACCGTGAATTTAACACGCCTGCGAAATAGCGGGCGTCCGCCGTCCAGCCTTTGGGTGACTTTGGGTAGCTGCCCGGTTTCGTAAGAGCCGAAGTCTATGCCGTCGCCCGGCACCCACATGTAGTCGGCGTCAAAGTGCTCAGACTGTTCGCAACCGGCGCAGTCTGTCGGCGACGTATTGCGGCCCTGCTCCCAGCCTTTCGGTCATCAGGAAGCCATCCAGCATGGCGAGCAGCTCACGTGCCGCGCTAGACGAGCAGAAATAGTAGACCATCTTGCCGTCACGACGAGCGTCGACAAGGCCGAACGCGCGGAGCTTGGCAAGATGCTGGGAAAGAGCTGATTGGCTCAGCAGAACCTTTCCGGCAAGCATTCCGACCGAAAGTTCGCCGCCGGCCAGCTGGTTCATGATCAAAAGCCGCTTCTCATTTCCCATCATGGTAAGAAAGTCCGCAACAGCTCCGGCATCGGCTGCAAGCTTTTTTGAAATCATGGAGTCGAGAAACTCTTGCGTTCGCGTCACGCTCATGCGGGACCGTAGGCCAACGCGATAGCAACACTTTGGCTGCACCGCTGCGATGATTTTGCTTTTGAGGGCAACACTCGGATGTGGTGCTGACTGCGCCACTTTACCGAGGGCCCAACGAAGGCGACTTGGCATTGACCGGATCAAGGATTTGACCGGCCCTGTCGTACTCCATTGGATGAAAGGCGCTTTCGTGATCGTCTTCAGCAGCCGCTCGGGGACGTCAGGCAACACCCGATAGCTCGTGGGATTAGTTGTTTCAGAAATGGTTGCCACCCAAGGACAGGCAGCTCAACAAAGCGTCTGCGAAGTAACCGGGATTCGCCCATCCGCGCATCCGCCAACGACAAGATTGGTGGGTGCCTACTTAGGTTTGTCGCTAGGGTCGGCCATTTCGCCTTTGAAGGTAACTTTCGTGCCCTTTCGTACCATCGAGGCGAGGTCTTCGGCATCCCAGTTCGTCAGCCTAATGCAGCCATGCGAGAAAGTCTTGCCGATCTTGCCGGGTTCGGGCGTGCCGTGAATGCCGTAGCTTTCGATCGACAGATCGATCCATATAGACCCCACCGGATTGTTAGGGCCGGCAGCAATGGTGAAGGGCCGCTTGGTCTTGACGCCCTTGAAAGCGAAGTGGGGATCGTAGTGATAGGTCGGATTGTGCACCACGCGTTTGACCTCTGCCTGGCCACTCGGCGCCGGCTTTTCGTCGCTTCCGATCGAGGCAGGGTAGACAGCGAGCGCTTTACCGGACGGATCAAGCGCGCGTAGCACCCGAGCCTCCTTGTCGACCTCAAGCTCGGCAATGGCGGCGGCAGGATCGCCCCGACCAATATCTGGGACCAGCAACTTAGTGCCGGCCTTTTTCAAGCCGATGCCGGGATTGAGCCTTTGCAACAGGGGTTCGCTGATGTGGAAGCGCTCCGCCAGCTTCTCGGCCGCATTGTGATAGCCGAGCCTCGACAGCCGGGCCATGCGCTCCAGTCGAGCCGGAATTCGCTTTGTAAAAGGTCCGCGCACATCCTTGCGTGTCAGTTCATAGGTGATCAGGACCGGGCTCGCGGAGGTAGCCAGAAGCTTGTCCCAGGTTTCCTGGGTGAGCTTGCCATCGGACGGGAAACCGTTCGCCGTCTGGAAGGCGCTGATCGCCTTGGTGAAGCTCTCTCCAAGGTGGCCGTCGATCAGGCCTGGAGAGAAGCGCGCACGGTCCAAGAGAATCTGTGCCTTCAGAACGACTGGGCTGAAACCCTTTGGGGTGTCGGATGCAAATTGCGCCTGGTTGACGTCGGCCATATCCTGCTTCGCCGCTTCGGCTCCCCCACAAGCGAGGAGGAACGCCGCCGCGACAACAAGGAGCCTGATCATCGAGTTCACTCCGGATGGGACCTGCCTATATGACGCGCCACCGCCTAGTAGGTTCCGTAAACTCGGCGCAAGGCATTGGGATACAAGGTTTTAGAGCACGTAGCCTCGTAGCCGCCGCCACATCTCAATCGGACGACGGCCGAAAACGAGGCGGTATGCCCGCCTTGTGGATGAATGGGTCGTTGCGATCGGACTTCGACCTCAGGAATATCTCACGCATTCGCTGCGGCGTACCAAAGCGTCGATCCCTTCGCGCCATTCGTTGCGACGATTGAAGTCCATATGGCCACGGTGCGCGGCGGATCTGCAGGATTGGGCTGGCTGGGCTCCGCTCTGAGTTCTCTTGGTCAAAAATACAAGATTGTGGCGGGCGCCCGCATTACTGGCGCCCGAGCATCTCGATGTGTACGGCGCTATTCGCCGCCTGTTTGACCTCGCCCATTGATTGTCCTGAGCCGGCTGGGTGATACAGTTAATAGGGCTACCGCGCCCTGAGCTGGAGGTTCCACATAGACCGCCACATCCTTTGCAGTTCGGGGCTGAGAGTCCTGCCGGACTCGGCCTATCTGGCGATCGTGAACGGCCCAGACACGCTTCTAGTTGCCGGAAGCGTGGGCGTCCCCGATGCGCCGGGCAAGGGCGTCATTGACTGGCTAAGCCTGATGGCGCCGCAGACGCGGCGCTACGGCTCGGTCTGCACGGGGGCCTTCCTGCTTGGCACCGCCGGACTCCTCGGCGGCCGCCGGGTGGCGACGCACTGGCAGTTTGCCCCGCTGCTCGCCGAACGCTTTCCCGAAGCGATGGTGGAAGGCGACCGGGTCTTCGTTCGGGACGGCGCCCTTGTCACATCCGCGGGATCGAGCGCGGCGATCGATCTCGGTCTCTCGCTCGTTGAGGAGGACCTCGGCCGTGAAGTGGCCCTCTACGTCGCACGCCGTCTCGTCGTGTTCCTGAAGAGACCGGGGGATCAGTCGCAGTTCAGCGTGCATCTGGCCGCGCAAACTGCGGACCGCAGCAGGCTCTACAACGTCCAGCAATACATCCTGAATCATCCGACCGCGGATCTGTCCGTCGATGCCCTGGCGAAGATCGCGGCAATGAGCCGACGCAACTTCACGCGGGTCTTCACGCAGGACGTGGGGATTTCGCCGTCCGACTACGTCGACCTGACACGCATCGACGTCGCCCGCTACCTCCTTGAAGGCGGTCGGCTGCCCATCGATTCGATCGCGACGAAGGCGGGCTTCGCTTCGGCGCGCGCGATGCGCCGTGCTTTTCTCGCGCATCTCGGCGCCATTCCGTCCGACTACCGGGAACGCTTCCGAACGTCCGGAGACGGGTCGAGGCCCGGTTTGTCCGATAACGACTGAAGGTTGTCTCGATACGGTCGTAGCCGCAGATTGCCACGCTGCTGAGACCGGCTCATTGCTAGTGGCATGAAAGACTTCAGGGAACTCACACCAGCGGATTTCACGAACTTCAAGCAGCCGGTCGGCAACCAGGCGGATCCCGTATCCGACGCCGTACTTCGGCTGGTCGTCCGGAAGCTGGTCGAGGAACTGACTGACGGCATCGCCATCGCCCGTGTTTCAGGAGGAAATTCGCCTCTTCTTTATGTCAACAAGGCTTTCGAACGGCTGACGGGATACGAGAGGCACGAGGTGCTCGGCAAGGACTGCCGCTACCTGCAAGGAAACAATCGCGACCAGCCGGAAGTTGCCCGCATTCGCAAAGCCATTGCCGCCGGCGAGCCGGTGGACGTCACACTGCGAAACTATCGGAAGGACGGCTCGGCCTTCTGGAACTGCCTCAGCCTCCGACCCATCGCGTTCATGGGGGAACCGCTTTACCTCGGCATTCTTCGGGACGTGTCGGCCATTCGGCAGACGGAGATCGACCTTGACCGCGCAGCCCACGTTGACATCGCAACGGGGTGCCTCAACCGCCAGTCGTTCATTGTCGCGACGGAAAGACGCTTCGCCACGCTTGCCGGCCGGGCGCTTATCGTGAAGCTCGACATCATCGGCTTTCATGACATTAACGCCGGATACGGCTTCGAGGTCGGCGACGCCCTTCTGCTTGAGACCGGCCGCCGGCTGCGGGAGACCGGGGCGGCGACGGTCGCCCGGATGGGAGCAAACGAGTTCGCGCTAGCTTTCGAACTGCCGGATGAAGCGAGCGCCGAGCTCATTGTGAGGTGCATTTCTGTTGCGCTTGAGCAAGACTTCGTGGTCCCGGGGGCAAGAGTCTCGCTGCGCTTCGCAATCGGCTATGCAATCGGCGAACCCAGCGGTAGTACAATTGCCCTGGTGCGAAATGCCGGCACCGCGCTGCAGGCGGCCAAGTCCGATCAGCTTGGCGGGCCTCGCCGGTTTCGGGGCCGCGACCAACAGGAGGCTCGCCTCCGCGTCCGCTTGACGCGCGAACTGAAGGTCGCCATAGCAAATGACGAGTTCGACCACCACTTCCAGCCCCAGATCGACCTCTCGACCGGCGAATGGGTGGGCGCGGAAGCGCTGATACGGTGGAACCATCCCCTGTTCGGCAGCCAGCCGCCGGCCAGATTCATGGAAGCGGCCGAGCGGACCGGTTTGCTCCTGGACCTTGGCGAACGCGGCCTCTGCACGGTCATGAACTTCGCCCGGCGCGTCAACGAGCACCGCGACCGGCCGTTGCGCTTTTCGGTGAACGTGTCCGCCACCGAATTCCTGCACCGCAACATGGCGGAAATAGTGGATCGCGTCCTGCAGCAGACCGGTGCTGAACCGGCCTGGCTGACCCTGGAGATCACCGAGAGCATGCTTCTCAACGAGACGCCCGGCGTGCTGGAGGCGTTCCGGCGGTTGCGCGATCTCGGCATTGGCCTCGCTGTCGACGACTTCGGCACCGGTTATTCGAGCCTCCGTCTACTCGAAACGTTTCCGGTGACCGAAATCAAGATCGACCGGAGCTTCGTCGCCGAACTCTCCGCGAGTCCTTCGAAGATGTCATCGTCCGCGCGGTCATAGACCTCGGGCGCGCGTTGGGTCTTGCCGTTGTGGCAGAGGGAGTGGAGACCGAGGCCCAGCGTGCTCTACTGACCGGCATGGGATGTCCTATTGGTCAGGGCTACCTCTTCGGGTTTCCCGCCGATGAAGAAAGCTTTGCTGCGAACCTGAACCGGATGAGGGAGCGGCCTAGCGGATGCAATTGAAAGGCAGGTACCCTAGCTGTTCAGTCAAAAAGCAGATTTGTCTTTGTCGGCCCGATAAACGAGTTCTGCTGCTGTCCATCGGGCTTCCCATAGGCGCGCCAGCGCGGCGGGGCCACAACCCCGGTAATCGCTATTTGAGGGCCTGGCACCGAACGAATTGTCGGCGAATGGTTGCGATGGCCGCTGCATGGGTTTCCGTTTGGCGGATCTCACCAACACACCAACACATCACAAGCATTAGTCGTCCTGGGGGAACCTTTGTGAGGTTGAGCCCTTCTCCTTTTGAACGTTGGAGGTATCAATGGCGAATCTCGGAAGACTGGCAATCGCGATGCTTGGCGTCCTAGCATACCAGAATCGCGACAAGATCGGCGACATGATCCGTGGGGCGGGAAATCGTAGTCCAAACGACCCGCAAGGCGGGATTCTGGATCAGATATCGAAAGGCGTCTCGGGGACAGCCCTCGGTGACATACTGGACCGATTCAGGGGGGCAGGGGCGGGATCGAAGGTCGACTCTTGGGTTGGCACCGGGCCCAACCAACCAATCCAGCCGAGCGACGTGGAAGCGGCAATAGACGAAGACACGCTGACGTCCCTCTCAATGCAGACCGGCCTTTCGCGCGAGGAACTCATCAGCAGGATCAGCCGGGATTTGCCCGAGGCAGTCAACAAGATGACGCCAGATGGAAAATTGCCCGCTGATCCGACGCAAGACTCGAATGAGACGACCCTGCTTGATGACGTGCCCACGCGTTGGCCACATGCCAAGAATTCAACTGGCCAGAGCGATGTCTAGAGCCACTGGGCCGGGGCGATTTGATAAACCGCACACGCCCGGCGCCTGGCACGAGCCGGCAGAGCCGTCGCGATTCTGAGGTGGCAAGAGCAATAGTCGAGTTGGATTTATTGGCCGCGTTGCTTGATTCCCGCTGGCGCATTCCAGGAACATCAATCCGTTTTGGACTGGACGCCCTGGTGGGCCTGGTGCCCGTACTCGGAGATGCGGCCACAGGCATCGTTTCGGTTTATATCGTATTGCGAGCCCGAAGTTGCGGTGCTGGGAAGACCTTGGTCGCCAGAATGTTGGGAAACGTATTGCTTGATACCGTTGTAGGAAGCATCCCTATTCTGGGCTCAATCTTCGATGTTTATTTTAAAGCCAACAATCGCAACATCAGACTGCTTCGCCGCCACCTCCACCGATAGGCCGGAGTCCAGCAGCCGGCCGGTGACGCGACTCGCCTCAGTGCAGCTCAGCATTCACCCGCGGAACTTAATGGGCTTCCGGCACGTTTTCTCGCCGAACCAATTTAGGTTCAAGGAAAGGGGAAACTATGGAAAATCCAGGTGTCGGGTGGATAGCGGCTATCGTCATCGGCGGTATCGCCGGCTGGCTCGCCGAGATGTTCATGAAAAGCAATATGGGCGTGCTCATGAACATCATTCTGGGGATCGTTGGCGCCATCGTTGCCAACGTCCTTCTCGGTCTGCTGGGCGTATCGTTGGCCGGCTGGCTTGGCTATCTTGTCGCCGGCTTCATCGGTGCATGCATTTTAATTGCCGTGGCCCGAATGATCAGACGCTGAACCAATAATCGAGCTTGCCCGTTCTTACTCGTGATTGAGGCGCGTGGTCCTGCGGATCACGCGTTTTTCACAACGCTCTTGCGACGCTCAATCCCTCGGGTTGAGGCCGACTTCGCAGTCCTCCTGAGCTGTCCGAGCCAGCTTTTTAAGCCCCTCCTGTAGCTCGCTCGCGCAGGGCCAAGTCTCACCTTGGTGGAGTTGTTGTGCTGGTTGCGGTACACCCGCGAGCGCAGCGCTGACCGCATTTATGTTTGCTAGGTCTTCGCCGCTGACCACGCGGTCAGCTTTCGCGATTCTCCTATAAGCCAGCATGACACCTAGGCAAGACGTGCCAACGCCAAGTGAAAGGCACGGAACCTTTCGCCTCGCCCGCTCTTTCACTCGAAGCCAATTCGGGCACGGAGCATTGTAATGAAAACTCTAGCCGATATTTTCGAGCATACCCTGCAAGACATGTATTACGCGGAGAACGCGATTACCAAGGCCTTGCCGAAGGTGGCTGCGGCCGTGAAGGACGCCAAGCTAAAGAAAGCGGCCGAGGACCATCTCGAGGAGACGAAGGGACAAATCAAGAAGCTCGAGCAGGTGTTCAAGTCGATAGGCAAGAAGGCGTCTGGCGAGAAGTGCGACGCGATAGAGGGCCTCATCAAGGAAGCTGACGGACTGATGGAGGAAGCGTCAGGAACCGCCCTCGATTCCGGCCTGCTAGCGGCTTGTCAGACAGTCGAGCACTATGAGATCTCCCGGTACGGCTCGCTGCGGGAATGGGCAAAGGATCTTGGGCATGATGAGGCGCACAAGTTGCTCAGCGAGATCCTCGACCAGGAAAAAGCCACCAACAACAAGCTGACGAACCTTGCGGTTACGTCGATTAACAGGACAAATTGATCCCCCGGCGAGCCGCCTGGAGGCGCACGGGCCAATACCGTACTGAACGGCGGACCAAGGGGTGAACCCGCGTTGAGACGCCCTTTTAAGCCACAGCTAGGAAGGCGGCCACCGGTCATGGCGGCCGCCTCGGTTTTTAGACGTGGTGCGGACTCCGCTTCCTCGAAGGCGCAGACTCAATGCCGTCCTCCATGAGAGCATGTCGAAATTTTTTTATGGCCACCCTTGGCATCGACGGAAAGCGCATTCTGAGGTTCTCTACCAACCGACATCACATCTTCAACGTTCGTTGACACGCGCCGGTTGATTCCGGCTACCACCGACCAAACTGCCCGCTCACACCCGGCGGGTTTTTTGTTGTGTTAGCGGAACTGCATATAAGGCCATCGGTTGATCACACAGCAGCACTGCTGCTGGCCAAGGTCCGCATAACTTGGCCGGGCCCGCGTCCTGCCTTGGTCGCGGGCCCGCATCGCAGGCTGCGCGCTGTCACCGGTGACGTAGGGCACTCCTACGGTCTCCGTTCTAGCAAGGCACCAAGAAGACTCAGGGGCAATCAGCGGGCGGCTTCGGCAAGGCGCGTTTTGCGGGGGTTTCCTCCGAATAATCTGCACTTGCCACCGATGCGGCTCAACATCCCTCGCAAGCAATACATCTTGGAGTCCGATCTGGTAGAGGATGCTGGGGATTATTACACCTTCCTCGAGCAACCGCCGGTGGAAAAGGTCCAGCGCCTCTACTCGGTCGACGAGGTCAAGCGCTCGGCGCGTGTGCGCGACATCGCCCGGCGTGTGGATCTGGACACGCTGAATTTCGAGTCCGGCTCGGCGACGATCTCGGGCAGCGAAGTCAAAAAGCTGCAGGGCGTTGCGGACGCAATGGAGCGGCTATTGAAGAAGAACCCGGCGGAAACATTCTTGATCGAAGGCCACACTGATGCCGTCGGTAGCGACAATGCAAACCTCGCCTTGTCCGACCAGCGAGCCGAGGCAGTTGCCGAGGCCCTTACCAACGCCTTTGGCATCGCGCCAGAGAACTTGACGACTCAAGGCTACGGCGAGCGCTATCTTAAGGTGAACACGACGGGGTCCGAACGACAGAACCGCCGCGTCGCCATTCGCCGCATCACGCCGCTTGTGGCGCCTGTCGCCAGTTCCAACTGACCGAGACATCTCGCGATCCGGTAAATCTCACCGGATCGCGAGAACCTCACCAGCCCAATACCAATGGCCCGGCCTTCGCTGTTGAGCGATGAAACATGTCTTTCAGACCCCGCGGGCTGCCGTGTGGTTTTTAGCCGACTGCTCGCGCCGAGTGCGGTTCGGCATCTTCCAGCAGCACCGCCGTGCAAGCTCGAAAAAATGCGCGATCGCAGCAGTTTAGCCTCTCAGGCGCCTTCTAAATTCCAAGGGGAACTTCGCATCGTGCGGCCCGTTGTGAGATGGCAAACTGTGCCGCGCTCAGCCTCCCTGCAACGGTTCGGCCGAACGCGGCGTGCATCAACACTTAACGCACAAGGAAACGTACCATGATCAACAAACTTTTGGCTACCACCGCACTAGCAACCCTCTTGTCGTCTGGCCTGTGGGTATCAGGGGCCGCGGCTGAAGATGTCACCAAACCTGCCGCCGCTACGACCACCGCGGCGACCGCGCCGGCGGCCGTTGCAGACGGCAGCCTCGTTACCAAGATCATTGGCGCCGACGTCTACGACAGTGCCGCTGACGACGCCGCGAAGATCGGTGATGTCAAAGATATCGTCCTCTCCAAGGACGGCAAAGCCAAGTACATCATCATTGGCGTGGGCGGGTTCCTGGGCATTGGTGAAAAGAACGTCGCTTACGATTTCAGCAAGGCCGAATGGGTCGAGAAGAAGGGTGAACGCTGGCTGGTCGCCAAGACGAGCAAGGAAGACCTCACCGCGCAGCCCGATTTTGACCTGAAGGCTTACGACACGACGGCTTCGAATGCCGCCGCCTCGGCCAACAACGAACCTGCGGCTACAACGACCGACAACACAGCAACAGCTGCTATCGACAAGGCGTCGCTGACCGAGCTGCCTGTGGACAAGATCAGCACCAATGACTTTGTCGGCACCACCGTCTATGGCGCTGATGATGCGAAGGTCGGCGAGATTGGCGACGTGGTTCTAAGCACAGACAAGAAGGTTGATGCCGTGATCGTCGACGTCGGCGGCTTCCTCGGCATGGGCGAAAAACAGGTGGCCGTGGGCCTCGAGAAGCTGAAGTTCATGACCGACAAGGACGGCAATCGCTATCTCTACACCAATTTCACCAAAGACCAGCTTGAGGCGCAGACCGCTTATGACAAGGGCACCTATGCCCAGAACCGTGACAAACAGCGGATTGTTATCAGTCAATAGTTGGAAATGGCCCGCGCCCTAACCGGCGTGGGCCGTCCACCAGGGTGGTACCTGAAGAGCGGCACAGGTTGCGTTTGTTTTGAAAGACACGACATCAATCGGTTCAACTTCAGACAGCGTTGTAAGGGAGCAAGAGAGTGCTCTTTAGACGCCGAAATCCTGACCGTCTCTTCGAGCGCTTACGCACTTATATGTGGCCGCGCCGCTCTTTCTCACGCTCGCTTCAATATTTCTCCAAGCGGATTCTGCGCCTGAATGCCACTCCACACGCAGTAGCGGCTGGGGTAGCGGCTGGGGTTTTCTCGTCGTTCTTTCCGATAGGATCCCATTTCGCCATTGCCGCCTTTGTGTGCTGGCTGATCGCGGGGAACATGGTGGCGGGAGGTTTAGGAACATTTGTCTTTGGCAATCCCCTGACCTTCCCACTTGTTGTGGGAGCGTCCTGGGAGACCGGCAATATCATCTTGAACAACCACCTGCGAAATCACGGCCCGCCCGCCCATGTGAGTGAGATGTTGCAAACCCTTTCAATTTCGCAACTGTGGGAACCGGTGCTAAAGCCGATGCTGTTCGGCGCGGTGCCACTAGGGCTGATTTTTGGCCTGTTGTTTTACGGTATCACGCGCTACGGCATGACAGTCTTCCGCGAACAGAGGCGCAAGCGACTGGCCGAAAAGGGGAGCCGGGCCCTTCAGCAGGAAGACATCGCGTTATCGCCCCCTCTGCCTGTTCGACACCGCCGTTCTGGCGGATGAAGTGCGACGGGGGCCTTTTCTTGCAGTGGGACTTGGACGCAGCGATTCCCACTGCTGCCAAGGTCCCGCAAGACTTGGCGGGACCGCGTCCCGCCTTGGTCGCGGGCCCCGCATCTCGGCCTGAGCGTGCGCCTCTTGCGCACCTGTTGGTATGGCTATTCAAGAGGATCCGCGAGGAACGATGCGCAATCAGGTCGTCGCCGTCGCGCGTAGAAAGGAAAACATTGGGTGACCTTTCTAGCTAAGGCCGGGCGGAGGAGCTTTAAGTTTGGTCATTTTGCGAAATCCCCGCCGACGGTTCTTCAAGACTGAATTCGTGCGTAATTCTCGCATCCTCATCGACCACACGAAACCAGTGCTCCTGAAGGGCTCTGGGTGACACTCGTCGGCCCGTGACTTTTTGTACTGCCGATAACGGATCATCGGCGCTCGTGGCCAGAGCGGACACACACTCAGCTCCACGCCATTCTTCTACTTGGTACTCCGGCATATTGCGCTTCTCCGCTACCTGTTCCCGAGAGCCTTTGCCTCGCGCTCCAGAGTGTCGCGGTGGTTTCCGTACTTTGCTATGAGCTGGCGTACGTCCGGGATGCTGAGGCCAAATTTGCTCGCGAGGTAGCCGACCTCGTACTCTTCGTCTCCAGCGACCTGACTGCGATCCCTGTTGTCTGTTTTGCTCTTGTCGTCCGCCATGATGCGCCTCCGGTTTTCTGAATCCGCAACGTCACGCTGGCCGTTTTGTTGCAATCGGCCGCCGATTTCCGACTTGGAACCATTTTAGCTCAAGCTTATTGAATCGCCGGGGTTGTGGGTGATAGTTCATGCGTTTGAAGTTTATCGATCCTTTGTTGCCGACCTTGGTAGACACGCCTCCCGAAGGCGACGACTGGATTCACGAAGTCAAATTCGACGGCTATCGATCGCAGATCATCATCGACGAAAAAGGCACACGGGTCTTCACTCGCCGTGGCCTCGACTGGACGGCGAAATATCGCGACATAGCCAAAGCCGCCGGCGAACTCGATGAGGTGCAAAGCGCCATCATCGACGGCGAGATATTGGTTCTAAATGATGCTGGGCTGTCCGACTTCGCAGCGTTGCGCAAGGCGATCACCCAGCGGCAGCATGATCTGTATTTTATCGCCTTCGACCTACTCCACCTCAACGGCCACGATTTGCGAGACATGCTGCTGGAGGACCGGCGCGAGATATTGGCCGCAATGATCAAAGAGGGTCGCCGCATCCAATTCAGCCAGTCCCTCCCAGGCGATGCTGTGGCAATATTCCATCTTGTCGATCAGGCCGGACTTGAAGGAATGGTTTCGAAGCGCAGGGACAGCGTTTACCGGAGCGGGCAATCGAGCAATTGGTTGAAAGCGAAGTGTTACACCATCGGCGAATACGACCTGCTCGGCGTCGAGCGCGAGCCCGGCCAACCGGCCTTTGCCCTAATGGCCGAGCGCGGCACCGGTCGCTATGTCGGCTCTGCCTTCATCAACTCCAGCCGGGAAATCCGCGACCGGCTCTGGAAGCGCGTCCAGGAGCACGCCGGGCCGGCGCCGAAGGGCATGAAGCGGCCGGCCACCCAATGGGTAAAGCCGGGCCTGATCGGCCGGGTAAAGCACCTGCGGGGTGAGGCAGACTTACGGCACGCTTCCCTTCAGGATTTTCGGGAGGAATGAGCAGGCGAGGCAGCGATTTTCTCTACCATTGGGTATCGGACCATTTACCCGACGATCCGATCGCTGACCCGGTCCTGCTGATGATAGATATGGTTGTGGACGCAAAACGGGCAGCGGAAATCCAAGGCATTCCGGGCCAAGAGATCGACGAAGAAATCGGCGCAATGTTCCAAGAACTTATGCATCCGGAACGTAAGTGATCGTCAAAGGTTTGTGCTGACGGCAGGCGCAGTTCCCTCAAATTCGCCTGCTGCAGGTCCAGCCCAAAAAGCAGGATCGACCCGCCGCTGCCGTGAATGGGGCGGCGGGTTCTTGGGCAGTCAGGGATTAGCGGAACCTAATTTGCTGCCGCAACTTTAGCTCCCATGAACGAAGAGCCGAATCCTAAAAAGCTCGTCCCCGACCCTAAGCCGCGGCGGGAGGCCAGCAAAGGGGTGTTGGTAGCTGCCGGAACTCTATTCCTTGCCTCCGTCGCTCTGCTCGTTTTTTGGTTCCTTCGATAAGCAATCGCGGCATCGACTTCCTCGAGATCCGATAGAACCCTGGGGAAGGCGACCCGACATCCCCGCTATGCTGGCTTCTGCCGCAACGGCTCCGTTTCGCTCGGTCGGCAGTATTTCGTCACGATCTGGACCGTGGAGGCATCGACTGTCAGGCGTCGAGGCCGCTATCACCTTCAGACTTGGCCAGCGATGGAGGACCTTCTGCGGTGAATACAATGCCGGCGTCCTCAAACGCCTGGCGCACAGCCTCGATGTTGTGGGGCCGCGGTTTCCTAACGCCGTTCTCAAAATCGCTGATCGTCATTTCGCTAAGATTGGCCTTTGCGCCAAGTCGGACTCGCGACCAGTTCAGTAGGGATCGCGCTGCCCTTAATTCATCTGCTGAGAGCTGTTTGCGGCTGTTCATGAGCACTCAACATTCGATATGGCTAATATGTTCCCGGTGACCTTTCTTCTCGCCGGTCGATTGGCAGCCGCTGCCGTAGGTCCAGCGCGAACTCATCTATTCTTGGGGGAGCGGTTCAGAACCGCAGGCCACAGCGAGCCGCCGGAGCGCATCCGACGCTTCGCCGGAGTAGGAAGGGCGGTAGCACAGAACGCGCGTTGGGCAAGTACCCATGACCTTGGGGATTCAAGCCGCCGGAACATCTGAGCGTCTCGACCGTTCGTTTGCGTCGGGTCACATCAACCCCCCGGCATCTTCTGGACCCGCCGCTGCCGTGAATGGAGCGGCGGGTTTTGGGGACCGTATGGCGGGCCGGTCGGCCGGATCGTGGACTGGAAGACGGGCAAGTGCGGATGAAAATGACAGAACGGCGGATTGCAATCAAGGAAGGGTATGCAAACGACGAGAGCCCGAAAGCGATAGCCACACGGCTTAGGTGTAGCGTGGCTTCTGTCAAGGCTACGGCCAGCCAGTTGGGCATCACCCGCACCCAGAAAGCCGCGTCAGACTTTCGGCGTGGCTTCGCAGTCCCGGCAGAGATGCTGGCGCATTACAAGAAACTGATGGCCAACAGATTCAGCGCGAAAGAAAGTGGAAAGCTGCTGGGGTTGGCACAGGGTGAAATGAAGAGATAGATCGTCAATTCTTGGAAAGCCCCCAAGCCAAGGTACAAGTCCGATCTCGAGCGCGCCAAGGGCGGGTGCGGGAGCCGCAGACTAATAATCGTGGTTCACGCAAAATAGGGTTAGACGCAAGCTCGGTCGCTGGGCTGCTAGGGGCGCACTCTCGATCCGGTCCTAGGGTTCTGGTAATATAATTAGTTGCTAATGGAACGGAATCGCGGGGCTGCCCTTTTCCCGCCATGGTACGTTTTCTGCTGAGCCTCGTTCCGGTCCTATTTTACAGCACGCTTCTTCAGGCCCAAGCGTGGCAGCAGTTCGGTGTCAGGCAGTTCGGCTTCACATTCGATGTGCCGCCGGGTTTTGTGCTGACACAGCGTTCGGACCAGGGCGCGGCTTTTCAAGGTCCAAACGATGCGTTCCTTGCTGTCTGGGGTGCCAGACTCGGGAACGCCAGTTTCCCCGCCGAGATCGAGCACCGCATGATTGAGGACGAAAAGGTTGGTTGGAAGCTGACTTATCGGCGCGTCACCCCGAGGTGGGCCAGTTACTCGGGCATTATGAATGGCCAGATTCGATATGTCCGCGCTATCGCGATATGCAGCGACCGTGCCGCACTCTTCACCATAAATTACAGCAGGTCGGAAAAAGTCCCGTATGACCCGGTTGTGTGCGGATGGTGCGATCCCTGAAAGCGAAAGGTTGCTAAGTTTTAGGGATGGTGTTCAAAAACGCAGCCTCCAGGCACAGCGGCGCAAAGAGACACACGGGCCCGCATACGGTGCTCACAACGGCGGGCAAGGTTGAACGCGCGCTGGCGCTCGTCAGGTAGTCAGCAGTCTGACTTTTGAGAGCCTTCGCCGAGCGAGTTTGTGGGCCCATCTGCGAAATGGTTGCCAAAGGCTTCGGTGACGAATGCCAGGGTCATCAAGTCGATCAAAAAATCGTCGATCGCGCGCGAGACTATATTTGACCGCCCCTCAATCTGAAGCATCGAAGCTCGCGCCTCTTCCAGAGCGGCGGATGGATCGCCCGCATCCAGTAACGCTTCAAGCCTATCAAATACCTGCACCTTAAACCCCCTTTGTCCGCGCGCACCCACAACGCGGCGGCCTGAATAAATTTCCGTGTCGGAAGGAAAAAAGATTTGCCGTAGCCACGTGACGGTGGCGGGCTTTTTTGCATGAGACCGGAACGTCTTTCCACCTGAGAGGGTTAGGCTCTGCCAGCGCGTTCTTTCAGCGGTCCGTGCTGGCGACCAAAAGATGCCCAAACATCATGGTCAGGCCCGCGCCGCCTTCGCACGAGGCGAGCGCGGGCATTCCGCTGCCATCACCAAAAAACCCGCCGACCAAAGTCAGCGGGTTACTCGGCTGGATTCCAAGATGGCCCCCGCCAACGAACCCGGAGCCGAGCGCTCTGGAGCGGCCGACGCCGTAGTCTGGTTTCTAATCTATGCAGGCGCGGGAGACTTAGTTTGCAACCTTTGCCCATGTCGTGGGTTGTAATTGCGGCGGTCGATTCCTCAGCCCGGAATTTAGCCGCTCCCATTGAAAAGCCCGCTGCAGCCCCTCCGCAGCGGGCTTTTTCTGTCCGGATTCACATATGTGATTTGGCCGCGCCTTAAGAAGGCGGAAGATCGCTTGTCGCCCGCCTCTAAATGGCAAACGGGCGCTTGGTAGCCACCTCAGGTGCTCCCGCCAAAATGCGGGGGCATTTATGGCACAAACTCACTTATGCGAGTCCGTTTCAGCCTTCGATTGCGATGTGATCCGCAAGGCGTTCAAAGCCTGGGTCATAGAAGACCACATCCCAGAACATAGATGGGGTGACAGCGCCGCGCTGATGGTGCGGTCGATGACTGGTCAGGATGAGGTCGACCCCGGAATGCTCGAACGGATCGTGCGGAACTGTACGCACCAAGATGCCGCCCTTATGACGCAGGGGAAACGCATCAGCGGAACCTAATAAACGCCGCGAGCTTATTTTCTTATGAGCGCACGCGGCATCAACTTCCTCGATAAATGGATGGCAGAGCACCTGCCGAATGCCTTCACCGATGATCCGGCGGCCATTACCGATCTMGCCGACCAGGCGATGACGGCAGCCGACAAGGAAGGCATAGCGGCCGACGAAATCAGCGAGGAGGTCGGAAGCGTTTTCGAGGTCATCCTCGAGGCAATGCGGAACCGTGCCGGCGGCGAGGGTGCTTGACCGTGCCAAAGTCCAAAAGGTTCTGGATCGCTGCCGGGATTCTGGCAACGCTTGTCATCGTTGCTCTTGTGCTGTCGATGTCCCTGGCCGCGCTCTCACCCAGCTGATGAATTCGCCGCAAGCAACGGTCACACATCATTTAGGACTTAGACAGGGCGAACTCTTGGTGGGTAAGAAGGCAAAACGCAGAGAAGAACCAATCGACCGCGAAAGAGTGGCCGAGGCTGACTTCTACGCTCGCAGATGCGGCCTCACTCGCGAGGAAGCCTTGAGGTTTCTCAAAGAGGCCAGCCCGTCAAAGGCCGGCTCTCAACCGGCTGGCAAAGGCAAGAGGCGCTAGCCAGCAGCAGGAGGCTCTGTAGGGCCAGTCAGCCACGGGATGAACGGCGCCCGCTAGTCTCGATCGACTAACAGGTCCGGACCTCACGAAGCGGTTGGTAGTGGGAGCGGCCGACGATGCTCTTGTGCAGCGCCTCTGAGCCGCCAGAAAGCGCTCGATTTCAGCCTGCGCTAGCTGCTTTGATGGTATGGTTCTGGCCATTGGCGATCTCCGCTGAAGGGGTTCGCCGCAACGAGGACTATAATCCTATATGGCCGAACGGATGGCAAGCGGGTCAACCGCGCCGTTATGAAAGGGCGCCTATCAAGCGCCCGTTCAAAATCCAGCTTTTGAATTTGACCCGATCTACCACCCTTGCGTCGAATACCAGTCATCGATGTCTCGCCGGACCCGGTCCTTCTCGATGCCGTATCTCTCCTGGATCTTTCCTTCAAGCTGATCGCGCTTGCCGGCGATGCGGTCCAAATCGTCGTCAGTTAGCTTGCCCCACTGTTCCTTGACCTTGCCCTTGACCTGCTTCCAGTTACCTTCAACGCGGTTCCAATCCATGGCCTTGGCCTCCTTGGTTGCACAGCAGTTAAAACGTCTGCAGCCCGGCTAGGTTCCGGTGGGAGATTGTGGTCTGAAGGAACATTAGTTGTCGCTAAATGTTGAGCCGTGCGGCAGGTGGTGCCCTCCATCGCCTGCCGAAGATCGGGCCTCCGATCGGCCCGCGTTTCTTTCCGCAACGTAAGAGGCGCGGGCTTTCAAACGTAACGTGGGGGCCGCTATTGGGCTCAGGAATCCCGAAAACGGACGTTCCGCTTTTGGCGCAAAACAAGCCACTGTCATCGTTGCGTCAGATTAAGTTTCACCAAAGGCGAGGGGAACCCAGTCTATCTACTGACTTCACACTGGTATGTCATCCGCTGACGCGAACCTCCGAGCCGCTACTCTGTCAAGCTAATTTCACCCGCGGACTTGCCTTTGAAGGTTGTCATGTCACTCATTCGGCATTCTGTCTCTGCGAACGTCTGGCCGGTTTCCGCATGAATTGCACGACGTTTCGTCAGCTTTTGCCAACGGCGGATCGCGACATCCACATAGAGTGGGTCAAGCTCGATTCCGTAGGCGATTCTGCCGACCTTCTCGGCAGCAATAATGGTAGTGCCGGATCCGCAGAATGCGTCCAGAACACTCTCTCCATGAGCGGTGCAATCCTTGATGGCGTCGGCGACCATAGCCCAAGGTTTTACGGTCGGATGGGCAAGCAAATCGTCTGCGCGTCCCCGTCGGAAGGTGTTGACCCCAGCGTAGGTCCAGAGCGTTGTCCTGTAGCGCCCGTAGCGTCCAAGCTGGATGTTGTTCAGATGGGGGACCGAATCGTCGCCGTTTTTGAAAACGTGCACGAACTCGGTCTGCTGCCTATAAAGGCTGCCCATGCCTGCATTGGTCTTTGCCCAGGTGCACGTCGTCTTTAGGCGCAAACCAGCTGTGCGTGCCGCGGTTAAGAGCTCAAAAGTGTGGAGCGCGTCCATACAAGAATAATGGAGCGAACCGGGCAAAGAGTGAGCCTTGGTCAATGCCAGGTAGGGCAACAGAAAAGCCGTAAATCCGGCTTCGTCCATTTCGCCGGAAGCCATTTCGAATTCCCGGTGCTGAGCCTTGCCGAGACCACTGACATGGCCCTGAATTTTCACGTTGTAGGGAGGGTCGCTCCAAACGGCCCGTACCTTTGCCCCTTGAAGCAAACGGCCGTAGCTTGCTTCCTCCAGGGACGAACCGCAAAACAGTCGGTGGTTCCCTAGTATCCACACATCTCCCAACTTCGAAACAGCGGGACCTTCGGCGAGCGCGACGATCTCATCGGCTGGGTCTTGTTTGGGCGCCTCCTCCAATATGTCTATGCGGGCGTCGACCTCGCCGATTTCGAAACTGGTCAACTCGATGATTTCCGGATCCTCGATCGAAAGCACCAGATGCTTCAACTCCACCGCGAGCGCCTCGTCGTCCCAACTGCTCAATTCTGCCAGCCGATTGTCGGCAATTCGGAAGGCCTTGATCTGGTCTGGCGACAGATGGCTGATGCGAATGATCGGGACATGGGTCATGCCAATATGCTTGGCGGCGAGCAAACGGCCGTGTCCGGCGATGATTTCGTTCTTGTCGTCGATCAACAGCGGAACCTGCATACCAACCTTTCGGATTATCGCGGCCAGTTTTGTGATCTGGGCCTGGCCGTGGTTACGGGCATTTCCTGCATAGGGTGTGAGCGCATCGATCGCGAGGTGTTCAATTGCAGTTGCAAGTTTCGTCACTGGTTCGAGGACACCCGGAAGCGGGGCCTGGACTGACCGTGTCCGTTTGCGAGGGGGGATCTGGTCGAGCGTTGTCATTGGGTGGCCTCCGGCGGTTCGTCCGCGGGCACTCACCGCTGGGACATTGTTGGTGGGAACAACGAATGGGATGACATCGAATTCTGAATGGCAGTGATCAAAAGCATGGACTGACTGTACAGGGCGCCGTTGCTGCTGACTGGGCGTCGAGCCCTAGACGACTACAGGTCGTCGTCTAGGACTTGTTGGCCAGCGAAATTCTTCGGCTTCCAGCGGGACACCAATCATTCATCGAGTGGGAATTTCACTTGTCCGGCGTCAGCAGCGCCGCCGAATGAAACCACCTCGCGCATGAACTCCTCCATGAGCGCAGCGAGCATTTCGGCTTCCTCTTGTCCGGGCATCTTCTCCTTTTCGGAGTCGGCGTTCGGCCCTTGGATAGACATGATCAGTTGCATGGTCTGGATGATCAGCTTCAGGTCAGGCTTCTTGACCAAGTTGCTAAAGGCGGCTCGGGCTCCAACCTGAAGTATGGGCATCTTTCGCGTCCGGCCATTTTCCTGCACCGTTATCAGACGGTTGGCTTCTTCCTGGATCATGGCCAGCGTGTTTTTGGATCGCTTTGGTCGGCCCCTAGGATTTGCGCGTTGCCCCTTCTTGAAGCAGCCCGATCGGGGCGGTTTGCCGTAGCCGACATCGTAAGATGCGGGTCGGGCGATGTCGTCACTAGACATGATTCTATTCCTTGTTGCGATGTGATGCAGGCGTTGGATACTTACGCTTTTGGCGATGGCCTCGGCGCAAACTGGCTATCCCGTTGTCGAGCACTAGCGCAAGGAAAATCGTAATGAAATCAGTTGACTAAGGGAAGATCTTCTGCCACCGAGCGAGTTTTTTATGAGCGTTTGAACAACCGACGGTCAAGGATTGCAGCACACTGCAACGCAAGGTCAGCGCGCCCTTGCAGTCATCGAAACACCAGCAATCGAACCCGTTGAAAAGGGTAGGCTATTTCCGCTTTCGGACAAAGGTTCGCCAGCCGACCACGCCATGAAACAGCTCTCGCTCTGGTTCGCGAAATCGTCCCCAAACGAGGAATTCCGCCTGGAGTGTTTACAAATAGAACGTATGTACACACCGCAATAATATTCATTTTCTCGCCGAAATACTGAATATTGTGGACGTTTTGTCGCACCCACCGCAGAAAATATGAAGCGGATTAGGCCAAATTGGAGCTGTAGACTCCTAATACATGGCCATTACTGCAAATTTCAGCACTCGCTTGGCGAATCAGATGATCTGAGTTCTGCAAGTCCGAGAGAAGCCTCGGGCCCCAAATTCCCATGGCGTTAAACTATTTCCACAGTTCGGAAGGAAGTTTCCGCAGTTCCTGGCGCGCCGCGCATTCCACATAAGCTATTGATTTTATTAGGTGGAAAGCCATTAACCAAGAAGAAGAGGGGAGAAAACGGCTCAAAATTCCCAGTTTTGGCCGGAAAACTGGGAATTTGGGCGGAGACGGGTTCGCTCCAGACTGCCTCCACCACCATCGTCCTCTAGACCCACTGAAAATCCTCAATCTCCTGTTTTCAAAGCGCTTTCTGCCCTGTATTGTTCCAACATCGGCTCCAACATTTGGGTGGTTTTGGGTGGCAAAAGTCGCTGGTCTGATACGAAAGAAGAGCGCCTATTTTTACGTGCGCAGAATACCCGAAGAGGTCCGTTCGCTCTTGGGCGGCAAGCAACAGGTAACCCGCAGCCTCAACACCACGGACTTTCGTGTCGCTTCCGACAGGGCGAGAAGGGTGGCAGCGGAAACGGACAAGATTTTCGCGGATGCGCGTCTGGGCAAAGCGCCAAGCGCGGCGGCAAGCCGTGGCGTCACGCGCGAACAGCTTTTCGATGCCGCCCGGCTGCACCTATGAGGCCTGGACCAAACCTGCACGACGGGCCGCTTTCAAAAATGCCCTTCTTGCTTGTTGCGGAGCCCGCCATCCGTCCAAGGAGTCGCGGCAAGTGCGGCAGGCAGCTCGATAGCTTGGTCCTCTCGCCCATTCTGGCCATTGGTCATGAAGGCACTCAAGTGCTTCCCAACTGCTGGCAACCACCCGCTCCCTTGAGGGTCTCACGCGCAGTCTCACTGGTTCGGAAAATCGAATATCCCTCATAGCTTTCTCCGTTCCCACGGACCGATTACATCGACTTGTTGTAGAGGCCTGTCGAAGCGGCTCCGAAAGCGCCGACCGCCTTGGCCGCGACGATGTCGCCTGCGTCCGGTACAAGCAGATCCATGCGGCGGGCGAAGGCAATAAAAGTGCTGCGAGCGGTTTCGGCATCCACCTCGCCGGCGAGGGCTGCCCGACAGGCATTGAGCGCCACGCCATGAGCAGGGTTTCGCTTCGATGGCGGCCATTCATCCAGCAGGACAAAGGCGTCTTTTACGCTTTGAATGTTGGTCGGAAACCCAAGACCCACGAGCACCCTCACGGGATGCTGAAATTGATTGTGTTCCATGCTTTCCTCCGTTTCACGTGATTGGCTCAGTCGATCGGAAGCCGTTCCCACGGCGCGTGCGCGATAGATTGCGTGCGTCGCGCCTTAGCCTGTCGAACTCCCGTTTCCAGGAGGGCCTTTGCTGTCGGTAAGATTCCGCGCAGCCAGAAACATCACCGTGTATGCCGCTTTGCGCCGGTCCCAACCCGCGGCCTCTGCTCTGTCGAGCAACTCGACCAGTATCGGGTCAAGCGCAACCTTCAGCTCTGCTTCGTAGTTCAGATCGGTGGCCGCACGCGACGGCGGGGGGATTACGTTCAAGTTCATCACGTTCATGGCTCTACCCATTTGTCAGGGTGTCCGCGCCCACCGGGCGCGGACACAGCCGTTACCATCAGAAGTCCATGCCACCAGCCGGCATTGCCGGAACGGCGGGTTCCTTCTTCGGCTTCTCGGCAACCATTGCTTCCGTCGTTACCAGCAGGCCGGCAACCGATGCCGCATCCTGGAGTGCGGTCCGCACCACCTTCACCGGATCGATGACGCCCTCGTTGTAGAGGTCGCCGAAGGCGTTGGTTTGCGCGTTCCAGCCCCAGCCGAACTCCGGTTTCTCACGCAGCTTGCCGACGATGATCGAGCCTTCCGCGCCGGCGTTCTCGGCGATCTGGCGCACGGGCGCCTCGATCGCGCGGCGCACGATCTCGATACCGTGTTTCTGGTCCTCATTCTCGGCCTGCACGCCGTCCAGTGCCTTGGCGGCGCGCAGAAGCGCCACGCCGCCACCTGGCAACACACCTTCCTCGACCGCAGCGCGCGTCGCATGCATGGCATCGTCGACGCGATCCTTGCGTTCCTTTACCTCGACCTCGGTCGAGCCGCCGACTCGGATGACGGCGACGCCGCCGGCGAGCTTTGCCAGCCGCTCCTGCAGCTTTTCCTTGTCGTAGTCGGAGGTGGTCTCCTCGATCTGCGCCTTGATCTGACTGACGCGGCCCTGGATCTCGTCCTTCGAACCGGCGCCGTCGACGATGGTAGTGTTCTCCTTCTCGATCGACACCTTCCTGGCGCGGCCCAGCATGTTGAGCGTGACATTCTCAAGCTTGATGCCGAGATCTTCCGAGATCGCGGTGCCGCCGGTTAGGATGGCAATGTCCTCCAGCATCGCCTTGCGGCGGTCGCCGAAGCCGGGCGCCTTGACGGCGGCGACTTTGAGGCCACCGCGCAGCTTGTTGACGACCAGCGTCGCCAACGCCTCGCCCTCGACATCCTCGGCGATGATCAGCAGCGGTTTGGACGACTGCACAACAGCCTCCAGCACCGGAAGCAGCGCCTGCAGATTGGACAGCTTCTTCTCGTGGATCAGCACATAGGGCTCTTCCAGCTCCACGCGCATCTTGTCCTGGTTGGTGATGAAGTAGGGGCTGAGGTAGCCACGGTCGAACTGCATGCCTTCGACGACTTCCAGCTCAGTTTCCGCGGTTTTCGCTTCCTCGACGGTGATGACGCCCTCATTGCCGACCTTCTGCATCGCTTCCGCAAGGAAGCGGCCGATCTCGGCATCGCCATTGGCCGAGATGGTGCCAACCTGGGCGATCTCATCATTTCTGGTCACCTTGCGGGCGTTGGTCTTCAACTCCTGGACAATCGCCTCGACGGCCTTGTCGATGCCTCGCTTCAGGTCCATCGGGTTCATCTCCGAGGCAACGGCCTTGGCGCCTTCCTTGACGATCGCCTGCGCGAGAACGGTCGCGGTCGTGGTGCCGTCCCCGGCGATGTCGTTGGTCTTCGAAGCGACTTCGCGGACCATCTGCGCGCCCATGTTCTCGAACTTGTCCTCAAGCTCGATTTCCTTGGCGACGGTGACGCCGTCCTTGGTGATGCGCGGGGCGCCGAACGACTTGTCGATGACGACGTTGCGGCCCTTGGGGCCGAGCGTCACCTTCACCGCGTCGGCGAGGATGTTGACGCCGCGCAGCATGCGCTCACGGGCGTCGGAATGAAATTTCACTTCCTTGGCAGCCATTGGATCACTCCTTCAATAGGCAGCTTCATTGACTGGATTGCGGTTGAAGCCTCGGTCAGGCGGCCTTCTTGACCGCCGCGATCTGCTCGATCACGCCCATCACGTCGCTTTCCTTCATGATCAGCAGGTCCTCGCCGTTGAGCTTGATCTCGGTGCCGGACCATTTGCCGAACAAGATGCGGTCGCCGGCCTTGACATCGAGCGGCGTGAGCTTGCCGCTCTCGTCGCGCGCACCCGGGCCGACGGCGATGACTTCGCCCTCCTGCGGCTTCTCCTTGGCAGTGTCGGGGATGATGATACCGCCGGCCGTCTTCTCGTCGGCCTCGATGCGGCGAACCAGGATACGATCGTGCAATGGACGGAACGTCATGTCGTTCTCCTTCAGGACAAACAGATTTTTGAGGTTCCTCCACACCGGACCGGCAATATCGGACCGGTGCAGGGCGTCGCGACCCCTTTCACAGGCATCGCGCGCATATCGAGCTAGTTTTGGAATTTTCGAGTTTCAAGGGCTCGCCAGAAAAATTTTGGCGCTCTGCATTCGAGAGTGCTAGGGACATGAATTCATGAAGCTATTTTTTCTGGGACGCGCGATTTCAGGTCTTGAAATTCGACCCGAACTCATCGAAATTTTTTGCGGTTGGAGTCCCGAAAGGGATCACTGCAACACCAACGGTGCCAAGGAGATTGTCAGGAAACGGAGACCATCGATGGAACGAACCTTGTCGAAAATGCCCTTGATCGCCCCTGAGGCCTCTGATCCTTCGCTTGACCGCCTGCTGTTTCCGGCGCGGCACTTTAATCACCCCGATGAGGTGGTGGACGACCGCACGCTCGACACTCAGGAAAAGCGCGCCATTCTTGCCTCATGGGCATCGGATGCGTGCGCTGTCGAATCAATGCCCGCGCTGCGAAAGCCACCGGGTGCTCCTTGCCCGGTGACGTTCGACGCCGTCATGGATGCACTTCGCCGACTGGACGATAGTCGCGCCGAGCTTGCCAGTGACTTCAAGGAACGGCGGGACCGAGAACGCCCGCAAAACCTTGACGCCTGAATGCAACAAGGAAGGAGAGACGCATGGTCAGCAGGGAATTCCGGCTGCAGATGGAGGGCTACGGTCTCACAACCGCGGAGATCCACTACCATCTCCCCGATCATCCAAGCCTTTTGCAGCTCTACGTTTGGCAGGAATACGATCTCGCACCGGAATTCCCCACTCTGAAAGGGTTTCTGAATTACTGGGAGCGCGAACTCGAAGGCGCGCTCCATTCCGTGCGCGTTGCCCATCACCGCTTGATCCGGCCTTCCGAATGGCAGGCGGTAGACGGCATTTTTACCATTCAATAGCCGGCGCCCAATAGTGGCGACCAGCGCCACCCGTCCGGCTGCCGACACCCCTTGAACCCAAAAGAGGTCTTTCCAATCTCTTTCTATGTCGAGCGCAGCTTGGCGGATGTCGGGCAGAATTCCGTCTTGTTTGCTATGGCGTCCAAGCTCGTCGACTTGCCGGATCCTTGCCACGCAGAGGCGAGGCAGGATCGGTTGCCACACTGTTTGAAGGGAGGTCACCATGGAAGATGGAATGTTCAAACAGGCGATCTTCGTACGAGATGATAGCTTCGCTCTCCGAAGGATCGCTTGTGTCATGGATGCGATAGAGTTTCTTGAGGAATGGCCGCTCGAAAGGCGCGGCCTGCTTCACGCAGCGGCGAGTGACACTTGCTACTCCGCATATGATGGTCGAAAGTCCGTCGATGCGGCACACAAGACATTTACGACTTGGGCACGCAGGGTCGGTGTCATTGAGGATGTTCCCGCGGCGCCGCCTTGGATGACAGGGCCCAAGATTGGCGGTGCAGGCCATCGCGCTGACGGTTGATCTCGCGTGCGGCGGCGGTCGTGCCGCGCACCCGATCGATAACGTCAGCGGTGCCACGGGGTGAGGAATCGACCAGGATCCTGGACGATTGTGGGCATCTCCGATCGATAGGGAAGCTGGACATCGAAAGCTGAGCGAACTCGCCAAACTCGTCGGCAGTTTGCCCTTCGCCTCATGAACACGAGCGGAGACTACGCCATTGCCCGATACCTCGCGCTGCGGCGAACCTGTTGACTGTGTGCCAAAGCTGCCCCCGACCAAGGATTAGGAGCTGGTCTTGCGATCGTGCTTGCTGCTGAAGTGCCAGCCGGATCGAGGCAGGCCACTGCTACAGCACGGCAGGGCGACGGATGAAACGCTCCCGTTGAAGCGCATGATGGTTCCGGTCGTTGCCCCAAGGCGTGTCCTCCCTGAGGCCTGCGCGATGCGTCGGGTCTTGATGTCAAAATGGCGCCAAAATCGTTGGCGATCAAAATGCAATGTGCCCTTTTTGGGCTGGCATTGAATGGAGGTTAGCAATGATCCGCAAAGTCGCAATCGCCAGTGCTCTTGTCGCCATTTTCAGCATCCCTGCATTTGCAGCCACGGAGTACTGGGTGGCTAAGGATGCGGCGACCAAGAAGTGTGAGGTGGTGACCAAAAAACCGGACGGCACAAAACTGACCGATGCCGGCAATAAGACGTATACAAGCAAGGCCGATGCCGAAAAGGCATTGAAGGAACTGGCTGCTTGCAAATGAACTGATGGCTAGTGAGGGCCGCTCTGGCCTGCTCCTGGGCGGCCTACACTGTCGGCCAATAGTCGTCTTCGCAGTCTTTCAGGAATAAGGGCTGGTAAGACACTTGCAGCGACGGCCTCGCGAACTGTCATGCCAACGACACACCGTTGTCGGGCGAGGCCGTCCAAATCTGCGAGCATCCTCAAGACCTTAAACGGCGCGCTTGGAATCGTTGGAATAGCGCGGCGATCCATGCATCTCTGATCAACTACCGACGCCCGGATGCGCCCGGGCCGGATCTGCCACGTCGCCTTCGTCATCGGGCTCGATCAGGTCGATTAGCGCTGCCACCCGTGTTCCCGGCAGCGGTCGTCCCTGGCTCATCAACGCCTCGTCACCGAAGGCCCAGGCCCATGCCTCTCTCAACTCCTCAAGCGAGGCACCGGACGCGATGATTTCCGCAATCGTCGCGTTGTCCACGGGTCCGAGAACCGAGACAACGTCTTGGCGTGTCATGGGCATCCTTTTTCCTCCGTTCGAAATACCAGCGAAGCAGATGGGTATTCGATGGAGCGCTTGCCACCAGCCATTTCGAAGGCGGTCGCGAAACTGCCTTGGCGGTCCCTCTTGACGCAGCGGAAGTCAATTCCCAACTCATTCCTCGTCGGTCGCCGCACAAGGGGCCGATGTGTCAGGGAGCGCCATGCTTCTTGGCGTTCCCTCGTACCTATGTTGCTCCAAGGAGGATGTAGTTATGAGAACGAACCTGGACTTTTCCCCCTTCTATCGGTCGAGCATCGGCTTTGACCGCATCTTCAACCTGCTCGAAAACGCCAGCCCGCCACAGAACGCGGACAACTGGCCGCCCTATGATATCGGCAAGCTCGGCGAAGACACCTACCGCATTGTCCTCGCGGTCGCCGGCTTCGGGGAAGATGAGCTTACGATCACGCAGGAGCCAAATATGCTCGTGATCGAGGGCGCCAAGACAGAGGACGACGAGGTTCAGTACCTCCATCATGGCTTGGCGTTGAGGTCGTTCGCGCGCCGCTTCGAACTAGCCGATCATGTGACCATTGTCGGGGCAAAGCTCGAAAACGGTCTGCTGATCATCGACCTCAAGAAAGAAATTCCCGAGGAGATGAAGCCGCGCCGCATCGCGATCAATGTCGAGACCGACAAGAAGGCGGCGTCCAAGCGCATTGAAAGCGCGGCGGCCTGATCTTTGGCGGTCGGCCCGCACCCCGTCCTGTCGTGGGTGGGGTCCGGGTGCGACCCAACACGGAAAGGAGAAGGATCAAATGAGCGTACGTGACTTGATTCCCTGGAGCCGTGGCGGCAGCCAGGCACCGAGCATTTATCGCGGTGACGACATGGATCCGTTCCTGTCGTTGCACCGCAATGTCAACCGGCTATTCGACGAGGTGTTCCGCGGTTTTGACACGCCTTCGGCGCTGGGCCCCATGGCCCCTCTCAACGGCACTTGGCCAAGCGTGGAGTTCTCGGAAACCGATCAGGAAATCCGGGTGACGGCCGAAATCCCTGGCCTCGATGAAAACGACGTCGAGGTCATGCTGGATGATGGTGTTCTGACACTTCGCGGCGAGAAGAAGGCGGAGACCGAGGACAAGGACCGCCAGTTCAGCGAACGCTATTATGGGCGTTTTGAGCGGCGCTTTAGTCTCGGCCGTGAGGTTGAAGACGACAAGGTGGCGGCGACGTTCAAGAACGGTGTGCTCACCGTGACATTGCCCAAGTCCAAAAAGGCGCAGGCAAACACCAAGCGCATCGCAATCAACGGCAACAAATGACGGTCGCGAAGCAAGGCCGGGGCTCGATGAGCCCCGGTCCTCGCAGATGGCGAGGAACGTCAAATGACGTCCAACAGCCTCAAATGAAGGAGCCGTCATGGGATGCTGAATCAACCTTGCAACCCCAGGGAGTTAACAAATGACCAGTCTGGCTTTCCTTGCCCCCGTGCAGGTTAAGACCGCTGACGTGATACACGACATCGGATCGGTGCGGGAGGCGCTCGTATACTTGAATCAATGGCCGACGGCCCGTCGGGGGCCGGTATACAACTGCGCGGTGAGGAGCTGCAACGCCGCAATCGCCGAGCAGATGACAACCGAAGAGGCGCGACAGGCATTTGTCAGCTTTGCCAGGATAGCCGGGGTGCTGGCCAGATCCGATTTTTCGCCACTGGCCGGGGCTGATCAAAAGCTGTCCGTTTCTGGGCGCAGTCTCTGACCTTCTGTTCAGGACTTTTCTAGGGCGCGTATAGGCCAGTGAAATTAGACTGGACGAGGTCGATAACGGAATCACACGGAACGATACGGGAAGATTTCTGATTTTGGCCCACGAAAAAGCCAATAAAATCAATGATCTTAATATGTCCTCCGAGCCCACCAATTCTATCCTAAATCTATAACCGTCCCGGTCTAACCGGGGCGGTTTTTGTGTTTCAAAGGACCACCGCCTGGGTGTAATTTAGTCTGGGGAACCTGGATTCGACCAGGACTAAGAAGTCAGAGTGTTTTGATATTCTTTGATTTTAAACGCTAATCAGCCAATCCGTTGCGTATCTGTTGCATGAAATGCGTCGTACAGGCTGCACTAGGCGGCAATCAATCGGCTTTCGATGGCTTTCATGGAAGCGCCATCGGCGGACTTCCGGCAACCATCAGGGATGCGATTCCAAGCTTATAGTGTTTGAAGGAGACGCCCTACCGGTGTTCGTCCTATTGCTTAGTCACCTTGCCATCCTCGCCGGGCTCTAAACTCGGCCCAGAACGGGGAACCCGCGTTTCTTCGGCGATCACCACAAGCGCCTCCAATGTGACTGCGATTCCAGACATCAGCGCGGAAATATCCGTGTTCCCACCGGGCAACGCTAGTTCGCTAGCCCTGCTTTGCATGCTCGCACTCAAGTCCTTGAGTTTCAGCCGCAGGTCGTCGTCCATGTTTACTCTCCGGTTTAGGCCCTCAGAGGAACGCGCTTATGAGCAACCAGTTCCGTTGATTTGTGGCGTTGTGAGCTGTTCAAACCCGCGTATTTCCAGCGGTGGCACTTGAGCCTGAAACAGGTCAACCAAGTGAGCCCGAGGATGCCCCTGACCCCTGCGCGGAACAAATTTCGCCCATACAAGTTAGGAGGTGGTAGTTACGGGGGATTCCGCGATGCTTCTTGCCTTGGACGACGCGAGATCGACGGCTGTATTGGCCGGCAAAGGAGCAGATGCGGAAATCTTCGGCGTGATCGATCTCACCAGTAAAAAGGAAACACGGATCGGCGGCATCAGCTTGGGGTGCGCTATCCAATTCGTCGCCAACGCGTCCGTGCTTGGCTACGATGTTCGCAGTGCAATGGTCCTGTACGGGGAACCTGGAACGCCTAGCTTGAGGGTATGGGACTGCGAACATCTATGGACGCAATATGGTGGCGCTCTGCTCCAGCCATCCGAGCCAGGGAAGGGGCTTGGACAGGCCTAGGCGCGGTTGCGCAACAGCACGCACCGCCGGATTGGCGTTGTTTTTGATTGCATTGCTATTTTAGTAGCCCCTTAATATCGCGCGTTGATTTTCAGCGCTTTTTGGGGAGAAGTGTCATGCCTAAGGTTTCGAATCTCTTTTTTAAAACGGCCGTTGTGTGGCTTATCCTGGGGATCGGCGCCGGCTTGCAGATGGCAATCTCCGGCGACCACGGTTCCTTCCCGGCCCATGCTCACATCAATCTGCTCGGATGGGTCACCAGCGCTATATTCGGTGGGTACTACGCGCTCAACCCGGCTAAGGCGGAGCGGAAAATCGCAATGATCCACTACGGTCTCTATAACGTTGGACTGGTGATCATGCTGCCTGCGCTGTATCTGATGCTGCATGGAGGGTATTCAGCGCTTGAGCCGGTCGTCGCTGCCGGCTCGCTGATGGTGGCTACTGCTGTGCTGATATTTGCCTTTGTGGTTTTCTCCAGCACGAGCGTGCGATCGGTGTCGGGGCTATCTCCAGCCACCCGCTGAGGTCGCCAGAAGCGGCTTGAGCGACGATGCTACCCTTTGGCAACCAACCCTTCGCTGCCCGTTGACCTATGATGGGTTGATCCGTAGCCAGCTGTTGGCCCGCCCTCGGTTCCCATTGCGGGCGGGCTCTTTCTTTGCCCTGTGATCGGCGGTACCCGGCTTGTTACTTTTTCCGAGAAAACTCGAGAATCGTCGCAACGGTTTCGGGGTCTAGAGGCTCGTGCCCTCTTCATGCCAGAAGACTTGGCGTAAGTCGCGCTGATCGACCTTCTGGCCGCAGTTCGGGCAGTTGTAGAAATGGCCCTCTTCGCGGATGAGGACGCCACCGTGCAGCTGGCCGGGAATGAGTGGCACAAGGTCTGATAGCTTCGTCATGGCCGATCGAACCTCGTGTCGCAATAAAAGTTCCGGAATCATTTTAGCATATGCTAATTGAATCGCGGCTTTTACGAGTCAGTGCATACGTCTGAAGTTCATACCGCCGTTGATGCCGACCCTCGACGAATACGAGCTGCTCGGCGTCGAGCGTGAGGCCGGCAAGCCGGCATTTGCCCTGATGGCCGATCGCAAGACCGGCCGCTATGTCGGCTCGGCTTTCATCAACTCCAGCCGCGCCATCCGGGAGCGGCTGTGGAAACGTGTCCAGGAGTACGCAGGGCCGGCGCCAAAGGCCATGAAGCGGCCAGCGACGCAGTGGGTTAAGCCGGGTTGATCGGCCGTGTGAAGCATCTGCGGGGGGAAGACGACCTCCGCCACGCCTCGCTGCAGGACTTTCGGGAGGAATGAGCACGCGAGGTAGCAATGATCCACCATCCATAGTCGGAATTCTGCTCCCTTTCCTTACATCTTTGTAAGGTCTGCGTCATGTGAACGGATGACGATCGATCAGGACGAGTGAAATCTATTAGCAAGCCCAAAACGGAGGTTGTTGTGATGGGCGGTTCTCATGGTGATGTATTGACCGAGCGGTCACTCGAGGGGAGCGCTTATACCGATTACCGATCGAGCCATCAGAAGCCAGGCTACGGCACCGATTACGCCGAAACCTTCCGTTCCGGCTACTATGCTGCCTTGTGGTCGCGGATCGAACGCCCCCTGGTGGAAGGCATTCTCAGCCCTCTTGGCGGGCCGGTTCGCAGCTGCCTCGACTTCGCGTGCGGCACGGGCCGCGTCGCAGCTGTTGCAGGTCCATTGTTCGGTGAGGTCGTTGGCGTTGACGTCTCTCAATCCATGCTTGCTTGCGCGCGGGTCCCGGGCAACGTCAAGCTGGTGAAAGCCGATCTGACGGTTGCCCCCCTTTCGAGAAGATTCGACGTGGTTACAGCTTTTCGATTCTTCTTGAACGCTGAAGACACTCTTAAGCGGGACGCACTGTCGGCAATTCATGAGCATTTGAACGACGGTGGGTTGCTGGTTTCGAACATCCACATGAACGCAACCTCGCCGATGGGGCTGGTCTACCGCTTTCTCAACCGATTTCAGGGGCGCGTGGTTCGCAGTACGTTGAGCATCCACGCATATCGCCAAATGCTCGTTTCCAACGGGTTTGTCGTCGAACGGGTCATCGGTTATGGGTTTTTGCCGCGACCCGGGTGGCTGTTGCCGACGCTTTGCGAAATGTTGGTCGGGCCTGTTGAGACGATATGCAGGAGAGCTGGCGTCCCAGCACGCTTTGCTCAGAATTTCTTAGTGGTCGCCAGAAAACGATAGTGAAGCGCGCCAGGAAGATCATCGAAATCGACTAACGGAACCGAAGACCGCTCGCGAGCTTAATTCTCGATGAGCTCGCGCGGAATCAACTTCCTAGATCAATGGCTGGCCAACAACGTCCCTGAGACGACCAAGGCCGACGTCATCTCGGTCGACGAACTGACCAATAAGCTGATCGCCGACGCTAAGGCGCTCGGCATCAAGCGGGCAGAGATCGACGAAGAGGTCGACAGCCTCTACCGCACTATCCTCGACGCGATTGTGCATTACGACCCCGGCCTGACGGACTAGCCCTTGTCAGAGAGCTCGATCAGAGGAATATAATCCTCCCGTTGCGGCGACCCTTCATTCAAACGGAGATCGCCAATGGCCAGAACCAAACCTTCCAAGCAGTTATCCCAAGCTGAAATCGAAAGCTTCCTGGTAGCAGCGGAAGCGCTGCACAAGAGCATCGTGAAGCCGCTCATCTCACCTACATGCGATCACTACCGCGCAACGCGAACCCTGCATGAGGTGCTGTTGAAGACGGTGCGAGAAGTGACTGGGAAAGAAGTCGAGTTTGTCCGCTGGTTTGGGGGCGGCTCGGCCTAAGCGTTTTAGCGCCGCCCACTTGAATCAGAATACATCAGTTTTGGCTAAAATACGGAACGTCCAACGAATGTTACCGGAACCAAAGTGGTAACGTCAGACCTTCGCTGGGCAAGGAGCAAGACCTTAGTCTTGCCCATAGATCACCGCTCTTCTGGGGATAGAGGAAAAAGCCCGGCGCGGGGGGCGCAACCGGGCTTTTCCTTCGGTGCACGACAGTGGCGCCTACGATCTTGGCGCCGACGGTCAAATATTAAATTAGAAAGTCTGAATAAGCCGTCGCAGGTTGAACCCTCGCACGGCACACATACCCTCGAATATTGGCGAATGAGGCGCGCTATCGTCTCCGGGAACATTAGCTGTCTCTGAAAGTTGATCAGCGCGGCAGGTGGGGTGCCCTCAATCGCCTTCTTGCCGAAGATCGGTATCCGATCGGCCCGCGCTCTCTCCGCCAGAGGAGTGCGGGCTTTCGACGTTACGGGGCAGCGATGGTCGACAAGCCTGCAACGACAAGACAAGCCGCAACGTTCGATACGGCGAAGGAGATCGGCGACAAGGTGCGGGTCCAGGAGATCACGTCGAAGCCCAGGGCAGTGCTAGGCTAAGCGGTGGTAAGATCTTCCGGCGGCGTGAAATCACCGTTGTCTTAGGTGGCGTTCGAACATCGCCAGCTTGTATTCGTAGCCAATGCGCACCTTCGCCTTGCAGCCGTCGCATTTGAAACTGCCGATCGTTGTTACCCACGAACCCATTTTTTTCGTCGAGTGTGAACAGGCCGGACATTGAAACTCTATCGCCACGTCGCGCAGTTCATTGGACAGGGGCATCGCATCTCTCCGATTGACGAACCGCCGCCCATTTTACGGCAGCGGCAGACGGCCAAGGATCGCGGGACTTGCTGAAGTGTTGGAACGCCGCCCGCTCTGGCAACCTTTAGCGAGGTCTAATGTTCCAGCGCCTCGGAACCAAAGCCGCAACACCAGACCTTGTTAACTGCTTCTCTATGACAACCATGCCATTTTGCCTTCTTAGCGAGTTTCCACCCCAGCAACGCGCCGCGCTTCAACGACCCCACATTTGGCGAGGGCACTCGATCCGACCTGCTCGCTCGTTCTGGCTTCTAAGGCAGGCCCGGCCGGCCGATTTCACGATCAAGCTTCGTCCCGCTGGCGTGAACTCAGCGTGATTTTGACAGGGGACACCTAAAGGCGGCTGTCTGCGGCGACCAACCGGCAAGCGTTGGCGCGATTAGTAATTGCCAATTCGTAAGGGCGCAGCCGGGAACCGGTTCGGGCAAATGGACGTTTCTTTTATAGGTCACGTCTTGTTGAATCGTGACAGGAGGATACTCAGATGAACATCAAGATGCTCACAGTGGGCGCGATTGCGCTTTCCATGATGACCGGTTCGGCTCTTGCCGCTGGCAACACATCTGCACTCGACGATCCGGCAAAGATGTCGCCGTTCTTCACCGATGCCGGCATGAAAACATTGAAGACGGAAAAGGATTTCAAGACCGCATGGGCGGCCATGAAACCCGATGAACAGAAAGCGGTGTTGAAAGATTGCGGCGATACCACGCTCAACAAGTCGCACGCAGATTTCTGCGCCATGGCAAAGAAGATGGGCGGCTGAATCTAGCCGGACGTCGAAGGCGGGCCCAAGGTCCGCCTTCGAGCAATAGCAGAGGAAGCGCTGCACAAGAGCATCATGAAGCCGCTGATATCGCCTACATGTGATCACTACCGGGCAACGCGTGTTCTGCATGAGACTCTGTTGAAGACGGTGCGAGAAGTGACCGGCAAGGAAGTCGAGTTCATTCACTGGTTTGGAGGCGGTTCGGCCTAAGGTATCACCGGCGACGATCCTCCGTTCATCCGATGGAATGGGAACAGGACCTGGCGCGGCCGCCTGCGGCGTAGGTCAACAGGCTTAATTGCGGGATGGCTTACGTAGGGGTAAGTCAATTACGCGGGGAGGAACCCGAGCCCCCACCGCAATGGCCGGTGCGGTGTCCGTCGTGCCCCAACGCCCCCACCGCACCGGCCATTCCCCAACGTTGGCTACAGCCGATCGGAGACAGGAAGCCCGAGGCGTCGTCGTTGGCCTTCGGCGTACGCCAGGGCGAACGAATCCAATTCGAATGATCGGGTCAGTTCTTCGTCGCCATCGACCACACGGACGAACCACTGCCGGAGGCTTCGATCAGCAGGAATCAACCAGAGAAACATCTCAACGAACCAGCGGTTTATCGTTTTCTCAGGTGGCGCTCAAAAATCGCCAGCTTGTCTTCGTAGCCAATCCTCACCTTCGTCTCGCAGCTTTCGCATTTGAAGCTGCCGACCGTTCTCAGCCAGGATCCCTTTCTCACCGTCGGATATGAACAGACCGGACAGTGAAACTCGATCGCTACATCGCGCAGTTCATCGGACAAGGGCATGGCACTTCGTCTCTTCCACTCGGGCAAAACCGGTGCTCAAAACGAATGGAGGAGCCGATGGGTTTCATCGGAATCAGAATTTTCGTACAAGCACTCGCACCAGCCAAGTAGATCGGCGACAGGTGCGGGTCGAGGAGATCAAGCCGACGCCGAAGAAGCGTTGACGGTGCGCGATGGAACATTCGGCGCCGCGTATGGTTTCTGATGCGGCCGAGGCCACCCGCGTCGGCAAGAGCTTCAATCGCCGCCCAGCCTTGAAGGGGCACTTTTGCCGAACTTAGGGTTTTGGTCGCTTGGTACGCCATTGAACGCCGAGCCGGGGCTTTCTTCCGTCTGACTGTTCCATTGCGTTTTTGGCAGTTCGATGAACAATTCAAAGACAGACCATCCCACCGCCATAACAAAAACGGTAGCCGCGATGATTGGAAGGATGCCCATCCGTGGGGGTTTCTCTTCTGAACCATCGGGGGTTATCGAAATCACACTCTGGTCCTGCCACCAACCAACGGATGCCGTGTTAATCCAGCACGCGTCGAAATGTTCCAGGGGGTAAGCTAAAGGCTCCCTTTCGGATGCGCTTGACGATTTCAGGCAACTTTTTGGAGGGCGGGCTCGTAAAGCAATTTAGTCGCCCTGTTATGTCCCTCATGCCGGGGCGGCTGGCTCGCTGAGATTTCGTTGGGGTTATTCTCGGCGAGCCTACATCTCGCATTTTTCGATGATGCCTGCTTCACCGTCGGGAAGCTTGTGGCCCGGCTCCTTCCTAAGCCTCACCCCAGCACCACCGCCATTCATCGGAATCCCGATTAGGACCCTAAAATGGCCTGCCGGCGCGCATCATGGCCCGAGCGATTGCGAGCTGTGTTTCCGTCCTCGCGTTCTCTTTCTGAGTCATATTGTCCGCTGCGATCAGCCGCTTCAGTGACCGCAGCATGCAATCAACGATGGCCTGGAAGCCGGGCTCCATCGCCTCCTGGCAGTCGATGACTCGGTCTGGATAATCGTTCGCTTCTCTTGGTCGACTGATCATCTCACCCCCCGCCAAATAGCTGTCGCCGTGTTCGCGATGTTCGAAACAGACCAATGTGATGGTTGTCGGCTTTGCAAATCCGAACGGCGCGCGCTTCCCGCACACGTCAAACTCGCAGACATGATTTTCGATCCGTCCACTTTGCCGCGCCGCCGTCATGCCTTCGGCAAGCTTGATGGGTCGCTCATAGCGGATTGATCGGTCCGACCAGGGCAGGGTGATCATTCGGCTGCCTGTTTATGACGGTCGAATTGACGTCGCGCCCAACTCGGTTGAACTGCAACTGGCCGTCGATGTCGTGGCTGAGGATATCTTTCAGATATTCCTTCGGCGTCCCCGGGTCGAGCCATGCGTCGTAATAGGCCTGGTCGAGGATTGCCGGCTGCCGGTCGTGGGTTTTTCATTCGGCTCGCCGGCCGGCTGGGGATGATTGTGCAGCTGGCGACATCGAGATTAGTGTTATACGCCCAGAGCCCGACGAACGAAAAAGGCGCGTAGTCCGGCAGGTAGATGTGCCAAGGATCTTTCTTGCCGCCGGCCAACGAGATCGTTCATTCGTAGAAGCCATCGGCAGGGATCAGGCAGCGTTTCGACTTGAAGGCCGCAGCGGTATCGATGCCTTCAATCCTGGCGTTGAACATGGCCGCCTTAGGCATCTCCTTTGCCCAGAACAGAACAAGCCACCAGCGGCCCTCGCACACGCTATGGCTGCCGTTTTCGGCGGCGGTGACCTCGACTCAAACGATTGGAACATTAGCGATCCTTAAGGGTTGTCTCGGAGAACCCTTTTGGTGGAACCCATGGCCGAGCTGACATTCGCTTTCGTTTATTATTTAGGGCTGACGGGCAGCGATATGGTCGGCGCTGCCGTGTCATTAGCCGCGGGCCTGCTTGTCTATAACGCCATGCGCGAAGATCAGCCACATCGATAGCGCACCTGGCGCACGAGTAGGCTTCGACTATTCTATCTGCCCAAACGTACATTGGCTTGGCTCCTTGTCCGGGCGCCAGCGCAAAAGCTTCGTTAGATGCCGGAAGCGGTTGCCGGTGACCTGGTCGAAGCGAACCTCCACGACCAGCTCCGGTCTGACCGGCTCCCATTCGCCACTACGCTCGGTGCTCCAGCGGCTCGGGCCGCCCGGCGCCTTGCCGGTGAAGCCGGATCCGCCAAGCAGATGTCCCAGCCTTTGCGTCAGCACCGCACGCTCGTCATTGGCGATGGTTGATGTGAAGCCGACATGGTCGAGCAGACCATCGCCATTGTATAGCCCGAGCAGCAGCGATCCAACCTGTCGTTTGCCCTTTTGATAGCGGAACCCACCCACTACGCAGTCGGCTGTGCGCAGGGGCTTTACCTTCACCATCGCACGTTCGCCCGGCTTGTAGGGATCGTTGAGCAGCTTGGCCACGACGCCGTCCGTGGCACCGCCGGTACCAGCACCCTTCAACCACTTGTCCGCCGTCGCCAGGCTCGTGGTGGCCGGCGAAAGCCGCAAGGTCTTGGTCTTTGCCTTGGCAACCAAGTCTTCAGCTTCTGCGCGCCGATCGTGCAATGGCAGTTCGACCAGCAGCCGACCTCCCGGGGCCACAAGCATGTCGAAGACGACCAGCTGCGCGGGAGTTTCTCGACTGAGCTTGCGGATGCGGCTCTCTGCGGGATGAAGCCGCATCTGCAGCGCGTCGAAAGAGGCACGGTCCTCGATCTCCACTATGATTTCACCGTCGATGACGAATTCGGTTGCCGCAAGCGCACTCAAGGCCGCCATCAGTTCTGGAAAATAGCGACCGAGCGGTTTGCCGGATTTTGCCCTGAGGTCGACAGCCTTGCCGCTCTTGAAGCCGATGCAGCGGAAGCCATCCCATTTCGGTTCGTACTGCCAGAGACCGTCTTCTCGCGGCAACGCCTCCGCCGTGCGTGCCTCCATAGGCTGCGTGTTCAAGGGTAAGGGAAACTCGACGTCAGATGCCGTTACCATTGCTCTTCCGTATTGCGATGGGGCAGGTTGCCGACGCCCGCTTTTCGTTCCATTGACTGGCTGTCGAGCGATTTCGGCGGGCCTCTCCTCGATCGACGTGGAGTGACAAGCGCAAAAGACTAGCAGCTATTTCGTTGTGGTGTTGAATTCACGATTTGCAGCGTAGTCGATCATGAAGGTGCCTGGAGGGGCACGAACGCCTTCCCTCACATTCGAGAGAGTGACTGTCGTGCTCTGTCCTCTTTCGTCGGTGATGCTCCATCTGCGCAGATCGAGTGATTTCCTATCGAAGACCATAGTGATGTTCGAGTTTCCGAAGGCCGACTTGTCGGCCAGCTTGATGGTAACTTGGGCGCCATCGTCTTTGATGCCTTTGAGGCGATTGCCAGAGAATTTGACCTTGTCGTCCAGTAGAAGCTTGAGCGGCGTCTTCGAAAGAGCATAGAGGCGCGATGTCTTCAGCTTTTTGTTATAGACTACGACGGATTGTCCATCTGCGATTAAGCTGATCCCTGATTGGCCGGTATAATTGAACCGAATCTTTCCCGGGCGTTGGAGAAAAAATCTACCGCTGGTCTTTTCACCTCTTGGGTCAGACTGGACGAAGTCCCCGGACATGGATTTTACGGATGAGAAGTGGTCGGCAATCGCCACCGCATCTACAGGCGCGGCCGAGACCGCAGGGGTAAGTTCGAAATTTATCGCGCTAGCGCTGACGACCACAAAGCAGAAAGCCAGCAATCTCCTGATCTTTTCCATTCACGTATCCAACTTCAAGCGGGTGCTTGATCGAAACAGATGGGGCTCCAGCGCAAATCTGGTCTTGCCGATTGCGATACAATGCCCGGCTTCGCTGGCGTGCCGAAGACAGCTGGATGGCTCTCGGACCGCTCCGCCAGCAACCGCCGCCTATTGAGCCGCCGCCCTGCTGCGCACCCAAGCTCCCGGCGAAGAACATGGTGACCAGCGCCATGGAGTCGGTTTCGTGCTGCTTTCGCGGCCGCTCCACTCACTAAATCGTACGTGCGTGATGCCCGGCTCTCCAGTTTGAGAGCCGGGCCAAAAGGCTTCGGTCAATATCCGTTGTTGTCCTCCTGCTGAATGACAACGTGGCGGTGACGATGGTGCGATCTATCCATCGGCCCTCGGATAATGACGGCGTCGGAGCGGTGATGACGGCGGCCGTGGTCGTAGAATGCAATATCCCCATGGCGGCGGTGATGGAGACGATGTCCTTCACGGTAGACAACCACGCGGTCATTGTTCCAGTGATGGTGTCGGTGATGTCGATGAGTCTGGACTACGATCGCGTCGGCCGAGGCCACGGACGGTACGAGAAGGCACAGTGCCAAAGCACCAAGTATGACGGCTTTCATTTAAGATCCTCAACTAATTAAGACGGCCCTTCGCCAGCTTAACATTGTGCGATCGCTTTGGTTCCGACATGAAAAGCGTGCGCAGGCTGTTCTTGCCGAACTTTGGATGCTCATGATGGAGAGCCAAAACGCGGAGGCCTCTTAACAAGCTGACTTATGAACAGCAGCGTCGAAAGTCCGTCTGCGGTAACTGTGCCGAGACAAAGATTCCTGTCGATTCCCCCACCGAAGCGAGGGCAATCAGTTTGGATCACCGTTTCAGCAGAAATCGTTGGAGAGCCGCCACGTAGACCGGCCTTTTATATCCGAGTCACACACGCAATTCCGGCCACTCAAATATTGCAACATTAGGCACTCGGCGTCGGGGGTGCCGCGGAGGCGTTCGTGCCAGATCACTGGTTGATGGAAACGAGGACTGCCTTGCAGAGATCTTGAAGGGCCCGTGGCAAGACATCAAAGCTGTTGTGCAAACATTCCAGAAGCTGGCTCAGCTTCCAGGCTTCCTCGGTCACGATCCGGCACTGTTCGGGCAATGGGAGATCGCCGGCGGCCATGGAAGCGCCGAGCGCGTCAAGCTTCGAGATCTGCTCGGCTGGTGGGCACTATGAAGGATCGTCGAGAATCGTCCTCACCTTTTCGGCAAGGTCTTCAAGGCTGAAAGGCTTAGGCAAAAGCTGCGTTCCAGGATCGAGGATTCCGTTGTGAACGATGGCGTTGCGCGTGTAGCCCGTGGTGTAGAGAACCTTGAGCTTGGGATTGCCCCTGCGCAAGATATCCACCAACTGACGTCCGGACATCTCCGGCATAACCACGTCGGTGAAGAGCAGGGACAATTGCTGTCCAGCTTCAATCATCTTGATCGCTTCGTTAGGACCACTGGCTTCGACGACCGTATAGCCAAGTTCGCGCAATGCTTCGGCCGATACTGCGCGGACGCGATCCTCGTCTTCAACCACCATGACGATTTCGCTTGGCACGCCGCCATCTATCGACCTTGATTTGAGCTCGGGAGAATCCTGCTCGGTGCCGCCATAATGCCGTGGCAGATAGATCTTGATCGTCGTGCCAACGCCGGGCTCGGAGTATATTCTTACGTTGCCGCCCGATTGCCGGACAAAACCGTAAACCTGGCTCAGGCCAAGCCCGGTGCCCTTGCCAACGCCCTTGGTCGTGTAGAAGGGATCGAAGGCCTTGGCGAGGACGTCCGTGGTCATACCCGTGCCGGTATCGGTAACTGCAATCAGCACGAATTGTCCGGCCGCAATGGCGGACTCACGAGCGTATCGCTCATCGACATAGGCGTTCGACGTCTCGATGGTCAGCTTACCGCCGTTGGGCATGGCGTCGCGTGCGTTGACCGACAGGTTGAGCAGGGCACTTTCAAGCTGACTGGGATCGGCCTTGACCTGCCAGAGGCCGGCTCCGAACGCCGTCTCGACCTTGATCGTTTCCCCAAGTGTGCGCATCAACAGCTCGGTCATTCCGCCGACCAGGCGGTTGGCGTTGATAGGCTCCGGCTTGAGCGGTTGTTGTCGTGAGAAGGCCAGCAGCCGCTGGGTGAGGGCGGCGGCGCGGTGGGCCCCATCCATGGCGCCTTCGACAAACCGACCGACGTCTGTCTCACCTTTGGACAATTTGCGCTGAAGCAGATTGAGCCCACCGATGATGACGGCAAGCATGTTGTTGAAGTCGTGCGCAATGCCACCTGTCAACTGACCGACCGCATCCATCTTTTGAACCTGCCGCAGCTGTTCCTCTGCCTTCGAACGTTCCGCCACTTCGTCGATGACGCGTTGTTCCAGCGTGGAGTTGAGCGTCTGCAGTGCGGCCTCGGCACGCCGCCTTTCAGACAGCTCGCGTTCGGCTGACTGGAAGAGGCGGGCATTGTCGATCGCGGTTGCGGCATGGCCGGCGATGCCCAGAAGGGCACTTTCGTGTTCAGGACCAAACTTGCCGGTCTCCGCGTGTCCGAAGAACAAACCGCCTAGAACTTCGCCGGAGTTCGACACGACTGGCACGGCCAGATAGGAGCGAACCGGGAGATGGCCTTCCGGCATGCCCTTGTGCGGCGCATTCTTGCCGTACCGCCGATCCTTGAGGATATCGTCCGACCGAACGACGCCTTTCCCGAGGAAAGTCGGTTCGAACACCGCGGTCGCACGTGGCATGGGGTAATTCTGGAAGGCCGAGCGCGGAGCGCCTGACAGGGCATAGAGCATGTAGCTGCCGCCCTGAGCGTCGAGCACGTTGTAGAAGAAAGCCCCAAACTGGGCTCCGGAAAGCTCGACGCCGGCATCGGTGGTGATTTGCACGATCTTGTCGAGATCGAGTTCCGCAGCGACCGCCGCGCCGGTATCGTTCATGATCTTGAGGTGGCGCTCTGCTTTTTTGCGATCCGAAATGTCGATAACCGTGCCGATAAATCGAACGGCCTTGCTGGCTTCGAAAATGGCATGGCCGCTCGCCGCCACCCAACGCTCTATCCTGTCCTCCAGGCCAATTGTTCGGTACTCGATGTTAAATCCTTCAAGACTGTCTGGAGCGATTGCTCGCCGGACCGCCTCATCTGCCCGGATACGGTCATCTGGATGGAGGCCGGCGATGAAGGAGCCCTCATAGGTAACCTCATCGTCCGACGTAATGCCGAACAACGCCCGGCATTGTGCGTCCCACCGCAAATGGTCAGCGACCGGGTCGTAATCCCAGATGCCGATTGCGGCCGCCTGGGTAGCCAGGCTCAAGCGTTCCGCGGTCTCGGCAGCGCTCTGATCCGACCTCACCCTTTCTATATGCGCCCACGACCGCTCCGTTACCTCTGTGAGAAGTGCAAGCTCATTCTGAGTCCAGACCCGCGGAGCGCTGTCGTGGATCGCCATCAGCGCGGTCAGGCGCCCCTCCTTGACAAGGGGCATGCAGATGGTGGCGGCGATGCCGATGTCCTGGAACGTCGCAGCTTCTTCGAGCGGCAACTCGACGTGATTGTCGTTGACGATCAGAGGCAGGCCCTGATGGAGCTTGCCCACGGCGAGCTGGCCAAAATCCCGAAGACTGTAGTAGCCGACGATGCTCGAAGACCCTTGCCGGTGCCAGTCTCCCCGGATCGTGAAGTGGTCCTGGTCAGGCTCCATATCGGCATAGGCACAGATTGCGACGCCGAGATACTCGCCAAGCATCCTAGTCGTGATCTCGAGCACCGCGTCCGCGTCCGAACTTTTCGAGGTTTCTTTCCCCAGTGCGTCGAGGAAGCGCAAGCGAGCTTCATTCTGTCGCAACTCCGCCTGCGCGCGCCGTCGTTCGACTGCGGTACGCGTTCGCTCCGCCATCTCGCGAACGAATTCGATCTCTTCTGTCGACCAGGATCTAGGCCTGTTGTGATTGAGGTAGAGCAGGGCCACAAAGCCAGCCCGTTCGGTGACCGGCATGTTGATCAGGGATTGAGCGCTGATCGCTTTCAGTGCCTCAGGGTTCTGGCTTGTCCGCGGATCTGTGTCAGCATCCTCAAGGACAACAGTGATGCCGCGCTTCAGGTCATCGATATACGTGCCGTAGTCGCGGAAATGCAGCACCCCGGCCAAACTCTTGATCCCCGGGGCGTTCCAGTCGCGTTCGATGGAGATGGTCTCGTTCGCGAGATCGATCGTTCCATATCCGGCCCGGCTTACATCCAGTTCCCGCCCAATGATTTCGGCTGCGGCGTAGGCCAGGTCGTCAGGGTCTTCGACCAGCCGCACGAGGTCCCCAAGCTCAGCGAGCGCAGCACTCCGCTTTCTCGCACGAAATGTCTCGGTGACGTCAAACCCTTCGCAGAATATCCCTGTGATGAGGTTCCCGCCGTCGTAGAGGGGAGCGTAGATAAACGTCAGGTGGCGCGTCTCCTCGGGACTATCCGCCGAGCGGCGAAATCGGACCGGAAGGCCCTGCGCTTCAAACGTCGTACCGCTGCGGAAGACGTCGTCGAGGCGTTCAAAGAAACCTTGTCCCTCCAGGCTGGGAACGGCATCTCGAATGGGTCTCGAGAGCCAATCACCGCTGTTGAAAACCTGGCGATGGGCGTCATTCACGAATTCAACGACATGGTCGCGACCGCGCATGATAATGATGAAGCCTGGTGCTTGTTCGAACAGATGGATCTGACGTTCAGCAGCGAGGCGTTCGCGCTTTTCGGCCAGAAATCGATCCGTGGTTTCCGTGCAGACGCCAAACAGACCGCCGGTCGTCCCAGTCTCCGGCTGCGTTATGGGGTTGTAGGAGAACGCGAAATGGGTCTCTTCCGGCGCACCGTGCTTGTCGATTCGGATCTCAATGTCGTCCATATGTACAGATTGGCCCTGGTAAACCAGATCAAACATCGGGCCGATCGTCTCCCATGCCTCTGCCCAGACCTGTTGGCTGGGCAGCCCGAGAGCGGTCGGGTGCTTGCGGCCAAGGATAGGGATGAAGGCATCGTTGTAGAGCCAGATGCGGTCCTGGCCCCAGACGACAAACATAGGTTGTGCAGAGCCTAGAATGAGATCGACGAGTGTCTCCAGCTCTGTGGGCCATGAAGAGACCGGCCCGATAGATGTAGCGCCCCAACCAAACGAACCGATACGCTCAGCCATTTCTCCGGCGCTGCGAAACGCGGCGCTCGCCCTGTCCTTGCTGGATGGTCCCAAGATGTCCCCCGAAATATCGAACCGGACAAAACGGCGGAACTCGGTTTTGGTTGCACGGCAAGGGGTAGGGCAGCGGGCGCCGCATGAAAGCAGACGCGGTATCGACATCGCTGTTCAATTTTTCCTTGAAAGCACGTTGTCTCAGGTGACCCCAGCAGACCAGGCGCTGACAGGACCCGAACACGCATTCTCGCTGACAGTGCGTGTTCGCTAGATAGTCAGTCTGCGGTTTTGCCCAAAGTGTCCGCTACCACGGCACCCCGCTTGCCCATGGGCAGTGGAGGGCCGGTGGTCGAGTCCACCGCTGTCTGGTGCTCCATCTCGGCATTGATGGCTGCGCCAGCAATGAGGATGATGACGGAAATCCACGTCCACATCATCAAACCGACAACAGCGCCGAGCGACCCGTAGGTGGCGTTGTAGTTGGCAAAATGCTGCAGATAGAACGAGAACAGCCACGACGCTGCGATCCATGCTGCGGTCGCAATCAAGGCGCCCCAACTCAGCCAGCGCCACTTGGCGCGTTCGCGGCTCGGTCCGAAGCGATAAAGCAGGGATATTCCGGTCAGCATCGCGGCGACCAGTATCGGCCACCGGGATACTGCGACAAGCGTCTCTGTCCACGCATCAAGATAGAAATAGCGCAAAAGTGCGGGAACGACGCCCACGGTCAGGAGCAGCACGATGCCGATAAGCAACGCTCCGACGGTGAACAGGATCGACATCAGGTTGAGCGTGATGAAGCTGCGTTTCTCCCGTTCCTCATAGGCGATGTTCATCGCATCAAAGAGGGCCTTCATGCCGCTGTTGGAACTCCACAGTGCGATACCAAGGCCGATGAAGAAGCCTATGCCAAGAGCACCGGGCTTCTGCATGGCCAAGGCTTGCAGCTGACCTCGAATGAGGTCCAGCCCCCCTGACGGAAGCAATCCGCCGAGATATGCGACATGGTCCGCAACCGTAACCGGGTCCGCGACAAAGCCATAAATTGAAATGAACGCAGCCAAAGCCGGGAAGAGCGCCAGCAGCAAGTAGAACGTGGCACCGGCCGCGACGAGCAGAACCCGGTCCTTGTTGAATTCCTCCCACAGGCGCCAGAAAATATCCTTCCAGCCTAGGGCTGGTATCTGGGATGGCCACGCCGCGTCGCGCCCGCGATCGCCATCCTCTGATCTCAGAGCCGCCTTGCTCTGTTCAGTTGTTGATGCAGCGCGACTTGCGGCTTCTCCGTCGATCAACGACGCATTATTGCCGGGTGCTGTCCTCACTTTGCGCCACATTCGGCCAGAACTCGATGGCGAGCGACCAGTGGGCTGCCACGACCCGGGCCTGGGTTGCGGTCGAGCGCTTCCACCAATTCGCCTCCTAATGCCCTGACTCATGTCCTCAACGTCGTGAGCGGCAAAGCTGTTCCCGCTACGCCTCAAAGAGCGACCACGTCGTCGGGCTGCAGAATGATTTTCGGCAGGCGCGCATCTTTTTCAGACAAATCGACGTTCGAACAAGTGCCCATCAGAGGATAAAAAGTTGAAAGCGTTGAGTGAAGCCGATCTCACATCGAGGCGGCGCTCGAGGAAGCTACCGATCAGATCGTCAACCGAACGGCTCACTTTTTCGGCGCGTGAAACATCCGCGGTCAGTTGGCGGACTTCTTCTTGGCCGCCGCTGGATTTTGACCGGTCGCCGCCGACGTCTTGGCGTCCTTGGAATGAGCCGCGATAGCTGGGCCGGCGCCGGTTGCCTTGCGCATGTCTCCACTCGATTTGTCGGCTGGCGCCTTGCGACCCAGGCCGGAGAAGAATCTGCTGAAAAAGCCCATGTCATACTCCTGTTCGCGCCCTGAGACGCCGATGCGTTGATTGTTCGGATGAGCCTGGCGAACAATTGACCGAGGCTTCTACAACGCGATGAACCCGTTAAGCCGCATCTGCTGCGACGTTGACCGCCGACTCCGCGAGCTTGGTAAGCGCGACGTGCGTCCTCTTCTCCTGGTTTGTTGCCTTCTCAATCAAGGCACAGGAGGAACTTCACGCTTGCCGACTGGTTCCGGCATGAAAGCCAAAAAGCGACGTCAGGATGTTGAAGCGGCCCATCCAACCGACGCGCCTTTCGGACAGCTAGGTTGACGGGAAGTCAAAGGCAGGCAGGAATGACTGTGAGTTATGAACTAGGATCACATACGAGCGGTGCGTGAGTTGCTCTCCAGGGGAGCGGTCCATAGGAGGGAGGAGCTTTGAGGCAACCGATCCTGGTTTCGGCATCCTGAAGCGTAAATTGGTTTGGTGATCTGCGAGGGTCATGTCGGCTCATGCTGCGACTGGGCGCAATCCCAATTTGCCCGTGCGTCGACCGAGCTTCGGGCTATCGTCGCGTGGGATCCACAATGCAACACTGGCGGACCAGCGGGCGAATGTTCTGGTGAAACACTTGCGTGGCGAACAGGTTTTGCGGCACGCTTCCTTGCAGGGTTATTGGGAGGAGAATGATGCCAATTCGGAGAAAGGCGACTGAGGCTGGTATTTTTGATCCGGCCGAAATGGCTCTGCTGGGCCGGGTGTTCGAGCAGTTGAAGCTCGAAAATCAATCACCCGACGAGCGTGACGCAATCGCCTCCAGAATTATAGGCAACTACATGGCAGGCGTCGTCGATGAGGATGAGCTGGTTTCGCTATCCAGGCGACCGTTGGGCCGTTAGAGGAAACGCGGAACTTAAACCTTGCGGTCGAGCTTATCGCTCCATGAGTGCACGCGGAATCGACTTTCTGGATCAATGGATCGCTAACAATGTCCCCAGGATGATGAAGGCAGATGTCCTCCTGGTCGATGAACTCACGCACAAGCTAATAGCGGACGCCAAGTCGCTCGGGATCAAGCGGGCCGAAATCGATGAAGAGGTCGACAGTCTTTACCGCACGATCCTCAATGCTATCGAGCATCCCTTGCCTGATTTTCCCAAGTGACCCGTCACGGTTCGCAGCGGTCGATGCGTGCGACTTTCGATCCGCTGGTCTGGAACATATGTGACTTCCGAGGGTTGGTGATTGCGGCAGGCAACGCTCCCTCGCGCCACTGCTGAAGATCGGGCCAGAAACCTTGATCGGCCCGCATTCTTCGATAAGGCGCGGGCTTCCCCTTTTTGGAAGAGATCGCGCATGTCCCAGACCATTCAACCGCCGATATTGCCGGAAGGAAGTCCGGATCGGGCGGTCAACTGTGAGGTGGCCCTGGAAGCGGCGTTCGCGGCCTTGGTGGCTGAATCAGAGGCCCAGGGATGGACAGCGCAAGAGACTGCGGAAACCCTGCTCAAAATTGCGACCGAACATATCAATCTGCTCGGAGCGGCCGTCGATCCTAAGGCCTAAGCAGAGGTCGCGCCAAAGGAGGCGTTGCTATGCCCGGCCTTGACCGCCTTGCGCTACTCGGAGGATCCATTGATTGTGAATGGTGAAGCGCTGGGGACGCACTGCAGGGTCCAGCCCGTCGACGTTGGCTGCTTCTGGTATTCGGCAATGGCGGCCGTGCATCGTTCCCGCTTGTCGAAAGTGCTCGGCAACACCGCCATGCCGCCCTGCGGGCCGGCAATTACCAGATACCAGATCAGCGCTGCTGTCGAAGTCATGGCGTTTCCTTGTTCCAACCCCGACGCCATAGCCGCTGGCGACCGGATCACCTTAGGCCAATGGCCAGGAATGGGCTAATCGCCATTAAGATAAAGGCGGCGATCAGGTCGGCGCCGTCAATCAGACTCCGCCATCACCGATGCGACCTTTCGAAACACCTTCATGTCGCCGCGGTAAGGTTCACGTCCGTGAACTTTGTTCTCAGCTTTGCAGCAGGCGTTTCCAAAGATGAGATATTGCATCTTATGACCGTCAGTTGGAACCCGTCGCCGGGAGAGGCGACGGGCTTTGGCCGGCAAGGCCGGTCAGTCGTAGATTTTGATGATCTTGTGGGTGGTTGGATCGACCAGAACGGTCCGGTTGTCGATCACGACGTAGCGGTATTTGACGTTGGGAACTTCGCGAAGTTCGACCGTGTCAGGCAGCGCCGTGCCGATGTTGAGTTCCACTCCGGGAACCTTCACCGAAGCAAGCGGCTGCTTCTTCACATATTCACGGATAACCGTTTCCTGCTCCGGCTGAATGATGATGTCCTCGGCCGCCGCGACGCCGACGCCTGCGAGCAGAAAAAATGCCGCGGCTGCGGCAGACAGATGCAATTTCATAATCTTACTCCTCGTGAGATTGGCTCCGATCGGTGGTGTCGAAGCTCAGCTGCCAACTTGGCGTGGATGCAATCGTTCCCTTGGGAGGACTTCAGTCGGAGGAGGTGGTTGGACCAAAGTCCGGTCGAATTCCGCAATGGTCTTGCCGTCGGTGCAGCTTGGAACGGTCATCTGTCGCGGAAGTTGTCAGCCACGGAACTGAAGGAAAGAATTCATGGACAGAAGTGTTGGTCAAGCGCGTTGGTTGCTGGCGCCAGTTTTCGTCTTGGTCATATCCCTGCTCGTCATCGGAATATCCCTTGGCTGAACCTGGACAGTCCACATTTCAAAATCCGCGCAGCTATGTCCCTTCCTGCGTTGATAACGGTTCGCTCGCTGCTTTAGTGGCGAGCGAACCCGTCAACTTCAATTTAGCCAGCGACGGGTGGTTGGATGTTCAATGACAAAAAGACTCGCCTCATAGAGGCCGGTTTCCTCCTGGCAGTGCCCATTTGCGTGGCTCTGACCGCGCTGGTAGCCGTATTCGCTCTGGCCAGGATATGATGGTGTGGTTGTATCCACTTCGGCGTTTGGCGCAGGAACGAGCCACGGCTTCACAATCATGGAGCCGTTAGAATGAACCGGATCCTGTTTATGACGGCCGACTTCCTTTCCCGGCCGCCAGGCTTCTACGTCATGATGGTCGCAATGGTATTGTGCACCGCGCTGGTGCCATTCGGACTGACCAACGCGGTCACTTATGTCCTTTCGGTGGCCGCCATCGTGATCACTGGTGTTGTCCTGATACAGGGCTATCGCGATACCGCGGCCATTCACGCTAAGCTCGATGAGATCGTCGTTTCGCTTAGGGAGACCAGAAACGACGTGGTCGGCCTGGAGCATGCCGAGCCGGAGGAGATCCGCGAAAAGCTTGCCATGCTCGAACAAGAAGCAGCGCAACGAAATGGGCGAGCCACCTGAATATTAAACGCCAGCTTTCTTCGACTATCAGCAGGCTCAAGGCCCTCGTGCAACCAGATCGGCGCTCGCGGGTTCTTGACCTAATGAAACGGCGCCTCGATCTCCTCCGAAACCGGTCAATTCATGGACGTCTCGATTACGCAAACATCGGCCGATAAAATCAAAGCAGGTAAGAGCGGCCTGCTGCTGATTTCTGACAATTACGATGCGTTCGCCGCGCGTGTTTTGGCGGCAAGGGGCGCGGCTCGCACTCTCGATCTCATGTACTATCTCTGGCATGACGACCACACGGGGCGCTTGCTTTTGCAGGAAGTTGTCCGGGCGGCCCAGCGAGGCGTACGGGTCAGAATGCTGCTCGACGACGTCAATCCGCGCAAGAGCGATGCCGCCTATTTGGCGCTGAGCAACCATCCAAACATCGAACTCAAATTGTTCAACCCGAGCGGCATCAGAGCGCGCGGCCTCATGCGCGGCGCGGAAGTCCTCTTGCGGCTTTTTGCATTGACAAGGCGGATGCACAACAAGGCGTGGATTGCCGACAACAACATCGCAATTGTCGGTGGGCGCAATATCGGCGATGCATATTTTGACGCGGCGGAGACGAATTTCCGTGACCTCGACATGCTGCTTCTCGGTCCCGCCGTCCAGCAAACCGCACAGATCTTCCAAACTTTCTGGGTATGCCAGGACGCGAAGCCAATAGCTGAACTCGGTGCAGCCGCTCCAGGCTCGCATACCCCCTATTTCGAGGGAAGAGAGGAGAAAACCGAGTCGACGCTTCTGAGCGGGGTCAGGGACAAGGGCTCCATCGCCGAGTTCATATCGGCGAGCAGCAACGTACATTGGGTCGAGCGCGTGCGCGTGATCTCCGACCCTCCGGAAAAGGTCCGAGGCTGGAGACCGCGCGGTTGGCTGATGAAGGAGTTGCTCCCAATCATTCAGTCGGCGCGCAAGCGTGTGGAAATCGTGTCCCCGTATTTTATCCCCGGCAAGAAGGGATCAAAAATCCTCGGCGACCTCGTCGACGACGGGGTGCAGGTCGCTGTGTTGACCAACTCCTTGGCCGCGACCGATGTCGCCGCGGTCCACGGGGCATACGCCAACTATCGCAAGCGCTTGCTGAGAATGGGCGTGCAGCTTTTCGAGCTCCAACCCTTTAGCCGGCAGCCCAAGATTTCCGTATTTGGATCCAAGGGCGCCAGCCTGCACACCAAAGCGTTCAGCGTCGACAACAGGATCGGTTTCGTCGGATCTTTTAACTTCGATCCTCGGTCCGTATCCCTGAATTCGGAAATGGGAGTGCTTTTTGAAGACGAAAATCTGGTCGCGGAACTGCAGCATAGGTTCAAATCGGAGATAGCGCCGGAAGCGAGCTACCGGCTCGAATTGAAGAACGAGGTTCTTCGCTGGCATGGCAGCGATGAAGGCAGACTGCAAACCTATACGCGCGAACCCGAGGCAGCATGGTTCCGCCGCATCCTGGCCGCCCTGGTCAGGCACCTCCCCATCGAATCTCAGCTTTAGCCGTACGTCGGCAGATTCTGGAAATGTAGACGCTCTCTCCCAACGCAATTCAAGCGGGTTCCCATCCGCCTGAACCTTGCCGAAAGGAATAACTGGCTGAGGTTTCGAACCCGGACTGCAAAGACTGCCATGCCCGACATTCGATAGAGATCCTCGGGTGCTCGATGCGAATGATGTTAAACGAATTTGCAGCTTGTCGTACCCGCGAAGAAACCGCCGTCCCCGCTTGAACAAGCAGCGCCGCATAGCCGTCGATGAGGTAGCGCCGTGCGCTCGAACCAGCGCGGTGAAGATGCTGGTGCCCAGACAATATGACATCTACGCCGTTGCGCGAGAAGGCATCCATTGCCAGATCGGCGCGGCCCACGATGCCGTCGTCGTTTTCCAGGTCTAGCCCTTCGAAAGGATGATGCGTGACCACTATCCGGGTAACGTCATCGGACATATGTGCGAATTTTTCCGTCGCCGCCTCGAGTTGACGGACGTTGATCCTGCCGTCCTTGATCGTCAGGGATCGTGCTGTGTTTATCCCGACCACAGCGACTTCGCTATCGGCGTAGAACGGGTCCGTGTCCGCCTCGATGTAGCGCCTGTAACGCGACAGAGGCGTCACCGCACGCGCGAAGACATTCCAGAGCGGCACGTCGTGATTGCCTGGCACTACGATGCGGGGGCCAGGGAGGGAATCGAGAAAGGCGCGCGCCTGCAGGAATTCGTCTTTCCGGGCGCGCTGCGTAAGATCCCCCGAAACGACGAGCAGATCAGAGTCGACTGCAAGAACCTCTGCCGTGATCGCGTCCACAAGCTGGCTCTCTGTCTTTCCGAAGTGCAAATCCGAAAGATGGACCAGGGTTCTCACTGAAGTTCTCCGCTTTCAGCTACGGTCGCCGGTTTTGTTCGTTCTGGCTGGTGCGATGACTTTCAGGGCCGCCGGCCGAACCTGAAAATTCAGGGGCGTGTCCATGCTGACGGCTTCGCCGTCCAGAGAAACCAGCATGGCGTGGCGATGCGATGTGATTTGCAGCGAGTTGGCGCGATAAATTTCAAGATCTCGGGTCGCGTCGATCATGCCGAACGCGATTTTGAAAGGAAGCAATGCCAGCCCAAACCACGACTGCTGCTTGACGACGTAAACGCAGAGTTCCTTTGACGAGAGGCTGCGGCGATGGCCAAGATCGGCGATGTCGTAGAAATTGTTGCCGACGAACACGCAAGGCGTCCGCAGCCTCTCGCGGGTGCCTTGGGCAGCGACGTGGACAGCCTGCCACGAGGCGGATCTCAACGTTCTCATCAGGGCGGGTCCGATGGCGGCAAGCTTGCCGAACCCGCGGCGGCGCTGTTCGGTTGAACGCTTTGCAACAAAGAACGGATAGATCCCAATCGATGAATTGTTGAGAAAGACTCGGCCGTTGACCTCGGCGACATCGACCGTGACAGGCTTGCCGGTCGCGATTGTATCGATCGCCGCCGTCAGGTCGAGCGGCACACCCAAATCCTTGGCAAAGTGGTTCAATGTGCCGAGCGGAAGGACGCCAAGCACCACATCCGTCCCCGCCAGCGCCGAGGCCGCGCTGCCGAGAGTGCCGTCGCCACCGCCCACCACCAATATCGATCCATGGCCGGACCTCGACTTGTTTTCGGCAACGAAGCGCTGAGAGAACTCTCCGATCTCACGCCCTTCCACCAGTCGCACATCGGCCTCGACGCCACGTTCGGCGAACCCATCCCGCACGGTTCTCTCGATGTCGCCCTTGCGCGCCACGGCGCCGGCACTTTTGTTGATGAGCGCCACAACCTTCAAGTCTTCAGTCTCCGCTCCGGCCATTCCTGAAACCATAAGCGACCATCCAACACAGGATCGCCCAGCCAGAACCAATGCACCATCCGGCCAAGACATCCGTCGGATAGTGGACCGCGAGATAGACCCTGCTTACGCCAACGGCCAGCGTCAGAAAGACGGCGAGGGCCATGAAATACACTTTGAGGCGGAAATCCTGATTTGCGTGTGAAAGAAGGGCGCCCACGGTCAGAAACGTGATCGCCGAAAGCATAGCATGGCCACTCGGGAAACTTGCAGTGAACACCCGCGTGACATGAGGAATCTCCGGCCTGGGGCGGTTGAAGCTTAGCTTGAGGATCGTGCCGAGCAGTTCCCCGCCGGCCACCGCCACTGCCATCCAAATGGCCAGAGCCCGCTTGTGGACAAGAAGCAGATAGGCAACCCCTGCCATCAACACGAAGCCAAGAAACACCACGCTGCCGATCGAGGTCACATCTCTGGCCGCTTCCTGAAGCCATGGCGGACCGATCGGGTAGGCCTGATCGGCCCCACGCAGGGTCGACATGATCGCCAGATCAAATTTGGTCGTATCGCCTTCCAGGACCTCCTCGGCGAGCACGCCGAAGCCGAGAACGAGGCATGCAACGAGCATCCCCACGATGAGCCTGTTCTTGCCTTGCGGAGAACGCCCGAAGGGCCGGCGCTCGATATCTGGGACTGGTTCGCTCAAGCGCCGGACCTCATTGGTGAGGCACAACGGCGTCGCGAGTACGAGGTTCCCTCAGCCATCACTGCGGTCAGGACGGCAGAAATCTGCGGCGGCGCTTCGCGACAGCCCCGACACGACGTCGTTGGAATGGCCGTGAGAGCCTCACTTCAAGAGGGAACCATTGAAAATTCTATCCGTTGAGGTGTTCACGAAAAGCAAGCGGGGCAACGTGGATCAAGACGACGCTTCACCAATATCATCTGGCGTGGAAGGCCTCGACTATGTCCTGCGAGGCGGATACGCAAAATTCCGTTCACATCTTGTAGAGGGCAGGCCTGGTTCAGGTAAGACCACACTTGGTCTGCAGTTTCTGATCAAAGGCGCGTCGGATGGCGAGAAATGCCTCTATATAACGCTGTCCGAGAGCAAGCGTGAACTGCACTCAGTCGCGGAACGGCATGGATTTTCTCTTGACGGCATCGAAATCCTCGAGCTGGTGCCACCGGAGTTGAGCCTCGACCCATCGCAGTTACAGACTCTGGTTCATTCGTCCGATCTTGAACTCGGTGAGACCGTGCAGTCCGCGCTCGCCGAGATCGAGCGCATGAAGCCGGATCGCGTGGTGTTCGATTCCCTGTCGGAAATTCGCCTCTTGTCGCAGGGCTCGTTACGCTATCGGCGGCAGGTCCTGGCTTTGAAAAGCTTTTTCCTGCTCAACAATGCAACGGTGCTTCTGCTCGACGATCTCACCGCTGAACATGACGATCTAAACCTGCATTCGATCAGTCATGGCGTCATCCGGATGGAACAGCTTTCACCGATCTATGGCGGAGAGCGGCGGCGGCTGCGCATCATCAAGATGCGCGGCGTTCAAATTCGCGGCGGCTTCCACGACTTCGTCATTAGACCGGGCGGCGTGATGGTGTTTCCGCGCTTGGTTGCCTCCGAACATCAGATGGCCGAGCATGGAACGCCGGCAACCGGTAATGGATCTGTCGACACACTCGTGGGTGGCGGGCTGGACCGCGGCACCAGCACTCTCCTGATGGGACCTTCTGGTGTCGGCAAGTCGACCATCGCGTGCAGCTATTGCCATGCTGCTCTCAAGCGCGGCGAACATGTGCTGGTGCTTCTGTTCGATGAAACCAAGCGGATTTTCCTGGCGCGCGCGTCTGGCCTCGGCATGGATCTGGGGCCATTCGCCGTCAATGGAAGTTTGCTGCTGGAACAGGTGGATCCGGCAGAATTGTCGCCTGGTGAATTGTCGTCGCGCATCCAGTCGGCTGTGGAGCGCTCAAGTGCAAGGATCGTCGTCATCGACAGCCTGACCGGGTATCTCAATGCCATGTCGGAGGAGCAGCATCTTGTGCTGCAGATGCACGAGATCCTGACATACCTTAATCAAAAGGGCGTTGTGACGATCCTGCTGTTGGCCAATCATGGGCTGATCGGTCAGATGTCAGCCCCCGTCGACATGACCTATCTCTGCGATTCCGTAATGCTGCTGCGTTTCTTCGAAAGCGGCGGCCGTCTGAGACGAGCTATTTCCGTGGTCAAAAAACGCGTCGGGCCGCATGAGGACACCATTCGCGAATTCAAGATAAGCGCGACCGGCCTGGCCGTCGGCGAACCACTAGAGGAGTTCCGAGGGATACTGACTGGCGTGCCCACCTACGAGGGTAAGCAAGGCAACCTGCTGCAAGACAAGTCATCGTGATGCCTTCAGACCGCAGTGTGCTCGTGCTGGCGCCGGTCGGGCGCGACGCGAAGGTCGCGTCTGCAATCCTCACGGAGAACGACATCAAGTCCCACATCTGCGCCACGCTCGACGAAGCAGTTCCGCTGTTGGACCAAGCTCACTGCCTTTTGGTTACAGAAGAAGCCTTGATCAGTTCCAATCGAAATCAGTTTGCATCGTGGCTCAATCATCAACCGACGTGGTCGGATTTTCCGATCGTGTTACTGACGATGCGAGGAACGGAGATCGACAAGCGACTCGCCTTTCTGGATCGCTATCTGATCGTTCTCGAGAGGCCTTTCCTGGCGTCGAGTCTTGCAAATTCGGTGCGCTCGGCTTTGCGAGCCCGCGCCCGTCAACTCGAGGTCAAGTCATATATCGAACAGAAGCAAGAGGTCGCCGACCGTCAAAAGCTGCTGATCAGGGAACTCCATCACCGCGTCAAAAACACGCTCGCAAATGTCCGGGCGATGATGGGGGCAACCGCCAAATCGAGTGGTAGCGTGGATGATTTCGTGCGCGATTTCTCTGCCAGGATCGTCTCGCTCGCCGACACGCATTCGATGCTCACCGATGACTATTGGCAGATGGCTTCCTTGCACAAGTTGCTGGAGTCGGAACTGCGCCACTACGATACGACCGACAAGTCGCGCGTAGTGCTCGAAGGGCCGAACGTCGCGCTGGTCGCCGATATCGCGATCCCGATCGGGATGGCGTTTCATGAACTCGCGTCCAACTCATCGAAATATGGCGCGTTGTCCCGCCCCACAGGGCGTCTCGAAGTCCGGTGGTCGGTGAGCAATTCGGAAGGCGAGCGAATGCTCAATCTGGATTGGCTTGAAAAGGGCGGGCCGAAGGTCGAGCAACCAAGACGGCGCGGCTTCGGTACGACGTTGCTGGAGAAAGTCGTCGCCGTGCAGTGCCAAGCCAAGGTTGAGTTGAACTATCATCCTGACGGTCTGCGGTTCGCAATGGCCTTGACGCTACGCGACACGAGGCTTGTCCCCGCCTACTGACCTCAGCAAGGTGGCGCTCCGCTTCGGTGGTGGCCTATATGCTCCATCGCTGATACTGATGACCTTTCCTTACAGCGTAGGCGTAAAATGATATCGGATACAGGGAAGCCCGAGGCGGTCGAGCAACTGCTCGATACGCCCGAACTCGCGACCGCGCTGGAGAGCGAACAGTTCAAGAAATTTCTCGATCAGGTGCCTATTGCGATCGCCGTTTCGGACCTGATCGAAACGGAGCGCGTCGTTTATGCCAATCCGGAATTCGAAAAACTCTCCGGCCTGAAGGCCGCCAGCCTGGCGCGAAAAAACTGGGCAGCGCTGTCCGGGACTGGGATCCGTGAGCAGAAGGACAGGGCGCTGGCCGAGAGCGTTATCAATGAAACGGATTTCGTCGGCACTTTCCGGCTGGAGCGCGGCGTCGGGGGACCGGCAGTCGTTGACGCCTACTCAAATTTGATTGTGGACGATGATGGCAAGACTTGTTTCCGGCTGGTCGCCTTGGTGGACGTATCCTCTCACGGCGAGGAGGCGCCCTCGGTAGAGGAGCGTGTCCGGGAAAAGGATACATTGCTGCGGGAACTGCAGCACAGGGTAAAAAACAATCTCCAGATGATTACCGCACTCATCCGGCTGGAGACCCGCAATGCGGCGGAGCCCGACCAGAAACGGTTCGAGAGGTTGGCCGGCCGCGTCGACGCTCTTGCGATACTCTACCAGGCGCTGTCGAACGACGAGCAGAAGGATGAGGTCGATCTTGGTATCTATCTCAGCCAGATAGCATCCGCGGTAATGGCTTCGCATGCGGTGGAAGGCATACGCCTGGACATGAAGGTGGATACCTATCCCGTGTCGATTAACGTTGCGATGCCCACGGGGCTGGTTGTGAACGAATTGCTGACCAATGCGCTCAAACACGGCTTCAAGGGACGAGAAGGCGGCACGATAACGCTTCACAGCGTGGTCGATGGCGACGGATGCCGCATCACCATCGCCGATGACGGGGTTGGTTTGCCGGAGGGCGAGACATGGCCGAAGCCCGGCAAGCTCGGTGCTCTCATCGCGCGCTCCTTGACCGAGAACGCCAAAGCGCAATTCGAAGTCAAATCCAGCGCCACTGAAGGGACCAGGGTCACCATCGTTTTCAAGCGATCGGCAGCGACGAGCTGACGATGTTCTATGCTGCGGTTTGAGTGGCTTGGGCGGCCCAAATAGACGCCGACCGTGCAAGGCGATTTCGATGGCGGCTCTCTTCATGGCGACTTGCTCGTCCATGCGACTGTCATGCTTGGACCTGACGTCAATATCGTGGCTCCGGCTGCAGGCCGCGGCTAACTAGGTGGCGGCACTACATTTTCTATCTCTTGTGCTGAACGCCTCGTAAGATCCTTTGGGATCTCGCCTACCAGCACGGCCGAACGTTTCTGGTGGTAATGCTTGCGAAGTTCACCAAGCGTGCGTGGGGCAGCGATGACGATCAGATTGGCAATTTGACCGCCGAGGACCTGACGATTGAGCAGATCGGCGGTACCGGCCGCAAAAGCCGCGTCTTCTCGTCCACCGGCTTGAACACGGGCGGAAGGAACTGATGCCGCAGCCCGATCGTATCCATGACGTCACCAACTACGCTGACGAAGAGTTCGTTCTCGAACAGCCGGTACATTTCGGTGTCGTCGTCATAGAGGCGCTTCGATGCGGTCATGAGGCCTGACTCCAACCGGTCGTGGATTGTGTGTTGTGGGAAGGCCCTTGGCCTCCGCGGATCCGGCAACAACGCCACTCAATGTCCTACCCTTCATTCCGACGGCAGCCCGGTCTTGTTTTGTTCTACAGTCCGTTCCCTGGCAGCGAGGAAAATGCCGCACCAGATCGACCTTTGCCCTTGCCTCAGTGTCAAATGACATCAGGCTCGGCCTTTCTCTGTAAACGTCCATGCATGGCGACGCGGGTGATGGAGTTGTCGGGCGGGGCAGGGCGCTCCTGAAGCCGAATGCCCTTTGCCCAGAGCCGCAGCGCCTCCCAATGGATGCCGGCGGTCACCTTGAGTGTCAGCAGAGGATACGAGATGAATGCGCGCAGCAGACTGGCATCGCTCAGCGCCCGCCGCTTGCCGGCGAAGCTTGCCACCATCAGCGGCCCTTGGTCGTCGCTGGCAGTGATGTGTATCGCGACGTTTTCGCCGGGGAGGCCGATGCGGAAGCGATAGTTCAATCCCATGGCCATGAAAGGCGAAACGTAGAAGCGCTTGTCGCAATGTTGCCTGACAGTCTCGTCGTGCCGCTCGCCGACAGGGATCAGGTAGCTGTGGCGCTGCCCAAAGGTGTTGTTGACTTCGTAGAGGATCGCGACGAGGTCGCCCTGCCGGTTATGGCAGAAATAGATGCTGATCGGATTGAAAGCGTAGCCGAGCGTGCGCGGCATCGAGAGCAGTCGGATTGGCCCCGCATCCGTCTCGATCCCTGCCGTCTCAAGCATATCTTCGACATAGGCTTTCAGCGATCCGCCCGAGCCATCGCCGTGATCCGCGTCAGCGAAGCCAAACAGATTAAACCGGTTGTGTGACAACAGGCGAAGCCGCTTGCTCATCGCATCGATCTCGTCGAGGTCGAGCAGAAGGAAGAAAATGCGGTAGGAAAGGCGGTGCCGCCGCGGCTTCAGCCGCTGGTGCATTACTTTGCCAGCGTAGAGGGCCGATTTCAGCTCCGGCATCACGCCGCCTCGAGGTTGCGCCGCGCCACGGCGTCGATGATGTGAATGCGCGCTGACTCATTCGCGACGCTCCAGGGCCGGCGTACACCGCCAAGCGCCTCAGCCACCGCAAGCCCGGCCTGCAGGCCGTCCTCGTGGAAGCCGGCGCCGAAATAGGAGCCGCAGAACCAGGTTCTTCGACTGCCCTGCAGCGACCACAGCCTTTGCTGCGCGCGCATCGCTGCGGCGTCGAAAGCCGGATGTTCATAGGTCTCGCGATGCAGAACGGTATTGGCCGCCGGTTCCACGACAGGATTGAGGGTGACGAAGAGCTGCTGGTCATCGGGCAACGATTGAAGCCTGTTCATCCAGTACGAAACAGACAGTTTTCGGGTTTCACCCTGGCCCTGTGTCAAATAGTTCCAACTCGACCAGGCGCGCTTACGCCGCGGCATCAGGCGCGCATCTGCATGCAGCACCGCCTCGTTGCGGCTGTAGCCAAAACTGCCGAGCAGCCGCGTCTCGTCGTGGCTCGGATCGTCAAGAATGCGCAGCGCCTGGTCGGCATGGGTGGCGATAACGACGTGGTCGAAGCGGTGCTCGACGCCTTCGCAGTCGGTAAGCCAAGCCGCGCCCCCGCGCCTGGAAATCAAGCGCACGCCGCGCCCGGCATATGAACGGCCGGCGACGCTCCTCGCCAGTTGCTCGACATATTTGCGGCTGCCGCCATCGACTGTGCGCCAGGTTGGCCGGCCTGCCAGCTTCAGCAGGCCATGGTTCTGGCAGAACCGGATGAAGGCGGTCGCTGGATAGTTGCCGACATCAAGCGCCGGAGTCGACCATATGGCTGCCGCCATAGGATAGAGATGATCCTCGCGGAATGCGGCACTGTAGCCCCTGGCATCGAGATATTCGGCCAAGCTGATCTCGCCGATACGCGCGATGTCGTGGGGGGCCTCTCGATAGAAGCGCAGCAATTCCTTCAGCATTTGCCAAAAACGCAGCCTACCGACATTGGACGGCTGTGCGAGCAGCCCGCCCAATCCGGTTCCCGAATACTCAAATCGTCCGCCGTCGAGCGAGACGGCAAACGACATGTCCGACGCCTTAGTGCGCACGCCGAGATGCGAAAACAGCGCCGTCAGGTTGGGATAGGTTACTTCGTTATAGACGATGAAACCGGTGTCGACCTGTGTGCCGCCGACATCGACGGTATTGCTGTGGCCGCCGAGCCGCCGGTCCGCCTCGAATAGCGAAACCTTGTGGCGCGTTGAAAGCAGCCATGCTGCGGACAGGCCGGAGATGCCGCTGCCGACGATGGCGATGTCCATCGGCTTGTCCGCTTCGAAATAGCCGCCGATCGTCATTCGTGCCCTCCGATTTGCTATGGAAGGGACTGACGTCCTCCCCTAGGTTTAATTTCTACGCAGCGGTGCGGGCTGTGGATCACCGTGTGCAGCAATCGTTGCGCGGCCAGTGATCCGAAAGGGATTGCCGCGCGTAACAGGGCTTATGAATGCAGGACATCATTTCATTGCCGACAAAGCGCTTCTTGCTTTCGATCTCGCGGAGAGCGGATTGGCGGTGACCATACGCGACGAGGGGAGCCTGTCGGCGCCGGAAGCGACCCGTTTGATGGCGGCAGTCGCGGCGAACCGCGATCGAGTGGCATTCGCGGCACTGTTCGGCTTCTACGCGCCGCGGCTGAAGGCTTTCCTGAAGCGTTCGGGGATGACGCCGTCCGCCGCGGAGGACGTCGTGCAAGAAACCATGCTGCTTGTCTGGAAAAAGGCATCGTATTTCGATCCCGCGCGTGCCGGGGTGTCGACCTGGATCTTCACCATCGCCCGCAACGCGCGCATCGACCGGCTGCGCCGCGAAAGCCGGCCGGCGGTCATTGCCGAAGCCTTTGATCCGTCCGATCAGCCTGATGCGCCGGTTTCGGGCGAGCAGGCGATCATCGCGGTGGAGCGCGAGGACCGGGTGCGGGAGGCGCTCGATCTTCTGCCGCGGGAACAGGCCGATATCCTGAAAATGTCATTCTTTGGCGAGGTAACGCAATCCGAGATCGCCGACGCGATCGGCATCCCCCTCGGCACCGTCAAATCACGCGTGCGGCTGGCCCTTGGCCGGCTGCGCCAAATCCTGGACGATCTCAAATGATCAAGCATCATCCGAGTGATGAGACGCTCTTCCGTTATGCCAACGGCTCGCTCGAATCCGGGCCGCGCATCGTCGTGGCCGTCCATGTCGGTGCCTGCACGGCTTGCGCCGAGCGCATTGCCGGATTCGAAGCGCTTGGGGGCTCCCTTCTGCACGATATCGAGCCGGAGGACATGGAAGCTGGGGCCCTCGATCATGTGATGGCGATGATCGACACCGGTGAGGCCGGTCGCGGCAAGGCCGCGCCGGCTCAGAGGCTTCCGCGCGCCGATGTGGGCATCCGCTTGCCTGAGGTGCTTGACGACTGTGGCATCGGGCCATGGCGCTGGATCGGGCCGGGCGTGCGCTGGAGCCGCGTGACGCTGCCTGATGACGACAGCGCCAACGTCATGCTGCTGAAGGTCGTGGCCGGCCGCAAGCTGCCGGAGCACACGCATGCGGGCTATGAATACACCCACATACTGAAAGGGGCCTTCTCGGACGCGCGCGGCCGCTATGGCCCGGGGGATCTCGACGAGGCCGATGACGACGTTCAACATCAGCCGATCGTCGACAAGGACGGCGAATGTATCTGCATTGCCGCGCTCGAAGGGCAGATGAAACTGAGCGGCTTCTTCGGCAGGCTGATCCAGCCTCTGTTCGGCGGCTGAGGTCCGGCAATGAGCGTCGTCTCGGCTATCGTTCTAGCGGCGGTCGCTCTTTGTGCCACCATGGCGGTGGCTTGGCTGGTCGCGATACGGACTGGCAGCTCCGGCTGGGTCGATGCGATCTGGTCTTTCGCCGTCGGCATCATCGGTGCCTTCCTGGCGCTCGTCCCATTTGTTGAAGGCGACAACGATCATAGGCGATGGCTGGTCGCGCTTTTGGCGCTGGTCTGGTCGCTGCGGCTCGGCGTTCACATCGCTGGCAGGACGATGGGCGACAGCCGCGACGATCCGCGCTATCGCCAGCTCAAGCAGCAATGGGGCGCCAGTTCCTCAAGCCGGCTGTTCTGGTTCCTTCAGGTCCAGGCGGCCGCGGCTTTCCTGCTTGCAATGTCGATCATGGCTGCCGCCCACAAGCCGGCTCCGGGGCTGGGGCCCGGCGACTGGATCGGAGTTGCGATCTGGGTGGTGGCGATTGGTGGCGAGGCGCTGGCGGACAGGCAACTGAATGCTTTTCGAGGCGATCCTCGCAACAAGGGCAAGGTCTGCGATGTCGGCCTGTGGCGCCTATCCAGGCATCCCAATTACTTCTTCGAATGGCTGGGCTGGCTGGCATACATGGCCTTCGCGATAGGCTCCCCCTCGGCCTATCCATGGGGCTTCGCCGCACTTGCAGGCCCCATATTGATGTACTGGCTGCTGGTCCATGTCTCCGGCATCCCGCCATTGGAGGCACACATGCTGCGCTCGCGTGGGGTACAGTTCCGCCGTTATCAGGAGCGCGTAAACGCGTTCTGGCCGGGCGTGCCGATGGCGGCAACAACCCGGGAAGGGACATGACAGTGAGCCTGATCTCATCCGCAATCCGTGCCGTCGAGAGCACGCCGATTCCCGATACCGCCACACGCTTTGGTATCGGCGTCCTGGTAGGAAAAACGCGCCGGCGGCTTGCCAAGGCGGGGTCGGTCGACGCGAAGCGGTTTGCTTGTGCCATGGCGGACTATTCCATCGCCGAGCACGCGCAAGCCGCAAACGAGCAGCACTACGAACTTCCGCCCGAATTCTTCGCGCTGACGCTCGGTCCCAATCGGAAATACTCCTGCTGCCTCTATCCGAATGGGGACGAGACCTTGGCCGAGGCCGAGATCGCGGCGCTGGAGCAGACTGTCGAACATGCCGGCCTTCGCGATGGCCAATCCATTCTCGAACTTGGCTGCGGCTGGGGTTCGCTGACGCTGTACATGGCTAAGCGTTTTCCGGCCGCCCGCATCGTGGCGATGTCGAATTCGACGCCGCAGCGCATGCATATCGAAGCGGAAGCGGCGGCGCGCGGGCTGCGCAATGTCGAGGTCATCACCGCCGACATGAACGGCTTCGAGCCGCGAGAGCGCTTCGACCGCATCGTGTCGGTCGAGATGTTCGAGCATATGTCCAACTGGCGCGACCTGCTTGCCCGTATCCGAAGCTGGCTGGAGCCCGAAGGCAGGCTATTCGTCCATGTCTTCAGCCACCGCCACAGTCCCTACCGCTTCGATCATCGCGACGACGCCGACTGGATCGCACGGCATTTCTTCACCGGCGGCATCATGCCGAGTCACGGGCTGATCGGTCACTTTGCGGACTGTTTCGCCATCGAACGCGACTGGCGTTGGAACGGCATGCACTATGCGCGCACCGCGCAGCAATGGCTTTCGCGCTTCGATGACAATTACAAGCGCATCGGCGAGATCCTTGCCGATGTCTACGGGCGGGATGCGGCGCTTTGGCGCCGGCGCTGGCGGCTGTTCTATATGGCCACCGAAGGTCTGTTCGGTCACGATCAGGGCAGGGAATGGGGCGTCAGCCACTATCTGCTGCGGCCGGCCTGGTAACATGGAAGGACTTGCACGGCTATGGCGCCGGGTCGCCGGTTACGCGGCGCATCCCGACCCCTTGACCAGCGCGGCCAACTGGATTGCACTGGTCGTTGCCTGGAACCAGCCGTTCTACCCGCTGTACCTTTGGGCGGCGGTCGGCGCCGACAAGATAGCTCCTTCGTTTCTCACGTTCATGTCAACGCCGATCTTTCTGGCTGTTCCGGCTGTTGCCAAACGGCATGCGCTGGCCGCCCGCGCCCTGCTGCCGCTGACTGGCATCGCCAACGAGATCGTGAGCACCAAGGCGTTCGGCGTTGGATCGGGCGTGGAGATTTTCCTGGTTCCCTGCGCACTGATCGGCGCCGCGCTGTTCAGGCCGTCGGAGCGGGCGATCGGGCTCTTTGTGGTGGGGCTTAGTGCGATGGCCTATTTCATCCCGCATCGCTTTTTCGGCGAGCCGCTGGCCGGTTACACGGCCGCCGATAACAGCGCCATGGCCGGCTTGAATGCCTTGAGCGCCGCGACGTTGATCGTCTTCATCGGCTGGCTGTTGTCGGGTGCTGTGCCGGCCCCGCAACAGCCTGGCGATCAGGCGCCGCGCAGATAGTAGCGGGTCACCAGGAAGCCCACAGTGGCCGCAACCGCGCTGAGCAGCGAACCCCAGCAGATATCCGCCACAGTGATGATCGTCGGCCAGCCGCGGATCGTGGCCTGGTTGGTCAGATCGTAGGTCGCGTAGGTGAAGAAACCATAGAGCGCGCCATTCAGCGCGGCCGTTGTCCATTTGCCGCTCGAAAAAGCCGGCGACGTTGCGAAGATTATGAGACCCACGACATAGATCAGGTAGAATGCCGCAGCAGGAACAGGGTTGAATACGTCAACCAGTATGTCCCCGACATAGCGGCGGTAAAGGCGCTGCGACATCGTCGAGAGCCATACCGCGTCAATGGCCAGGAAAGCGATCAGAGTGGTTGTGTAGGCGACGGCATACCGCATCATGAAAACCTTCCCGTTGTTGTTTGATCCACTGGCTCAATCCTTTAAGGACTGATAGACGATCAATGCCCTTTCTCGTGCCGCACCGTGGTCTACGATCGGATTGGGGTAGGTCTTGCCGAGCACGATGCCTTTGTCCTTCAGCACGGCAGCGGGAGCCTCCCATGGCCGATGAATATAGCGGTCGGGCAATGCAGAGATTTCCGGGACGTGCTGACGAACGTAGTCGCCGTGAGGGTCGAACTTTTCGCCCTGCAGCACCGGGTTGAAGATGCGAAAATAGGGCGCCGCATCAGCTCCGGATCCGGCCACCCACTGCCAGCTGGCCGGATTGTTTGCGGCGTCCGCGTCGACCAGAGTGTCCCAAAACCACTTTTCGCCGTGGCGCCAGTCGATCATGAGGTCCTTGATGAGGAAGGACGCCACGATCATGCGCACGCGGTTGTGCATCCAGCCCGTTCGCCACAATTCGCGCATCCCGGCATCCACGATTGGATACCCTGTCAGGCCGCGCTGCCATGTCCGAAGCGCCCGCATGTCGTCCCGCCACGACATTGCGTCAAACTCCGGCCGGAAGTTGCGCCCTGAAAGATCGGGATTATGAAACAGCAGATGATATGAAAATTCCCGCCAGCCGATCTCCGCACGAAACTTCGAAGTTCCCGAGCTTTTCGATCTGCGCAACGCGGCGAATATCTGGAATGGCGTGATCTCGCCGAAGGTCAGATGCGGGGAAAGTCGCGATGTTGACGGCTGGCCAGGATAGTCACGTTGGCGTTCATAATTGGCCAGGTCGTGCTCAATGAATTGACCAAGCCTGGCCTGAGCGCCTTTTTCGCCTGGTGTCCAAGTCTCGCGCAAGCCATACGCCCAGTCGGGTTTGCTAGGCAGCAAGTCAAGCTCGTCCAGGCGCAAGCCGCCAAGCTCACCCCTCCAACCATCAATCTGTCCCGGGGTATCGATCGGATCGCGAACATCGACCTTGTACGCCATCGCCTTCCAAAATGGCGTATAGACTTTGTAGAAGCCGCCGGAGCCAGTCTTGAGGAGCGAAGGTTCATGCAGGAGCGCGCCATCGAAGCTGAGTGCCGTGAGCCCCTTTTCGCGCAGGGCGGCTTTCAGCCTGGCATCGACCCCCGCCTCCGAGGGGTCGTAACGCCTGTTCCAGAACACGCAATTCGCGCCGCTGGCGTCGATCGCCTTGGCGACGGCGTCTTCGGTGCGTCCATGTGCCAGAAATAGATTCGCTCCAGCCTTGCGAAGCAGATCGCCAAGGGCCGCGAGCGAGTGATGGAGCCACCAGCGGCTGGCCGCTCCCATGGCCCTTAGACCTTTGGTTGTCTCGTCCAGGATATAGAGCGCCACGACGGGAGCGCCGCGATCGGCTGCCGCCGCGAGCGCGGCGTTGTCACCAATGCGCAGGTCGCGCCGGAACAACACAATGGTGGGAGCTTGGGCTTGTCGGCTCATTCCGTCTCGCAGATCATTTTGCCGGGGTCCAGCGCACGTTCTTGCAAATCAAGCCTGCGCCTATGCAGCCCCGCGTGGTGAGGCCCCCTTTCTTCACCGTCAACGTCATTGAATAGGTACGGTTTCGCTTGGGGTCGTAAGCCTTTCCGGCCAGCGTGCCTTGTGACGCCGGTCTTAGCGTCATGATCAGCTTGTCGCCGGCCTGTTCACCCTTGCTGGTGTCGCCGACCCACAGATTGGTCGCGCACAATTGCTGTCCACAAGGCGCGATTGAGACCTTGGCGTTGCCGTCGTCTCGCATCCATATGCCGCGGCTGTCCGAGAATGCGTCGGCTTGTGCCGCCGACCCGAGAAACACGGCACAAAGGAATGCGATTGTCCCTTGCATCGTCCCAATCTCCACTAACTGGCTAGATCTGTTGATTCTACGCTGCTGCGGGACGTTTGGATCACCGGTCCCGATTGGCGGCGCCAGGGACCAAGGACCGCCGGGGTTCATTTCCGGCAAAGGTGGAAACTTCACCGGGTCAGCGCCGAGAGATTAGCGGCAATCTGACATTGCGAACTGACATTTCGCTTGTGGCCCGACAGCCGTCGGTTAGCCAAGCGCCCCATGAACGCGGGTAGAGATTAGCTTCGCCACGGGCCTAAATGGTGACGTGGCCAGCAACCGGGTTTGCATTTTCTTCTGCCGGGATGTGAGTGCTTCCGATGAGGGCCACCGCGCCGCCGCGCATCACTCAGCATAGTTCTTCGCTGGTCTTCAATGATCCTCCCGAAACTGATCGTCATGATCCATGTCAATGAGCGGGTGGAATACAGTTCAGCCTTCGGCTCTATCCGGCCTTAGAAGGAAACGTACGGGTGAGGTAGTGTTGGATTGTGTCGACGAGGCGGTCCGAATCGGCGCCCCAGATCAGGTGGTCATCGCCCGGGAGCTCGATCAGCGTGGCGCCAACAATGCGCTCGGACAGGTAAAGTGCTTCTTCGACCTTGACCCATCGATCGCCTTTCCTGTGGAGTATGAGAGTGGGCACATGAATCGCGTGGAGGATACTACGGACATCGACTTCGGCGCCCCAGCGCCATAGTGCGATCGCGTCGGAAGGAGACGCCGAATTCCTCAGATAGGCTGCAAACCATTGTTGCTCGTGCGCATCGTTCGCCAAGCTCGGCGCCCCTCTTCCCAAATCCCAAGGCTCTCCCCACTTGCGTTCGATTTCGGCCAGTTCTTCTTCCATGTCCTCTCTAGTCTTTGCCCAAGGATAGTCCGGTGACCAAAGTCCTTGAGCATAAGCACCGTGAAGAATGAGTGCCTCGGTTCGTTCGGGATAGGTCGCCGCAAAAAGCATGCATAGGACGCCCCCTTCGGAACTGCCGAATAAGACTGTCCGTCGCGATCCAATTGCATCGAGTACCGCCCGCAAATCGTCCGCCCGCTCCTGCATCGTTGGAAAGCCCACGTTGCGATCGGAAAGCCCAGTGCCTCGCTTGTCGATGCGGACCAGCCGGCAAAATGACCCAAGCCGCCGCAGCACATGCGTAAGCCGAGGAGATTCCCAGGCATAGTCGAGGTTGGAAACCCAGCCCTGTACGTAGACGAGGTCGAACGGCCCCCCGCCGGTTACCTGATAGGCAACGCTGACCCCGCCCGACTTTACATAGTGTGTTTCTGGGCGCAGCGAGGCTGGCACCGGGTTATCGACTGGATTTCCCTCATAACTTAAGCACGGTGTTAGGCTCGGTTTGGACGGTACGAAACGGCTAGCACGGAGCCTGTCGTTCAGCTCACGCGTCTCCTTCTCCGGTTCCACCTGGAGGTGCTTGCGAAGGACCTCGCGGCATTGGGCATACTGCCTCAGTGCCATGTTCAGTCGGCCTTGGCGGGCGTAGATTTGCATGAGGCCTCGGTGGATGTCTTCCCTAAGAGGATCAGACCCGATCAAGCGCCTCGCTGCCTGGACATATGCGGCCAGATTGTTCTCGACCGAATAGTGATGGAGAAGTTTTTCCAGAACGCCGATCCAAATCGTCCTCAATCTCTCACGTTCCACCCTGAGCCAGTCGTTGAACGGTTCTTCCTTCAGGGCGAAGCCATCGAGCAAGTCACCGCGATAGACAACGACGGCTTGCTCAAGCTGCTCGAGGGCTATACCTGACGCTAGGCGCTCGAACCGTGCCACATCGATCTCAAGATCGTCGAGCTTGAGGGTGACATTGTCGCCGTGTGCCAAAAGGCGTCGGCCGTCGACCGATGGCAACGCCTTCCTGATCGCCGACAGAGCCTGTCTAAGGTTCATTCGCGCCTGCGGCTCCCCAGTATCGCCCCATAGAAGCGCGGCGAGTTTCTCGCGCGCATGGGACTGTCCAGGATTGAGTGCGAGATAAGTCACCAAACCACGCGCTTTGCGGCTCAGCGCTGCATTGGCAAGCTCGCCTCCAGCAAGAGTGAAGCCGCCGAATAACAGAAGTTGTGTTTGCGCCACCGTTCGCAAGCCATGTTGGACACTCGATTGTTCCCCGGACCTGGTTCGACTTCAACTGCAATCTGGCTGGACAGACGCTTTTCACGAACCAATCACAGTTTTTCGTACGCATCCCTCACGGCCATAGGAGAGGCTCTCAAATCAACACTTCGCAAGGGAAACGCTATGCTTGGCCCCAGCCTTTCCGATTGGCCCATTCGATCCAGGAGATCGTCAACGGTAGAACAGCCCCCCGGCGACATTCGGTTATCCCGTTATGACCTTGCACTGGCATGCTACCTGGAACAACAAGAAGCCCATCGCGCAGCGATCATGGCATCTCGACAACATGCGCAGATACGTCTGGGCACTCTGGCGCTCCTGCGTCTATCGAGGGTCGGCCGCTTCTTGAAACGGACAGCCCTCCCGCCGCCATAAGACCTGTCACCGTTCGGAGAGAATACGAAGGAAATGGGCTGGCGAACCACCCGCTAACGTATTGATTTCCGGTAGAAAGCGACGACCCTCCGGGCCTGCCAACTTATTACAAATCAGTGGCTTAAGCTTAATTCTTCGATCTTTAATAGAGCGTGGTCGCGTAAATCTCTGCCTTTTGGGTGAAATGATCGACCTCCGAGGCTTCATTTTTGCCGAGATCCTCGGCGCTCTTGTGGCCTTGCGGGCAGGTTGTTGGCCGGGCCGAAGCCCGTCACTTCCGCTGCAAAACAGTTCCTCATCCCAAATCGGCATGGACCTGGATTTCCATCGCAGGATCTGGGATCGTCTCAGCGATTTGGATGAGCTCGCCCACCATGGCGTGATTGCCGGCTACACCGCAAGACTGACCCCTGCAGTCTCGCGCAGATGCTCGAGGAAGGCCCGCACGGCCGGGTTGGTTCGCCTGCTCGACGGCCACAGCGCGGTGATGTTGTCGCGCTCAACGGCAAAGTCGCCGAGTACTAAGGCCAGTTCACCCCGCGCGACGTAAGGGGCGGCGACGAAAGTTGCGCTGATGCCGATACCGCCGCCGGCGACCAGGGTTGCCATCACCGCTTCGCTGGCGTCGACGATGATGCTTGACGTTGGCACAATCTCAATTTCGCGCTCGCCAATCCGAAAGGGCCAGCGGAAGGCTTGGCCGCTGCTCTGATACCTCAGATTGACCGTGTCGTGTGCTGCCAATTCGTCCGGATGCGTAGGCGTGCCCCGCGCCGCCAGATAGGCAGGCGCGGCGTACGCGCAAAGCCGCAACGGGGAAAGCCGGCGCGATAACAAACGAGAGTCCGCGAGTTCTCCGATGCGAACCGCGATATCAATGCCCTGTTCGACAATGTCGACCAGCCGGTCGTCAATTCGAAGGTCGATGCTCACCTTGGGGTGAAGCTTGCGGAAGGCGGGCAAGGCGGGCGCGACCAGATGGAGCCCGATCGGCAGCGACACTGCAATCCGCAAGGTGCCGGTCGGCTCAGCGCGAACGGCTTTGGCGACCTGTTCGATCTCCTCCGCGTCACGCAACAGCCTTACAGCCCGCTCATGCAGCTCCCGGCCCTCGGGCGTCAGCGTGAGGGACCGGGTAGTCCGGGTAAACAAGGAAACGCCCAGTTGCTGTTCGAGGCGCTGGACACTCTTGCTGACAGCGGACGGGGAAATTCCAAGCGAGCGGGCAGCCGCCGTGAAGCTCCCTAACGATCCGGCCCGGGCGAAAGCAATCAAACCCGTCAGCCGATCCAGTGCGACTTGTTCCTTCATGGAACAATTAAATCAAATCGGGCGGCAATTATCAACTTGGAGTCGAGCCTCTATGTCCACGTCCTGTGAATGCACTCGGTGGAGAGTTCCCATGACCAAAATAATGAAAGCGGTTCGCCTGCACGCGTTCGGTGGCCCTGAACAACTGATCTACGAGGATGCTCCAAAACCGGCGCTCAAATCCGGAGAGGTGCTCGTCCGCGTTCATGCCGTCGGCCTCAACCCGCCCGACTGGTACCTGCGCGAGGGCTATAAGATGCTCCCGGCTGAATGGCAGCCCAAAGTTTCGTTCCCGATCGTGCCCGGCACCGATGTCTCAGGTGTCGTCGACGCGGTCGCCGACGATGTGCAGGGCTTCGCGGCCGGCGACGAAGTCTATGCGATGGTGCGCTTCCCCGCCGGGCTGGCTGGTAAGAGCAGCGCCTATGCGGAATACGTCGCAGTGCCGGCGACGGAACTTGCTCTGAAGCCCTCCGGCATCGACCATGTTCACGCGGCGGGCGCGCCGATGTCGGTGCTCACCGCATGGCAGTTTCTGATCGACCTCGGGCACAACGAGCCCAATCCCCTCCAGCCGCACCAGCACGAGCCGGTGCCGCTCGCGGGAAAGACGGTGCTGGTCAACGGCGCGGCAGGGGGAGTCGGCCATCTTGTGGTACAGCTAGCGAAATGGCGCGAAGCGCGAGTGATTGCTGTGGCGTCGGGGATCCACGAGACGTTCCTCCGCGACCTCGGCGCCGATGATTTCATCGACTATGGGAAGGTCAAGCCCGAGGAAGTGGTGGGCGACGTGGACCTCGTCGTCGATGCGGTCGGCGGCCCAGCGACGGCCCGCTTCCTGCCAACGCTGAAACGGGGCGGCGCTCTTTACCCCATCTTCCCGCTTGGCTTCGACGGCAGCGACGAAGCCAAGCGGCGAGGCGTCACCGTCTCGACGACTCAGGTCCGTTCTAACGGCGCGCAGCTTGCAGAGATTGTGCCGCTTCTGGACAGCGGCCTGATCCGCGTTGGAGTCGACAGCATCTTCACCCTGGCCGAGGCCCGCAAGGCCCACGAGCGCGCTGCTGCCGGTCATATTCGCGGCAAGATCGTCCTGACGGTGGCACGCGGTCAACTGGCGTGAGCGCCTCGCCGAAATTCTCTCACGGCACCATGGCATGGTTCGAAATGGTCGGCACATTGATGTGCGCCGCCACAGCTCGAGCAGACCTCGCGCCCGACCTGAATTGGTCGCTCGTGGAGCGCTATGTCGACGGCGCGACACTGCCGGACGGGCGTATTCAAGGCATTCGTTTTGACATTGTGAACGGGGTGCCAGCGTTCCGAATAGGCGTTGACAAGGACGAGCGGGGCGACGTGACGATCGAGGTATGCTCCGCTACGGCCCGCGAGCTGAACCTGCTTTACGCCGCCGATCCGGCGTATCAAGCTTTTCGCGACCGGGCTATACGCCAGGGCCGGATCCGGGTCGATGGAGATCTTGGTGCGATGGCCCATTGGCTCGCTGCACTCCACGACCCAATCGTTGACCACACAAGCTGAGTTACGTTGGCTACAAGATCGAATCGACGCGCCAGCTGGGCGAATTTGGTCGGTTGCTGTTTTTCCTGCCTCGGAGACACTGCGCATCGAAGTTACGCCGCTAACTGCTGGAGTTCATGGCCCGTTTGGATGCCCACAAATCGTCTGGAAACCCCGTCGATGGCTTTGCGGCTCGACGGGTATTACCCGGCCTACGCATCCTCAGCGCAGGCTGGCACACAAGCTGCGGGCGGACGAGCGGGAAACCCGGGCTGAAGGCGGTGCCGACTGTCCTGCCGCGCTCAAGCATTCTAGGGATTTGATTGAGGGTTGCGAGTGCGCTGACGCCGAAGCCTATGTCCGCGAGACACTTTGCAGGTTGTGACGCTCTGCCGGCGCCGATTGCAGGATGACCGTCTCTGGAACCTGATTGCAACGTAGCTCTGAGACCTGCGGCCACCACAGATGCTGGTCTGGGCCGGACAAGGATATGCCGAGGGCAGATGCCTGCGGAAGTGCGGCCAGCGACAAGAAGCCCGGCTTCTCGACAGTAAGCGAGAGGTCCCTTGCGCCCTGCCGGGCCGGCCGCCCGTTGAACCATCTACAGCCTGGAGGATGCGACCGCATGCATGACCTCGTTTCGCCCTGGAATACAGCGCATGGACCACCGTCGCCGATGGCCTTCGCCCGCTGGACACGCTGGTGTTCACGGCCGGCATTGGCGAAAACGCGCCGTTGGTCCGGTAAAGGATCGGCGCCGCCGCGCCCTGGCTTGGAGTCGGCCTCGACGAGGAGCGAAATCGAAGAGGCGAGGAAGTTGTCAGCAATCCCAATTCCAGCGTCGATGTCCTGGTCATTCCAGCGGATGAGGAACGTGCTGTCGCGGCGGAGATGTCGATCTTGCGATCTCTGTGGAATCAGGATGGACCAGGCCTCTAACCGGCTGCGCGCGCCCCTAGTTCCCGCCGAACCAGGACGAGCGTCGCATCGTCGGGGTCAGTCGTGACCGTGAAACCCATGTCGCGCTCGACCTCTATCGCGGCACGGTTTTCACGGCTCTCGATCGACTCGATCGCTTCGAGGCCAAGTTTTTCGGCATATTTCGAGATATGGGCGAGCAGGTTCCAGCCAACGCCCAGATGCTTGCGATCCGCGCGAATGCAGATCGCGACCTCGCCGGTTCGGTCGGCGCGATCGCTTGCCAATGTAGCAACGGCGATCAACATCCCGTCGGTCGAGAACGCCACGAAATTATGGATGTGGGCATCGTCTGAACGCGTCATCGCCGCCAGCCGTTCATGCGAAACTTCCTTCACGGCGCCGAGAAAGCGGAAGCGCAGGTCTTCCGGGGTGACATGCGTGAAGAACTCGGCCAGCGTCGGCTCGTCCTCAGGGCGGGCGCGACGCACTTCGAAGCGAAATCCGGTGTGGGTGGTAAGTGTATCGTTCATGACAATAGGGTCCCTGATCTGAGGCTGACGTTACGCTGTCTGCTTGGGAGGGCTCATTCGCCCATGGTCTGCAACACGTCCTGCTTGAGGATTTCGACGCTGCGCAGGTTGAGCAGGCGGATCACGCCCTTGTCCTTCAGCCGGGTGAAAACCCGCGACACGGTCTCAATGGTGAGGCCGAGATAGTCGCCGATGTCCGTGCGCGACATCGGAAGCTCCACCTGCCGCAGACCGCCTTGGCGCTCCACCATGTCGACCAGGAAGGCGGCCACGCGTTCGATGGCGTTCTGGCGACCCAGGACGAGGAGGTGTTCCTGGGCTCTGGTCAACCCCTTGAGCGCCAAGGGCAGCAACTGATGCGACATGTCCGCCCCAGCATTGAGGCGGAAAACGCGAACACCGGTGGCATTGATCGCTTCGGCGAAGAAGTGGTGCGTCGCGCCGGCTTCGAAGCCGAATGTCTCTCCAGCAAGATGGAAGGCGCTGATCTGCCGGCGTCCGTCAGCGAGCAGGCGGTAGATGCGCACGGCGCCGAATTCGACTTGATAGAAGGCACCAGCCTTCTCGCCCTGGGCATAGATTTCTGAACCGGCTGGAAAGAAGCTGATCGGCTGGACCGGCCCGGAACCGAGTGTCGCTGGCAGAGCCGGCTGAGCAAGATGCGACGACAATGAAATCCTGGAGGAGGTATAGGCTTGCATGGCTGTCTTCCCGGTTGATCCGTGGCACAGCAATCGCGCAAATCGACGGGCGCCGAAATTCGGTTATGTCCCTACGGGAAACTACCTAGGCCAGGCCCGGGCGGCAGGCGGAGACGTTGATAATGGCCGGTGCATGCCTTCGAACGTGCGCCGCAAGTCATTTCGGCGATCTATCGTGCCTGGGTCTAATGCTGCAGCGTCGCGATGTAACCCGCCAGGTTGTGGATGCGTTCGGTGGTCACCACCTCGCCGCCGTTAGGGCCGTAGGTTTTGGCATCGTCTTCAAGGAATACCCGACCCCAGACAGGCATCTCGCGTTTGCCATGGCTTGATACGGCATAGCGACCGTCAATTGTTGCAAAGACCCTGGAATAGGGAAACGTCCCACCATTCCGTTGGGAAAGATGCGTCAGGTCGGCCGGTCGCTTGACCAGCAGGTTGCGCAAGGGACCGTCACCCTTGCCGTCGATACCGTGACAAACGGCGCAGGAGTTCAGATATTCTGCCTGGCCGTAACTCATCTCCTGCGACCTGGACGCTTCGCAGGCCAGGGTCGCCAAGGCTGCTGCGATCAGAAATCTCATGTGCGCATCCGCCGATTGATCGGCTGAGCCTACCGCGTAAATCCGCAGACATGTTGATCCGGATCAACTGGGCGTCCGCGTGGTCTTGATTCAGCGCAATGAGCGCGGCGAACGGTCTGGCTATCGTCGTCACGGAATTTGGCCAAGAACAGGAGCAACTGCCATGGCTTTCAAGACGATCCTTTCGGTTACGGGCCCGCATATGAGCGACGACGATCTCAAACTCGCTGCCGACCTTTGCGACGAAATTGGTGCCCATCTTGCCGTTCTTGCTGTTGCCATCGCCGCGCCGCCGCCGGTCGGAGAGTATGCGGCAATCGTTTCGGAAGACTGGCTGAAGGAGCGGCAGGTCGACGAGACGCTCCTGAAGAAGCGAGTGACTGCCGTGTCGGCCTTTCTCGCCGGCAGGGCGCTTTCAGCCGATGTCTCCAGCGAATATCCGGAGGTTGGCGGGGCTGACGAAAGAATCGGTCGTCGTGCACGCTACGCCGACATTACGGTGATCGGGCCGGAGTTGCTCGCTGGCGAGACGTTGAAAGGCAAGGTGATCGAGGGCGCCTTATTTTCGTCCGGGAAGCCGCTGCTGATCGTTCCCTCGGGGAGTCGCGCGACACTGAAGCCGAAACGGGTGCTGGTCGCGTGGGACGCCCGCCTGGAGGCATCGCGCGCCGTCCGTGAATCACTCGAAATGTTGATCGGCGCCGACCAGGTGCGCCTGGTCATGGTCGATCCGGTTGAGGACGAATATCACCATGGTCAGGAACCCGGTGCCGATGCCGCCGCCTATCTCGCGCGACACAGGGTGAAGGTTATGATCGACCGGCTGCCGAGTTCAAACCATTCCATCGCCGACGTTCTTCGCCAGCACGCGATCGATATCGCAGCCGACCTGATGGTGATGGGCGCCTATGGCCATTCGCGATTGCGCGAGCGCATCTTCGGTGGCGTGACCAGGTCGATGCTTGAGGAGCAGTCGCTGCCGATCCTGATGGCGCGATGAAGTCTGACCGAGGCGTCGCGGCTGCATTCTTGGATCGTTTGCTGGCAATGAACCGCCTCGGCTTTCTTCTTACTCGCATCAGGACCAGGCGAGTGCAGGATAGCGGCAAGGGATTGATCCGACCCAGAGCAGTTCCTTCTCATTGGCGCCCCTCGTCGAGCGTGTCGATCGGGACGGCACAAAGGGACCCCGCATCCATTCGACCGTTTTGCCAGGCATCGGACTTCAGTCGCGTCGCTCCACCAGGCCATCGTCGACAAGGGTGTCGGATGGGTGGACGACGACGCTCGCGCCGGGTTTCAGACCCGTCAGCACTTCCGCAGTATCGTCATTCATATGCCCGATTCCAATTTCGGTTTGTTTGGCGCGGCCGCCATCGGCTACGAAGACGTTCCACCGGTCGCCGTTCCTGAACAGCGCCCCGATCGGCACCTGGATGCATCGGACGCAATCCCAGACGGTCATTTCGACGAAGACCCGATAGCCGTGGCCGAGCCGGACATCCGTATCTTCCAGATCCAGAACGACGGTAACCCTCTGCTCCTCGATGCCGAGCGCGGAAACCTTGGTGAATGCGGCCGGATCGACGCGTCTCACTCTCGCATGCAAAGCATGATCCCCGCCCCAGTCACTGATCTCAGCCTTTGTCCCAGGGGCGATGCGCACCGCGTCAGTCGACAGCAGGTCGACAGCGATTTCCAGATCGTGGACGTTGCCGATTTCGGCGATCTTGGCGCCGGCCGTCACGGCTTGTTCGCTCCTCGCCATGACGGAGAGAACGTTTCCGTCGATGGGAGCCAGAAGATTGACGCAGCAGCTTTCACCGGTCGGGTCCGCCGGATCGGGCTGCAACAGGCGGGCCTCGGCGTTCGCAAGTTCCGCATTTCTGAGTCCTATGACCGCTTTCGCCGCGTCGACAGCGGCTTTTTGCAGGTCGACTTCGTTGGTGAGCCTCTGCAAGGCGCTCTCCGAGACAAAACCGGACCCGAACAATTTGATTGTCCGAGCCAATTCGTCCTCCGCCAGCTTCAATGCCGATTGCGCACGCTGCAAGTCGATCTCGGCAACACCGACACCAGCGCGCGCCGCGTCTCGGCTGGCAAGCAGTTCGGCTTCCGCGCGCCGGTCGATCAGTGGCGGGTCGAGCGGATGGATGGCGGCAACAACGGTATTGTTCGCTCTCACCAAGTCGCCTTCGTTCACCACCGTGCGCGTCAGATGACCGGCAATCGGCGCCGATACCGTGTAGACGTCGCGCACGCGCGTCATACCTTCCTCACGGACCGTGACTCGCATCGGCGCTGCGGTCACTTCGGCCAAATCCACCAACGCCGGCCGCGTGCGCAAAGCCCAACCAAAGCCGGCGACGACCGCAACGGCAAGGAGCGCAAGCCCGACGCGTTTGATCCAGATCGACTTCATTGGACTAATCCCTTGTCTTGAGGACACGCACGAGATCAAGGCTGTCGATACGACGCCGAACGATCAGCGCCGAAAGCGTGGCCACGGCGAGCACGACCAGGCTGGCAACCGCGAAAGTGGACCGGTTCACCACGAACGGAATGCGGAAGAGGTCGCTCTCGAAACCCCTGACGACCGACCACGAGAAGAGATAGCCGAGGATCCAGCCAAGCGGTTGCGCCAAAGCGACAATGCTGGCCAGTTCGATGAGCAGGACACTCGACACTTCACTCCTGGTGAAGCCGAGCACGCGCAAGCCGGCGAGTTCGCGGGCGCGCTCGGAAAGCTGGATACGGGCGGAGTTGTAGACGACGCCGAAGGCAATGATGACGGCAAGTGCCGTGTAGACGCTGGTCATGATCGTGATGTTCTCTCCGATTGTCTCGCGGAAGCGCTGGCGCGATATGCCCTGCAGCGCGATTGAAGCGATAACGGGCGTCTGCTTGATGGCTGTGTAGAGGTCACCGAGGCGTGCCGGATCGATCGCTACCCTGACCCCGGAAATGCGGGGTCCGCCGCCGACCAGCCCGTCGAGCGCCTCGGCGCGCATGTAGACGGCGAGCCCGACATAGCTCTGGACGATGCTGGTCACGGGAACGCGGACCACTTGATGCGCCTTTTCGAGCAGTTCGACCTCGGCCAGATCACCGATACGCAGGTGGAGCAGCGAGGCGACCCTTTCGGACAGCATGAGGCCGGCCGGCGGCGGGTCGATTGGATCGAGATTGAGATCGAGAACCCGCGCTAGGTCCGCCTGTCGGGGAACACTCGAGATCACCAGCCGGCGCTCACGATAGCCATGGTGCAGGATCACAGCCGTTGCCCGGAACGGCTCCGCGCGCAGCACGCCCGGCATGGCTGCGACAGACTGCAGGGCGCGCGGCGGTTGCTCGACACCGAACGACAAGGTCGCATCCTGTCGCTCGGCACGGAAGAAAACCGTGTCGACCATGAACGCTATGGAATCGAAGGAGAATAGCGCCGTGACCAGGAGAGCGACGGCGAGCGAGGTCCCCAATGTCGTCAGCAACGAGCGCACCGGCCAGCGCACCAGATGCCTGAACGCCATGATGGTCAATTGCGAGAAAGCCGACAGGAGATTTCCGTCGCTCGTGAGGAAGGCCCGGTATCGGGCCGGGGCGGGCGGTTGCATGGCGACCGCCGGCGGAAGCGTCACGACGATCCAGATCGCCCGCGCCGCGCCCAACAACGCTGCCAGTGCGCTTGTGGCGGCGGCGATGGCATAGAGATCGAGGCTTTGCTGGAAGATGAGGAAAGGAAAGGAGAAGAACCGGGCATAGAGCCTGGTGAGGCCGTGGCCAAGCCAGTTGCCGGCACCGGCGCCGATGGCGATGCCGATCAACGCGATCACCAGCGTCAGCTTGGCATAATGCCAGCCGATTGCCCCCGCTCCGTAGCCAACGGCCTTCATCAGCCCGATCTGTTCGCGCTCGAGCACGATCAACCGCGACAGGATCATGTTGACCAGGAAGGCCGACACAAACAGGAACACCGGTGGAATGACGGTGGCCATGGCGCGAAGCTGGATCAGCTCATTGTCGAGGAAGGCGTGGGATATCTGGTCGGCGCGCCCGTGCGCACCGGTTCCACCGAACGGCTTCAGGATACGGTCGACCGCGTCCTCGATCGCCTGGACGTCGGCACTACGCTGGGCGCGTATGGCAACATCGTTGAATGCGCCATCCATGTCGAAGATGCCGGCAAGCACGGCTCGCGGCATGAAGAAGACGCCGAAGCGCCGCGGGTCCGGCACCATGTCGCCAGGGCCGAGCGCGTAGATGTATTCGGGCGTGAGTACGATGCCGGTGACGGTGAGCGTCCGCTTTCGGCCGTTCAGAATGGCGTCGAACGTGCTGCCGGGTGCCATGCGATGTGCGGTGGCGAACCGTTCAGTGACCGCTACCTCGCCGGGGCGTCCGGGTTCAGGCAGCCGGCCGATGCGTAGGTAAAGTCTGTTGGCAGCGGGCACGCCGCGGTCGGGGATCGAGACGGCGATTGCGGTTGCCGGTTCGGCCATGCCAGGCATATCCAGCAAAACCGGCTTGACGATGCGCAGTTCGAGGCCGCTGACCCCCGCGATCGATGCCATGCGTGCGCGAAGGTGAAGCGGCGCGCGCGTCAGCCCCGAGAAGACGGTGGCAAACCGGTAGCGGTCATAGAATGCGGTGCGGGTTTGCTCCAGCGAGCGATAGCCTCCGACTGCGATGACGATCGTTGCAACGCCGCAGGCCATGACGAGCGCGATGGCGAGGACCTGCGCCCACATCCGCAGGATATCGCGCAGAAGCTTGCGATCGAGGACCGCCACGGCACTACCAGCTTACTTCGGCGGGCCGTGCCCGCTGGTCGTTGACCGCGGCATCGGCAATGCGACCGTCCTTGAAAGTGAAGACGCGGTGCGCGATCTGCCGGATGCCGGCATTGTGCGTGATGATCGCCATGGTCGTCTTCATCTCCTCATTGATCCGCGACAGCGCTTCGAGGACCAGAATGCCTGTCTTCGAATCAAGGGCGCCGGTCGGCTCGTCGCACAGCATGACTTCCGGGCGTTTGGCGATCGCACGGGCAATCGCCACCCTTTGCTGCTCGCCGCCGGAGAGTTGGGCGGGGAAATGCGCCATGCGATTCCTGAGGCCGACCATCTCCAGCGCCTCATCGGGCTTCATTGGATTGGACGAGATCTCGGTGACCAGTGCGACGTTCTCCCAGGCGGTGAGGCTCGGGATCAAATTGTAGAACTGGAACACAAAGCCGACATGGTCACGCCGGAAGCGGGTGAACTGCCTCTCGGAGAACGCGGTCAGATCCTGGCCGCGAAAGCGGACCTCACCTGCGGTCGAGCGGTCAAGCCCGCCCATGATGTTGAGCAGTGTCGACTTGCCACTGCCTGATGGTCCAAGCAGGACCGCGATCTCTCCCTCATAGAGATCGAGATCGACACCGCGCAGGGCGAACACCTCGACCTCGCCTGAGCGGTAGACCTTGGTCACCCCATGGGCAGAAAAAATCGGAGACTGCATGCTTCCCGGGCCTTGTGTGTCCCGCCGACAGTCGCGGCATTTGCGACTGGAGACCTTGATGCTCGTCAAACCTGCCGACGGCCTGCCGGATGGAAAACAGAATTTGGAGCAGCTCAAGCAGGCCGGGAGCTTGGTCGTCTGCGGGAGGAGGTCTGCGCTTCAGCGCGCCGCCGCGGTCGACGCCAGCTCCACGCCGTGCGCACGATGTCGTCCATGCTCCACGGGTTCCCAACCGAGCACTTTGCAAACGCGGCTGCGTAGTTCACGGCCGTGCCTTGTTTGATAGGATATTTTTTTCCTATATGCGGGTCACCCATGTCCTCCCCTGACATGGGGAAGCGATGGGTTATCCTCCCTGATCAGTCGCGATGCTGAGCCCGCTGCCACCTCCCTCCGGCAGCGGGCTTCCTTTTGTCGATGCATCTGATTGAGTGCGGTGGGACTCGACGGCGAGGCCATCCATGCAGTGCATGAAATTGCTGATTACGGATTCCCCTGGCGCGGACGCAATCTTGTAGGTCCGCATTTCGGTGTTTGAATCTGGGCGTGCAAAATGCACCTCATAGACCCCAGCAATCACTGCCCTGATGAAAGCCGCGGCGACAAGAGGGTCTTGTGTCGTCGCCATGACGGTACCGTCGTCATAGTTTTCGTAGTCCAAATGGCCGAGCGAATTGAATGTGCGCGAGCTGAAGGCAGCTTCTGAAATCCGCACTATTTGATATGTGCCTGATGGGGTGAGGTCGGCCGCGCCCATCAGAAAGCCGGCCAGAACCGTTCCGTCGAATTTGTTGTAACCGGCAATCGTTATGAACTTGACGGCTTCCCGCGATGGCGGGTTGCTGACGTCTAGGACGATCTCGCATACCCGTGCTTCTTCGCTCTCGTCGGCCCAATTGCTGTATGCCACCCGCGTCGGAAAGATCGTCGAGCCGGCGCCCTGGCTGGCGCCGAGCAGAGTTAAGGCGGTCAAAAGGCGAAGTGCGACGAACATGCGTTCAATTTCTCCGCGCTATCCGGCTCAGCCGGCGCCGCGATCAGGACGCAATGGAGGCTATCTGGACATCATTCCAGGACCGAAGCCCGAGCGCCCCATGCCCATGCCCATCATCGGCAGGACGATATCGTCGGCGGCCCGCCTCTGCTCATCGCTCAGCTTTGCGTATAGTTTCTCGACTGCCGCCCTCACGGCCTTCACCTGTTCCAGACGCGCTTCGAGATGGCTCTGTTGGTAGGCCAGTCGCTCAGGCAGGGGTTTCTTCACGAACTCGCCGTCCTGGAATTCCTTGAGCATGTCCTGCATCAACGCGTTGTGAGACTCGGCCGTGCTGCGGATGACACCGGCAAGTTCATCCCAGGACGGCATCTGCTCCTCGGTGATCTTCAGTTCCGTCTTGAGGAAGGCGAGGCGTCCATCGACCCGATCGAGCATCTGGTCTGAATCATAGCCACCCATGGGGCCGCCCATGCCCCATTGACCCATCATCATCCGGCCCAAGCCCCAGCGAGGCCACCAACCGGAATCGTTCTCGTCAGCCCCGGCCACAACAGGCATCGCGACAAGGCTCAGCATCAGGCCGGCGGCAACACTACTGCGCAAGTCGAACATCGGTCGTCTCCTTCACAGCGGATTCGAAGTGTCAAAGAGATCACACGGCGGCGCTGAAGGCCTTGACCTGCATCAATGGGCGCCGGCGATATGGCCCTAGCTGTAGGTGTGGATTGCTCGGGAGAGCTTTAGTAAGAGAGTGGCTTGAAGCTACGGACGTCCCGCGCCATCTGAAGCACGCCTTTATGCGACAGACGCATCGGCTGGATTAGACGCGGGCAATTTGGCTGTGATATGTGGGTGCACGGACGAACAGGGAAGCCGCTGCGGCTGCTTATGTGATGAGTGGATAAGCGGATCGCCCGCCTGAATATCGAGCATTTTCGCCAGCGCTTGGCAGAGGAGCAAGATCAACTCAAGCGGAAGGCGTTGCTTGATCTGCTGGAAAAAGAAGAAGAAAAGCTCCGAAAGGCCGAGGAGGCCGACAAGGGAACAAACGGGCACAGCAACAAATAGAAAAACGCGGCAATTCCGCTAGACATCTGTCTTGTCAGGTTTCCATGTTCTCCAATGGGTAGGTGAGATGTCCAGCCGTTCCTTCGTGGCCGACTTGGTCCAGCCTGCCAGTATGCGCCTGCAGGGAAAAACGAGGGCGTGAACGCCGTCGCCATCCAGGACGGCCAATTCCAAATCCCGATCAAAAGGGGCGGTCGATATTGGTTGCCACATGGATTCATTTTTGGAAGGAACGACCAAAGCGTCCTTGACGCAGGTCAAATCCAAAGACCCGGTATCTTGCTTGCCGGGCACGTGAATGCCTTCCAAACCGCGATCAGTAGTCGCGCTTCCCGTGGTTGGGCTGCCACGTTCCATTTCATCATCTCCCTGCTACGCAGGCCCGGCACATTGATTGTGGCTCCCTGCTTTGGCGTTGAGAGGCGCTGGAGGATGCTCTCGGTGGTGGAGCTGGGTTCACCAAGATCGAAACGACGATCTGCCTCTGATGACATCAATGGCGCAATGTCTGCCCTTGCGAAATTCGGTTTGGTCCTTACGGGATTTCACCTAGCCTTGCCGCAGCGCAACTGCGTTGGCGTCGGTGGCTTTAAGCGGCCCGCATATGGGTGTAGAGTGTTGCTGTCGTGGCGATTGAGGAATGTCATGGACCGCTTTATTGCGCGTGCCAACATCGGCCACTTTCAGGATCTGCTCGCGCGCGAGACGGACCCCGAACAAAGGCGTGTCATCGAAAATTTGCTGGCGTTGGAGCAGAAGAAGCTTGAGAGAGCCGAAAGCCAAGCTAGCGATCAGTCCGGTGCGGCCGGCAAACCGGGAAGTGTCGCCCGACAATCGCGTTGATATGATGCGGCAAACCGGCCCCGGGTCGAAATAGTCTCGGTACCCGGACCAGGTACCAACCAAACGCAGCTTGGCATATCGTCCTTTACAGAAGGTCTCAGCGCGCTGGACAGACGCGCTGAGACAAGCGGTCACCACGCCTGTTACGCGGCCTTGACCGTGATCTTCTTCTCGGCCTTCTGGGCTTCGGCGGTCTTGGGCAGCTTAACCGTCAGCACACCCTTGCTGAAGCTTGCATCGATCTTGCCGGTGTCGACGCCTTCAGGCACCTGGAAGGAACGCTGGAAGGAGCCGTAGCGGCGCTCGGACAGATAATAGTCCTTGTCCTTCTCTTCCTTTTCTTCCTTCTTCTCGCCCTTGATCGTCAGCGTGTGGTTGGAGAGCTTGATCTCGACATTCTTCTCGTCGATGCCGGGCAGTTCGGCCGTGATCTCATACTCCTTGTCCTTTTCGACGAGGTCCATCGCCGGCGCCACCGGCCAGTCCGCGCTACGCAGCGACGGCAGTTCACGACCGAAAAGGGAGCGGGTCGAGGGCAGCCGGAAATCGAAAGCGTGGAAGTCGTCGAACAGTCGGTCGATTTCGCGGCGCAGGCTTTCGAACGGTGCCGTCCAGTTGTCGGACCGGGCAGGGGCAGTGCTCTTCTCTGTCTTGACGGGGAGTTTGGTGGCAGCTTCAGCCATGGTTCTTCTCCTTTGGTGAGTTGATCGGCAGGTATCGCCGCCTCCACTCTTCCACCTTTAGGTCTCCATGAGGCGCTAGAGCTGGAGGTCAACGAACCCGCTCGCCGGGTGTCGTCGCCGAACTGGTCCATTGCTGCGCGAACCCGCGGTCTTGCCGCGATTTATCGCGCCCGCGTCACCAAGTCCGGCTCAGCCTGACGAGGACTGCATCAAAGCCGCTGCACAAGAGAGGCTCATTGATTGGGATCAATGGCGAGAGAAAAACCGTGCGCCGGAGCTCGAATTTAGAGGCGCGACGACCAAAAGATCCCGAGGCGATTTGAAACCGCCCTCGGCACCGCGCGGCAGCCCGATGATCAAAGGTGCTGGCGCTCAAGTTCGGCGCAGGAGTAGCCGAGTGCGGACAGTCCATCTGCAAGATGGTCCGCGAGCAATGGCGTCCCACAGAGATAGTCGGCTACATGCGCATTATGAGCGTGGACTGCCTGCTGGCGAACACTTCGCCATTCATCGGCCGAATGGTCGTCGCGGCCCAGCCACATCAGGGCGACCAGGTCGATCTGTGCGTCGAACGAAAGCTCGGAAATCAGCGACTGCAGTTCTTCAAGAACCGGGTCGTCGGCATGATCCTCCAGGATCGCTGCGGACCGGTCGTCGGAAGGATTGGAGGCAGGGTTGGGTTCGGTGACCGGATCCTTGGCATCGAATTCGCGCGCCTTCATGATGATGAAGCATACGGTGTAGAGGGGAACTTCGAGTTCCGTTTCACCATTGCCAACGCTCTTCGCGGCTCTTTTCATCATGCCGTTTCCTTCAGTTGCTGGTCACTTTCGCGCCCCCTTACGACGCGTTTGCCGAGCATCGGACCACGTGTCTCGGTGACGACCGTGCAGCGCCCTTCCGGCTGGCCTTCGGCCTGGAAATAGATCACGACCCAGTCGCGCGTCTTCGCCAGTTCGTGCGCCAGCCTGGTGTTCGAGAAGAACGCGGTGAAATGCCAGTTGTCATGGCGCGCATGCAGCACCGGCAACCAGGCCTCGCCTTTCGGGTTGAAGCGTTTCGGTGCAATCTTGCGAAGCGCGCCAGCCGCTGCCTTTTCTCGATACATGTGATCGACTTCGAGCAGCATCGACACTGGCGGCAGGGGGTGGGACTGATAGGCCCTTGTTGTGCGAACTCTTCCCAGCCGCTCCGCGAGGGCTGCCGCCAGCATCTCCTTGCGCCTGTGACCGATACCCTTGATATGAAGTGCGCCGCTATGAAGCGCGTTCTCCAGGTCTTCGAGGGTCTCGAGTTGACCGTCCTCGGCGAGGCGGTGCGCGTATCGTGGTCCGATTCCGGGGATTGAGCGGAACAGAGCCGCCGGCTCCATCTCGCCGCGCAGCCGCTCCAGTTGGGACCAGCGCCCGGTCGCAACGATCTCGGCAATCGCGCCGGCCAGGCCTGTTCCGATTGCCGGAAGGACGACGAGGCCATCGCGTCCCTCCCTTGCCAGGATTTCGCTCACGGGCCGTTCCAGTCTGGACACGACCTCCGCCGCCCTCCTGCAGGCCCGTGCGCGGAAACCATCCGCGCCCTGGCTGTCGAGGAGATCGGCAAAATCCCGGAATTTTCCCGCGACCCCGATGTTCTCGGGAAGTGGTGTCGTCGCCATCGCCGTCATTGGCTTCATGCCAGCGGCTGGCGTAGTGGTCTGCAGAGGCTCCGGCATGACTTTCCTCGGCGCAGGAGTTCAAGTGTCGATCGATCCTCCTAGGCCATTCGTTGGCTCGTATCCTTGACCGGCGTCAATCCATCGGACTTCGAAGCCGGATAGAAGAAACACATGGTTCTTCGCGCTCGAAGGTTCGGAGCAACTCGGCGCGGCAACGGTGAGTTCGGTTCGCGTGACGAGAAGAGTGAGGGGAACCATTCGATGGAACCGCCAGACGCATCGGCTACCACACGCCGCCGACCCTACAACTTTCTCGGAAGCTTAGGCCCAGGCCTAATCACGGGCGCGGCTGATGACGATCCAAGTGGTATCGCCACCTATAGTCAGGTGGGCGCGCAATTCGGCTACTCGCTCGCATGGACCATGCTCTTCAGCTATCCGCTGATGGCTGTAACTCAAGGGATCAGTGCCGGGATCGGCGCGGTAACCGGCCAAGGTATCGCGCGCAATCTGCGTCGGCACTACTCTCCCTGGCTGCTGCGTTTCGCCGTCCTTCTGCTGCTTGTCGCCAACGTTATCAACATTGGCGCCGACCTCGGCGCGATGGGAGCGGCGCTTGAATTGATCATAGGTGGCCCGCAATATTTGTATGCGGTGTTGTTCGCGCTGGCGTGCATCTTCCTAGAAGTCTTCGTGAGCTACCGACGCTACGTCACGGTGCTTAAATGGCTGACCCTGTCCTTGCTTGCCTATGTCGCGGTGGTGCTGTCGGTTCACGTGCCGTGGGGCACGGCGCTCTATGGCACGCTGGTTCCGCAGATCGCCTTCGACGGCGATCACGCCATGGCGCTGGTTGCCGTTCTTGGCACTACAATCAGTCCTTACCTCTTCTTTTGGCAAGCCGGGGAGGAGGTCGAGGAGCAGCAACGGCAACATCGTCAACGACTGGGCGCCAACTCTCACGCTGCCGGGCCGGAGCTGTCGCGCATCCGGGGCGACACACTTTTCGGAATGGGCTTCTCCAACCTGGTGGCCATTGTCATCATTATAGCCACGGCGGCAACGCTCCATGCCAACGGGATGACGCAGATCCAAACCTCATCGCAGGCGGCCGAAGCGCTCAGGCCCATCGCCGGGGAGTTTGCCTTTGCCGTTTTCGCCATTGGCATCATCGGAACGGGCATGCTTGCCATCCCCGTGCTTGCCGGCTCCGCCGCCTATGCCGTTGCCGAGATGTTTCGTTGGCCCGAAGGCCTCGATCGACGCCCGCAAGATGCCAAGGCCTTCTACGGCACGATTGCGGTCGCAACGCTGGGTGGAGTGTCCCTGACTTTTGTCGGCATGGACCCCATAAGGGCACTTTACTGGAGCGCTGTCGTTAATGGGGTTCTGGCCGCGCCACTGATGGCAATCATGATGATGATTGCCACGAACCCCCGGATCATGGGTCACCTTACATTGCCGCGCTGGATGGTCTTCGGCGGAGCGCTCGCCACGGCGGTCATGGCCCTGGCCTCAATCGGCTTCTTCGTGCTGTGACAATTGCCGCTGAAGGCAAGGTAAAGGCCGAAATCACCAAGGTGCGTCTTGAGGACATCAATACGATCTTCGCGAGCCTCAAGGCCGGCAAGCGCGAGGGACAGATGATGCTTGATCTTTCTGAGCCCGTTCGCAAGCCGGTGGCTGAATGCAAAGCCGTTCCCGCTTGATGAAAGCTGGCTGCGCGCAGCGACGCCTCCAACCGATGGCACCGTCGCAGACAGCAGGGCGAGCGAAAGTCGGCGACTGTTGAGCCAGATCAATGCGTCGCTCTGTCGAGGATGCTGTGTTTTGGGTGGGGGTGCAAAGCCCCCATACAAAAGGAGACGGATCATGACGGATTTAACATTGCGTCAGAACATTCTCGATGAGTTGGAGTTCGAGCCGAGTATCGACGCCGCCCACATTGGCGTCGCCGTGGAAGAGGGCATCGTCACCCTCACCGGACATGTTTCTTCCTACTGGGAAAAGACCACCGCCGAAAATGTGGTCAAGCGAGTCAAGGGCGTGAAGGGTATCGCCGAGGAAATCGAAGTCCGGCTGATTGGACAGAAGGGGACTGCGGACGACGAGATCGCCAGGCGTGCGGTCGATGCGGTCACCTGGAATGTGTCCATCCCGAGGGACAAGGTGCAGGTCAAGGTCCAGGACGGCTGGATCACGCTGACCGGGAAAGTTGAATGGCAATACCAGAAGAACGCGGCGGCCGAGGCTGTGCGCGGGCTGGCCGGTGTCGTTGGCGTGGCCAATCAGATCGAAATCACCCCACGTGCCTCGGTACCCGACGTCAAGAAGCGCATCGAGGATGCGCTGAAACGTGATGCGGAAGTCGAAGCCCAGGCGATCCGCGTCAATGTGCGGGATGGCAGGGTGACGCTTGAAGGCAAGGTCAAGGCCTGGTCCGAGCGCCAGGCAGCGGAACGTGCCGCCTGGTCGACGCCGGGCGTCCGGATGGTGGAAGACCGGATTGCGATTGTCTGATGGTTCGACATGGTCGGCGCGGCGGCTCAAGCGGCCGCCGGGTCGATAGTCCGAGGCACGCGCCACCGCGAAGTGCAACTGGCGGTGAAGACCGCGGCCAATGATGGCGAGGCAACGCCTTCGATCTATGTCAAAGGAGAAACAACATGATTATGACCACTGGCACGCTGGTCGCGGTAACCGACGGCGAGAAGTTGCGCCTGTTTCGCAACAAGGGCCACGAACCCCAGATCGATCTGGTTGAGTTGGGCGAGCCGACGCTTCAAGCGGCCAACACCGGCTCGGGCGGTCGCCACCGCAGTTCCACCGCCAATCCCGACGACTCTCGTCTGCGGGAAGATGATTTTGCCGCTGCCGTGGCCGAGTATCTCAATCGCGAGGCGCTCGCGGGAGCGTTCGAGCATGTGGTGGTGGTTGCCGATCCGCGCACGCTGGGCGAACTGCGCAAGCACGTCGAGCCTTCGCTGAAAGCGAAACTGGCGGGTGAACTCGGCAAGGATCTCGTGAAGCACTCAGTCGAAGCCATCGAAAATACGTTGGCGGCGGCTTGAGCAATCCGCACAGCCAGGCTGCTACCGACGACCGCCACGGGTGGTATGGATGCCTCGCGCTGCCTAAGATTGGTTGGGAAGGGCACTGCCGGCGGCGGCCGAGATTGTCGCCAGTGGTGCTAGCGCGAAATCTTCAGTCAAGAGCGCCGCGGTAGCGCCGGAGCCCCGATGGCCAACAGCTCCTGCGCTAAAGGAGAGAGAAGTCCGACCCGAAGAAGACGAGAAACTGTCCAGTGATCAAGGGAATTCGCAGTACAGGACCATCGTCGCTGGAAGTTGCTACGCTTAGGCGTCAGTTCGACATAAGCCGATTGAGCCAAACCTCATCCAACAGCGAACGGGTAACTCCGCCAAACACCCATTCCCTTAGTCGGCTATGCCCGTAGGCGCCCGACACGACTAGGTCTGCTTTGACGGAAGCCAAGAAGTCTATGAGTCGATTTCCTTCCTCTTCCGACTTTAGAATTTCGGTTCGCGCTTTTATGCCGTGCCCAGCGAGGAAGCTGGAGACGTCCTTGATGCCGTCTCCAATCCAATCATCCGGATTGGTATCAACCGCCACCACAGTGACTTCATTGGCTATGGCCATCAGTGGCACCGCATCCGCCACGGCGCGCCTCGCTTCGCGCGTGTCCTTCCAGGCGACGACGACCTGGCCAAGTGGCAAGCTCGCCGCGCCACGGGCGGCGACCAGCACAGGTCTACCGGCGCGCAGCACCAAACTGCCCGGATCAGCCATACGGTAGCCGTCACCCGTAGATGCGCCCAAGGAGGCGCCAGTGACCACAAGGTCGGCAAGAAGAGAGGCTCTGGCGAGGACGTGATCTGGGTTCTCGACCGTTTCACGCCATTCCGCCTTGACCGTTCCGACGACGAGCTCGTCGAACTTGGAGTGCCGATCATTCAGCCTTTGCCGGATCTCGTTCCTCGACTGCTCCCAAATCTCTGCGGCAATCGCTKCGCCCTCCGGCGCCATCGTCACCGGCATTGGAGCGTCGGCGGCGCAGAAGCCAATCAGCTTTGCATCGAAACGTTCGGCAAGTTCGATGCCGATCCGCGTCAGCGGTTCGACTGAGCCATCAATGCCAAGGTTCAAGAGAATGGATTTATAGCTCATCGGGCGCTTCCGGTTCGAGAGTTTCGGTGCACCGAAGCTAGTTTTGCAGGAACGTTCTCACCTTGATGTCGATCAAAATGTAGCGGCTCAGGGGATGCGGGATTCGAAATGGACCACTTCGCCGTCCACAACGAAGGCGCCATTTCCGATGTGATGGATCGTCTTCGGTTTCGGTTGAACCGGGTCGATCCAGGCTTTCAGGACCTCGAGGACAAACAGGTTATATCTGTTCACCAGGCGTGTATCGACGACCCGGCATTCGAGATTGGCGAAGCATTCGGCGATCAGGGGAGCCGAAACGCGCTCGGCGGGAAGCGGCGTCAGCCAAGCTGTCGCGAACTTGTCAATCTCGCGTCCGGAGCAGTTTCCAACCTTGACGACTTTTTCTGCGAGGCCAATGGCAGGGATGGCGATCACGCATTCCTTGGTTTGACGCAAGGCGAAGAAGGAGAAGTCGTCGCTCGATACGACGCAGGCCATGGTCGGCGGCGCGATCCTCGTCATCATGTGCCAGGACATGGTCATGACGTTCGCGCGGCCCTGTTTTGACCTGGTTGTCAGGAGGACAACGGGACCAGGCTCGATCAGCCGATAGACTTCGGCAAGCGGCAGTTCCTTCATCGCGTCCTCGTTTCTGCCTTTTACAAGGCAATTGTTCCGGCGATGTCGTGACAGGCAATGCCCTTTGTCGCCTTGATCAATGTCAAAGGCGGGAAGCGGGGACGAGAAGGGGAATCCAGGAGGTCGACGCAGGTTTGCGCCTAGCGGGCGATTGATCGGGATCAATGCATGCCGGAATTGACCTTGCGATGTTCGATTAGAGCCACACGAGGATCAGTTCATGTCCGCTGGAGGCATTCTCTTTTGGGGCATCCTGCTTTGCCTCGTTTGGATCGCCGGGGTCGGCATCTACTTCGAAATGGCGTCTTCCAAGAGACGCAAGCTCGGTGCGGTGAGTCATGGCTTTGGCCGCCGCTCAAGGCCGCGCCATCCAAAGATGAGACAGTGAATGCCGAGATCGAGGAGGCCATCATGATTTGGAATGCGGAAGAATTCTGCGCGCCGGAATTGTCCCTGTCTGTCAAGGCAGGGCAGAAGCTGTTGGAGGCGACCACCGCGCTGCAGATGCATTCCATCAAAGCGTTGTTCCGCTGCCAGATTGAAGCTGCGTCCTTTCTTCGCCGGCGATTTTGGGACGATCTGAAGCTGATCGAAACGCTGAGGGATAGCGATGAATTCGCCGATAGCTTCGACGTGTTCGCCAATTTTTGGCAGAATGCCGCATCCGACTATCTGAAGGAGGTGGGCGAGTTCGCGTGCATCGGCGCCAAGCTCGCGATGGAGACGGCCGGACAAGTCCGTAAAGAGGCGGATACGGCGATCGACGACATGGCAGCGGCAACCCTGACGCCCTGAAGTGTTGCAATCAAACAAGAAGGCGAAATCGATAGCTGGACGAACTGAGGTTCCTATCAGTCGTCTGCGTATCGTGGAGGAAGCGCTCATTGGCGTTTGAGCCAAGTCAAGGCGCTGCATATCTTGATGCTGTATGTGACGACTATGAAACGCAAAACGCTGTTGAAGATTTTCATCGTTGCGCCCATGCTCGCGGGTACGCCGGCAGCTTGGGCAAACGACAATCTCCAGGTTTCCCATGGCCGGAGGATAGTGGAAGCGAACTGCGCACGGTGCCATGCAGTCGGTCGGACTGGCGTTAGCTCACATCCGGACGCACCGCCTTTTCGCATGCTGCATCTGCGCTACCCGATCGAAGACTTGGAGGAGGCGCTGGCGGAGGGGATCTCGACTGGTCACCCGGACATGCCGGAGTTTGTCGCCGATCCCCAGCAGATCGGGGCGATCGTCGCCTACATCCGGACGCTTGACCGTTGATTTGGCTGCCGCGTTCGACTGAAATCCGAAAACCAGTCCTGGCAATCCGAGGGGCTTGTTCTCGAGGATTCCTCAGAATGTATGCGCAACGTCGTGATCGTCAAAGGGATAGAAGTGGGCCGCCTTCAACGTCAACGGGACGTCATGGCCCTCGATGAGCACCTTGACCCATTGGTCCCCGAAATCGTCTTGCCAGGACTCGGTAACGCGACATCTTGCGGCGAGGTCCATGCCAATCTCTATCTTTTCGGTTCTCTTTGCCATCCTGGACTCCTGTCGTACCAGCGCGATCTGCCAATCGCGATCTGCCCTTTCAGCGTCTTTCGCGCTGACCATATCAACATGGTCAATCTGTTTAGCCGGGCCGCCGCGGACTGGCATTGATGCGCATCAATTGCAGATCTGGCAGCGTTGATCGTGATCAATGACGTTCGGGCGCTCGGCTGATCTTTTGTCGCGCATCGGGAGACCACTATGCGCATCAACGAAACACCGCATTACGATGCCAGCGTGAACACCACGGGTTGCTGCCCCAAATTCAACCCGGGCGGCTGGGACGATCAGGAGTTGCACTTCAAAGACAAGCCGTTCGTGAGGGCGACAACCCATAGCGTCCTGCATGTTCCAGTGAACATGGGCAGCGTCTTTGCCCGTGTCAGCGAGCATATCGACGGCGCCGGCGCCTCTGCCGAAGGTCAATACATTGTCCTAAGCCGCGATCTATCGCCGTGGACGAGCGAGCATCTTTTCTCGGTTTCGAAAGCCGTGCCCGAGGAGGAAATGACCAGGCTGACAGGCGACTTCGTCACCAAATTGTTCGAGGGGGCGTTCGAGCAGGTAAGGGGCTGGCACGAGGAAATGCTTGAACTCGCGCGCCAACGCAACCCCAAGGCCAGCGACGTGTATTTCTTCTACACGACCTGCCCGAAATGCGCCGCGGCGTACGGCAAGAACTACGTTGTCGGAGTAGCCAAGATTTCCTGAGCCCGGCGAGGCTAGGGCTCGAACCAGGTGCCCTGACGCCGCTTGACGATCTCCGCCGCGTCCTCGAGCCGGCCGATCGCCGAGGGATTGCCCGTCGCCTGGACGAACTCGATTGCCGCACCGATCTTGGGTCCCATCGAGCCGGCGGGGAAATCCTTTCCCGAAAGTTCAGTTGCTCCGACATTGCGCAGTGCGCGGGCATCCGGCGTGCCGTAGCCCACATAGACCGCATCGACATCCGTGAGCATCAGCAGCATATCGGCGTTCAACTGGCGCGCCAGCAGCGAGCTGGCTAGGTCCTTGTCGATGACGGCTTCGACGCCGACCATAGCGCCATCGTCGCGCGCGACAACGGGCACGCCGCCGCCGCCCGTGCAGACGACGATGACGCCATGGTCGACGAGGAAGGAGATGACGGATGCCTCCAAAATCTCGATCGGGCGGGGCGAGGGCACGACCCGGCGCCATTTATCGCCATCGGGCGCTATGCACCAGCCGCGCTCTGCTGCGAGCTGCCGCGCTGTCGCTTCGTCATAGACCGGGCCGATCGGCTTTGTCGGACTGGAAAATGCAGGGTCGTACGGGTCGACTTTCACCTGTGTCAGCAGTGTAGCGTAAAGTCTGTGAGAGGCGAGGTTGGCGAGCTCCTGTTCGATCATGTAGCCGATCATGCCGGCGCTCTCCGCGCCGAGAACATCGAGCGGGAACGCGCCGCCAGGCGAGGCCGCCGACTGGAGCGCAAGCAGGCCGACCTGCGGACCGTTGCCATGCGTGATCACGAGCGAATGGCCCTCGTCAATCAGTGCGGCCAGGGCGGAGGCGGCACGCTTCACGTTCTTGCGCTGATTTTCGGCGGTCATCGGTTCGCCGCGCCGCAACAGCGCGTTCCCGCCGAGCGCTGCAACGATCAGCATCTCAGTTGCCGATCGTGGCGACGAGCAACGCCTTGATCGTGTGCATGCGGTTCTCCGCCTGGTCGAAGACGATCGAGGCGCCGGACTCGAACACCTCGTCGGTCACCTCCATGCAGTCGATGCCGAATTCGCGCGCGATATAGGCGCCGACTTCGGTCTCGGTGTCGTGGAATGCCGGCAGGCAATGCATGAATTTCACATGCGGATTGCCGCTGGCCGCCATCATTTCCTTCGTCACCCGGTAGGGCGTCAGAAGACGGATGCGCTCCGGCCAGCCGGACTTGTCCTCGCCCATCGACATCCAGACGTCGGTGTAGATGAAGTCGGCATCCTGGACGCAGCCCTTCATGTCTTCATCGAGCCGGAAGCGGCCCCCGCTGCGCTCGGCGAGTTCCTTGACATGGTCACGGAATTCCTGGTCGGGCCAGAGCTCCTTCGGCGAGGCGATGCGCATATCGATGCCGACCTTGGCGGCTCCCAATGCCAGCGAAAGGGCGACATTGTCGCGTCCCTCGCCGACGAAAGCGACGGTCATGTCCGACAGATGCTTGTGCGTGAACTCGCGCATCGTCATGAAATCGGCGAGGATTTGCGTCGGGTGCGCTTCATCGGTCAGGCCGTTGTAGACGGGCACGCCGGCGTGCGCCGCCAGCATTTCGGCCTGGTGCTGGGCAAAGCCGCGATACTCGATGGCGTCATACATCCGCCCGAGCACGCGGGCGGTGTCCTTCATGGATTCCTTGTGCCCGATATGGCTACCGGACGGACCGAAATAGGTGACGTGGGCACCCTGATCATAGGCCGCCACCTCGAAGCCGGTTCGTGTGCGCGTCGAGTCCTTTTCGAAGATGAGGGCGATGTTCTTGCGAACCAGGCGCGGTATCTCATGCCCGGCCTGCTTGGCGGCCTTCAGATCGGCGGCCAACTTCAGAAGGAAGCGGATTTCTTCGGCCGAAAGGTCATCCAGTGAAAGCACCGAGCGGCCATGCAGGTTGATCGACATTGGATATCCTTTCAGATCGGGTCGCGTGCAATGGGGCAGGTCATGCAATGACCGCCGCCGCGGCCGCGGCTGAGTTCGGCACCCTCGACGGTGATCACCTCGATACCCGCGCGCCGCAGAAGCGTGTTGGTGTAGACATTGCGGTCGTAGCCGATGACGACGCCCGGCTCGACAGCGACGACGTTGTTGCCGTCGTCCCACTGCTCGCGCTCGGCCTCGTAGCGGTCGCCGCCGGTGGCGATGATGCGCAGCGATTTCAGGCCGAGCGCTTCCGCCACAACCTTTGTGAAGGGGGCGTTCTCTTCCCTGACCTCGACCGCCGCATCGCCGTCTCCGGGCCGGATCGAGAAGGTGCGCAGCCTGTCGACCACGGGCGGATACATGGTGGCAAGGTCCCGGTCGCAGAAGGTGAATACGGTGTCGAGATGCATGAAGGAGCGGTCGCGCGGCATCAGCGCCGCGATGACATGCGTGGCTTCGCCGGCTGCGAACAGACTGCGGGCCAGATCACCGACCGCCTGCGGGGTGGTGCGCTCTCCCATCCCGACGAGAACGACGCCCCCGCCGACGGGCATGACGTCGCCGCCTTCCAGGCTGATACCTGTTCCTGCCTGGGGCGATACGAACGGAATGCCGCCGTCCCGGAAATGCGGGTGGAAGCGGTAGACCGCCTCGACGTTGGCCGCTTCCGGTCGCCTGGCAGGCCAGTACATGGCATTCACGGAGACAGAGCGGTAGATCCAGCAGGAGCTGTCGCGGGTGAAGAGCTGGTTGGGCAATGGCGGCAGGACGAAGTCCTGAGGCGCCAGCGTTCTTCCAGTCAAACCCTTGGGCTCGAACGGCAGCTCGGCGCGAGCGATGCCGCCTATCAGACAGGTTGCCAGCAGGCCGGCCGACATCTCGTCCAGCCAGCCCCGCATCTCGTCGACCATGTCGAGGCCGACCACGCCGGCATGCACCCGGCGATCGAGAAGCCAGTCGCGGGCCTTGCCGATGCCCATCGTCTCGGCGAGGAGTTCGCCGAACGAATGCACCGCCACGCCGCGCTCACGCAAGGCATCGACGAAGACGTCATGCTCCTGGCGCGCCCGCTTCACCCACAGCACGTCGTCGAACAGCAGCGACTTGCAGTTGTCCGGCGTCAGCCTGCGCAGGCTGAGATCCGGCCTGTGGACCATCACCTCGCGCAGGCGACCGACTTCCGAATGAACCCCCAGATTTGCCATGGGACGGCTCTCAAAGCGCGCTGACGGCGCCGGTCCACATCTCGTAGACGGCAAGGATTGCGACAGCGACGAGCGCGACTGCGATGACGGCCTCCACCGGGTGGAAGGCACGCTGATTGGCCTCGCGACGGGCCCAGACGTAGAAGATGATGCCCGGCGCATAGAGGATGGCGCACATGAACAGATACGCCGGTCCCGCGGCATAGACGAGCCACAGGCCGTAGATAGTGGCCAGAACGCCGGCAACGAGCGGTCCCGTTCGGCTTTCGCCGCTTTGATAGCTTTCCCCAGTCAATGCCAACTTGGCGGCAAAGGCGCCCGAGAAGATGTAGGGGACGAGAATTGCCGCCGAGGCGATGTAGAAAAGCGCCTGGTAGGTGCTCTGGGCAAAGAGTGTGATCACCAGGAAGGCCTGGACAAGCAGGTTGGTGATCAGCAGGGAGGTCGAGGGAACGCCGCGTTCGCTCTCATGGCCGAAGAATTTCGGCATTGTACCGTCCTTGCCGGCGACATGCGGAATCTCGGCGGCAAGCAGGGTCCAGCTCAGGAACGCGCCGACGACCGAGACGACCAGCGCAAGATTGATGAGCACGGCGCCCCAGGGCCCGACAACCGCTTCCAGCACGCCCGCCATCGAAGGGTTCTTCAGGGCGGCCAACTCGGGTTGGCTGAGGATGCCGAGCGAAAGCAGCGATACCAGCGCATAAAGCGCGAGACACGTGAAGAAGCCGAGCACCGTCGCAGTCGCGATGTCCTTGCGGCGCTCTGCGCGTGCTGAGAACACGCTGGCGCCCTCGATGCCGATGAAGACCCACAGCGTCACCAGCATCGTGCTCTTCACCTGAGCGGCGATCGTACCGAGAGAGGCGTTGCCGAGCCCTGTGAAGTCGAGCGACCAGACATTGAGCTTGAAGGCTACCGCGACGACGCCGACAAAGAGGACGACAGGAGCAATCTTGGCGATGGTCACGACAGTGTTGACGATCGCAGCCTGGCGAATGCCTGCAAGAACGAGGAAATGAATGATCCACAAAAGGATCGATGCGCCGAGCACCGCCTGCCAGGTATTCCCGTCACCGAAAGCGGGGAAGAAATAGGACAGCGCGCTGAAGACGATTACCGCGTAGGACACATTGCCGACCCATGCGCTGATCCAATAGCCCCAGGCGCTGTTGAAGCCGATGAAGGGGCCGAAGCCGGCTTTGGCATAGGCGTATGGGCCGGCATCGAGTTCGGGCCGACGCACCGCCAGCGACTGGTAGACGAATACCAGCGCGAGCATGCCGGCGGCCGTGACGGTCCAGCCGATCAGGATAGCAAGCGGACCAGCGCCGGCCGCCATATTCTGGGGCAGGCTGAACACACCCGAGCCTACCATCGAGCCGATGACGAGCGCGGTTAGCGATCCCAGTCGCAGCTTGGTCGTGGCCGGACTGGCAGATTCTTCCCGCATAGGGATATCGAGGTCTGTTGTGGCCATGAGGCCCTCCCACCTTTGTAATGATAGGAGCAGTTCAACAGGAATGGGGCCTGGCAGCCTTGACGCCGGTCAAATCTGGATTGGCCCCGGAGCCGACCGCAAATCGCGCCCCCTAGAGGAACCGCATGGTGCAATAGCCCGCAGTCGCAGCGGTCAAGGTCATGCCGGCCAGCGGTAGCCAGAATTTCACCGGCCCTGCGGACATCGCCAGGCACAGGCGTCCAATGGCGTTCGCCATCAGCGCCGTCAGCACGGCTTGCCCGATGGTTTCGATGGAAATCGAGTGCTTGGCCAGCCGCAAGGCGCTGAGCACCGAGGCATCGACATCAAATGCACCCGCGATCGCGGAACTCGCCAGCAGGCCCTGTTCCTTGAATTGGAGTGCCAACGCGGCGCTCGCTGTCGAGGCGAATGCGAACAGGAGTGCAAAGATCAGCAACGGCATCAGTTCGAATGGATTGCGCGTCGCGCCAGGGTTTTCCGGTTTTTGCCCGGGGAGTGCCAATGCGATTGTTCCGCAGACGCCGAATGTCAGCGCCGCGGCGAGCGCGGGTAAGGCGATGAACGCGGTCACGCCCGGGGCCAGTATCAGAACCACGAGGCAGACACGCAGGATCGAGACCATCGCGGCCAGCGAGGCCGCGCCTGACAGGGACAAGGAATTGTTCGACGCGCTGGCAGTACGAGCCAGTGACAAGGTGACGGCAGTTGATGACACGACTGCACCGGCAAGCGCGCTCACAATCAAACCGCGGGCGTTTCCGAGGACACGTACGGCGACGTAACCAGCGAACGAAATTGAGGCCATCAGCACAGTCAGGAGCCAGATCTCCCGCGGGTTGAAGCCTTCCCATGGGTCAAACGTGCGGTTCGGCAGCAGGGGCAGGATTATGGCGGTCATCACCGCCAGGACCAATGCCGAGCGAAGCTCGATCCAGGTCAGGCGTTTCAAAAGCCCATGCAGGATTTCGCGGCTGGCGAGTAACGTCGCCAGCGCCGTGCCGCCCGCGGCGGCCACGCGAAAATCGCCGGCCACGCAGAGCGCGCCAAGGGCAAACACAGCCAGGCCCGCGATAACGGTCGTGACACTGAAATCCTCATCGTGCGCGGCTTCGCGTGCCTTGTACCAAGCGAAGATCCCGGCGAAGGCGAGGAAGCCGGCGATCAAGACGGAAATCGCATTGAGCGCTTCGGCCAACGCCGCGATAATGCCGCCGAGAAGTCCCGCAATGCCGAATGTCCGAATACCCGCCGTGCGGCTATGAGCCGGCGCGTCGCGCTCCTGCCAGCCGCGCTCCAGGCCGACGAGCAACCCGATCGCCAAAGCGACGCCAAGTTGGACTATGAGAGAGTCCATGGTGGGCATGCCCTTGGCCGGATTGCGGATGCATCCAGCCGGTGTCGACCAGCAGTCATACAGCCTGCTTTCCGCCATGCGCGCCGCGCCAAGTCAAGCCTCCATCGCCTCACGGCCCGAGACTTCCACGATGAATATCCTGAAGAACACATGCGGGAGATGTTCGGCGACCGACGACGTAGCCGGCTTGAGCGCGCCAGGCTCCCACCAGTCGGTGTGCCTGCTCAGCAATGACCATGCGTGATCAAGTTGCACCTTGTGACCGATCCGGTCCGGAAGTTCCTCATACCTGCCATTGACGATGACGCTCTTCCAACCTCGGGCAGCGCCATGTTCGTCGACCTGCACGGACACGAGCGGATTGGCGCGCATCCAGTCGATCTTCTTGCCCGGCATGGAAAAGGCATAGAGGTGGTTGTCGGCATGGGCGTAGTAGAAGGGCACGATATAGGGTTGCCCGTCCTTCGCGCAGGCAAGGCGGCCGACGCGATTGGCCGTCAGCATTTTCGTGCATTCCAGAGTCGAAAGCGTGCGGATCTGCATCGGTATAACTCCTAAGTGCCGGCTTTGTGCCGCGATTTGCCCGCGGCGTTTGCGCCGGAGTGTCTTCTTTCGGCAATATGGCGCCGATCCTCGCGCGCCATAGCCATCATCTCGAGGACCTCGCTGTCGGAGAGCTGCGGAAAGCTGCCATAATAATAGCCGAGCGCGCGAAATCGGGCAGGCTGAATGAGACAGATCGTCAAATCTGCTTCCTGCGCCAGCTCTTCCACGGTCTCCGGCGGCGCGACAGGAAGTGCGACGACGATCTGTCGCGGCGACCGTCGCTTCAACGCCCGGACGGCCACTTTCATCGTCGTTCCGGTCGCCGCTCCGTCGTCAACGACAATCGCGGTTTTGCCGGCCACCGACTGGGGCAGCTCTTTTCCGCGAAATATTTCCCGACGCCGCTCCAACTCCGGCCGTTCCTGCGCGATCAAAACACGTAATGCGCTGTCGCCGAGAGCGTAGGCCTCCACGATCTCACGGTTAAGAACGACGTCCGGCGGGTCTCCGTCCACGATGGCGGCCACGGCCAGTTCCGGATTGCCAGGTGCTCCGACTTTTCGAACGATCATCAGATCCAGCGGTGCCTTCAAGACCTTGGCAATCTCGGCGGCGACGGGAACGCCACCGCGTGGCAAGGCCAGCACGATGGGATTCCTCAGCTGAAGCGCCTCCAAAGAGGCTCCGAGCTTCTGTCCAGCATCCTGCCGATCGCGAAACATCGCTCATCCCTCCGGCCAGAGTTGGCGCAGCGACTTCTTCATCGAGTTTCGGACCTGGACGATTTCGCCATGCGAAATGTGACGGTCGAGAAGTCGGAACACCGCACCAATAGCCTTGTCGACGTCGATCTCCGGCTCGTAGCCAAAGCTGTCGCGAACGCAAATGACGAAGTCGCGCTTCTTGCGTTCCCACGCCGGTTCGGCCGGGTGCCACCCTTCGAAATAGATGCCTCTGATCAACGTCGGCAACTGGGCGGACAGATCGGCCATTTCTTCAGGCGAGAGCCAGTCGCGCAAGGTGTGCAGGACGGCCTTCAACAGCCGGAACGCGCTTTGTTCGTTCCAGTCCAGATCCTTGGCGAGCTCGTTTACCCATTGCTGGGCCTGCTCGGCGGCATGTGTGATTGAAGCGTGCGAAACAGAATGTGTCATGGCTGCGATCCTTGAACGTGGTTCCTTCTCCTCCATTGGAGCTTCGCGCATTGCGCTGGACCAAAGTTCGACGTCGTCGATTTCAGCCGCCCGACGTTGCCGTCAGCAGCGGAACGATCCGGTCGCTTTTGGCGACCGAGGGCCGTCCTGCCGAGCCGTAGGGAATGCCGAGCGCGTCCCATGTCTCGACCAGCGCGTCCTGCAGTCCAGCGATCAGCGCATCCGAATGGAACGGCGTCGGCGTGATGCGCA